>NZ_JBFTJC010000001.1:0-798527 GCF_056395225.1 Cupriavidus sp. 10L45
GGAACCACCCCTTCCCATCCCGAACAGGACCGTGAAACGACTTTGCGCCGATGATAGTGCGGACTACCCGTGTGAAAGTAGGTCATCGCCAGGCTCTTATACCCAGAACCCCCAGCCCCATAAAGGCTGGGGGTTTTGCTTTGTGGGCTCCGATTGGCATTTTCGTGACGAAAACGCTTATGATCTGCGTGCCATGCCCTCTGACGAAGAAGACCTCGCTTGTGCCGAGGCAACGCCCTGGTATCTCTACCTGCTCGAATGCGAAGGCAATTCGATCTACACAGGGATTACCACTGACGTCCAGCGCCGTTATGCCCAGCACCTTGCGGGGATTGGTGCCAAATACACACGCTCCCGCAAACCTACGCGCCTGCTTGGATGGCTTCGCTACGATAACAAGTCAGAAGCGTTGAAAGCCGAGTTGGCCACCAAGCGCATGTCGGCCGTGCAAAAGCGCGCATTCTGCGCGATGCTCGAAACGGAAGACAGCGCATAAAAACAAGCATAAAAACAAAAACGCCGGCAAATTTGCCGGCGTTTTTGTTTGTGATCGCAACTACAGTCAAACTCAGACTACCGTGAGCGTTACCTCGATATTGCCGCGGGTGGCATTCGAATACGGGCAGACCTGGTGTGCGGCTTCCACCAGCTTCTGGGCCGCTTCCTTGTCCATGCCCGGCAGCGAGATCTTCAGATCGGCCTGGATACCAAAGCCCTGCGGAATCTGGCCGATGCCGACGGCGCCTTCGATCTTGGCGTCCGGCGAGACCGTGATCTTCTGCTGGCTAGCCACGAAACGGATCGCGCCCAGGAAACAAGCCGAATAGCCGGCTGCGAACAGTTGCTCGGGATTCAGGCCATCGCCCTTGCCGCCCATTTCCTTGGGTACGGCCAGCTTCACGTCCAGTTGATTATCGGACGTC
This sequence comes from Cupriavidus sp. 10L45, assembly GCF_056395225.1. Taxonomy (NCBI): domain Bacteria; kingdom Pseudomonadati; phylum Pseudomonadota; class Betaproteobacteria; order Burkholderiales; family Burkholderiaceae; genus Cupriavidus; species Cupriavidus sp. 10L45. The sequence continues at coordinate 924 of NZ_JBFTJC010000001.1, forward strand.
ACGGCGCGGCCATCGCGGCCACCGGTTGCGGATGCGTGGGCGGTGTACAGGACTTTCTCGAGTTTCATTTGCATTCTCCTAGCGATGCCCGCTCGGGGGCGTTTTCAAAGTCATGCCGAAATCGGCAAATCAACCGTCGGACCGTGCATCCTCCAGCGTGGTCCGCATCTCATGCAGGCGCGCCGTCAATGTCTGGATCTCCTCGATCGAGCACTGCGTCGCGCACAACATCTTTTCCGGGATGCCTTCCGCCGATGCGCGCAGGCGCCGGCCGGCATCCGTCAGGCTGACCAGCACGCGTCGCTCATCCTCGTCATCGCGTGCCCGTGCCACGAACCCCGCCACCTCGAGCCGCTTGAGCAGCGGAGTCAGTGTTCCGGAGTCCAACGTCAACCGTTCTCCGAGCGCCGACACCGTCAGCTTGTCCGTCTCCCATAACACCAGCATGACCAGATACTGCGGATAAGTGAGCCCAAGCTCACCCAGTATCGGCTTGTAGATCTTGGTCATTGCCAGCGAGGTGGAATACAGCGCGAAGCAGAGCTGTTGATCCAGCCGGAGCCAGTCTTCGTTAGTGGAGGAGTTCGTTGCGTCAGCCATGGCTCTATCTTATACACAATTAAATTGTGTGCAAGATAAATTTTCTATCGTGACTATTGAGGATAGGTGACGCGGACGAGATAGGTCGGAACTTTAAGTCTGGTTTAAGGATGGCTGCTTACGATGCTTCCATCGCGCCGCAACTCCTGCGTCCGCGCAAGAAGCCAACCAGAAAGGAAAGACCATGATTCGCCAGACTTTTGCCCGCTCCGCCGTCGGTGTCGCCGCGCTCGTTGCGCTGGCCGGCGGTTATGCCTATCTCCAGAAGGACGCCATCACCCCCGGCTACGCCGCGCCGACGCCCGTCACGGCATCTGCCTCCGGCGCGCCCGTCGCCGTCGCCACGCCAGCCGACTTCTCGGGCATCGTCGACCAGTACGGCCCCGCCGTGGTGAACATCAGCGTGACCGCGCGCGCCCAGCGCACCTCCGCGCAGGCGCCGCAGGGCATCGACCCCGACGATCCGCTGTTCCAGTTCTTCAAGCGTTTCGGCCCGCAGTTCCAGGGTCCGCAAACCAGCCAGCCGCAGCTTGTGCGCGGCCTGGGCTCCGGCTTCATCGTCAGCTCGGATGGGCTGATTCTCACCAATGCTCACGTGGTCGATAACGCCACGGAAGTCACCGTCAAGCTGACCGATCGTCGCGAATTCAAGGCCAAGGTGCTGGGCGCCGATCCGCAGACTGACATCGCCGTGATTCGCATCGATGCGAAGGACTTGCCCACCGTGCGCCTTGGCGATCCGTCGAAGATCCGCGTCGGCGAGCCCGTGCTGGCCATCGGCTCGCCCTACGGTTTCGAGAACACGGTCACCGCCGGCATCGTCAGCGCCAAGTCCCGCTCGCTGCCGGACGACACCTACGTGCCCTTCATCCAGACCGATGTGGCGGTGAACCCCGGCAATTCCGGTGGCCCGCTGTTCAACCAGCGGGGCGAAGTGATCGGCATCAACTCGCAGATCTATAGCCAGACCGGCGGCTACCAGGGCCTGTCGTTTGCGATTCCGATCAACGTGGCGACGAAGGTGCAGGAGCAACTGGTGGCGCATGGCAAGGTCACGCGCGGCCGTCTCGGCATCTCGGTGCAGGAGGTCAACCAGGCGCTGGCCCAGTCCTTCAACCTACCCAAGCCGGCAGGCGCGCTGGTCAATGCGATCGAGCCGGACAGCCCCGCTGCCCGCTCCGGCCTGAAGGCAGGCGACGTGATTGTGCAGCTGGGCGACGACGTCATCGACCATTCGGGCGATCTGCCCGAGCACGTCGCGGACATGAAGCCCGGCACGCAGACCCAGCTCAAGGTCATCCGCAAGGGCGAGCCGCTGACGCTGACCGTCAAGGTGGGCACGGCCCAGGAAGGCGCCGTGGCGCAGAAGACGAATGGCGGCGATACCGGCGGCAAGCTTGGCCTCGCGGTGCGTCCGCTTACGCCGGCCGAGAAGCGTGACAGCGGCATCGACGGCGGGCTGGTCGTGGAGAACGTGGCCGGACCGGCCGCGCGCGTGGGCATTCAGCCGGGCGATGTCATCCTGTCGCTGAACGGCACGCCGATCAGTTCAGCAGAGCAACTTCGGGCCCTGGTGTCGAAGTCCGGCAAGCAGGTGGCGCTGCTCGTGCAACGCGACGACGCCCGGATTTTCATCCCCCTCGACCTCGGCTAACCGGGTCCGAAAAACCGGGTTTACGGTGCCCGGTTTACGTATACAGGCCGTATACCGTAAACCGGTATACGGCCCGCAAACCCTTGCCAGAGGCCGCATTCAGGGCGATAAAACATCCCAAAAACGCGTTTGAGCAGGTATGATCTCGACTGCGATGCATGAAGCGCGTGGTGGCCATGGCCGCCACGTCTGGTTCTTGCTGAATCGACAGAACAAGGAAGTCTATGCAGTTGGATTTCACCCGCGCCCCCATCTCGCCGGGTACCGACCGAACGCGGCGCTTGACGCCTGCCACCACCAAGCCGACGACCCCGCGTCGCCGCAAGAAGGAAGCCGCTCCACACTGGGAGCGCGGCTACCGTTCTCATTTCTACCGTAGCGAACGCGGCGACAAGCTCGGTGAGGTCCACCTTTCCGATCGCGGCGAACTCCCCGTGGTCTACCGCTGGGCGGCCGGCAACTACTCCGGCGCAGAGGGCTCCCTGGCCCATGCGCGTGCCCGCGTGGAAGAAACCATCGGCTTCGGCATGCGCCAGCTGTCGCTGTTCTGACGGGCGGACACGCCTCCCGCCCCTAGTCGTATCCTCAACGCGCCGTCCCCAGTCTGGGCGCTAGTCCAGCCGACGCTGCGCGAACATGCCGATAGCCGCCACCAGCGCGAGCACGGCAATCAATCGATAGAGATCCTCGCAGGCAATTAGCCGCGCCTGTTGATCGGCAATTGTCGCCAACTGCGCCAGCGCGCCCACGTGCGCCTGCCCCGTATCGAAGCCGCGCGCCATCAGCGCCTTCTGTGCCGACTCCAACCACTGCGCCGCCTCAGCGGGACGTTGCCCGATGGCATTGGTCAAGCTGGTATGCACCGCGAACTGCCGGTTCTGCAGCAGCACGGCGCCGAGCGCCGACGCGAACGAGCTGGCAATCTGCCGCATCAGGTTCTTGCTGCGGTAGCCGTGGGCAAAGTCATCGTCGTCGGCCAGCGAGCGGAACGTCAGTCCAGCAATCGGGATGATGACCATCACGCCGAACAGCCCCTTGCCCACCAGCCCGGGCAGCAGCGCGACCGGTCCGACATCGGGTGGCATGATCGAAAACCACGCCATCGCGCCCGCCATCAGCAACAGGCCCGCCACCATGACCGGCTTCTTGTGCGTGAGGTGCCGCGCCACGCGCAGATAGCACCAGATGCCGGCGAGGCTGATGGTGGCGGCCAGCGTGTTGAGCCAGCCTGTGGTGGCCAGCGGGAAGCGCAGTGCCTGTTCGGCGTAGATCGGGAACACGTAGCCGCTCAGGTTGCTGATCATGTAGTAGACGAAATACATGGCCAGCCCCGTGAGGTAGACGGGATGGCGCAGCGCACGCAGTCGCAGCACCGGCGTGGCGTGGTGCCACTGGTGCCACAGGAAGCCGGCGAGCAGCGCCAGGGCAAGCGCGGCGACCAAGGCTACGCGGGCGGGATGCGAGAAGAGGTCGAAGCGCGCCTCGGTCAGGGACGCCTGGAGCGCCACGATGGCCACGCCGAACAGCAGCAGCGGACCGAGCGCCGGGCCGCCCACATCTTCGCGGGGTTCGGCGTCGGGCAGCAGCAGCCAGGCGCCGAGCGTGGCCAGCGCCGCGAACGGCAGCACGCCATAGAACACATCCTGCCAGACCCCGCGCTCGACCAGCTCTGCCGCGAACGCCGGCCCGAGCGCCGAGGCGCCGAAAATCCCCAGCATGAAGATACGCGTGGCGCGCGGCCGATCAGCCGGGCCGAACATCAGGTTCACGAGAATCCGGCAGCTGGTGAACAGCGCGCCGCCGCCCACGCCTTGCACGAAACGGGCGGCCACCATCTGCGCGAGGCCGGTGCTGGTGGCCGCGCCGAGCGTGCCGGCCATGAACAGCAGCAACGACCCTGTCAGGTAATAGCGATAGCCGAACCGCTGCGCCAGCCACTGCTGCTTGAGAATCATCAGCATGCTGCCCACGGCATAGGCGGCCTGCACCAGCGCAAAGCTGCGCGGGTCCGCATCGATGCCGCCGACGATATGGCTGGACGCGAACACGAACATGATGTTCTCGAGGAACTCCACGCCGGTGGCCAGCGCGAGCAACATCATCAGCAACGTCTGGCGCTGCGGTCGGCTCAACAGGCGACTCAGCGCGCCGGGCCAGCGGGCGCCGGCGCCCTTGCCCTGGGGGGCGGGCAGGTTCACGACCGCTGCGCGTCGAGTGCCGCGAGATTCTGGTGCAACTGCACAAGGTCGCGCGTCACGTCGGCCAGCCGGTCCTTGCCCAGCGGCGCCCAGGCCTCGCCATAGGCGGCATGCACGGCGGGCGCGGCGCGCTCCAGCAACGCCCGGCCTTCCGCCGTCAGCGTCAGTTCCAGGCTGCGCCGATCCTGTGTCGAGGTCTTGCGCTGCACCAGGCCGCGTGCCTCCAGGCCGTCGATCAGGCGCGTCATCTGGGTGCGCGTGGCGTCGATGGCGACGCCAAGTTCCGACGGCATGGTCGGCTGTCCGCCATCGGCGACGAGCAGGCTCATGATCAGGTACTGGCCCATGTCGAGCGTGTGCGGCGCCAGTGCTCGCTCGATGTGATGTCGGAGCAATCTGGCGGAACGGAGCAGCAGGCGGGAGGCGAGCATGAGATCGCGCGGGGCTTCCGGATATTCCGCGCAAAACCGGGTGATACGCTGTTCGAACGGCATTTGTTACATCCGATATAGTTACGAACGTAACTATATGCGCGAGATGCGGGAATGGCAACCGGCCGATGGTGCGCGGGACGGCTAGCGCACCTGCCGCCGCACGAGCGTCAGCGCCCTGCGCATGCGCGCCATCGCTTGCAACCTGCCTGCGGCGTCCGGCGTACCGTAGCGCAGCGCGATGTAGTCGCGCGTGAATGCCTGCAAGGCGGTGGCGGCGCCCGGCAGCGCCTCGGCGGCGCGCATGGCGAAATCGGCCGGCCCTTCCGAAGCCCCGCGCGCGCAGCCATGACGCGCCAGCAAGGTGCAGAAGCGGGCATAGAGCGACTGGAGCGGATCGAGCCGCCGTTGCCGCAGCCAGAGCGGCAACAGCGCGACGAGGCTCAGCGTTGCCAGTCCGCCCGCCAGCAACGCTGGCAATTGGCCATCCATGCCAAGTTTCTGCAGCAGCCGGCCCTGTTGCGCGCGGTCGTACTGGAGCACCCAGCGCTGCCACGTATAGGTCAGTCCGTCGAGGCCCAGGCGCAGGTCCCGCAACCATGCCGGGCCGCGCAAGGCGCGTAGCGCCTCAGCCTCGTCGCCGCTCAGGGCGGCGTCCACGCCTTCTTCCACACGGCTCGGCGCCACGGCGCTGGTCGGGTCCACGCGCACCCATCCGCGCCCGGCGATCCACACCTCGGCCCAGGCGTGGGCGTCCGATTGCCGGATGATGTAGTGCCGGCCCATCGGGTTGTACTCGCCGCCCTGATAGCCCATCACGGCGCGCGCGGGCACGCCGGCGGCGCGCATCAGGAACACGAAGCTGCTGGCGTAGTGCTCGCAGAAGCCACGGCGGGTATCGAACAGGAAGCTGTCCACCTGCTGCTTGCCGAGCGGCGGCGGGGAGAGCGTGTAGGCGAAGGGCGCCGCGGCGAAGAGCCGCAACGCGGCCTGCACGCGCTGCCACGGGTCCGGATACTGCGCCATCCAGCTGGCTGCGAGTTCGCGGCTGCGCGGATTGCCGTCCGGCAGCGCGAGCGACAGCGCAAGTGTGCGCCGCGACAGGGGTTGGGGCGTTCCCGTCAGTGTCGAGTGGCCCCGGTAGCGCAGCGGCCGGTCCACCGGTGCGCGGGCGAAAAACTCATCGTCGGCGGAAACGCGGGCGTCGAGGCTGCCGGACACCGCAACGCCCCGGTCGAGCAGGTACAGCCAGGCCTGCTGGCTTGGCTCCAGCGTAACGTTGTACGCGCGCACGCCCGAGGGCGGTGGCGTGGCGTCGTCGCCGTCATCGTCGCGCAGCCCGGTGGCCGGGCGCGTGGGCCGCATCGACCCATCGGCGGGCCGCCACGCCAGTCCGTCATAGTTCCAGAGCACCAGCGCGCGCCAGTACAGCGCACTGGCGGGCAAGGGATCGCCGATGATATCGGCGCGGAACGCCACCTCGGGCGAGCGGATCAGCTCGCCGACGCTGCCGGGTTTCATCGTGTCCGAAATACCGGTGCGGCCCACCGGCTCCGACTGCGGCAGCCGCCACAGCGGATGGTCGAGCCGAGGAAACAGCACGAACAGGAACAGCGCCCACGGCAGGCCGATCAGCGCCATGCGGCCAAGCAGCGGCCAGATCGCCAGCCGCCCGCGCGCTTCCGGATGGTGGAGCAGCAGCCAGTTGCGCAGGATCCATGCGCCGATCGCCATGCTGTAGATCGCCAGCCAGAACGGCTGGTCGGCGAGGTAGAGCGTTAGCAGCAGGTAGAAGGATAGTTGGGTGACCAGCGTGGCATCGGACAGCGCCTTGGTTTCCAGCAGCTTGAGGATGACGAAGGCGCCCAGCAGCGCCACGCAGAGTTCGCGCCCGAGGCTGCCGCCCGACTGCCATACGAGCGCGGCGGCGGTCACCAGCACCAGCACGGCCGACACGCCGAGCATCAGCTTCGACGGCAGCGGCGCGCGCTGGCGCCAGAGCAGCCAGCGCCAGGCCAGCAGCACCAGCAGCAGCAGGCTGACCGACACCGGCAGCGAGCGCGCCTGCGGCGCCAGCACCAACGCGAGCTGGCCCATCAGCATCCCGTGTTCCTGATGCCCGAGCGGGCGAACTTCGTGCCGGGTCATGACGCGCGCCGCTCCGGCCACACGGCCAGCGCTTCCAGGCAGGCGCGGCGATGGGCGGCACCCTGGGCGGGCGGCAACGCCACGCCGGGCAGGCGCAGGCCGATCTCGAACTCGTCGCCGGCGGCCAGCACCCACGCGCACAGCCGCGATAGCCGGGCCTCGGTGTCCATGCCCGGCGGCAGCGCATCCCAGTCGAGCCAGCAACCGGGCTGGCGCGGCGTGGTGCCGGTGCGGCTCAGCATGCGGCCCGTGCGGGCGCTGTGCTTCCAGGCGATGCGGTGCAGCGGGTCGCCGGTGCGATAGCGGCGCAACTGGTCGATGCCATCGTCCGACGCGACGGATAGCGTGCCGTCCTCGGCGTCGTCCGGGCGGGCCACCTGCGGCAGCGGCGGGGCGTTCGGCTCGGGCGCCGGATAGACGAAGGCCACCAGCGACAGGTCCGCATAGCTCCACACGCGAAACAGGCCGAACGGAAAGCGGCTGGAAAACGTGACGCGCGGCAGCTTCATGCGCCCGCGCGCGGTGGCCGGCACGCGGAGCGGCAAGGTGCCCCGGCTGTCGCCATCAATGGTCAGCGTGGCGGTTTCGGATTGCGGCGTGCGGGCCTCCAGGCCGATGCGGGCGGCTGGGTCGGCGTTGTCCACGTTCAGTGCGAAGACCGCCACATCGCCCACGAAGGCCGGCGAGGCGGCACCCGTGGACACCGCCAGTTCCAGCAGATTGCGATAGGCCATCCACATGCACGCCATGCCGATGCCGGCGAGCAGGAACGTGAGCGCGAAGCCGAGGCTGATGTTGTAATTCAGCGAGGTCAGCAGCATCGCCACGAGCAGCACGCCAAAGCCGGCCCCGCTGCGCGTGGGCAGGATATAGAGATGGCGCCGATCGAACGTCACCACGCCATTGACCGGCCCATGCTGCCGATGCAGCCAGGCGGTCAGCGGACGATGCGCGGTGGCGGAGGCTTGCCGCATGGCGGGACGGAAATCAGGGAATGGCGACGTTGGACAGCAGGCGGTCGAGCACCCCGGCGCCCTGGCCCACGCCATGGCCGGACGGCAGCAGCCGATGCCCCGCCACTGCCGCAAACACGGCCTGCACGTCCTCGGGAACCACCATCTCGCGCTGCTCCAGCAGCGCCCACGCCCGTGCGCAGGCCAGCAGCGCCAGCCCCGCACGCGGCGACAGGCCGGCGACGAAACCCGGTTCCGCGCGGGTGGCCTGCACCAGCGCCAGCACGTAGTCCACCAGCGCGGGGCTCGCGTAGACCTTGGCGGCGGCGGCCTGCAGCGCCATCACCTGCTCGGCGTCCATCACGGCAACGGGGCGCTGATCGGCGGCACCGCCGAGGTACAGCACCCGCTCGAAGGCCGGATCGGGGTAGCCGAGCGAAATCCGCATCGTGAAGCGGTCGAGTTGCGACTCGGGCAGCGCATGCGTGCCGATCTGCTCGAGCGGGTTTTGCGTGGCGATGACGAAGAACGGCGCCGGCAGCGCGTGCGTGGTGCCGTCGTGGGTCACCTGCCGCTCGGCCATGGCTTCCAGCAGTGCGCTCTGGGTTTTCGGGGGCGCGCGGTTGATCTCGTCGGCGAGCACCAGCTGGGCGAAGATCGGGCCGCGATGGAAACGGAACTCGCTGGCCTCGCGCAGGAAGACTGACACGCCGACCAGATCGGCCGGCAGCAGATCGCTCGTGAACTGCACCCGCTGGTATTGCAGGCCCAGCGTCTGGGCCAGCGCATGCGCGAGCGTGGTCTTGCCCACGCCCGGCACGTCCTCCAGCAGCAGGTGGCCGCCGGCCAGCATGCAGGCCAAGGCAAGGCGCACCTGGCGCGGCTTGCCCAGCACGATGCGGCCTAGCTGGGTTTGCGCCTCGGCGAGCGAGGCAACGATCCTGGGTCGGGCGGTCACGAGTTGCCTCCGGTGACGTGGCTGCGGGTGCAGAGTGCGGCCATTGTAGCGGCGTCGGGGTCGCATCGGACAGTGGGTTGCCGCACGCTTTCAGGGCGACAGATGTCCTGTTGTCTCATGCGAAATGGGCGGTATCGCCCGCCAGCCCGCGCCGGATCTCGCTGCTTCTGGCATCATCGATCTGTTGGCGCCTTGCCACTTTCAGAATGGTCTCATCCCTCCACGATGACTGCCTCGCAACACCGCGCCTCAGGCGCCTCGGCTTCCCTCGATTTCGACTCTTCCGCGCCCCTGGCCGACCAGGCCGGTCTGGCCAGCCTGGCGCGTGAATTCCACGCGGGCGGCTACATCGTGCTGCGCCGCTTTGCCAGCGAGGCCATGTGCGCCGCGCTGGAGGACATGACCCGCAAGCATCTGGCCGCCGCCGTGCCGCCGGTGGAGTTCGAGGCCGATCTCGGCTATCCCGGCGCGCCCACCTCGCGCAAGGCCGAAGGGGGCGGTACGGTACGCCGGCTGCGCCAGGCCTATGGCCGTGACGAGGTATTCCGCCGCTGGGCCAGCGATCCGCACGTGGTGGCCACGGTGGAGGCGCTGCTGGGCGAGCCCGCCCGCCTGACGCTGGCGCACCATAACTGCGTGATGACCAAGCATCCGCATTTCGGCAGCCAGACTGGCTGGCATCGCGATACACGCTACTGGTCGTTCGTAAAGCCCGAGCTGGTCACGGTTTGGCTGGCGTTGGGCGATGAAGACGAGCGAAACGGCGTCTTGCGTGTGATTCCGGGTTCGCATCAGGCCAAGCTGGCGCCGGAGCAGCTCGATCCGGCCGAGTTTCTCATCGAGGCGCATCCCAATAGCCAGAGCCTGCTGAAAGGGGCGATGCCCCTGACGCTGCATCGCGGCGATGTGCTGATGTTCGACAGCCGCCTGTTCCACGCGGCCGGCCGGAATGACGCCGAGACGGTCAAGCTGTCGGTAGCGTTCGCTTACTTCGGTGCGAGCAACCGGCCGCTGGCCGGCACGCGGTCCGCCGAGTTCGGCAGCGTGGAGCTGCCGCCGGCCGCCTTGTAGACGTCCCTTCCCAGAAACACAAAAGCCGCCTGATGGCGGCTTTTTCATTGGCGCGCGTGGTGCGCGTCAGGCGGCGTTGCCGCGAGTCGTGCCCGAACGGAACAGGGCAAACAGATCGGCCAGACGGACGGGCAGCAGCGGGGTGGCGTGCCGAACCGCATCGCGGCGGGCAAAGTGCTTGCGGAGTTGCTCGCCGACCGGACGGCTGAGGTACGAAGCATCCGGGTATTGCATGATGGTCATTCCCTATTGTGGTTAACAACAGCCTACAGTATACACCGCGATGGTGCGGCGCGCCATTTGCTGGTGCGAACGGGGAATGCCATGCGCAGACGCCCGTGCGAGGGCGGGCGTCCGTGCACCGGAATGTGGCCGGAATGTGGTGTCGAGGTCAGGCGGCGGAGATTACGCGCCCTTGTCAGGCGTATCGACCGGCGCGTTTGCCGGGGTGCCGTTCATGTTTTCGACAGCTTTCGCCGCGCTGAACACATGGCGCGTGGCCAGCAGCGCGGCAAGGTCGGCATCGCCGGCAATCACGGCCTGGAGAATCTGGGCATGCTCGTCCCAGTTCAGGCGCGCGCGGCTCAGGTTGGCCGGCGCGAACAGCAGCCCGGTGCGCTCACGCAGCGAACGCATCATGTCCTGCAGCACGCTGTTGGCGGCGATATTACCGAGCAGTTCGTGGAACTTGGAGTTGAGTTCGACGAAGCGCTCGGTCTGGCCGCTGTTCACGGCGTCGTTGCCTTCCTTGAGAACCTTCTCGATTTCCAGGATCAGCGCGGGGTCGCGGCGTTGTGCCGCGAGCTTGGCGTTGAGACCTTCGAGGGTGGCGCGCACCTCGACCATTTCGCGGGCGATATTGGGCGACAGACGCGCCACCGATGCCCCACGGCGCGGCTCGATCTTGACCAGCCCTTCCGCCGCCAGCGCGCGCAGCGCCTCGCGCACCGGAATGCGGGACACGCCCAGCTCCAGCGACAGCGTGTTCTCCACCAGCCGCTCGCCGGGATCGTACTGGCCGTCGAGGATGCGCTGCCGCAACGTATCGGTCACAAGCGCGAAGAGCGGGGAATGCTGGGCGCCCAGGCTGGCAGCCGGGGTGTCCGGATTCGGGCTGAAGGCACTGGTGGTGGCGTCGTTCATGGTCGGGATCGGCCGTGGAAATCGTGGATCGCGCAAGAAACTTGAGCGTTGAAGCACCGGCCCATTGGGATGCATGGGCCCGGCGTGAATGCCACTATTGTATACCGTCAACCTTTGCGACCAGACATTCCACTACATCGTCGGATGCTGAAAAGTGAACCCGTCGGCATACAGGAACGGGACCTGCGCGCCGAGTCCGGTGAACAACTGCTTTGCATCGTGGATCATGTTCGGCGAGCCGCAGAGATAAATCGCATGCTCGGACAGGTCGCCCAGGTCCGCCGCCACGGCTTCGTGCACATAGCCGCGCCGGCCCTGCCAGTCCGCGTCCGCGCGGGACAGCACCGGCACGTACTGGAAATCGTAAAGCCGATCGCCCCAGGCGCGGATCTCGTTGTCGAGGTAGAGGTCCGATGCGGACCGCATGCCCCAGTAGAGCCACACCGGCGGGCAATCCGGGTCATCCATCAGGGACTCCAGCATGCTCTTGATGGGCGCGATACCGGTGCCGGTGGCTACCATCAGCAGCGGGCGGTAGTCCTCCTTGCGCAGTGCGAAGTTGCCGAGCGGCACTTCCACGTCGAGCCGGTCGCCCGGTTGCAGGCGCGGCAGTTGCCCCGCCGTGAAGCGACCGCCGGCAATGCGGCGCACGTGGAAGTCCACCTCGTTGCCGCGCGGGGCGGACGCCATCGAGAAGCTGCGGTGGCTCCCGTCGTCTAGCAGAATCTTCATGTACTGGCCCGGCGCGAAGGCCAGCGGCGTGTCGTCGGGCAGGGCCATGCGCAGGTGCAGCACGTCGGCGGCGAGCGGCGTCACCGCCTGTACGATGGCTGACGCGCGGCGTGCCGGCACGGCCGGCTCCAGGCCGCGCGCGGTGCTGATGACGAGGTCGGCCGTGGGCCGCGCCTGGCAGGCCAGGGCGAAGCCGGCGGCGTCCTCGTCCTCGGTCAGTCCCATCGGAAATTCTTCATAACTGACCGATCCTTCCACCACGCGCACGCGGCAGGTGCCGCATCCGCCGAACGTGCATTCGTGGGCCAGGCTGACGCCCGTGCGCAGCGCGGCATCGAGCACGGACTCGCCGGGCTGCGCCGTGAACGACTGCTGCGTCTCGGCAATCTCGATGCGATAGAGGGGATGGGTACCGTGGGACATGACCGCTCCTGCTTACTTCTTGATGTCGGCCTGCGCCAGCACGGTCAGGTCCTCGCCGGCCAGCAGGTCGCGCAATGCTTCCAGCGCGGCCACGCCGCACGCGGTGTCCTGCTCGCCGTTGCCGCCGGACAGGCCCACGCCGCCGACCACCTCGCCGTTGACCACCACCGGGTAGCCGCCGACGAACACCGCGAACTTGCCTTCGAAGCTCCACTGGATGCCGAACGCCTCGTTGCCGGGCAGCGCGGGGCCGTTGGGCGCCGTATTGAACAGGTGTGTGGAACGCTTGTGGCCGGCCGCCGTGAATGCCTTGTTCCAGGCGATCTGCGGGCCGGTGATGCGGGCGCCGTCCATGCGTTCGAGCAGCAGCGGATAGCCGCCCTCATCGACGATGCAGATGGACTCCAGCACGCCGATCTCCTCGGCCTTCTTCACCGCCGCCGCCACCATGTGGCGGGCTTCCCGCAGTTCGAGCTTGATTGCCTTTTTCATCGTGAAATCCTTAATAGCCGGGTAGTCGCCGCTTAGCAGCCGCGATAGATGGTCTTGATCTGGGTGTAGAACTCGAGCCCCGCGCGGCCCGATTCCCGGAACGTGGAGGTGCTCGACCGCTTCAGCCCGCCGAACGGCGCGTTGACGAGGTTGCCGGTGGTGGTGCGGTTGATCTTCACCGTTCCGGACTCGATGTCATGCGCAAAATCGTGCATATAGCGCGGATTGCGCGTGGCGATGGCCGCGGACAGGCCGTACTCGGAGTCATTGGCAACGGCGATGGCCTCGGCGTAGCTGCCCACTTCGAGGATGGCGAGCACCGGGCCGAAGATTTCCTCGCGGGCGATGCGCATGGTCGGCGTGACATCGGTGAACACGGCCGGCGAGACGTAGTAACCGTGCGAGAAATCGCCATCCGTCAGCGCTTCGCCACCGCACAGCAGCGTGGCTTCAGCCTTGCCGGCGGCGATGTAGCCAAGCACGGTTTCCAGTTGCTTGCGCGTGGCGAGCGGGCCAAGATCCATGCCGGTGGCCATGCCGCTGCCGATCTTCAGCGTCTTGACCTTGGCCACGAGCTTGTCGGTGAATGCCTGCTTCACCTCGCGCATCACGAGGATGCGGCTGGTGCCCGTGCAGGCCTGGCCGGACAGCGACAGGCCGCCCTTGATGGCCAGGTCCACGGCCTTGTCGAGGTCGGCGTCCTCCATCACGATCAGAGGATTCTTACCGCCCAACTCCATCTGCGTGCGCGTGGTCATCGGCACGGACTTGTGGATCTGCTCGCCCGCTGCCGTGGAGCCGGTGAAGGACACGGCCCGTACCGCGCGCGATTCGACGATGGTCGGGCCCACCTCGGCGGCGCTGCCGGTCACGAAATTAAGCACGCCCTTCGGAATGCCCGCCTTGACGAAGGCTTCGGCCAGTCGGTAGCCGGAGAGCGGCGCGTCCGACGAGGGTTTGAAGACCACCGTGTTGCCGGTGATCAGCGCCGGCGCGATCTTGCGGGCCGGAATCGACACCGGGAAGTTCCACGGCGAGATTACCGTCACCACGCCCAGCGGCTCGCGCTGGCTGTAGACCAGCATGTCCGGGTCATCGTTGGGATACGTCTCACCGCCGTAGGTCTGTCCTTCCACGGCGTAGAAACGCAGCGTCTGGGCGGAGCGCATGACTTCGTCGCGCGCCAGCGACAGCGCCTTGCCTTCCTCGCGGGTCAGCTCGGCGGCGATGGCGTCGGCGTTGGCTTCCAGATGCGCGGCGGCATCGTTGAGAATTTTCGCGCGCTTGCCGATGGGGGTCTTTTTCCAGCTGTCGAAGGCGGCCGAGGCGGCGGCCACGGCGGCGGCGGCGTCACGCGCGTCCGAGGCGGCGTGCCGGCTCACGATGTCGCGCGTGTCGGCGGGGTTGAGGTTGTCGGTGGTGCGGCCGCTGGCGCTGTCGCACCATTCGCCGTCGATGTAGTTGCGGTACGTCTCGGTCATGACTGTGGCCTTTGCGAACGGGGGCGGGGCGCCCGGCACGGGGGCCGGGCAGATGCGGGGCCGCTCAGGCGGCCACGGTCTCGCGCGTGCCGTCCACGTAGTCGTAATAGAGCGCGGTGGTGTACAGCAGTCGCATCTGGGCGCCAACCTCGCAGATCTTCAGGCAACGCTGCTGCAATTCCGGCGTATTGGCGTGCTCGAGCACGATCTGATAGCCGCGTTCGCCGTGGATCTCGTCGGAGACGATGTGCAGGTCGAAGAATTCGACTTCCTCGTCCGTGAAGCCGTACTTCTCGCGCAGCGTGGGGGTCTGCTTGCGGTAGATCGACGGCACCTGCGACTCCAGGCCCACGACCAGGCCGGCCACGGCCACCACCGGGTCTTCGCGCATGGCCACGGCGTAGCACCAGCTTTGCAGGCCGCGCGTGGTCGGCGACATGTTGTCCGCATCCACCACGCGCTCGCGGGTGGTGCCGCAGGCTTCGGCAAAGCGGATCAGCAGGTCGGTGTGGCGGTCGCCGCCAATCTCTTCCTCGTACATATTGGCCAGCAGGAAGTCCTTGGCCTCGGTCATGTGGTCCGGCGTGCGGGCATAGATATAGGCGAGGTAGTCGGCGAACGGGCCCACGTAGTGATAGTGGTTCTCGGCCCAGCGGGCGAGGTGGTCGCGCGACAGCGTGCCGCCAGCCCATGCCTTGCTGAAGGGTGCCTGGTTGGCGCTCTTGCCCTTGATTGCGTTCTCGAGGGCGGCGCGGAAATCTTCACGGTTCATCAGTTCGGCCATTTGGGGGCTCCTGTTTTGACGAGGGGTGGTTGTGAGCCGCGACGTGAGAGACGTCTTATCTGCGGCGGGTTTGAATCAGGATGAAATTTGTATACTTTCTGCAATCGAATTTGGGCGACAAAGAGCTGACCGGGCGCAGCACGCGTCAGGCTTTTCCAGCCTCCGCTTCGGTAATCCGTCGATAGGCGACACCAGCCAGGGCGATGTCCTCCAGACCGACGCCGACCGACTTGTAGATCACGATGTCGTCGGCGTGGCGGCGCCCCGCCTTGCCCAGCAGAACATCGGCCAGCTCCACGATCTTGCTGTCGGGCAGCACCGCCTTGTCGGCGAGCACCAGGTCGCCGGCCTCGCGCAGCGACTGCGGCCGCCACTCCACCACCACGGTGGCGGCGCGGGACAGCGCGGTGTCGTCGAGTTCGCGGGTATGCGGCAGGCTCGATCCGATGGCGGCGATGAAGGTGCCCGGCTGGATCAGTTCGCCGGAGAACAGCGGTGTGGTCGAGCGCGAGGCAGTGACGATGATGTCGGCCTGCGCGGCGGCCACGGCCGGATCGGCAAAGGTCACGGGAATGCCGCACTGTGCGGCGAGCCGGTGGGGCAGGCCCGCGTCGGCATAAGGATCGACCACCAGCACGCGGCGCAGCGGCAGCGCGGCGGACAATTGCGCCGCATGCTGCACGCCCTGCGTGCCGGCGCCGAACAGCGCAAGCGTGGCGCTCTCGGGCCGGGCCAGCCGCTGCGCGGCCAGTACCGTGCAGGCCGCCGTGCGCAGCCGCGTGATCGCGCCGGCGTCGAACGAAGCCAGCGGCCGGCCGTCAACGGTTGAAAACAGCAGGATGACAAATGAGAACTGTCCTGCGATCGTCGTATATACCTTGGCCCCCGCCACCTCCTGCTCCGGAATCACCGCGCCAAGCGTGGAAAGCTTCACACCACCCGCCTCCGTCCGGATCCGTTCCTGCATCGCGGCCTCGCCGCGTCCAAAACTCTGGAAGGCCGCCAGCATGGCCTGCTGGGCGTCCTGGGCCGTCACGTGTCGGTCGATCAGTTCGTCGGTGATATGGAGCATGGTCGATGGGGGCTCAGGGCTGTTTGTGGCTCGATTCGGTATACAGTCTACACATGGCCGGAAAAATTGCTAGCGTTGATGCATCGATATTTTCCCGAGGCGTGCCTTCCAGAGTGGTGCTTGATGCGCTGAAACCGTGCACTGATGCGGCTTTCCGCACCGCATTGGGGGATTACCCCAAGCCGTGCAGGTTTCGCTTGTTCGGAAGCGTCAACGGGATATAGTATACAAATTAGATCGACGCCCAGCGCTGCACGCAGCCAAGAGGTCGACGGCAGGTCTTATTCATCCGCCCCCACAAGGGCCCCAAGATCAGGATCAGGGGAGCCTCATGCAACAAACCGTAGAAATCGGCCTGGCACATTGGGTGTATTTGCTAGGTGTCGCAGTCATCGTCTTGACGATGATCCTGCGGGCCAACGTTGTCGTGCCGTCTATCGTCGGCACCTTCCTCGTGATCCTGGCCATCACGGGCAATCCGGTCAGCGCGTTGGGGGGCATCTTTGGGGCCAGCCTCGTCGCGGCGAAGGAGCTGTTCAATATCTTCCTGGTGATCGCCTTCATGACGGCGCTGCTCAATGCGCTGAAATCGTTGCGATCCGATATCCGCATGGTGGAGCCGTTCCGCCTCGTCATGAAGAACGGGCATAGCGCCTACTTCATCCTGGCGGGCATCACCTATGTGATTTCGCTGTTCTTCTGGCCCACGCCGGCCGTGCCGCTGGTGTCGGCCATCCTGCTGCCCGCGGCCATCGCCGCCGGGCTGCCGCCGCTGGCCGGCGCCATGGCCATCGCCATCGCCGGGCAGGGCATGGCGCTCTCGTCGGACTACGTGATTGGTGTGGCGCCAGGCATCAGCGCCAAGGCGGCGGGCGCAGCGGTCAGCGCGGCCGTGGTGGCGGACCGGGCGCTGATCCTGTCGATCATCACCGGCACCATCGCGCTGACGCTGGCTTATCTGTCGATGCGCCGTCACATCGTGCCGGCCAACGGCGCGCTGCTGGACCGCTGGCAGGCCCGCGCCACGGGCGTGGACACGGCCATGGAAGCCACCGGCACCTTCGACAAGGCGGAGATTGCGCGCGGCACGTCGCACCCGGAGCCGCTCGTCACGGACGCCAATATCGAACAGAGCCTGGCGATGGTGGCCAAGCGCCGCATCAAGTGGTCGAAGTTCTTCGCGGTGCTCACGCCGGTGGCGTTTATCTGCGTGGTCTCGCTGATGGTGGCGCCCAAGCTGGCCGCCGGCATGCCGGATCTCAAGGGCGGCGCGGCAGCGGCACTGGTGGGCGGCGTGGCCGCGCTGTTGATGATGCTGGCCACGCTGGCCGCCGAAGGGCCGCGCAAGATGCTCGATGTCTGCCCGGAGCACATCACCGATGGCTTCGTGTTCGCGTTCAAGGCGATGGGCTCGGTGCTGCCGATTGCCGGCTTCTTCTTCGTGGGCGCCGGCGAGACCGCCGCGCAGATCCTGGGCGTGGACGCCGGCAAGGCGCCCAGCCTGCTGTTCGAGCTGATCCAGGCGTACCAGCACATGATTCCGGACAACCACGTGTTCGTGGCCTTCGGCGTGCTGTTGGTGGGCATGATCACCGGCATCGATGGCTCCGGCTTCGCCGGCCTGCCGCTGACCGGCACGCTGGCCGGCGCGCTGGGTCCGGTAGTCGGCTTCGACTCGGCCACGCTGGCCGCAGTGGGTCAGATGGGCGCGGTCTGGACCGGCGGCGGCACGCTGATCGCCTGGTCCTCCCTGATCGCCGTGGCCGGGTTTGCGCGCGTGCCGGTGCTCGATGCAGTGCGGGCGTTGCTGCTGCCCGTGCTGGCCGGGCTGTTCGTCTCCACGATCTGCGCGATGCTGCTCTGGCACTGACGCCGGGCGCTTCCTTTTTTTCGATTTCAGCGAAGTCACCAACATGCCGAAAGTCGTCTTTCACAAGCACGGGCAGGTTTTCGTGGACGAGGTCAAGCCCGAGACCAACCTCGTCGTCCGCGCCGGCATCAAGCAGTTTCCGTATCCGAACCTGCGCTACGAATGCGGCATGGGCAAGTGCTCCAAGTGCGCGTGCCGGGTCCTGGCGGGCGCCGAGCACCTGCCGCCGCCGAACTGGAAGGAAAAGAAGCAGCTGGGCGAGCGGATCGACCAGGGCTTCCGGCTTGCCTGCCAGATCTGGCTGACGCATGACATCGAGCTGGAGCAGGAGGATCAGCAGCCTGAGACCCCGGCACAACCTCAGGCCAACACCCAGGCCCAGACCTCATGTTCGTGATCCTGACCAGCAAGCCGGGCCAGTTCCGCACGGAGGCCGTGCCGGGCGTGGAGCCGGTGGAAACCTACGAGTACCTGTTCTATGGCCGCCCGAAGGCGATCTTCGTGATCGCCACGCTGCATGCGGCGGTGAAGGTGCCCGTGATCGACGAAACCGGCGGCCCGGATGCGCCGCCGGTGGTCAACCACGTGCCATCGAAATTCCTCGAGCGCTTCGACACGCTCGACGCTGCCCGGGCCGCGCTGCAGGCGCTGGCGCACTTCGGCAGCATGGACCTCTCTTTAAGGAAGCAATGATGCGGGCAGATATCGAGACGGCTGCCGCCGACACCACCGAGGACACTGGCGGCGGCAGCGCCGCGCCCGCCGCACCCGCTGCGGCGCCGGAGGTCCGCAAGGTGGAAATCGAATTCGTGACCAATGGCGGCAAGACGGTTACCGCGCCCGCCAACAGCAACCTGCTGCGCGTATCGCTGCGCGAGCAGGGCGGCATCCCGTTCAAGTGTGGCGGCGGGCTGTGCGGCACCTGCAAGTGCCACATCGATCGCGGGCTGGAGCATACGGACGCGGTCAAGCCCAAGGAGCGCAAGCATCTGAGCGATGACGACCTGCGCGCCGGCTTCCGCATGGCCTGCCAGACCTTCGTCAACGGCGATATCGCGGTGTCGTGGGAGCCGAAGGCGCGGGTGTAAGCCCGTCTTCGACCGAGGGCCGACCTAGGTCCGCAGGCCGACCAGCCCGGAAATCTTCTCGGAGGCCTCCAGCAGCGGTGGCAGGAATCGATCCGACATCTCCTGCGCGCTGGTGCGGTTGGCCTGCCCGCTGATATTGATGGCGGCGATGATCTGCCCGGTGCGGTTGCGGATGGGCGCGGCCAGCGAGACCAGCCCTTCCTCCAGTTCCTGATCGTTCTGCGCCCAGCCGCGCGTGCGGATGTCGGCAATCAGCGACTTCAACTGGTCGATGTCGGTCACGGTGCGGCGCGTGCGCGCTTCCAGTGCGGTGTCGCGCAGCACGCGGTCGAGCGTGTCGTCATCGAGCCCCGACAGCAGCACGCGCCCCATCGACGAGCAATAGGCCGGCAGCCGGCTGCCGATGGACAGGTTGATSGTCATGATCTTGCGTGCCGGCACGCGCAGCACGTAGACGATCTCGGTGCCATCGAGCACGGAGATCGAGCAGCTTTCATGCACCGACTGCGAGAGCGCCTCCATGATCGGCTCGGCCAGGTTCCAGAACGGCATCGAGGTCAGGTAGGCGAAGCCGAGGTCGAGGATCTTGGGCGTGAGCCGGAACTGGCGGCCATCGGCCTGCACATAGCCCAACCCCACCAGCGTGAGCAGGATACGGCGCGCGCCGGCGCGGGTCAGGCCGCTGGCCTGGGCGATTTCGGTCAGCGTCTGGGTTGGGTGGCGGGCGTCGAATGCGCGGATGACGGACAGCCCGCGTGCGAAGGACTGCACATAGCTGTCGCTCGGCTTCTCGGCGGGCGGGGTGCCCGGCGTGCGGGATGATGCGGGATCGGCAGGGCTCGCCATTGCGGAATGGGCTCGAAATTGGCTCGGAAAGGCCGAAAGGGTAGTGGAAATGCGTCCAAATCGCTAGTCCGGGGCCATCGGCAATACCCCGCCGCGACTGACCGCCACGCTGACGGACGCCGCGCTCTCCCTCATAATGTGCGATCGCAAAATGTCGCAGGTCATCGGGTCAGTGAACGAAACAATTCAGTGGAATGATTGGGAGGCGTTCTGCTGCGTCGTCGAGCAGGGCACCTTCACGGCGGCAGCGGCGGCGCTGGACTGCCCCAAATCCAGGGTGTCGGCCGCCGTGGCGCGGCTGGAAACGGCCATCGGCGCCAAGCTGCTCGAGCGCACCACGCGCCGCATGCGCCTCACCGATGCCGGGGGCGCGGTCTATCGCGACGTGGCCCCGCTGTTCGCGCGGCTGCGCGAGATCCGCCAGGAAACCCTGGCGCGCGAGGAGCGCGTGCAGGGCATGCTGCGCATCGCCACGCCGTACGAGTTCGGCGCCCAGCAACTGGGCGGTGTGATCTGCCGAACACTTGCGGCGCATCCCGCACTCGATATCACGGTGGAGATTTCCCAGGGCTTGGTCGATCCGATCCGCGAGGGCTTCGACATCGCCTTCGTCACGGTGGAGACCGAACTGCCCGACTCCGGCACCATCGCCCGGCGCATCTGGCACGTGGAACGCGGCCTGGTGGCCGCGCCCTCGCTGGCGGCGAGCCTGCCGGCGCAGATGCATCCCGAGGATCTCTCGAACATGCCGACGCTGGCCACGCCCGGCGTCTCGGTCTGGGAGTTCGCGCGCGATGGCGAGCGCATTTCGGTGCCGATCCGCCCGCGCATGCAGACCTATAACGCCGAACTGCGCATGCAGGCCGCGCTGGCCGGGCTGGGCATCGCCCGGGTGCCGATGACGGCCGCCGAGACCGAGATCGCGCAGGGCCGGCTGGTGCGGGTGATGCCCGACTATCCGCTGCCGCCGCTGCGCGTCTTCGCGCTGCTGCCCGACCGGCGCCTGCAACCGCGCAAGGTGCGCGCGTTCATGGAAGCCATCGAATCGATGATGGGCGCGGATCTGGGCGATCTGGCCGAGCCGGCGGCGCGGATGGCGCCCGCTGGACGGGTGGAAGCCTTCGAGCGGATGGAGCAGGGGGAAGTCTAGCGGGGCGTGGGGAGCGCCCCGGGGGTGCTGCCGGGCGGCATTGCGCCGCCCTTGGTACTGCTACGCGGCTCAGGCGCCTTCGCTGAACTGGTCGCGCTGCTCGGTCACGGTGCGGGCACCTTCCGAGTACACGTCGCGCTTCTCGGTCACGCCGCGCGCGCCTTCCGAGTACACATCACGCTTTTCGGTCACGCCACGGGCGCCGTCGGTGTACGGGTCAGCCTTGCCGACGCGGCCGATGCTGCCGTCGAGGCGGGCCAGGTCCGTGATCGATTGCGAAGCCTGGGCAGAGGCGGCGCCGGCGGCCAGGCCGAGGGCGAGGAGGGTGAGGGCGAGGGTCTTCTTCATGGTCGTGCTGTTCCTACTTATTGGCAGAGATCGCGGTGGGTCCGCGGTGGCTGTAATGTAGGCTTCGGCACGCACAGGAAAAAGGGTAAATCCTCGAAAGACTGTCCAGTCAGCTGGACAATAAGGGTTAACCCTAGGGAGTCGATCTGTGCTAGCCTTGCGGCTCAGATCACGCCACGGCTCACGCTGGCGATGACCATCAGCAGGATCTGCGCGATCACGAACAGGATCAGCGGCGAGATGTCGAAGCCGCCCAGGCGCGGTATCACGCGCTGGAGCGGGCGCAGCATCGGCGCGGTCAGGTGCCACAGCGCCGGCGCCATCGGCGATTGCGGGTTGACCCACGACAGGATCGCCATCAGCAACGTCACCCACATCACCATGCTGATGCCCCACTTGAGCACGTTGAGCAGGCTGAGGGCGAGGATCACCGGCAGGAAGGCCAGCGGATCCGCATCCAGCACCAGCGCACGGCAGACCAGGAACAGCACGGCGGTCAGGTAGGCCGCGATCAATGTGGCCCAGTCGATGCCGCCGAAGCCCGGAATGATGCGGCGCAGCGGCCGGACGATCCAGTCCGTGACCTGGAACACGCCCTGCGACACCGGATTGCGCGACGGCAGCCGGGTCAGTTGCATCCAGAGGCGCAGCAGCAGTGCCATGCCGAACAGCGTGAAGACGGTATCAAGCAGGAACAGGACAATTTCCGTGAACATCGGGCGGATTTCCGGGTTGGCGGTGTTAGGGTGTCGGTCTCCGCACAGATTCTGCCATACCCCGTCCGGCGCGCATGCGGAAATGCGCGCCAGCGCACCGGAGGATGCCTGCGGGCACAAGGGGTGCTTTTATAATGAGCGCCGGATTTCCCCCTCTGCAAAACTGATTCTTCAATGCCACGCAAGCCCGCCGCGCCCCAAACCGCCCTGACCAAGCAGGATTTCGAGGCGCTGTCCGATTTCCGATACCAGTTGCGGCGTTTCCTGCGGTTTTCCGAAGACGCCGCGCGCGCCGAAGGCGTGACGGTGCAGCAATACCTGCTGATGCTCCACATCCGCGGCTCGGCGGAGCGGAACTGGGCCTCGGTGGGCGAGCTGGCCGAGCGCCTGCAGGCCAAGCAGCATGGCGTGGTGGCGCTGGTGAACCGCTGCGAGGCGGCCGGGCTGGTCAGCCGCAAGGTGAATCCCGACGACCGCCGCGTGGTGCAGATCCACCTGCTGGCCAAGGGCGAGCGCTGCCTGAACCGGCTGGCGATGCTGCACCGGGCCGAACTCGAGTCCCTGCGCAATACCTTCCGCGTGGCCCGCATCACGGCGTTCAACGACGACGGCGCTGATCGGCTCTGATTCGTCCACGGGCGGCGTTACAGCCCGTTACCCATCACAATCTCCCGTGACACCTGCCGCCGAGCCCCGGCTCTAGACTCGCGCGCATCATCCACACGCGCATTGGCCGCAGGAGTCTCCACCATGTCTTTCCCGTTTCGTTCCACGGCGTTGGCCGTCATCGCCGCCGGCGCGCTGGCCGGCTGTGTCACCGCGCCGTATGGCAATGGTTATGCCGACGGGTACGGTACCGGCTATGGAGGCGGCTACGGCAGCAACTACGGCGGTGGCTACCCGCAGCAGGCGGGGTATGGCACCAGCGGCACCAGCGGCACGCAGATCAGCGGCGGGTATCCGGCGCAGTCGTATCCCCAGTCGGGCTATCCCCAGCAGCCAGCGTACCAGCAGCCGGGCTACCCGCAGCCAGCGTATCCGCAGTCGGGCTATCCGCAGTCCGGCTATCCCCAGGCGTCCTACCCCCAGCAGCCCGGTTACGACCAGTACGGCTATCCGGCGACACAGCCGGGCGATGGTGCCGACCCGTACGCGGTGCGCTACGGCTGGGTGGAATCGATCGAGATGGTGCGGGGCCAGCCTGCGGACACCAGCGGCGTCGGCGCAGTGATCGGCGGCGTGGCGGGCGGGCTGCTCGGCCATCAGGTGGGCGGCGGGCGCGGCAATACCATCGCCACGATTGGCGGCGCGGTCGCCGGCGCCGTGGCCGGCAACGCGGTGGAGAAGCAGACCAACACTGGGCCGGCGGCCTACCGGGTGCGCGTGCGCACCAACGACAGCGGCTACCTGACCCTCACGCAGGCCAGCCCGTACAACCTGCGTTCGGGCGACCGCGTGAAGATACAGAACGGCGTGGCCGTGCCTTACTGAGCGGGGCTCAGGACAGCGCGTTGGCCAGGAAGGTCAGCGCGCGACCATGGGCCAGCGCCGCCGAGCGCTGATGGAACGAGGCGCGTGCCCAGCAGTTGAAGCCGTGATCGGCCTGATCGTAGACGAAGACCTCGGTGCCGCGCTTGCCGGCCACGGCCTGGCGCACCTGTTCGACATGCTCGGGCAGGATGTGCTTGTCCAGCGCGCCATAGTGGAACTGCACCGGCACGTTCAGCGCGGCGGCCTCGTGCAGCTGGTTCTGGATGCCGCCGCCGTAGTACGGCACGGCTGCATCGACCAGACCCCGCGCCGCCGCCAGGTACGACAGCAGCCCGCCGAAGCAGTAGCCCACTGCCGCCACCTTGCCCCCCGTGCCAATCTCGGCACGCAGCGCGGTGGCCGTGGCGCCGATGTCCGACACCGCGGCTTCCAGGTCCACGCTGGTGCGCAGCGCCATCGCCTGTTCCCAGTCCGGGCCGCTGTAGCCCAGCTCCACGCGCGGCGCCTTGCGCCAGAACACGTCCGGGGCCAGCACCACGTAGCCGTCCGCCGCGTACTGGTCCGCCACCGAGCGGATGTGCTCGTTCACACCGAAGATCTCCTGAATCAGCACGATGCCGGGATTGCCGGGCTGCTTGCCGCCCGGCGGCAGGCTCAGGTAGGCGTCAAAGCTGCCATCGGCGGTGTCGATGCGAATCCAGCGGCTGTCGGGCTTGGTCGTCATGATGCGAACTCTCCAGGGTTTGAGGCACTCCACAATAGAACCCGGAAGTGTGCCATTCCTGTTGCATTCATGCAGGCCGTGGCCGAAAACCGTGGGCAACTACGTGGGCAAAAACGCGGGCAAAAAAATATGCCGGCCCCGCGGGGACGGGGCCGGCATGGGGCCGCGCAGGGGATGGCGGCTCAGGGCTGCATATCTATATAGATAGAGGCCGGTTGGGGCGGTTCCCTACCAACGCAACTGCACGTTCTTCTCGCCAGGGCTCAGGGTGGTCCGCTTGGACGTCCCCTCGAACGTGGCCACTACCTGGTACGACGCGCGCGGGCCCTTGATCAGGCAGCGCGGGCCGGTGGACGTGAACTCCGCCACCTGCTTGCCGTTCCGCATCAGCTTCACGTTGACGTCCGAGAGGTACTCGCCCCGGCCGCCCTGCGTGAAGAGCAGGCCCATGTCGTACTCGCGGGCCGCGCTGTTCATTTCCGCCTGTTCGTCCGCCGCCACGCCACCACATATATAGGTGAACGGACCGGCGCTGGACGTGCTCATGTCGGCGCGGGCGCCCATCGACAAGCCCAGCGACGCCACGGCCACGCCGATGACGCAAAGCGCGCGCGCCCCTCGGCGCACGGGTTTATCGGTGTTCTGATTGGTAAGCATATTTCCTCCTGCCAGGTTGGCCGGCGGCGCGCGAGGGGGCGATCGGACGATGCGAGAGGGCAGGCTCGAAACATCGCCGGAGAGGGTCTGGCGGGGGATCATGGCCGGCATGACCCCGGGCAATCGCCGTTCGCGGCATCCGGGGATACACACCTGAAGTAGACACCGGCGCGGGCGGCCGGTCTGTCAGCGTTTGGCTGATCCTGCTGCGGGAGGATGCCGAGGGGCCGGGGGAGGCCCCTGGCGTGTGATCAGTACGCGGAGGACTGCTCGAAGCGGGTGCGCCAGTTCTCGGTATAGGCGCGCACCACGGCGGCGTCGCCCCGGATCAGCATGCCGTTCTCGGCGTTACGCTGCTCGGCGGACTTGGTGAAGTTGAACGAGCCGGTGAAGACCGCCTGGTCGTCGAACACCATGACCTTGTTGTGGGCGATGGCCGGCTTGGTATCGATCACCACGGGAATCCCCGCATTCTTGAGGAAGGTGGCGCTGGTGTAGCGCTCGGAGACCTGGCTCTTGTCCACGATCACGCGCACGTCCACGCCGCGCTGGTGCGCATCGGCCACGGCCTTGGCGATCTGCGCGTTGGTGAACGAGTACGCCTGGATCAGCAGCTTGCGGCGGGTGTTGTGGATGGCATCGATCAGCATGTCCTGGCAGCTCGGGCCGTCCGGCACGAAGCAGAGCGTATAGGTGCTGCCGGCCGCGAACGCGCTCGGGCGCGCGGCGGGCGTGAGCGCATCGGCCAGACGCTCGAGCGTGGAGGTGGTGCGGGCCTGGGCCACGGCGGCGAGGCCGGTGGCGGCAACCATCAGGCTCGCCAGGGCGAGCCGCTTGCAACGGTGAAGGGAAGTAAACATCAGGTTACAGAGTGGTGGCAGAAGTTCAGCGGCCCGCAGCGTAACAGTGGAAGCGGCCCTTCCGCAACCCGCGCGGGGGGCCCTGCGGCGTCCGTGGCCCTTGGGCTTGCCGGACATGCTGCCTATGATGGAAGGCACAACGCCAGATGCGACAGGAGACCACCATGACGAACCACACCTACAAGCTGGTCGAAATCGTCGGCTCATCCGCCGACGGCTGCGACGGTGCCATCCGCAACGCCATTGCCAAAGCCGGTGAAACCATCAAGAACATCGACTGGTTCGAAGTGATCGAAACGCGCGGCCATGTGCAGGACGGCAAGATCGCGCACTTCCAGGTCATGATCAAGGTGGGGTTCCGGGTGAACTGAGGCGCACCGCCCGGGCGCCCCGTGCGCCCGGGGCGCCTTGCACCGCATCCGCCAGCGCGCGTAGTGCGGGTTGCGGTGCCGCAACCAGCCAGGCCAGCATCTTGTCGACGAACGGCGCGTTGGCCGTCAGGGCCGCGCGCCGGACCCATGCGCGCGCGGGTATCTCGTGCCCGGCCAGCGCCAGCATGCGCGCGTGGTTGAAGCAGCCGCGGAAGTCCCCGCCCGCCGCGGCGCGACGGTAGTGGTCCGCCGCGCAGGCGAGGTTGCGCGCCACGTGCCAGCCATCTTCATAGAAGCCCCCGACGACGTTGAGCGACTTGGCATGGCCGCGTGCCGCCGCGCGCTCGAACCACGTGAAGGCGGCGGCGCGGCTGGCGGCCATGCCGCGCCCGAGCGCCAGCGACGTGGCGAAGTTGTACATCCCCCAATCGGAACCGCGCAGGGCTGCGGTGTGGAACCAGTGCGTGGCGGCGCGCGCATCGGCCGCCGTGCCCCAGCCGTTCTCGTAGCAGCGGCCGACGAGGTTGGCGGCGCCGGCGTGCCCGCACAGCGCCGCCCGCTTGAACCAGTAGTGCGCGCGGGCGGCATCGGGCGGCAGGCCCCGCCCGGCGAGGAACCACTGGCCGAGCGTCATCTGCGCATCGAGCTGGCCGCTGACGGCTGCCGCGCCGAGCCAGCGTAGCGCCGGTCCGGGCGGGCCAGCCAGCACGTCGCGCAGGGCATCGGGCGCAAGCTGGCCCAACTCCAGCGCGGAGGCCACGCGGAATGGCAGCGTATCCATCCTCCGTCTCCGGCTGTCAGTAGCGCAGCGTGAGGGTCAGCGTGGCGGCGCGGCCCGGCGCCATCGTGGCGTAGTGGTTGCGGTGCGCCTGCGCGTAGTAGGCCTTGTCGGTCAGGTTCTGCAGATTGAGCTGCACGCTGGCGAACTTGCTCAGCCGGTACGCGGCCATCGCGTCGAAGCGCCAGTAGGCCGGCACCCACTTCGTATTGGCCTCGTTGCCCCAGACCTTGGACACGTAGTTGGCGCCGCCCCCGAGGATCAGGCCCGGCAACACCTCGTAGGTGGACCAGAAGCTGAAGCTGTCAGCCGGGGTGTTCGGGAACGCGTTGCCGTCGGTGGCGCCGTTCGCCGTGCCCTTGCCGCCGTTCCGGCGCAGCGTGGCCTTCTGGTGGGTGTAGCCGCCGTACACGGCCCATCTGGCCGTGACGTTGCCGGCGAAGCCAAGTTCCACGCCATCCACGCGCCGCTCGCCGGCCATGCGCGCCGTGCCGTCCTGCTCGAGGATCCGCGTATTGTCCGTGTCGATGCGGAACACGGCGGCGGTCAGGGCCAGCTTCTCGCCCAGCACATCCCACTTGGTGCCCAACTCGAAAGCGCGGCTTTTCTCGGGCGCGAGCTGGTCGCCGCGATTGCCGGCGGCGTCGGTCGCCAGCGAATTGGATTCCGCCCCCTGGCCGAGGAACGAGCCCGCCGGCGTGGACGACGTGCCGAAGCTCGCATACACGCTGCCCCACGTCACCGGCTTGTAGACCGCGCCGAGCTGGTAGTTGACCAGCGTGTCCTGCCGCGAGAACTGGTTGCGCACGCCGCTGGCGTTGGGCGCCTGCGTCAGCGTGGTGTCATAGCGATCGAGCCGCAGGCCGGCATTGACCAGCCATTGCGGCGTGATCTCGGCTGAGTCGAACAGGTAGGCAGACAGCGTCCGGGTGCGCACATCGGTCGGCCGGTGGTTGCGCTGGATCGCGCCTGCCCACGGATCGGCCGGATTGGGATCGAACACGGTCGTGCAGTTGTAGCCGCTGGCCGCGCCGGCGCCATTGGCGCAGCGGCGGTCGCCGGTATCGACCTTGTAGGTATCCCAGTTGGCCTTCTCCTCGGAGAATTCGACGCCCGCCACGTACTTGTGGCCGATGGCGCCGGTACGGAAGGTGCCGGACAGGTCGGTCTGGTTGGCCACCGTGTCGACGGTGCCCACGCGGGTGTTGGCGCGCCGCCAGAGCAGGTTGTAGTAGGTGTTGCCGAGGTTGGAGTCCGGCTGGGTCCAGATGAAGTCCTGCTGGGTGCGCGCGAGCCGCGTCTGGTTTCGGAGCTTGAGCGCGGGGCTGAAATCGTGCTCGATACGCAGCGTGCCGGTGTCGTTCTGCTCCTTCTGGAAGTCACGGTTCAGCAGGCCGTAGTGGGTCTCGCGCGGCACGTCGAGCGGCCGGCCATCGCCGGTCGGGCGCACCCGGGGCCGCCCGTCCTTGCGGGCGGTGTGGGGCGCGTTGTTGTAGGGAATGCCGATGTCGGGCTGGTCGTCGGTCTGCAAGTGATACCAGGAGGCGGTGACGCGCGTGGCGGTGCCCAGCCCGATGGCGACGGACGGCGCCACGCCCCACCGGCTCACGCGCGCGGCGTCGCGCCCGGGGATGTCGCTGCTGTGGGACATCGCATTGAGCCGCACGGCGGCATGCTCGCCGATGCGCCAGTTGCCATCCACCGTCGCGCGCACGTACTCGGCATTGCCCACGCCGAGGGTGCCTTCGGCGAAGCGCTCCAGCCGGGGTGCTTTGCTCTGGATGTTGATCGTGCCGCCAGCGCCGCCCCGTCCGTCATAGGCGCCGGCCGGCCCCTTGTTGACCTGCACCGACTCCACGTTGAACATCTCGCGCGACTGCGCGCCGATGTCCCGGAAGCCATCGAGGAAGGTGCTGGCCTGCGCGTCATAGCCACGGATGAACGGCCGGTCGCCGATGGGATTGCCGCCTTCGCCCGCGCCGAACGTGATGCCCGGCACGGTGCGCAGCACCTCGGTCAGGCTGGTGGCGGCCGTCGTGCGGATGACCTCCTGCGGAATCACGCTGACCGAGCGCGCGGTGTCGCGCAGCGCTTCGGGGTCCTTGGGCGATCCGGTGGACGCGGCGCGGAAGCCGTCGTGGCGGTCTTCGTTGACGGTGACCGGTGGCAGCTCCACCTGCGCCAGCGCCGCCACGGGTGCGGCGGCGAGGGCCACGCCCACGGCCTGCGTCAGCCGGGGCAACGACGCCCCGGCACGGCCTTCTGATGCTTCGTCGGATTGGGACAATGTGGCCGATCCGGCCACGACGCGTGAGACCTGCATGACAACCCCCTGGTACGTGCTGATGTGTAC
The DNA here is from genome assembly GCF_056395225.1 of Cupriavidus sp. 10L45. Classification (NCBI taxonomy): domain Bacteria; kingdom Pseudomonadati; phylum Pseudomonadota; class Betaproteobacteria; order Burkholderiales; family Burkholderiaceae; genus Cupriavidus; species Cupriavidus sp. 10L45. The sequence continues at coordinate 30,316 of NZ_JBFTJC010000001.1, forward strand.
AAATGCGAGCCATTCTCATTTGCGGGTGACGCGGGGGTCAAGGATCGAACTGCACCAAACCGCCTCAGCGGCTGGTGCGGTGACTCAATCGAACTGGTACGACCACAGCAGGTTGAAGCGCGGCGAGCGATGGCTCGCATTGGTGGGTTTGTCGCCCACCGGCTGGGCCACCGAGACGTCCATCGTGTAGTAGCGCCGGTCCGAAAAACGTAGGCCGATGGCCAGCGACTGCAGCGTCCGGTGCGAGAGCGACACGCTGTTCGAAACCACGCGCGCCATGTCCGCCACCAGGAACGGCTGGAGCGTCTTCAGGTAGGTGAAATCCACCGTGAACAGCCGGTTGAGTTCCGCCGAGGCGCCCCAGCCCTTGTCCCCGGCCACCTCGCCCGCCGGATAGCCGAGGCCGAAGAAGCGCCCGCCGAAGCTGATCTGCTCGCTCGACGCCAGCCGCTGGTCGCTGAACTGCCCGGCCGCCGAGAGCGCCATGCCGAAGCCGAACGGCAGGTCGTTGGCCTGCGAGACCAGCAGTCGGGTGCGCAGGAAGTTCAGATCATTCTGATTGTTTTCCCGATTCGCGCCGAGCGCGTCGAAGCCCTTGTAGAGGCCGAGCGTGGCGCTGCGCGTGACACCCTCCGCGCGCTGGACGTAGCCCATCTCCAGGCTCGCCACGCGCACGCTGGTGGACAGCTCCACCTGGCGGCCCGCGCCCGGCTGCACGGCCTGGGTGTAGCGCTCGAACTGGCTGTTCGCGTACATCCCGCCGGTCAGCGTCAGCGCGTGGCGGTTATTGAGGATGAGCGGATAGCTCAGCGTGCCGCCGAGCCGCTTCGAGTCGTTCACGTAGCGCGATTCGAAGCCGATTGGCGCCAGCGCGGCGTTCTCGGGCACGCCACGGTAGTGGGAGGCGGTGAGCTTGGCGAGCATGCCCTCGGTGCCGATCGGCTGCGCGTAGCTGGCCGCGTAGTACTCCTCGTTATCGCGCCCTTTCGGGAACAGCGTGGAGACCGAGAGCTGCTCGCCCAGCGGCGTCAGGCTGTTGGTGGTGGCCGTGGCGATGGCCCGCACGCCGGGGGACATCCACTCCACGCCGGTGCCGAACGTGAACGGCTTGCGCTTGACCTCAAGCACCATCTCGCAGGCGCCGTCCGTGGTGGTGGGCGGCTGCACGGTGGCCGCCACCTGCATGCCGGGCTGCTGCGCCAGCACGTTGACGTAGTGCTCGAAGCGCTCCTGGCGCAGCGGCCGGTCCTGCTTGAGCTGCTCGGCGATCTTGCGCAGCCGCGCTTCGGCGGGACCGGGCTTGCCTCGCACCGTGACGTTGGCGACGTAGCCCTCCACCACGGTGACCAGCACATCGCCATGCTCGAAGGACTGCGCCGGCACGAAGGCGAACGAGAGCGGGTAGCCGGCTTCCTTGTATAGCTGCGTGACGGACTCGGCGGCCTGGAGCAGTTCGGCGACGGTGATCTCGCGGTTGGCCAGCGGCGCAAACTTGGCGGCGATCTGGTCGAAGGGCAGCGTCCTGGCGCCCTCGATGCGGAAGTGGCGCGGCGTCAGGCGCGAGGCCAGCAGGTTCTGCAGGGCGGCGTCGGGCCGCTCCACCTGCACCGTGACGTTGCTGTCGGCCGGCTTGCTCGGCGCTATGCGCGGCAGGGTCTGGGTCGGGTCGCCTTGTACCGGGCCCCGTTCGGCAAAAGTGAGACTGCTGTGGCAGGCGCCGGCGCTGAGCAGCAGCGCGGCAACACGGACGCGTGGTCGCATGGCAATACCCCAAGGCAAGAAAGCACAGCTTCGCGGCTATGCGTGGCGTGCCACGGCGGGCGGGGATGCCGCTATCCCCGCCGCCTTGCGGTGGCCGCTACGCTTGTGTGTGCAGTGCGATGTCGATGGGAGGCCGTCAGCGCCGCGCGCCGGCGCCCGCGCCGAGGGCGCCAGTCAGGCCGCCGACCAGCCCGCCGACGAGGCCGGTGACTGGGGCGGTGATCGGGGCAAGCGGGTTTGCCGGCTTGCTTCCGCCCGTGCCGCCGCTGGGCGTCGGCGTGGTCGGCGCAGGGGTGGTCGTCGCCGGCGCGTTGCCGCCGGTCAGCCCGGCAACCAGGCCCGTCACCGGCGCAAGCGGGCCGGACGTCCCGGAGCCGCCGCCAGCGTTACCGCCCGTCAGGCCAGACGTGATGCCGCTGACCAGTCCCGTCACCGGCGCCAGCGGGCCAGCGCCGCCGCTGGCCGGGCCGTTCACTGCGCCACCGAGGGACGCCACCGTGTTGCCCGTGCCTGTGACGATGCCGCCCACGCCGGACACCACGGGCTTCTGCGTCGATTGCAGCGAGGTGCCGGCCGTCGCCAGCGCGCCGCCCACCGTGGTCAGCAGGTTGCTGACCGGCTGGCCGAGGCCGGTGGCCGCGCCGAGCGTCTGGGTGCTGCTGGTCAGCGTGGACGTGAGCGGCACGATGGCCTTGCTCACGCCGCTGGTCAGCTGCTCGACCGGGCCGGTGGAAAGCGCGGTGCCGAGCTTGCCGCCGGTATCGGTCACGGCGCCGCCGACTTGCGAGACCACGCCGCCGAGCGGGTTGGTCAGCGCCCCGAGCGGCGCCAGCGGGCCGCTGCCGAGGCCGCTGACCGCGCCGCCGGCGTTCGTCACCGCGTTGCCGACCTGGGCGACCACGCCACCGGTGCTGGCCACCGTGGTGCCCAGCGGGTTGGTGGCGTTCGGCATATTGCCGAGCCCGGCCTGCACGCCGTTGCCCAGCGTGTTCACGGCGCTGCCGAGCGAGGTCACCACGCCGGCCAGGCCGTTCTGCGTGGCCGGCGACACCACTGGCAGGTTCGCATCCTTGATGGCCGTGCCGACGTCGGTCACGGTATCGCCCACGCCCTTCACCACGCCGCCGGCGTTGCTGACGATGGTGCTGGTGGGCGTGAGCGCCACCGTGCCGCCGCCGCCGCCGCCGTTGTCTCCACCTCCACCGCCGCCACCGCCGCCACCACCACCGCCGTTGTTGGCCGTATCCGTGCCGGTGCCGCCCGTACCACCCGTGCCGCCGAGGCCGGCGTTGTTGCTGCCCGAGCCATTCGAGCCACCTGAGCCGCTGGTGCCCATCGACGTGGAGCCGCTGCCGCTGGCGCAGCCGCCCAGCACGATGAGCGACCCGAGCAATGCCGACAGGGCGATGTGCTTCGCGAACGTTTGATTGCGCATGACCTTTTCCCTTTTGGTTTTTTCCCGACCTGCCACGAATGCGTGGCGGTACATGCCATGGCGCAAACGGTGTGCCATGGCCGGGAATGGCCGGCAACGGCCTGCGGGCATGCCATGCGAAGGGAGGGAAGGGGGCGCGGAGAGGCGCGTCAGGCAAGCGTTTGCGGGCGGCGGGCTCAAACGCCCGCATGAAGCGGGCGGGGCTGGCGCGCGGCGGCGGCGTGTAGCGTGGGCGGGAACACGTTACGTAGCACGTAACACGCCACACGGCGTTCCGGCAGCGTTCGGCAACGCACGCCGGGGCGCGACGCGATGGCCGGAGCGCCGCGCCGGGCAACGGTCTCCGGGCGGTGGCGAGGGCGTGCGGAGCGCCCGTATTGAACGTGCGCTTGATGCTGGCACACCGCTTGCGCGCATCGGCAAGCCCGAGGGATTCGAGCACACCACACCAGCACACCATAGGAGATAGATCATGAGGTCAACGATGCAACGCGAACGTTCGGTGTCGGTCATCACCATCGCCTGTGGCGCCGTGCTGGCGCTGCTGGCCGGCTGCTCGTCGGGAGGTTCCGGCAGCGGCGCCTCGCCGAACGGGAACAACAACGTCACGCCGCCGCCGGCCACGCCGACCCCGGCTGCCTCGGTGGACACCACGCCCACCGCCAAGGTGACCGAAGGCGCCGGCAATACCGTGGTGGCCACCGGCAATGCCGTGAGCCAGATCGGCCAGCAGGTCAAGGACGCGAATCTGCCGGTGGTGCCGGATGCCGCGCAGAACGCTACCGGCGACGTGGTGATGAAGGCCGGCGACACCGTGGCCACGCTCGGCGTGGGCGTGCGGGAGGGGCTGGGCAAGATCGGCAGCGTGGACAACCCGCTCGGCGTCACTGTCGGCAACACCGGCAACGTGGTCACGCAGGCCGGCAAGACTGTAGTCAGCGCGGGCGATCTGGTCCAGTCGCTCGGCACGGAACAACTCTCGCCGCTGGCGCCCGTGACCCAGCCGGTGGGAGGCGTGGTGCAGACCGTGGGCGGCACCGTCATGCAGGTGGGCGGCAAGCTTGGCGACACCTTGTCCACCGGCCCCGTGGCGCAGCTCACCGGCAGCGCGAGCAAGGCCATCGTGCCGCTGACGACCAAGCTGACCGATACCACGCAGACCGTGGGCGGGGCCACCGGCCTGGGCGTCCCGGTCGACAACCTGCTGACCAAGCTGGGTAACACCGTGGCGACTGGCGGCAGCATGCTGACCAACGCCGGCAAGCCGATCGTCTCGCCGCTGGGCGGCGTGGTGACGGAGACCGGCAAGACCGTGGCCGCCGCCGGCGTGCTGCTGAACAACCGGAACGGCACGGGGGGCGGCACGGGCGGCAATCCGCTTGGCGGGCTGCTCAACAGCCTGCCGGTCGCCAATGCCAGCGGCAGCGGCGGCACCAATCCGCTGGCCCCGGTGACCGGCCTCGTCGGCACGGTAACCGGCGCGCTGACCAATGCGACCAACGGCACCGCCACCAGCGGCAATGCCGGCTCCCCGCTCAATGGCGTCACCGGCCTGCTGGGCGGCCTGACGCAACACTGACCCCCCCGAGCCTGAAGGTGGCTCGGGACTTTCCCTAGCCATCGCCCGGCTACTTTATGGTGCGCTGTCGTCCTTACCCCGCGCGGCGCATCCTTTTATTTCGTGCCGTGCAGCATCCCGCATCAGAACGTGCAGGACGCCGCACGGCACATTCGCTTTTATTGCCAGCGCGCGAACAATTCGGATCACGCTTTGCGCGGGGTTGCGTTGTTTCAAACGTCTGTCCCACTTTAAGCTAGGCCCCATTGGCATTCCCTTAGTTCCTATGGGGGGTATGGCTGGAGACATAGCATGTCTTATAAATGTTCTACCAGCGCCAAAAACAACAAAATCGCCGCTCAATGAAGCGGCGAACACAACCGGCATCCGGGCAGTGGCGCTGGCGGTCACGCGCAACACCCATCGGGATCGGAACTTCTTTTTTGTCGCTTCGGGAGTGCATCATGAAGAAGAACGTGCTGGCACGTTTCAGCCGCTACCAACGCGGCGCCACCGCCATTGAATATGGCCTCATCGTGGGCCTCATTGCCCTCGGCATCGTCACGGGGGCCACGGCCCTCGGCGACGGCCTCAGCCAGGGCTTCACCCAACTTTCCACCAAGGTCACCACGCTGTTCGGCGTGAAGAGCGGCAGCTAGCAGCCGCCGGCAATTCTCGACCCCTGTTGGCCACGCCGATCGCATCGGCGTGGATCGTCATGGCAATGCACCGGCCGCGGGCAGCACACGGACGGCCGGGCAAGCAACAGTGAGAGTGGTACCAAGTCGCGAAATGGCTGTCGGCGAACCTCCCCCGGCAACGGGGGAGGCCGCGCCTCCGGTTTGGCGCTAACAGAAGAGACCGGGTGAAGCATGTCATTACGGGCGAAGGCGACCCGACGCGGCCACATGGGGGTGGCGGCGCTCGAGTTCGCGATTGTGTTCCCGCTCCTGCTGACGCTGGTGCTGGGCATCGTGTACTACGGCATGGTGCTCGCGCTGCAGCAGGTGCTCACGCTCGCCGCCGAGGAAGGCGCGCGGGCCGCGCTGCGTTATCCGTTGACGTCGAACGGGGGCACGCTCGCCACCACCATCGACCTGCGGGTGTCCGCCGCGGCGCAGGCCGCGCGCGCCACGCTGCCCGATTCCCTCGCCACGCTGGTGCCCGCCGCCGATGTCGCGCAGGCCGTCGCCTGCTCCGCCCCGGCCGGTACCACCTGCGTGCGCGTCACGCTGAACCTGCCCACTACATCGCTCCTGCCCAGCGTGCCGTTGGTGCCGGTGCCCGCCACGCTGACCGGTTCGGCCGTGGTGCAGATCTCCCCAGACATCTGAGAACGATCGCCGAGAAGAATTCCGAGAACCCAGCCATGTCGATGACACCCGGAGCACCCACATGAACAGCAGGCAGATACGGATGGCGGCCGTCGCGCTGCTGGTGCTGGCGGCGCTGCTGGCGCTGCTGGCCTGGCAGGTGGCGCGTCAGGCCGCGGTGCCGCAGCCGGTGCAGGGCGCCGCGCCCATGCATGCCGTGGTGGTCACCACGCGCGCGGTGGAGGCCGGCAAGCCGCTGCCCGCCGACGCGCTCAAGGTCATGCAACTGCCGATCGACCCGACCGGCGCCTACCAGGACGTAGCGCGCGTGACCGGCCAGGTGCCCGTGGTGGCGCTCGGCGCCAATGTGCCCGTGCTCGAAGGCCAGTTGCTGGCCGGGCTGGCGCGTCAGGTGCCCGAGGGCCAGCGCGCCATGGCGGTGGCGGTGGACGAGGTGATCGGCGTCGGCCATCAGGTGCAGCCGGGCGACTATGTCGATGTCTTCGTCGTCCTGCGCCGCGACAGCCAGGAAATTGCCGACAGCCAGGCGCGCATGCTGCTCTCCCGGCTGCGCGTGCTGGCCTACGGCGCCAGCGCGGTCAACGAGGCGAAGCGAGCCGAGGGCGGCGAGCAGATGATGGCCCGCCGCGAGGGCGCCAAGACGGCGGTGCTTTCGGTGCCGCTGGAACAGGTCAGCAAGCTGGTCATGGCGCAGCAGGCCGGACGCCTGACGCTGGCGCTGCGCAACCCCAGGGACGAGACCATGCCAGGCGATGGCCTGCTCGCCGAGCCGCTGGCAAGGCTGGTCGGCACGGGGCCGGTGCGGCCTGCGGCGCAGGCCGTGGCACCCATTGCCCCCTCCATGCCAGCCCCCGCCGTGGCGCGGCCGGCATCGAACGACACCCGAAGCGGCGTGGAGATGATCCGCGCCGGCCGCCGAGACATCGAATAACGGACCCCACGGCATGCCCACCCCCACGCGTTACCGCGCCCTCGCACGCCCCGAGGCCTATCTATATAGAAGGATGATTCTGGCGATGGCGCTCGCGCTGGCCGCCGGCGCGGCGCTGCTGCCCGCCCGCGCCCCGGCGCAGGAGTCGCCGCCAGCCCCCCGCACGCTGCGGCTGCTGGCCGGCGCGCAGCAGGAAATCCGCCCCGGCCAGCCGCTGGAGCGCGTGGCGGTGGGCAACCCCGCCGTGGCGGACGCGCTGCTGCTCAAGCATCGCGACGGCCCGCCCAGCGTGCTCGTGGTGGCGAAGAAGCCCGGCGCCACCGACCTCAAGCTCTGGACCCGCAACGCCGCCCCGGTCAGCTACACGGTGCGGGTGGACGCCGTGGCGGCCGACGCCGATGGCGCGCAGGTCGATGTCTCGGCGGCCGGCGCCACCATCAGCGGCCAGTCGCCGGACGCCGCCGCCGCGTACCGGGCCCAGCAGGCCGCCCGCGCCGCAGTAGGTGGGACAGCAAGCGGAGCCGACGGCAAGCCGGGTGGCGTGGTCGTCGATCGCTCCACGCTGCCGGTCTCGGGCACGGTGCAGGTCGATGTGAAGGTGGTGGAGATCAGCAAGACCGTGCTCAAGGAGGTGGGCCTCAACTTCATCCGCAACAAGGGCGGCTTCACGTTCGCGCAGTTCAGCCCGTCGTCGCTGACCAAGGTCGATTTCACGTCCGGCGTGGGCACGGCCGGCGAGATGGTGTCGCCGATCAGCAGCGCGTTCAACCTGATCGCCGCGTCGGCCTCGAAGGGCATTTTCGCCAACCTGAGCCTGCTGGAGGCCAACGGCATGGTGCGCGTGCTGGCCGAGCCGAGCCTGGTGGCGCTGTCCGGGCAGAGCGCCAGCTTCCTGGCCGGCGGCGAGATCCCGATCCCGGTGCCGCAGGCGCTGGGCACTACCACCATCCAGTTCAAGCCGTTCGGCATCGGGCTGACGGTGTCGCCGACGGTGCTGTCCGGCCAGCGCATCGCGCTGAAGGTGGCGCCCGAGGCCAGCGACCTCGACCCCTCGCGCGGCATCCAGATCAACGGCGCGTCGGTGCCGGCCATCGTCACGCGCCGGGCGGACACCACCGTGGAGCTCGGCGATGGCGAGAGCTTCGTCATCGGCGGGCTGGTCAGCCGCAACACGGTCAGCAACGTCAGCAAGATTCCGTTTCTGGGCGACCTGCCGATCCTCGGCAGCTTCTTCAAGAACCTGAACTTCCATCAGGAGGACCGCGAGCTGATGATCGTCGTCACGCCGCATCTGGTGAAGCCGCTGGCCAAGGATGCGCCGGCGGTGGCGGGCGTGGGTGGCGACGACGGCCGCACCAGCAGCGACCCCAACGTCTGGGGCCGCTTCATGCTCGGCGAGTTCGCCGACCCCACGCTGCCCGGCTTCTCGAGGTAAGACCATGGACGCCCAGACCGAGGTCTTCCTGCTCAACACCGCGCGCGACGACGTGCGCCACTGGCTGGCCGGCGCGCTGGTGGGGCTCGGCACGCTGGTGGTGGAGGCCAGCTCGCAGGAGGCGGTTGCCGACCAGATCAGTGCGCTCCGGCCCGGACTGGTGTTTCTCGATTTCACGGCGCCGCACGCGGTAGCCTCGACGCGCCTGGCCGAACAGGTGACGCGCCTGTTCCCGCAGGTGCCGCTGGTGGCCGTGGGCCACGCCACCGAGCCGGACACCATGCTGGCCGCGCTGCGCGCCGGCGTGCGGGACTTTATCGACCTGCACGGCGCCACCACGCAGGCCAAGGGCGCCGTGCAGCGGCTGATGGTGCCGCGCGCCGCGCTGCGCACCGACGTGCGCGCCGTGGAGCCGGCGCGGCACGGCAAGGTGGTGGCGATGCTGGGCGCGCGTCAGGGCGTGGGCGTGACCAGCGCCGCCGTGAACCTCGCGGCGGCGGTGCGCCAGCGCGGCGCCAGCGAGGTGCTGCTGCTCGACCTCGGCCTGCCGGCGCGCGACGGCGCGCTGTACCTCAATATCGCCCCCGAATTTCATTTCGCCGAGGCGGTGCGCAACCTGCGCCGCTTCGATCAGGTGTTCGTGCGCACCGCGCTGGCGCGCCACGCCAACGGCGTGTCCGTGTTGCCGCTGCCGGGCACGCTGTCCGAGCTGCGCGATGTCTCGTACTCGGAGGCCCTGACCCTGCTGGACCGCCTGCGCGCCTTCTTCGACCTCCAGGTGGTGGACCTCGGCGGCTTCTCCAATGCCGAGTTCATGGCCCAGATCGTCAAGGCGGCCGATGCCGTGGTGATCGTCACCGAGCAGAGCGTGGGCGCCATCGTCTCCGCCGTGGAGCTGGTGCAGGAGCTGCGCAAGCGCGAGATCGAGCGGGACGACCTGCACCTGCTGGTGTCCCGCTTCGACCCGCAACTGGGCGTGGACGCCGCGCAGGTGGCCGAACGGGTGGGTGTGGCATCGGTCGGCACCCTGCCGGAACGGCGCGGCGCGCTGCTGCGCGCGGCCAACCGGGGCGCGGTGCTGGCGGACGACGACGCGGCAGACCCCTACGTGCGCGCGCTGGGCACGCTGATGGCGCGGCTGGGCTACGCCGCCGCGCCGGGCGAGGCACGCAGCATCCTGGCGCGGATGAAGGACAGGCTGCCGGAGGCGCTGCGCGCCGTCCGCACCGGCACCTGATCAGGAAGCTGGAATCAAGCTGGAACTGACATGACCCAAGCGATCGAATTTTCGGACAACGCCGCCGCACCGTTTCCTGTCTCGCAGGAGTTCCACACGATCAAGGAGGCGGCGCACGAGCACCTGCTCACGCGCATCGAGGAACTCGGCGCCGAGTTCGGCCGATGGTCGCGCACGGCGATTCATCGGTTCGTGGACCTGGAGCTGGAGAGCTTCACCCGGCTGCGCCGCATCCCGATCAACGAGGCCGAGCTGCGCCAGATGGCCGAGGCGCTGACCAAGGAGCTGGCCGGCTTCGGCCCCATCGAGGACCTGCTCAACGACCCGGCCGTGGAAGACATCCTCGTGAATGGGCACCTGGACGTCTACGTGTCGCGCCACGGCGTGCTGGAGCGGATTCCGGTGCGTTTTGCCGATGGCGGACACCTGCTGCGCATCGTGCGCCGCATCCTGGCGCCGATTGGCCGGCGGCTGGACGAGTCCAATCCGATGGTGGATGCGCGCCTGCCGGACGGCGGGCGCATCAACGTGATCATCCCGCCGCTGGCGCTGGAAGGCCCGGTGGTGTCCATCCGCAAGTTCCGCAAGGACCCGCTGACGCCGGCCGACCTGCAGGCGCTGGGCACCATGAGCCCGGAGATCAGCGAGCTGCTGGACGCCGCCGTGCGCGCCCGCTGCAACATCCTGGTCAGCGGCGGCACCAGTTCGGGCAAGACCTCGCTGCTCAACGCGCTGGCCACCTTCGTGCCGGCCACGGAGCGTGTGATCACCATCGAGGACACCGCCGAGCTGGCGCTCAACCACCCGCACGTGGTGCGGCTGGAGAGCCGGCCCGGCGGCTTCGAGGGGACCGGCACGGTCACCATCCGCGACCTGCTGCGCAACAGCCTGCGCATGCGGCCAGACCGCATCATCGTGGGCGAAGTGCGCGGCGGCGAGGTGCTGGAGATGCTCCAGGCCATGAGCACCGGGCACGATGGCTCGATGGGCACGATCCACGCCAGCAGCCCGCGCGAATGCCTGTACCGGCTGGAAATGCTGGCCGGCTTCGCCGGCTTCCAGGGCAGCGAGGTGAGCCTGCGCCGGCAGATCGCCAACGCCATCGACTTCATCGTGCAGATCGGGCGGCTGTCGAGCGGCAAGCGCCGCATCCTGTCGATTACCGAGGTGACCGGCCTGGGCGACAACATCATCTCCACGCAGGAACTCTACCGGCACGAGCCGGTGCAGAACGCGGACGGCACCGAGGGCGACCGCTGGCAGTCGCTCGGCATCCTGCCGCACTCGCCCAAGCTCGCGCGCATGCGGCCCGCGAACTTCGGGCTCGATGACCGGTTCGATCTCTGACATGGCGGTCGCCGGCCTGCTCATCGCCTCCATCGCGCTGGTGCTGCTCGGCACCGGGCTGCTGCTGCTCGCCACGGCCCGCGCGCGCGGGCAGGCGGAGCACGCGCGCGCCCATCTCACCGCCCAGACCGAGCAGGTGCGGGCGCGCTACGCCACCGCCGCCGACCCGGCCCCGCAAGCCGGCGCGCGCGACCTGCGCCGCCGCGGGACCGACCTGCTGCGCCGCGCCGACCTCGCGCCGACCCGCGCCACGGCGCTGCGCTGGGGCACCCCGGTGGCCACGCTGGTGCTGTTCGGCGGCCTGATCGGCGGTGCGGTGGGCGCGGGCGCCATGTTGGTGACTGGCGTGGCGCTGGCGGCTTTCCTGCTCTGGGTGCGCATCCGGCGCGTGCGCGAGAAGATGCTGCGCCAGTTGCCGGGCTTTCTCGATGGCGTGGTGCGGCTGATGACCATCGGCAGCAGCGTGCCGGCCGCCTTCCAGAACTCCGTGGCGAACACCGAGGCGCCGCTGCGCCAGTGCCTGGTGCAGGCCATCCACCTCCAGCGCGCCGGCAAGGAACTCGATCAGGCGGTGCTGATGGTGGGCCGCGCCTATGACCTGTCCGAACTGGTGATCGTGTCGTCGGTGCTGCGCCTGTCCGTGCGCTACGGCGGCCGGGCCGATGTGGTGATGGAGCGCACCGCCACCTTCATGCGCGACCGCGAGGAAGCGCAGCGCGAGCTGATGGCGCTGTCGGCGGAGACGCGGCTGTCGGCGTGGGTGCTGGGACTGCTGCCGCTGGTGGTGGCCGGCGGCCTGTTCGTGATGAACGCCGGCTACATCCTGCTGATGTGGCGCGACCCGATGGGCAAGGCGATGCTGCTGACCGCGCTGGGGCTGGAGGTGGTCGGCGCCCTCCTGCTGTATCGGCTGGCCAAGTCGATATGAGGGCGCGCGCATGGGCATGACGATCGACATGACGACCCTGCTCTCGATGAGCCTGCTGGCCGCCGCCGGGGCGGCGGGGCTGCTCGCGTGGCCGCTGGTGCGGCAATGGCGCCAGCGCCGCGCCACCACGCGCACGCTGGACGCCGCGCTGGACCGGCAGGCGGCACGCGCAGCGGCCACGCCAGCTTCGCCACCGGCCGCCGCGCCCGCGACAGCGCCTGCCGCATCGCCCGATCCCGCTACGCCGGGCGCACGCTTCGGCGAGATCTGGCTCAGCTCGAAGCTGGGCCGCGCCGTGATCACCGCCGAGGAACAGCGGCTGCTGGAGCAGTGCGGCTACTACGGCGTGCGTCCGCGCGCAGTGTTTGGCGGGCTGCGCGTGGCGGTGCCCGTTGCGCTGGCGATGGCGGTCTTCGCCTGGCGGCTGCCGGTGTCGCTGGCGGGGGCCATCGGCTGGGGCTTCGTCACCTTCGCGGTGGGCTTCCTGCTGCCCAAGCTGGCCCTGCGCCGCCGCGCGAAGCAGCGGCTGGCGCGGGTGGCGGACGAACTGCCGGTGCTGATCGACATGCTGCGGCTCCTGCAGGGCGTGGGGCTGTCCATCGACCAGAGCCTCCAGATCATCGTGGTCGAGTTCGGCAGCATGCTGCACGTGCTCGGCCCCGAGTTGCAGCGCGCGAACCAGCAGTTCGCCTCGGGCCGCTCGCGCGAGCAGACGCTGCAGCGCATCGGCAAGCTGTTCGACGATGAAGACCTCAAGGGCCTGATCACGCTGCTGACGCAGGTGGACCGCCACGGCGGGGCGGTGCAGGAGCCGCTGCGCCAGTTCGGCGAGCGGCTGCAGACCGCGCGCAAGGCGCGCATGAAGGACAAGATCGGCCGGCTCACGGTGAAGATGACCGGCGTGATGGTGGTCAGCCTGCTGCCGGTGCTGCTGATCCTCACCGCCGGCCCGGGCTTCCTGGGCGTGATTCGCATGCTGGCGCGCATGAACGGAGGGCACTGAATGACGAAACCGATGATCGCCATGGTCGTGACACTGCTGCTGGCGGGCTGCGCGAGCCAGAGCCAGCAGAGCGCCGAGGCGCTGGCGCAGCAGGCGGAGGCGCAGATCGCGCTGGCCAAGCTGCGCGACAAGGAGGCGCGTGCCGAGTACAACGACCAGGCCGTCTATCTCGGCCTGATCGCCCGGATGCAGCAGGAGGGGCTGTACTTCGCCTCGCTGGCGCATATCGACGCGTTCCAGCAGCGTTTCGGCACCCAGCCGGGCGTGCAGTTGATGCGCGCCGCCGCGCTGCGCGAGACCGGCCAGGACGACGCGGCGCTGGCCGCCTACCGCGAGCTGCTGAGTACCGACCGCGCCGCCGCCGCGCATCACGGCATCGGACTGGTGCTGGGACGGCAGGGCGATTTCGTGCGCGCCGCCGTTTCGCTGCGGCAGGCCGCCACGCTCGATCCGGTGAACCCGCAGGTGGCCAACGACCTCGGCTACGCGCTGATGCGCGGCGGCGCGCTGCAGGACGCGCGCATTCCGGTGATGCAGGCGCTGCAGCTGGACGGCAGCAACCCCCGCATCGTCAGCAATGCGGCGGTATGGCTGTGGGCGAGCGGCAAGCGCGCCGAGGCCAACGCGATGATGCAGCGGGCCGCCATGCCCGAGACCACGCGGACCGCCATCCGCAAGGAAGGCGACCGAGTCGCCCGCGCGGCGCTGGCCCGCGAGCGCACGCCCGCCACCAAGCCGCTGGCGCTGCTGGCCCCGGCCAACGCCATCGCCATCGCTGCTTCAGGAGCCGCACAATGACCATCCGTCGATTTTCCAGTGTCGTGGCGCTGCTGGCGCTGCTGATCGCCGCGCCGGTATCGGCCCAGCCCGCCGACCCCCAGCCAACGACCGCCCAACTCCCGGTCGGCCAGCAGACGCGCACGCTGTTGGAGATCCAGCGCAACGGCTCGCAGGCCGGCGCGGCGATCCCGCTCGGCGGCGAGCAGGCCGCCATCGGCTATGAGCGATATATGCGCAGCTTCCGCTACGAGCTGCCGGAGTTTTTCACCAGCCAGGCCACCGGCAGCCCACTGCGCGGCGGCGCCGGCAGCGGTACGCCCGCCGTGCCAAACGGGCAGTAAGGCCACGGCCATGCGTCCGCTCCGAGCCCATCGCCACGCGCGCGGCGCCGTCAGCCTGATGGCGGCGCTGCTGATCGCCACGGTCGGCGTAGCCGCGCTGGTGTCGATCGACGTCGGCCATGTGTTCTACAGCCAGCGCCAGTTGCAGAAGATGGTCGATCTGGCCGCGCTCTCGGGCGCGCAGCAACTCAAGCGGGCCGCCGACCTGCCCACCACCACGGCCAGCGTGCTCGGCAGCGTGACGGCGGCGGCGGCGCAGAACGGCTATGCGTCGGGCGTGAGCGCCAATTGCGCCGATGTGGCCGGCGGCGGCGCCGATGGCCTGCGCGCTTGCCTGGGCCTGTGGGACCCGGCCAACCCGGCCAACGGCGACAGCGTGCGCCACTTCAACGCCGCCTATCCGGCCGCCACCGTCTCGCCCAACGCGGTGCGCGTGCAGGCCACCTACACGGTGCCGGTGCTGTTCGTGCTGCCTGGCACGGCATCCCGGCAGTTGCGCGCGGAGGCCATCGCGGCCGGCAGCCCGCCCGTGGCGTCGTTCACGCTCGGCAGCGGCGTGCTCGACGTCTCCACGGCCAGCGGCATGCTCGGCCTGCTGCTCGGCAACACGGTGACCCTGTCCGTGCTGGACTGGAGCGGGCTGGTCGGCGCCAATGTCACGCTGGAGCAGCTTCGCCTGCAAGCCGGCGTGGGCACCATCGACCAGCTGCTCAACGCCACGCTGTCGATCCAGCAGTTCTACGCGCTGGTGCTCGGTGCGGCGGGCAAGAGCGCGCTGCTAAACGCGGCGCTTGGCAGCCCGGTGACGCAGCTGGGGGTGAGCGGGATTGGCACCACGGTGACGCTGGCGAAGATGCTCGATCTGGGCGTGCTCACGCCGGCGGCCTCGTCGGCGGCGGAGGTGGCCGTGAACGTGGCCTCGCTGCTGACCACGGCGGCCTACGTGGCGCGCGGGACCAGTGCGATCGACCTGGACAAGATCTCGGTCAACGTCGGCCTCGGCTCGGTGGGCGGCAAGCTCTATATCGTGCAGCCGCCGCAGGTGGCGGTGGGGCCGGCGCGGCAGTTGCCCGGCGGCACGTGGCAGACCACGGCCACCACGGCGCAACTGGGGCTGTGGCTGGCGGTGAAGGCCAATCTGCCCGTGCTGGGGCTGGCCAGCGCAGACGTCAACCTGCCGGTCTGGGTGCGCGTGGGGCAGGCGCGGGGCGACCTGACCAACGTCCAGTGCGCGGCCAACCCGGCGCAGCGGCGCGCCACGGTCAACGTGATCCCGGACGTGCTGACCACCTGCGTGGCCGATGGGGCGAAGCCGCAGTGCGCGCCGGCGGCGACGGTGGTGGAGCTGGCCTCGGTGAAGGTGCTTGCCGGCGTGCTGTCGACCAGGGTCGTCGCCAATCCCAAGCCGGATGTCACGCCGATGAACCCGCTCAACGACGTGGTGCTGGCGCCGGGCGGCAGCGCCACCACGTCATCGACCAAGCCGTTGTCCCGCGCCATCACGGACATGGTCCGCAACCTCAACCCCGATGTGACGGTGGGCCTTGGCGTGCTGGGCATCCCGCTGAACGTCGGGGCCTTGCTCGATGCCCTGCTGCCTCCCATCGCGGGCCTGCTGGACGCCCTGCTTATCCCGCTGACGTCCACGCTCGGCATCCGGCTCGGCAATGCCGACCTGTGGCTGAACGGGGTCGATTGCAACAACGCCGAACTGGTCTACTGAAGGTCTACTGAAGCGAACCATCATGAAAGCCGACCGCTGGGCCTACGAGACCCTGGAAGTCTATGTCTGGGAAGGCAAATACGAGATTGCCGACCGCGTGGCGCGCTTCCTGACGCCGCTGGGCGTGGAGGTGATCCGCGCCGGCGCGCTGGACGCGCTGCCCGCCGAGCCGCGCGTGAAGCCGTGCATCGCTGTCATCAGCGCCTCGGCCATCGGCGCGGCCAAGTTCACGCTCGACTGGGAGGCCGCGCACGGCATGCCGGTGATCTGGGTGGGCGCGCCGGACCGGGAAGTCGACCCCGGCCGCTTTCCGCCCGAGTACGCGCACATCCTGCCGCACGACTTCACCGGCGCCGACCTGCGCACGCAGATCGGCAAGCTGATGCCGCAACTGCTGGCCGCCGCCGCTACCGGCCCGGACGTGGCCGACCTCGTCGCCGGCTCGCCGGCCATGCTGCAGCTGATGTCGCACGTCGACACCTACGCGGACTTCGGCAGCAACGTGATGCTGTACGGCGAGACTGGCGCCGGCAAGGAGCGCATCGCGCGGCTGTTCCACGAGCGCAATACCCGCTACGGCAAGGGGCCGTTCGTCGCCGTGAACTGCGGGGCGATTCCGGACGGGCTGTTCGAGTCCCAGTTCTTCGGCCACGCCAAGGGCGCGTTCACGGGGGCGATGTTCGCCCACCGGGGCTACTTCGAGCAGGCCACCGGCGGCACGCTGTTCCTCGATGAAATCGGCGATTTGCCGCTGTTCCAGCAGGTCAAGCTGCTGCGGGTGCTGGAGGAAAACGCGCTGACGCGGCTGGGATCGACCATGCCGGTGAAGCTGGACTTCCGGCTCGTGGCGGCCACCAACAAGGACCTGCGCGAGGCGGTGAGCCAGGGCCGCTTCCGCGCCGACCTCTATTTCCGGCTGGCCGTGATCGAGCTGCGCATCCCCAGCCTGGAGGACCGTGGCGCGGCGGACAAGGTGGGCCTGCTGGTGTCCTTCCTGCGCCATATGCTCGGCCCGGCCGGCTTCGACGCCCTGCCGCCGCTGCCGGACTGGCTGCGCGGCGCCGTAGGCACGGCGTTCTTCATCGGCAATGTGCGGGAGCTGCGCAACCTGGCCGAGCGGATCGGCATCACCGTGCAGCAGTGCGGCCATTGGGACGAGGAACGCATCCGCCCGCTGTTCCGCGCGCTGCGCCCGGGTGCCTTCGACGGCACCGAGCGCGCCGACCCGCGTGGCGACGCCGAGGAGCGCCGCCGCATCATCGCGGCGCTGGACGCCAACGGCTGGCGCCGGCAGGACACCGCCGCCTGCCTCGGCATCAGCCGCAAGGTGCTGTGGGAGAAGATGCGCAAGTACCAGATCGCCGACAGCGAAGCGGAGCCGGCCTGAGGCAGCGACCACACAGGGGAGGGGATACAGGGGGATGCGGCGCCGGGGGCTGCAACGTTATGATGCGGGACCGCGCGGCCCGGCCGTGCTTCTCGCGCCACGGCGCCGAAGGATTCAGATTGCGTTTTCTCCACACCGCCGACTGGCATCTTGGTCGGCTGTTCCACGCCCGCAGCCTGCTCGAAGACCAGGCTCATGTGCTCGACCAGTTCGTCGCGCTGGTCCGTGACGTACGGCCAGACGCCGTGCTGATCGCGGGCGATGTCTACGACCGCGCCGTGCCACCGCCCGAGGCCGTGGCGCTGCTGGACGACGTGCTGGCGCGCATCGTCGTGGAGGCGGGCGTGCCCGTGGTGATGATCGCCGGCAATCACGACAGCGCGCACCGGCTCGGCTTCGGCGCTCGCCTGATGGCCGCGCAGGGGCTGCACGTGGCGGGGCGCACCGGGCCGCAGGCCAGTTGCGTGACGCTGCACGACGCCGACGGCGAAGTGCGCATCTATGCGCTGCCCTACGCGGAGCCGGCCGCCGTGCGCGATGCGCTCGGGCTGGACCTGCCCAGCCACGAAGCGGCGCTTCAGGCACAGCTGGCGGCCATCCGCGCCACCCATCCGGCCGGTGTGCGCGCCGTGGCGGTGGCCCACGCCTTCGTGGTGGGCGGGACGGTGAGCGAGTCGGAGCGGCCGCTTTCCGTCGGCGGCAGCGGGGCGGTGGCGGCGGAGGTGTTCGCCGGCTTCGATTTCGTCGCGCTCGGTCACCTGCACCGGCCCCAGACCATCGGCGAGCGGGTGCACTACTCGGGCTCGCTGCTCAAGTACTCGCTGTCGGAAACCGAGCACATGAAGTCGGTGTCGCTGGTGGAGATAGACGGCGCCGGGCAGGTGACGATCGAGCCGATCGCCCTCCAGCCGCTGCGCGACCTGCGCGTGCTCCAGGGCGAACTGGCCACGCTGCTGGCGCAGGGCATGGACGACCCGCGCCGCGACGACTATATCTATGCAGTGCTGTCCGATACCGGCGCGCTGCTGGACCCGATGGCGCGGCTGCGCCAGGTCTACCCGAATGCGCTGGCGATGGAGCGCACGGTGCTGGCGCGCACCGGGCAGGCCAGCGCGGCGGGGCGGCAGTTGCGGGAACTCGATACGGGCACGCTGTTCGCCAACTTCTTCCGCGAGGTAGCGGACGCGGATCTTGACGGCGATCAGCGCCGGACGCTGGACGACCTGCTGGCCGACATGGCCGCGGCGGAAAGGGAATCGGCATGAAACCGCTGCACCTGACGCTCCAGGCATTCGGCCCGTTCGCGGCCACGGAGACCATCGACTTCACAAAGCTGGGCGATCAGGCGTTCTTCCTGATCCACGGCCCCACGGGCGCCGGCAAGACCACGCTGCTCGACGCGATCTGCTTCGCGCTGTACGGCGACACCTCGGGCGGCGAGCGCAACCCGCAGGACATGCGCAGCGCCAACGCCGATCCGGCGCTGCGTACCGAAGTCACGCTGGAATTCTGCCTGGGCGCCACGCGCTACCGGGTCACGCGCTCGCCCACGCAGGACCGGCCGAGCCAGCGCGCGGCCGGCGGCTTCGTCAAGGAGGCCGCCAAGGCGCAGCTCGACGTGATGATGGACGACGGCTGGCGGAGCAAGGCGACCCAGCCGAACCGCGTGGGCGATGCCGTGCGCGACCTGCTCGGCTTCGACAGCGCGCAGTTCCGGCAGGTGATCGTGCTGCCGCAGGGGCGCTTCCGCGAACTGCTGACGGCTGACTCGCGCGCGCGGCAGGCGATTCTGGAGCGGCTGTTCCGTACCGAGCTGTATCGCCGCGTGGAGGAGCACCTCAAGGATCAGGCGGCAGGCATCCGGCGCGAGGCCGACGAGATCGGGCTGCGCCGCCGCACGCTGCTGGAGCAGTACACGCTGCCGTCGACGGAGGCGCTCGCGGAGCGCATCGCCACGCAGCAGGAGGCGCTGCTGGGCTTGCAGCAGCGTGAAGCGCTGGCGCGCGCCGCGAGCGAAGCGGCGCAGGCGTCGCTGCGCAAGGGCGAGATGGAACAGGCGCAGCGCACGGCGTGGCAGGAGGCCGAGGCCACGCACGCGCGCCTGAGCGCCCGTACGCCGGCCATGGATCTGGAGCGCGCCCGGCTGCGGGCCGCCCAGCGCGCGGCGCACATGACCCCGGTGGCGCGCAATGCTGAGGCGGCGCGCCGCGAGCAGGGCGCCTCCCGCGAGGCGCTGGCCCGGGCCGAGGCCGCCGCCGCGCGCGCCCGGCTCGAGGCGGATGCCGCCACCGTCGCCCTGCGTGCCGAACTGGCCCGCGCCGAGGAACGGCAGGCGGCGCAGCGGAGCGCGAGGACGCTGGAAGACCTGCTGCCGCGTGCGCGGCAGCTTGGCCTGCTGCAACACGCGCTGGCGCAGGCCAATGCCACCCTGACCCACGCGCAGGCGGCGCACGCCAAGGCTGTGGCGGCGCTGGATGCCGGCACCAAGCGCCAGCAGGCGCTGGACGAGGCGCTGGCGCGGGCGCGCGCCACGGCGGCCCCGCTCGACGTCACGCGGCTGCAGCGCGACAACGCGCGCGAGCGCCTGGCGCGCATCGGCAAATATCGACAGGTGGAAGTTGCCCTGCCGCCGCTGCGCGCGGCGCAGACGGCTGCCCAGACGCAATGGACCCGGGCCACCGCCGCACGCGACACCGCGCGGGCCGCGCTGGCGCAGTCGGAAGCCGCCTGGCGCGTGGGACAGGCCGCGCGGCTGGCTGCCGGGCTGCATCGTGGCGATGCCTGCCCGGTGTGCGGCGGCACCGATCACCCGGCGCTGGCGCAGCAGGTGCTGGCGCTGGTGACCGATGACGACCTCGACGCGAGCCGCGCCGCGCTCCAGCGTGCCGACGAGGCACTCGCCGAGGCCACGGCGGCACGCCAGAAGGCCGATGCGGATGTGGCGCAGGCCGAGCAGCGGCTGGCCGATATCGCTGAATCGATCGACGATGGTTCGGAAGACGGCGCGCGCCGGCTGGAGGCCGACGTGGCTGCACTGTCCGCCGCCGTGACGCAGGCGGAGGCGGCAGCGCGCCGAGCGCAGGAACTGGAAGCGGCGGCCACGCAGGGCCGGGCGGCGCTCGCCACCAGCGAGGCTGCCGCCAGCGCCGCCGATGCGCAGGCGCGCGCCGCCGCGCAGGATCAGGCCAAGCGCGAGGGCGAATGGCAAGCCGCCAGCGCGCAGGTGCCAGCCGAATCGCGCGATCCCGATGTGATCGCCACATCGCTCGAAGCGGCCCGCCGCCATGCCGGCGCGCTGGAAGCGGCGTTGGAAGTGGCACAGGCTGCGGACCGGCAGGCAGCGGCGACGCTCTCCGGCAGCCAGGCCGCGCTGGCATCGGCCCAGCAGCACGTGGCCCAGGCCGACGCGCGTACGGTCCAGTGCGACACCGAGTTGGCCGATGCGCTGGCGCAGGCCGGGTTCGCCGATGTCACGGCCTATGCCGCCGCCACGCTCGCGCCGGACGCCATCGCCACACTCGACGAAGCCGTGCGCCGTTTCGATATCGATCTGGCCACCGCTGCCGAGCACCGCGCGCGCACCGCCGCCATCGCCCAGGCCATCGCCGCGCCGGACCTGCCCGCGCTGCTGGCTGCGCGTGACACGGCGGCCGTGCAGTTGGAGGATGCCATCCGCCAGCGCACCGAACTCGCCGCCGCGCGCGACGCGCTGCTGCAATGCCAGGCCCTGCTCGATGCGCTGGCCGAGGACAGCCGCGATGTGGAGGCGCGCTACGCCGTGCTGGGCCGGCTCTCGGAGGTGGCCAACGGCAACAATCCGCGCCGCATGACGTTCCAGCGCTTTGTGCTGGCGACCCTGCTGGACGAGGTGCTCGAGGCGGCGTCGCTGCGGCTGATGCGCATGAGCCGGGGCCGCTACGCCTTGCAGCGCGTGCGCGAGCAGGGCGACCAGCGCGTGGCGGGCGGGCTCGATCTCGAAGTGTTCGACCATGACACCGGCAGCGCGCGGCCCGCCAATACGCTGTCTGGGGGGGAGGGGTTCCTGGCCTCGCTGTCGCTGGCGCTGGGGCTGGCCGATGTGGTGCAGTCGCGCGCCGGCGGCATCCAGCTCGACACGCTGTTCGTGGACGAAGGTTTCGGCACGCTGGACCCGGAAAGCCTCGATTTTGCGATCCGCACGCTGCTGGACCTCCAGCAGGCGGGCCGGCTGGTCGGCATCATTTCGCACGTGACCGAGTTGCGCGAGCGCATCGATGTGCGGCTGGAGGTACGCCCCGGTGTGAGCGGCAGTCAGGCCGTGCTGCGTCTACCCTGAAGGGATGGCGGCCACCCCTCGCGGGCGGGTGCGATTATCGCCCGCCACGGGACCGGCCGCCTTGACCCTGTTTCCGCGCCGGGTGTAACCTTTGTTCAGTCTGCGAATTGGAGTTCGAATAGCGAACTTTCAGCAGGATTCGCAGGTTTCAGATGCACTCATGGCCGCACACAGACGGCCGCCAAGACAACACCAAGATTGTTGGACCCGGTCTGCGCCCGTCACCATGCCCCCAGGCATGGGACAGACGGCGCGGACGCCCCGTCCTGCATGACGCCGGAGACAGTTTTGCGTGCCGCCCCCTTGCGGCTGGTCCCGGCCCTCGCTGCCGGACTTTTCCGTACTGGAACGCAAGTGATCAACAAGCTATATGACTCGGTGGAAGCGGCAGTGGCCGGTATCCACGACGGCGCCACGATCCTGATTGGCGGCTTCGGCATGGCCGGCATGCCGGCCGAGCTGATCGACGCGCTGATCGCACAAGGCGCACGCGACCTCACCATCGTCAACAACAACGCCGGCAACGGCGACACCGGCCTGGCCGCGCTGCTCAAGACCAAGCGCGTGCGCAAGATCATTTGCTCGTTCCCGCGTCAGGTGGATTCGTACGTGTTCGACTCGCTCTACCACGCCGGCGAGATCGAGCTGGAACTGGTGCCGCAGGGCAACCTGGCCGAGCGCATCCGCGCCGCCGGCGCCGGCATCGGCGGGTTCTTCACCCGCACCGCCTACGGCACCCCGCTGGCCGAAGGCAAGGAAACCCGCATCATCGACGGCAAGGGCTATGTGTTCGAGTCGCCGATCCACGCCGACTTCGCGCTGATCAAGGCCGACACGGCGGACCGCTGGGGCAACCTCACCTACCGCAAGACCGCCCGCAACTTCGGGCCTATCATGGCCATGGCCGCCAAATGCGCCATTGTGCAGGTGAGCCACATCGCGGAACTGGGCGAGCTGGACCCCGAGCACATTGTCACGCCGGGCCTGTTCGTCAAGCGCGTGGTCAAGATCGAAGGCGCCGCCCAGGCCGCCAAAGCCGCCAACGCCGATCAAGCCGCCTGAAGCCAAGGAGATCACAATGAACCGCCTGACCCGCGACCAGATGGCCGCCCGCGTGGCCCAAGACATTCCCGACGGTGCCGTGGTGAACCTCGGCATCGGCCTGCCCACCCTGGTGGGCAACCACCTGCCGGCCGACCGTGAAATCCTGCTCCAGAGCGAAAACGGCCTGCTCGGCATGGGCCCCGCGCCCGCGGCCGGCCAGGAAGACGGCGACCTGATCAACGCCGGCAAGCAGCCGGTGACGATCAAGGCCGGCGGCTCCTACTTCCACCATGCCGACTCGTTCGCGATGATGCGTGGCGGTCACCTCGACTTCTGCGTGCTGGGCGCGTTCCAGGTCTCGCAGACCGGCGACCTGGCCAACTGGCACACCGGCGCGCCGGGCGCCATCCCCGCCGTGGGCGGTGCGATGGACCTGGCCATCGGCGCCAAGCAGGTGTTCGTGATGATGGAACACCAGACCAAGCAGGGCGAAAGCAAGGTCGTGCGCGAGTGCACCTACCCGCTGACGGGCATCGGCTGCGTCACGCGGATCTACACCGACCTGGCGACCATCGACGTGACGCCGGACGGTCTGGTCGCCCGCGACCTCGTCGACGGCCTGAGCTTCGACGAACTCCAGCGCCTGACCGGCGTGCCGCTGCTGCAGCCCGTGGCCGCCTGACCCATACCAAAGACGAGTGAGACAGAACATGACTGACGCTTTCATCTGCGACGCCATCCGTACCCCCATCGGCCGTTATGCCGGCAGCCTGTCCGCGGTGCGCCCGGACGACCTCGGCGCCGTGCCGCTGCGCGCCCTGATGGCGCGTAACCCGAACCTGGACTGGTCCGCCATCGATGACGTGATCTACGGCAACGCCAACCAGGCTGGCGAGGACAACCGCAACGTGGCGCGCATGTCGTCGCTGCTGGCGGGCCTGCCTGAGGCCGTGCCCGGCGCCACCATCAACCGCCTGTGCGGCTCCGGCATGGACGCCACCGGCACGGCCGCGCGCGCCATCAAGTCCGGCGAAGCCACGCTGATGATCGCCGGCGGCGTGGAAAGCATGAGCCGCGCCCCGTTCGTGATGGGCAAGGCCACCTCGGCCTTCTCGCGCGATGCGCAGATCTTCGACACCACCATCGGCTGGCGCTTCATCAACCCGGCGATGCGTGCCGCCTACGGCGTGGACTCGATGCCCGAGACCGCCGAGAACGTCGCCACCGACTACAAGATCAGCCGCGAAGACCAGGATCTGATGGCGCTGCGCAGCCAGGAGAAGGCTTCCCGCGCCCAGGCCGACGGCACGCTGGCCCAGGAAATCACGGCGGTCACCATTCCGCAGAAGAAGGGCGACGCCATCGTGGTGGAGCGCGACGAACATCCGCGTGCCACCAGCATGGAAGCGCTGGCCAAGCTCCGCGGCGTGGTCCGCGCCGACGGCACGGTCACCGCGGGTAACGCCTCGGGCGTGAACGACGGCGCCTGCGCCCTGCTGCTGGCCAGCGAGGCCGGCCTGAAGCAACACGGCCTGACCCCGCGTGCCCGCATCGTCGGCATGGCGACTGCCGGCGTGGCGCCGCGCGTGATGGGCATCGGCCCGGCCCCGGCTACCCAGAAGCTGATGAAGCAGTTGGGCATGTCGCTGGACCAGATCGACGTGATCGAACTGAATGAGGCGTTTGCTGCACAAGGGCTGGCCGTGCTGCGCCAGCTCGGCATCGCCGACGATGACAAGCGCGTGAACCCCAACGGCGGCGCCATCGCGCTGGGCCACCCGCTCGGCATGAGCGGTGCCCGCCTGGTGACCACGGCGATGTACCAGCTGCATCGCACCGGCGGCCGCTACGCGCTGTGCACGATGTGCATCGGCGTGGGCCAGGGCATCGCCATGGTGATCGAACGCGTCTGACCGTTGCTGAACGTGTCCTGACGGGCTTGAGGGGCGCCGGGCGCCCCTCAAGTTTCGTCCGCTTCCTGCCGTTTACCCGGATGGGAAGTTTCAGTGGTGTCTCTTCCCCAACGAGGTAGAGCAATGCGGCCGGGCCGACGGGCTCGCCGGCTGGCCGCATCTTTTTCTGACGGACCCGGCTGAAGTTGCCGGTACGGAGTACCGAGATGTCCCTTCCCGTTGCCACGCTTATCACCGGCGCCAGTTCCGGTATCGGCCGCGCCATTGCCGAAATGCTGCTCGCCGATGGCGTGACCCAGGTGGTCAATGTCGACTACGCGGAACCCGCGTGGTCGCACCCCAACATGACGTTCTTCCAGGCCGACCTGACCAACGCCGACGCCACGCGTGCGGCGGCGGCGCAGGTGACGTCCCGCTTCGCCGTGACGCGGCTGGTGAACAACGCCGGCGCCACCCGCCCCGGTACCGCCGACACGGCCACCACGGCCGACCTAGACTACGTAGTGGGCCTGACGCTGCAGGCCACCATGCTGCTCACCCAGGCCTGCCTGCCCGCGATGCGTGCGGCCGGCTTTGGCCGCATCGTCAACATGGCCTCGCGCGCGGCGCTGGGCAAGCCCGACCGCGTGGTGTATTCCGCGGTCAAGGCCGGGCTGGTTGGCATGACCCGAACGCTGGCGATGGAGCTGGGCGGCGACGGCATCACCGTCAACGCCGTGGCACCGGGTCCCATCGCCACCGAGCTGTTCCGCCGGAGCAATCCGGAGGGCAGCGAACAAACACGGCGCATCCTGGCAAGCATCGCCGTGAAACGAATGGGAACGCCGGAAGACGTGGCGCGTGCCTCGCTCTTCTTCCTCTCGCCCGAGAATGGTTTCGTGACCGGACAGGTGCTGTACGTCTGCGGCGGAACCACGCTGGGCGTGGCGCCCGTATAAGAAAGATGCCCGCCCTGGCACGGGGCGGAAATAGCGATTCAAAGCTTGGCGTCGGCGGCACCTATCCCAGCCGCTGGCGAGCATTTCATTCCTGGAGCACAAGATGAGCATGACCAATCAACCTTCGAAGGCGCGCAGACGCCTGCTGGCCGCTGGTGTGGCACTGGCCGCCGGCATTGCCGCCGTGGGCGGCGCGCAGGCACAGGGCACCTATCCGACCAAGCCGATCACGATGATCGTGCCGTTCTCGGCCGGTGGCACCACCGACATCCTGGCGCGTATCGTCAGCCTGCAGCTGGGCAAGGCCCTGGGCCAGCCCGTGGTGGTGGACAACCGTCCGGGCGCGGGCGGCAACATCGGCGCTTCGCTGGCCGCCAAGGCCCCGGGCGACGGCTACACGCTGTTCATGGGCACCATCGGCACGCACGCCATCAACCAGTCGCTGTACTCCAAGCTGCCGTACGATCCGGTGAAGGATTTCGCGCCGATCACGCGCGTGGCCATGGTGCCGAACATCGTCGTGGTGAACCCGAAGGTGCCGGTGCACAACGTGAAGGAACTGATCGCCTACGTGAAGGCCAACCCGGACAAGCTGTCGTACGGCTCGTCGGGCAGCGGCTCGTCGATGCACCTCTCGGGTGAGCTGTTCAACTCGATGACCAACCTGCACATCCAGCACATTCCGTACAAGGGCAGCGCCCCGGCCGTGAACGACCTGCTGGGCAACCAGATCGGCCTGATGTTCGACAACATGCCGTCGTCGTACCCGCACGTGAAGGCCGGCAAGCTGCGCGCCATCGCCGTGACCTCGGGCAAGCGCTCGCCGGCCCTGCCGGACGTGCCGACGGTGGCCGAAGCCGGCGTGCCCGGCTATGAAGCCACGTCGTGGTTCGCGCTGTACGCCACGGGCGGCACGCCGCAGCCGATCGTCGACCGCCTGAACGCCGAAGTGGTGAAGATCCTCGCCATGCCGGAAGTGAAGAAGCAGATGGCCGAACAAGGCGCCGAGCCGAACCCGGAAAAGCCGGCCCAGCTCGCCGCCTTCATGAAGTCCGAGTCCGCCAAGTGGGCCAAGGTCGTGAAGGCCTCCGGCGCGACGGTGGACTGATCGTTGCAGCACTGAAGCACGCAGTACGCAGTAAGCAGTACTGGGAACCGGCCCGATGGGCCGGTTTTTTTATGCCCAAGAAAAAGCCCGCGAACCAGTCGCGGGCAGAAATCCCAGGTCCCGGAGGGACAGGAGGAGACAACCGACACGGGCCGGTGTGCGGGAAATCAGGCCAGGCTGTACTTGACCACTTGTTCCTCGACACCGACAAAGCGCACGAGCTGGCGCAGCCCGCTCGCGTATTCCTTGATGTGATGCCCTTCCGGCGTGTCGGGCAGCCGGTAGTAGATCGGGGCCGAACCGGCGCGGGCGCGGGCCGCGCGGACAGGCGCGGCGGCCTCGCCAGCGGCGGAGCCTTCGGTGAATTCCGGTCTTGCGTTCATAGACAACTCCCGGGAGACGCATGACGCGGAACGTTGGGCCGGCAAAGGGGCGCGCGCATGCGGGTGGCAATGTCTGGAATGTATTGCAAGCGGTCGGGAAATGCCATTTCGTTTTTTTTAGATCTGTTTCGAGACAATTGACTAAATTGTCATAAATAGACGCCGGCGCGCATTGCCGATGCCTGGGGCGCAACAAGCGCGTATCCCATGGGTTAACGGCATGACGCCGCGTGACTTGCGCGTTACCATACCGGGCAGCTTCGCCGCGACCTCACCCGCTCATCGCGGGGCAGGGTCGCAACCTTCATGCCAGGCTCCCGCACCCAGATCCCGCCTCATGTCTACCCAGCACGCCCTGTTGATTTCGCTGATCGAAAAGCCGTCCTCCGGCTACGACCTCGCGCGCCGGTTCGACAAGTCCATCGGCTATTTCTGGCACGCCACGCACCAGCAGATCTATCGGGAACTGGGCCGCATGGCCGATCACGGCTGGATTGCGGCCGATGAGCAGGGCAATGGCGCGAGCAATGGCACGAACGGCGGCGAGCCCGCCGAGGCCGATGGCGTGGAGAAGAAGAGTCGCAAGAAGGTGTATCGCGTGTTGCCGGCTGGTCGCGACGAACTGGCGCGCTGGGTGCTCGCTCCCGGGCTGGGGATCGATCAGCGTGAGGAAATTCTGGTGAAGCTACGTGCAGATGCTGCAATCGGGCCACTGGGACTGGCCGACGAGATGGCACGGCTGATCGCGCTGCATCAGGCGCGGCTTGAGACGTTTCTCAAGATCGAGCAGAAGGACTTCGCGGCCGGGCAGGCCGACCGCACGCGGCAGATCCATCATGCGCTGCTCAGGCGCGGCATCCGCTATGAGGAAGACTGGGTGAAATGGGCCAAGGATCTGCTGCCGCTGCTGGCGGCTCCTGCCGCCAGCGACAACACGTAACTGCTACCGTCAGGCCACGTCGAGCGCGGAGGCCGCGCTGGCCGGGGCGGCTTCGGCCAGACCGAGGCGACGGCGAGCGAGTGCATACTCCTCCACAAATCGACGCACCAGTTCACCGGCCGGCACCACGCGCTTGATCGCGCCCACGCCTTGGCCGGCGCCCCAGATGTCCTTCCACGCCTTGACGCTCGCCGAGCCGAAATTCATCTTCGAGGCATCGGAGGTCGGCAGGGCTTCCGGGTCCAACCCCGCGCGCACGATGCTGTTGCGCAGGTAATTGCCGTGTACGCCCGTGAACAAGTTGGAATAGACGATATCGTCCGCCGAGCTGTCGACGATCATCTGCTTGTAGGCGTCCTGCGCGTTCGCTTCCTGGGTGGCGATGAAGGCCGAGCCGATATAGGCAAGGTCCGCCCCGGCGGCCTGCGCGGCCAGCACGGCGTTGCCACTGGCGATGGCGCCGGACAGCAGCAGCGGGCCATCGAACCATTCCCGGATTTCATGCAGCAGCGCGAACGGTGACAGTGTGCCGGCATGGCCGCCCGCGCCGGCCGCCACGGCGACCAGCCCGTCCGCGCCCTTCTCGATCGCCTTGCGCGCGAAGGTGTTGTTGATGACGTCATGCAGCACGATGCCGCCGTAGGAATGCACGGCGTCATTGACTTCCTTGCGCGCGCCGAGCGAGGTGATGACGATGGGCACCTTGTAGCGCACGCACAGTTCCAGGTCGTGCTCCAGGCGGTCGTTGGACTTGTGCACGATCTGGTTCACCGCGAACGGGGCGGAAGGACGGTCTGGGTGCCTGGCGTCGTGCTCGGCCAGTTCCGTGGTGATGCGGTCCAGCCATACCTCGAGCTTCTCGGCCGGGCGTGCGTTCAGCGCCGGGAACGAGCCGACCACGCCGGCCTTGCACTGGGCGATCACGAGGTCGGGATTGGAAATGATGAACAGCGGCGAGCAGACGGCCGGCAGCGACAGGTTCTGGAGCAGGGCGGGAAGGGCCATGATGGGATTCCTCTGATCTCTAATAGATGGGGCGTGGAAATACGAGTCGCTCAGGCGCCCCGCAAGATGTGTTTCTGGGCGCCGAGGCGGGCGCCCATGGCCTCGCCCAGCGCCTGCAATGCGCTCAGCGGGCGCACCATGACTTCGAATTCGACGATCTTGCCGGTGGCATCGAAACGGATCATGTCGATGCCCTTCAGCGCCTTGTCGGCCACATTGGCACTGAATTCGAGCACCACGCTCGCCTGGTCGTCGCCGACGAAGCTGCGGTGGTAGCGGAAGTCCTCGAAGACCTCGTTCACCGTGGTCAGCACCAGCTGGATGGCGGCGCGGCCTGGGTAGGGCGTGTGCGCCACGGGTGAACGAAACACCACTTCGTCGGCGACGATGCTATCGAGCGCGTCCATATTGTGGGTGGCGATCATCGTGTGCCACGTGTCCAGCGATTGCGCCGCGGCGGGCGCGAGTGAGAGGTTTCGCATCGGGTCTCCTCCGATCACGTCGAAAGTCGTAGTGGAATCTGTTCTATGCAACTGGTTGCATAGTGAGTGGCAAGGTATCACGACGCGGAGGCGTTTTGCAAGCGGCAGGCAGCTTCGTGTGCCGGGTTGTCTACAATGCACGCATCGCCGTTTTTCGCGGCGCGTCATCCAGGAGCACTCTTGACCACGCTTTCCGGGGCCGACCCGCAGCCCGATGCCCTGTTCGATGCCGACCTCGACGCCTGGCGCCGTCAACCCGAGCGCGCGTTCGATGGCTGGCTGGCCAGCCATGGTTTCCGGCACGGCACCGCCGTCGTCTATCGGGCGATGTGGGGCAAGCTGCTGCGCTGGTCCGGCGAGCAGGGCTTGCCGCCGCTGACGTGGTCGGCGGGGCAGATCGGCGCGTTTCTCGATGCCCAGGACCTGCACAAGCGCCATCGTTATCGTTATGCGCGGCTGATCGAGCGCGTGTTCCACCATCTCTCGCTGCTGCAACAGAACTTGCACAATCCCGCGAGTCAGGCGGTGAAGAATCATCTGACGGAGGGGGATAAC
Source organism: Cupriavidus sp. 10L45 (assembly GCF_056395225.1). Classification (NCBI taxonomy): domain Bacteria; kingdom Pseudomonadati; phylum Pseudomonadota; class Betaproteobacteria; order Burkholderiales; family Burkholderiaceae; genus Cupriavidus; species Cupriavidus sp. 10L45. Next base: position 60,199 of record NZ_JBFTJC010000001.1, read on the forward strand.
GACCCCACGGCCTTCCTGCTGCCGGGCGAGCGCGATCTGCTGGTGGCGCGCGTGCTGTCGCCCGATGGGCTCGAGCGGCCGGACCTGTCGCGCGGCATTTCGCCTACGCAGTGGAAGCGCGCGCGCGACGTGGCGCTGATCGCCGTGCTGCTGGGTGGCGGCCTGAAGGTGGCAGAGGTGCGCGCGCTGCGCGTGGAAACCATCGACGGCTTGGAGGAAGGGGCTGGCGATGGTGGAGAGGGCGCCGCGCTGGCCCTGCGCATGGTGCGCCCGGACAACGGCCGCGCCTATACCGTGCCGCTGTTCCCGTTCGCCGAGGTGCCGCTGCGCCACTGGCTGGCGCTGCGCGCGGCCGCCGGCACGCTCGGCGAACTGGTCTTCCCGGCGATGGCCAATGGCCGGCCGATGCATGCGGCTTCGATCTACCGTCGCGTGGAGCTTCTATTAGAAGAGGCCGGCGTGCTGGCCGGGCGGCGCGAGCGGGCGTCGCCGCAGACGCTGCGCAATACGTGCGGTGCGATGCACTTCGATGCCGGTACTGCACCGGCCAAGGTGGCCCAGGTGCTCGGCATGCGCGATCTGGAGTCCGGCTGGCGGCTGCACGCCGCCTATGAGGCGTGGCAGGCACGTGCCGGCCTGCCGCCGACCCGGTCCGCCGCGCCTCAGCCGTCTTGACGATGGCGCTGTGACGCAGCCGTGATATGTTGGGCGTAACCCGCGCCGGCTATGATGAGCGCCCCGCGCAAATGCGCCCGATCCGGCGCGTGGCATCGCCCCCGAATTCCTATTTCTGACCCTGATCCTTTCCATGGCTGAGACCTTACTGCTGACCGGTGCCACCGGCTATATTGCTTCCCACACTTGGGTGGCACTGCACGAAGCAGGCTACAACGTTGTCGGTATCGATAATCTCTGTAACAGCAACCGTGCAGTTGTCGAACGCCTGGCGCAGATTACCGGCGCGACGCCCAATTTCGTCGAAGGCGACGTGCGTGACCGCGCGCTGCTGGACAAGCTGTTCGCCGAACACAAGATTTCCGGTGCGATCCATTTTGCCGCGTTGAAGGCGGTGGGCGAGTCGGTGAGCCAGCCGATCGAGTATTACAGCAACAATCTCAACGGATTGTTGACGCTTTGCGCCGCGATGCAGTCGGCCAACGTGAAACAACTGGTATTCAGTTCGTCGGCCACGGTTTACGGGAATCCGCATGCCGTGCCGATCCTCGAGGATTTTCCGCTGTCCGCGACCAATCCGTACGGCCAGACCAAGCTGATGGGCGAGCAGATTCTGCGCGATATCGAGATTTCGGATGCGAGTTGGCGAATCGGATATCTCCGGTATTTCAATCCGGTTGGTGCCCATGACAGCGGGCTGATTGGCGAGGACCCGGGCGGCATTCCCAACAACCTGATGCCGTATGTGGCCCAGGTGGCGGGCGGGCGCCGGCAGAAACTGAGCGTCTATGGCGGCGACTACCCCACCGTGGATGGCACCGGCGTGCGCGACTATATCCACGTCTGCGACCTGGCCGACGGCCATGTGGCTGCGCTGAAATACTTGCGCGAGCAGCCGCGCGGCATGACCGTGAACCTTGGCACCGGCCGTGGCTACAGCGTCCTGGAGGTGGTGAAGGCTTACGAACGTGCGAGCGGCCGGCCTGTTCCTTATGAAATCGTGGCGCGGCGGCCCGGCGATATCGCTTCCTGCTATGCCGATCCGGCGCTTGCCCAGGAGCTGCTTGGCTGGCGCGCCCAGCATGACATCGACCGCATGTGTGAGGACTCGTGGCGCTGGCAGTCAATGAATCCGAACGGGTTTGCCGGCTGAGCGATGACGGGGTGCGTACCCGTTTCTGCGGCAGCGGGATAACCGACGCGCAATAAAAAACCGGGCCAAGGCCCGGTTTTTTATTGGTGCGGTGACGCGGCGATCAGCGGATCAGGAAATCTTCCACCGTTTTGCCGTTGGCCAGGGCCTGGGTCAGCCAGCCCGGGCGCTTGCCGCGGCCGGTCCAGGTATTGCCGGCGCTGTCGCGATAGCGCACCGGCACCTTGCGCGCGGCCTTCTTGCTGGCCACGGCCTTGCCGCTGCCAAATCCGAGATCGTCGGCGGTCAGGCCATATTGTTCGATTTTTTCGCGAATATCGGCAATCACAGTCGCCTGCTCGCGCGACTTGATCTCTTCCGCCTGCTTCTGCAGTTCGCTGATTTTCTGAACGATTTCCTGATAGGTCGCCATTTCCAAGCCTCTATTTATAGATGGGTCCGCGAATTGTCGAGGGCATTATAACCGCTGCACCCCGCCCTGCAAATCCCTTTTCCGCGCCAGGGGCCAATTTGCGAAAAGTCTCAAATCACTTAATCCCCTGAACTTTTATCAGGGAGGGCTGTCGCCGCCGGCATTTGCCGGGGCAATCGAGTAACGCCAGCGCGAATACCCGGGTGGTCAGGATAACCATCGATTCGGCACGGCAGCGCGCGGCCCGTAGATGCAAAACGGCGCGATATTCGGCGGACGCTGAACTGGCCTGCCGACGCGTTTCGGATTCTGCCGCATTTGAGACGATTCGCCTGTTTGAGTCGGCCGTTTTGCGCAGTGCATCCGGGGCATATGTGCGGTGTATGCCACCGCATTTTGCGCATTTGCCTCGGGTGCCTTATCCGCACAGTGAATTCGATTTGCCGGTTGCCTCAAGGATGGTTGAGACCGCGCCGTTATCGTGTCTTGAGCAGGCTGCCAGGGGTGTCCGCCTGCCGGACCGGTGCCGGGAGGGCGCCGGGTTTCCTCCTATTCATTCAGCGAATCATGTCCTTTCACAACGATATTCAGATCAAGACCCTTTTGCGGGGCGCCATGGTCGTGCTCACCGCCATCCTGCTGCTGGTGGGCGGGGCCGGGCTGCATGGCATCTCGCAAACCAATGATGCGCTGAAGGAAACCTATTCGAACCAGCTTGCCTCGGCGCTTGCGCTGAGCGAGGCGATGCTGGGCACCACCCGCGTGCGCCTGGCGCTGGACCGTGGCGTCATGCCCGGCAGCGAAAGCGACGACATGAAGAAGAACGTGGACCGCTCCATGATCTTCGTCGAGTCGTCCAACGCCGGCTGGAAGCGCTATTCGGCGCTGCCCCAGGGCGATGAGGAAAAGGCGCTCGCCACCCCGCTGGGCGTCGCGCGCCAGGCTTTCTTCGAGAAGGGCGTGACGCCGCTCCAGCAGGCGCTGGTCGCCGGTAACCGCGAAGAGTCCCTGCGCCTGGCCCGCGACGTGCTGCCCGACCTCCAGCGCACGATGGCCACGGCCCACGAGAAGCTCGAGAAATTCCAGATGAACGTGGCCAAGGGCAGCTTCGAAGGCGCCCAGGCCCGTTTTGAGAGCATTCGCCTGTTGTCGATCGTCCTGATTGTGGCCGGAACCGTCGTTGCCATCCTGGCGGCCGTGATGCTGCAACGTGCGATCGTGCGCCCGGTGGAGGAAGCGCTCGACGTGTTCGAGCGCATGGCGCGCGGTGACCTGACCTCGCGCATCGTCAGCATGTCGAAGAACGAGATCGGCCGGATGATGCAGGCGCTGGCGAAGATGCAGGAGAGCCTGTCGGGCATCGTCGCCGAAGTGCGCGGCGGTACCGATTCGATTGCCTCGGCCACGCAGCAGATTGCCGCCGGCAACACCGACCTGTCGCAGCGCACCGAGGAACAGGCGTCGTCGCTGGAGCAGACCGCGGCGAGCATGGAGGAACTGACCACGGTGGTGCGCCAGAACGCCGACAACGCGCGCCAGGCTGGCGTGCTGGCTGGCGAGGCGTCGCAGATCGCCATGAAGGGTGGCGACGTGGTGGGCCGCGTGGTGGATACGATGAACGAGATCAACGGCGCCTCGCGCAAGGTGGTCGAGATCATCGGCGTGATTGAAGGCATCGCCTTCCAGACCAACATCCTGGCGCTGAATGCCGCCGTGGAAGCGGCGCGGGCCGGTGAACAGGGCCGTGGCTTTGCCGTGGTGGCCGGCGAGGTGCGCAGCCTGGCGCAGCGCAGCGCCAACGCCGCCAAGGAAATCGAGACGCTGATCGGCGAATCGGGCCAGCGCGTGGAAAGCGGTACGCGTCTGGTGGCCGAGGCCGGCCAGACCATGGGCGAGATCGTCCAGGCGGTGCGTCGCGTGACGGACATCATGAACGAGATCGGCGCGGCGTCGCAGGAGCAGACCACCGGCATCGAGCAGGTGAATCAGGCGGTGAACCAGATGGACCAGGTGACGCAGCAGAACGCGGCGCTGGTCGAGGAAGCGGCGGCTGCCGCCGGTGCGCTCGAGGAACAGGCGCAGAAGCTCAAGAACGTGGTGTCGGTGTTCACGCTGGGTGGCGAGGACGGTCGTCGCGCCGCCGCGCCGGCCCCGGTGCATGCCGCGCCGAAGCTGGCCATGTCGTCGCCCGCGTCGGGCCCGGCACGCGCTGCCGCCCGCCCCGCCAGCGCACGGCCGCCGGTGGTGCGCAAGTCACGCGAGTCGCAGCTGGTGCGCCCGCAGTTGTCGGCGTCGGGGGCGGCCCCTGCCTCGCGCGCGGACGACGACTGGGCCGCGTTCTGATCGCCCAATCATCGTTTGAAGTAAGCGCTTGACTGTTCCCATGGCGGAGACACGATGCCGTGATACGGGCCGCCCGATGGCCCGCATCGAGGGTATGCCGGCATCCGTGCCCGCCACAAACGCGCCGCCCCCATGACTGCCACGACTTACAGCCTCCTGATGCTTGCGTCCGTGCTCGGCCTTGCCGCCGCGCGCGCGCGCCGCACGGCATCGGGCGACCGCACGCCGGGCCGCAAGGCCGCGCGCAGCCTGACGTGGTCGGCGGCATTGATGTCGCAGGCCACGCTCGGCATGCCGGTCTGGGTGGCCATCGCCTCCGGCACGCTCACCGCCGCCAATGACGGCGTGAAGATGGCCGCCACGTTCGTGGCGACGCTGGCGGCGACGGCCATCGTCGCGCAAGTGATTCCACCCATCTTCCATTGGTTCCGCCAAGGCCGACGCGGCTGGGGTGTGGCCGTGGCGCTGGCGATGGCGTCCGGCGCCGGCCTGGTGGCCGTGGCTGGCGCGCGCCTGGGAGGCGTGTGCGGTGGCACGGGCTTGAGCGCCCGCGCCTGCGTGGAAGCGACCGGGCTGCCCGCACCGGCCTGGCTGGCCGGCGGGTTGGCGCTGCTCTGCGCGGCGATGTTCGCGGTGCACCGCGCGCAGTCGCGCGGCTGGCTGCCGGCTGGCGTCGAGCCGGTTCTGGCGGGCGATGGCATCGACGAACTGCCTGCCGGCATGGTCTCGCGCCAGGAGCAGCGGGCAGGGCGGCGCGGCCTGTCGCGCATTCCCGGCCTGACCGTGCGGCCCGCCGCGCGTGGACAGGCACCAGTCGGCGAGTACAGCGTGACGACCGACCTCCCGGACCGCAACGCGTTCGCGCGGTGGCTCGACCAGACCATCGCCCATGCGCGGCTCTCCGACACCGGCTGCGCGGTGCTGCTGATCCATATCGCCGATTTCCGCGAGGTGGACGAAGTATTCGAGGTGCGCGCCGACGACATCCTCGCCCAGGATGCCGGCGCGCTGGCGCAAGCCGCGCTGGAGCCGCACGACTTCCTGGCCCGACTGGCGCGCGACGAATTCGCCGTGGGCGTGCCGGCACTGGTGCAACACAGCCGGGCGCATGAACTGGGCTCGCGCGTGCTCGGCTCGCTGGCGGAGTTCGTGGCGGCGCGGGGCTTGCAGATGCAGATCGGCGTGAATATCGGCATCGCCATCTATCCGCGCGACGCGCAGACCTCCGAGGCGCTGATGCAGGCCGCCCGCGTGAGCCTGGCGGAGGCGCGCGAGAGCGGCTCCAACCAGGTGCGCGTGTTCAATTCCGCCGCCGGCGAGCGCGCGCGCCGTATGCGCGTGATCCGGCGCGACCTCTGGCTGGCCATCCAGGACGACGGCCTGCGGCTGATGTACCAGCCCAAGTTCGATGTGAAGACCCGCCGCGTGGTGGGCGCCGAGGCGTTGTGCCGCTGGCGCCATCCCACGCTGGGCGCGGTCAATCCGGCCGAATTCATCATGGTGGCCGAGCAGTCGGGCCAGATCGACAAGCTCGACGACTGGGTGATCGCCACGGTCTGCGCGCAGGTGCGCCAGTGGCACGATGCCGGGCTGCCCATCGTGCCGGTGGCGATCAATGTGTCCGGGTTGCGTTTCGCGAGCCGGAATTTCCCGCAGTACCTGCTGGAACAGATCCACCAGCACGACATTCCGCCTTCGGCCATCACGCTGGAGATTACCGAGACGGCGGCGATGAAGGACATCGGCAAGTCGCTGGAGACGCTGGCGGAACTGCAGGCGCTGGGCATTCAGGTGGCGCTGGACGACTTCGGCAGCGGCTATTCAAGCCTGGGTTACCTGAAGCGGCTGCGCGTAGGCACGCTCAAGATCGACCGGACGCTGATCGGCGGGCTCGATACGGACCCGCAGGGCCGCGCGATCGTCGGCTCCATGGTGGCGCTGGCGCACGAACTGCGCATGAAGGTGGTGGCGGAGGGCGTGGAGTCGAACTCGCAGCTGGACATCCTGCACGGCATGGGCTGCGACGAAGTGCAGGGCTTCCTGATGGCGCTGCCGCTGGAGCCGTCGGCGTTCGCCGACACCCTGCACGGCGCTGAACCGCTGCGCGCCTGACCTCGCGCCGGGATCCCCGGATTAGAAGCTTTCCTCTAATCGACGCGTTGTTGCCTCAAATCCGGGCACGAACGGGTCGATATGCTGAAGACAGGCAGTGGCACGCGTACCGCGTGCACACGGCTGGCCCGTCCGTCGCCAGCAGCCTGGGCGCGCGCGCGCCTCTTGCACGCACGCAGGCGGACCAACTTTTACCCCGGAGTCCCCCCATGTCCCTCCCGAGCATTCTCGTCGTCGACGATTCGCCTTCCCTTCGCCGCATGATCGGCGCCTGCCTGCGGGCTGGCGGCTACACGGTGACGGAGGCCGCCGACGGCAAGGAGGCCCACGAGGTGGCGCTGGAAGGGCGCTTCGGGATGCTGGTGACCGATCAGGTGATGCCCGGCATGGACGGCCTGGCGCTGATCCGCGCGCTGCGGGCGCTGCCGGACTATGCCGGCGTGCCGATCCTGATGCTTTCCACCGAGCACGACGACCGCATCCGCGATCAGGCCCGCGAGGCTGGCGCGTCCGGTTTCCTGGCCAAGCCGTTCGATCCGGAAGAACTGATGGCGTCGGTGGAAGCCTTGCTGGACCTGCCGACCCCTCCCACGGAGGGGTAATGTCGCGGGCCATGTCGCCCTTCATTCACCCCGTTTGCTGCCGTAAATACTGGAGGGCCATAGCAGGTGTCCGGCGCGCGCCGGCTGCCTCTGGCCGCATATTGTGGGTCGCAAATCGCGGGTCGCCACAAGCCAAGGGGCACGGAACCCCGGCCTCGACCCATCCAGCCAGCGGGGGCAACCATGAATACGAGCATCAACAAGGCAGACGGCGCGGGTGAAGAATTCCTCGCGTTCCGCCTCGGTCGCGAAGAATACGGCATCGACATCCTGAAGGTGCAGGAGATTCGCGGCTACGAATCGGTGACGCAGATCGCCAACGCGCCCGCCTATCTGAAGGGCGTGATCAACCTGCGCGGCATCATCGTTCCCATCATCGACCTGCGCATCAAGTTCAATCAGGCCGAGGTCAGCTACGACCAGTACACCGTGGTGATCATCGTTGATCTCCATCAACGCACCACCGGCATCGTGGTTGACGGCGTGTCAGACGTGCTGACGCTGGCGCCGGCGCAGATCAAGCCCGCCCCGGCACTTTCCGGCGGCGTGGACACCGAATACATCCGCGGGCTGGGCTCGCTCGAAGGCCGCATGCTGATCCTGGCGGACATCGAGAAGTTGATGAACATCGACGACCTCGCCGCCATCGACGCCGCGGCCAGCAGCCACTGATCCCCACTTCACACCGGCCCACGGCGCGTACGCCTGACAAAGCGCGCTGGCGCCCACGGCTTTCACGCAGCAACGAGACATGCGCAACAACCAGCCTGTAACCCAACGCGAGCACCTGCTCTCGCCGAACGACTACCTGATTTCGCGAACCGATCTCAAGGGACGGATCACGTTCGCGAACCGGGCGTTCATCGAGACCAGCGGCTTCACGGCGGAGGAGCTGCTTGGCGCGGCGCATAACCTCGTGCGCCATCCCGACATGCCGCCGGAAGCGTTCGCCGATCTCTGGCGCGCCCTGGAGGCCGGCCAGTCCTGGACCGGCGTGGTCAAGAACCGCCGCAAGGACGGCGACCACTACTGGGTGCTGGCCACCGTCACGCCCACGCGCGTGGCAGATCGTGTGGTGGGCTACACCTCGGTCCGGGCGATGGCCAGCCGGGAGCAGATCGACGCCACCGCCGCGCTGTACCAGCGCTTCCGGGAGAACCGGGCGCGCGGGCTGGCGATTCGCGATGGCGCGGTGGTGCGCACGGGCCTCGCCGGGCTGCTGGGCCGCCTGACGCGCGTGGACCTCAAGCGCCGCATCCTCTGGGCCCAGCTGGCCGGACTGGTCTGGTTCCTGGCGGCTGCGGGCGGCGCGCACTGGCTCGCGCCGGAGGCCGCTGCGCAACTGTGGCCGTGGCTGTGGGGCGCCTTCGGGCTGGCCGTGCTGTCCTCGTTCGCGGCGGGCTCGATGCTGGTGACGCGGGTGGAGCGCCCGGTCGGCGAGATGCTCGACTTCGCCCTGCGCATGGGCGCGGGCGACCTGACCACTGGCTTCGACCACGAATCGAACGATGAAATCGGCGCGCTGGCGCGGGCCATGCGCACGATGCAGCGCAGCCTGCTGTCCGTGGTGCACGACATCCACGAAGGCATGGCGAGCATTTCCACGGCCACGCACGAGGTGGCGGCCGGCAACAACGACCTGTCGCAGCGTACCGAGCAGCAGGCGGCCTCGCTCGAAGAGACCGCCTCGAGCATGGAGCAGCTGACCAGCACGGTCCGCCAGAACGCGGACAACGCCCGCCAGGCGACCGGACTGGCCGCCAATGCCTCGGACACCGCCGTGCGCGGCGGTGACGCCGTGGGCCGCGTGGTGCAGACGATGGACGAGATCAACGAAGCCTCGCGCAAGATCGTCGACATCATCGGCGTGATCGAAGGCATCGCCTTCCAGACCAACATCCTGGCCCTGAATGCCGCCGTGGAAGCGGCGCGGGCCGGGGAGCAGGGTCGGGGGTTTGCCGTGGTGGCGGGCGAGGTGCGCAGCCTGGCGCAGCGCAGCGCCAACGCGGCCAAGGAAATCAAGGGCCTGATCGGCGACACCGTGGCGCGCGTGGAGAACGGCGCGGCGCAGGTGAGCGACGCAGGCGCGACCATGGACGAGATCGTGCAGGCCGTGCGCCGCGTGACCGACATCATGGGCGAGATCAGTTCGGCATCGGCGGAGCAGAGTTCTGGCATCGAACAGGTGAACCAGGCCGTGGCGCAGATGGACGAGGTGACGCAGCAGAACGCTGCGCTGGTGGAGCAGGCCGCTGCCGCGGCCGGCGCACTGGAAGAACAGGCCAACCGGTTGCGCGAGTCGGTATCCACCTTCCGCGTCAGCATGCAGGCCGAAGTCCGGCCGGCGCGCCCGCGCAAGGGCTTGCCGGCGCCGGAAGTGGGAAGCGGAGCCGGGTACGCAAGTATCTGAACGTCAAGACGCCGCGGGCACAACGTGGCGCCAGGAACGGGGTAAGAGCGGCCTAGCGGCCGCGATAACAACGCGGGAGGCGGCAACCGATGCCCATCCCGGTCTTTTTTGACAGAAGGGGGTAGTTCTATGCAGTGGTTCAATCAACTGCGCGTTACGACCAGGCTTATTGCCGGCTTCCTGGTCGTTTCCGTGATCGGCGCCATCATCGGCCTGCTGGGCGTTGTCAATATGGGGCGCATGGCGGAATGGACCGGCAAGATCTACAACAGCGATCTGCAGGCCCTGAAGGCCGTGCAGGACGGCAATATCAACCTCGTCTACGCCAGCCGCTCGCAGATCGCGCTGCTGTCCGCCTCGACGATGGGCGAGCGCGCCACCGAGCGCGAGACCATCGAGAAATCGCTGGCCGCCATGGAAGCGCGCGTGAAGGCCGCCAAGGACTCGTTCACCTCGCCGGAAGGCCAGGCGATGGTCAAGCAGTATGAAACGCTGGTGCCGGCCTTCCGTGAACGCATGGAGAAGTACGTGGCGCTGGTCGGCAAGCAGCCGCTGGACACGTCGCAGTTCGAATCCACCGTGTTCACCGAGAGCGCGGACCTGCTCAAGGACAGCCGCGCGCTGGAAGACGTGCTGTTCAAGATGGTCAAGCGCCGCGACGAGCGCGCCAAGCTCAACATGGACGAATCGACCAGCGTCTATAACAGCTCGCGCGTGCTGATGCTGATCCTGGTGGTCGGCGGTCTGGCGCTTTCCGTGCTGCTGGGCTGGTTCCTGGCGCGTCAGCTGTCGAAGCAGCTGGGTGGGGAGCCCGATTACGCAGCGTCGATCGCCTCGCAGATCGCCGATGGCGACTTCTCGGGCAAGGTGGCGCTGCGCAACGGCGACCGTGGCAGCCTGCTGCTGGCGATGAGCCAGATGCAGGAGCAGCTGTCGTCGATGGTGCGCGAGTTCAAGGAATCGGCGGAATCGATTGGCACGGCATCGCGCGAGATCGCGGCCGGCAACAACGACCTGTCGCAGCGTACCGAGCAGCAGGCGGCCTCGCTCGAGGAAACCGCATCGAGCATGGAAGAGCTGACCAGCACGGTCCGCCAGAACGCCGACAACGCGCGTCAGGCCAGCGGGCTGGCCGCCAATGCCTCAGAGACCGCCGTGCGCGGTGGCGAGGTGGTGGGTCGCGTGGTGAAGACGATGGACGAGATCAACGAGGCCTCGCGCAAGATCGTCGACATCATCGGCGTGATCGAAGGCATCGCCTTCCAGACCAACATCCTGGCGCTGAACGCCGCCGTGGAAGCGGCGCGTGCCGGCGAACAGGGCCGCGGCTTTGCCGTGGTGGCTGGCGAGGTGCGCAGCCTGGCGCAGCGTAGCGCCAATGCGGCCAAGGAAATCAAGGGCCTGATCGGCGACACCGTGGCGCGCGTGGACAACGGCGCAGCGCTGGTGGGCCAGGCGGGCACGACCATGGGCGAGATCGTCCAGGCCGTGAAGCGCGTGACCGACATCATGGGCGAGATCAGCGCGGCCTCCGCCGAGCAAAGCTCGGGCATCGAACAGGTGAACCAGGCCGTGGCGCAGATGGACGAGGTGACGCAGCAGAATGCGGCGCTCGTGGAGCAGGCCGCTGCGGCGGCCGGCTCGCTGCAGGATCAGGCGTCGAAGCTCCAGGATTCGGTGTCGGGCTACAAGCTGTCGCATGACGATGTGGCGCCGTCGGCGCCCGCGCTTGGCCTGCCGGCCGCCCCTGCGGCGCGTTCGGCGGTCCGGCCCGGCGTCAAGGCGGTGACCTCGGCGCTGAAGGGTGCCAAGGCCCGTGGCGCGCGTAACAAGGCCGCTGGCACGGCGCTGGTCGTGGCCGGTGCCGGTGCGGCGGCAGCGGAAGCCGCCGACGACACGGCAGCGACCGAGCCGAAGCTGTTGCGTCCGTCCGCCACGGCGGCCGGTAATGGATCCGACAACGGCGACTGGAGCGCATTCTGACCGGCGCCACGCCGCTCTGATTGCCGTGCCCAGTCGCGCCGTGCGCCCCGGCTGCAGCGTTGTAAAAGCTGCGCCGGGGCGCGTTTGCATGCGATGACATCATGACTACCGATATCAACCTGTCGCTGTCGGCCGAAGCCACGGCAAGGCTGCGCGCGGACTTCGACGCCTTTGTAAAAGTTTCCACCGGCATCGATCCGCAGTTCGTGCCGCCCGCGTTCGACGACTTCCTGCGGGCGCGGCTGATGCAGCAGGACGGCCCGCTGACCGAGCGCGCCGTGATGCGGCTGCTGGCCAGCGGCGAGTACGGCTGGGCCAAGAAGGTCTTCGACAAGCAGCTCCCCAACGCGCTGGCGGCGCTGATGCGCGACGCGCAGCGCTTCGGCTTCGGCCTGGCCATCCAGCCCGACTGGACGCCGCAGCAGCGCGTGGAGCACGCGCGCGAGTGGGCCACGCAGATCCTCACCGAGGCCGGCGCCGACGCCGCCTTCACCGAAGCGCTGGCCGCGCAGATTTCTGCCTCCGCCATCGACATCCGCACGCTGGAGGAACGCATGCGCACCCCGGCGTGGCGGATATCCGACAGTCTTCGCCAACGCGCGTATGACGTCATGTACGCGTTGCAGACTGAGCAGAGCGAGGCGCTGGGCCGCAGCAAGGTGGGCGAGATGCGCGCGCTGCTGGGCCTTGCGTTGGAGTACGGCTCGGTCAGTGCCGATGAGGCCGCACGCATGCTCGAGCAAGTGGAGCGTGCGCGACCCCAGCTGTTCCGCGAGGCGCCTGACGACGTCTTCGCGCGGCTTGCCGCATGGTTGCGGCGCGTGTTTAGCCAAGGCGCGATGGTTCGTCAATAGTGGAATCTGCGGGGCGCTGTTTGGCCATGTCATGTCCACCGCACAAGGCGTGTATCCGTTTGGTACACGATGCGTTACGTGCTTGAGCACGCTTGATGTAAACCACAAGCAGGCGTGTGCTGGTGTTACAAATTCGGCGGGCCATGTCTTTTCCATGCGACATTTGCTGGACCCCAACTCAAGTAGGGATTGGCATTCCGGGCCGATTGCCGATATAAACGTAACAGTTTCACTTACACTCTGTAACAGATGTAACGTTTCTGAGAGAAGGTGTAACCGGGCGAAGTTCTTTCGTAGTACGTCGTACCCATCGAACACGCACTAAACGATCTGGTCGCCGGCAAGGTCCTCACGGACACGAAGCTGGTAAGCGCCGGACAAGCGGTCGAAGGGTTTTGGTAGCGGGGAAAAATTGGAAAGCAGTGAAGTTCTCCAGGAGATCAGGGAGGTCAATCTCGCCTATCTTCTGCTCGCGCAAAGACTGGTGCGCGAAAACCAGGTGGAAGCCATGTTCAGGCTTGGCGTCAGCAAGGAAATTGCCGACATTCTTGCCAAACTGACCTCGGCGCAACTCGTCAAGCTGGCAGCATCGAACATGGTGCTGTGCCGTTTCCGCTTTGACGATCATGCGCTGCTGTCCACGCTCACCCACACGGCCAAGAGCCATGATATGCAGCAGATCCACGCTGCTATCCTGCTGGCCCGGCAACCTGTGGAGTCGCTCAATTGACCGCGCTCCTACAGGCCCAGCCGGCCCGCAGCTTTACGGCCACACCGGCACCTAACCGGAAAAGCGTCCTGCAGGACGCGAACCAGACCCAGCTCGCCATCGAGCTGATTGGCCTGGGCGCGCGCCTGCAGGTGCTGGAAGCCGAGACTACGCTCTCGCGCGACCGGTTGATCCGCCTCTACAAGGAGCTGCGGGGCGCCTCGCCGCCCAAGGGCATGCTCCCGTTCTCGACAGACTGGTTCACCACCTGGCTGCCGAATATCCATTCGTCCCTGTTCTTCTCCGCGTACCAGTTCATGGTGCAGGAAGGCGAGACGTCGGGCATTCGTGCAGTAGTGGCCGCTTACCGTCTGTACCTCGAGCACGTTTCGCTGCTGGGCGGCGAAATTGTCTTAAGTTTCACCCGTGCCTGGACGTTAGTACGGTTTTTCGAGAGCAATATGCTGCAGCTTTCCTCGTGCACATGTTGCGGCGGACAGTTCGTCACGCACGCTTATGAGCCGCACGCGAACTTCGTGTGCAGCCTGTGCCGTCCGCCGTCGCGTGCTGGGAAAGTGAAGAAGCTCTCGAAGGACGCCGCAGCCACGCAGACTGAAGCCTGATCCATCGGGCCAGACGTCCGCGCGGCAATCGGGCTCCCCGGGACGGGTGAGCGGTGACCCCGCTCGCCCCTACAGGATGCCCGTGCGTGCCTGACGCGTGTTTTTCAGACGGGGATCCGATCGTGCTAGTAGTTATTGGCTATGTCGTCGTGGTGGCATCGGTGCTGGGCGGTTATGCCATCACCGGCGGCCACATGGGCGCGCTTTATCAACCGGCGGAGCTCATCATTATCGGCGGTGCCGCCTTGGGCGCCTTCGTGAGCTCCAACAGCGGCAAGGCCATCAAGGCCACCATGAAGGCCATGCCGATGCTGCTGCGTGGCTCGAAGTACAACAAGGAGTTGTACCTCGACATCATGGCACTGCTGTACGTGCTGCTCTCCAAGGCCCGCCGCGAGGGCATCCTGTTCCTCGAGAAGGAAATCGCCGACCCGGCGGCCAGCAGCGTGTTCAGCCAGTATCCGCGCATCCTGGCCGATGCGGTGATGATGGAATTCCTCACCGACTATCTGCGCATGATGGTCAACGGCAACATGAACGCCTTCGAGATCGAGGCGCTCATGGACCACGAAATCGAAACGTACCGCCACGAGGCCGAGATTCCCGCCCATGCGCTGTCGCGCGTTGGCGACGGCCTGCCGGCCTTCGGCATCGTGGCCGCGGTGATGGGCGTGGTGCACGCACTGGCCTCGGCAGACCTGCCGCCGGCCGAGCTGGGCGCCCTCGTGGCCCACGCCATGGTCGGCACGTTCCTCGGCATTCTGCTGGCGTACGGCTTCGTCTCGCCGCTGGCCTCCCGCGTGGAGCACCAGGTGTCCGAGAGCGTGAAGATGTACGAGTGCATCAAGGTCACGCTGCTCGCCTCGCTCAATGGCTACGCGCCGCTGGTGGCGGTGGAATTCGGCCGCAAGGTCCTGTACTCCACGGTGCGGCCGTCGTTCCTCGAGCTCGATGACCACGTCCGCGAAGTCAAGAGCCTGACCTGACCGGAGAGACGTCATGAGCAGCGCCCAGGATCTGCGTCCGATCATCATCCGCAAGGCCAAGTCGCACGCCAAGCCGCATGGCAACCACAGCTGGAAGATTGCCTACGCCGACTTCATGACGGCGATGATGGCCTTCTTCATGGTGATGTGGCTGCTGAGCTCGGTCTCGCCGAAGACGCTGGAAGGCGTAGCGGAGTACTTCCGCACGCCGCTGAAGGTGGCGATTGCCGGCGGCGACAAGAGCAGCATGTCGAAGAGCGTCATTCCCGGCGGCGGCAAGGACGTGCAGGCCAAGGACGGCGAGGTGATGCGCGCGCAGACCAACGATCCGTCCGACGCCCAGCGCCGGCGCGACCAGATGGACACCGAGCGCCTGCGCGCCCTGAAGGGCCGTCTCGAACAGATCATCGAGAACAACCCGGTGCTGCGCCAGTTCCGTCCGCAGCTGCTGCTGGACATCACGAGCGAAGGACTGCGCATCCAGATCCTGGATACGCAGAACCGGCCGATGTTCCGCACCGGCAGCGCCGCGGTGGAGCCGTACATGCGCACCATCCTGCGCGAGATCGGCCCGGTGCTGAACGAGATGCCGAACAAGGTGAGCCTGTCCGGCCACACCGACTCGGCCACGTACATGATGGGCGAGCGCGCGTACAGCAACTGGGAGCTGTCGGCGGACCGTGCCAACGCCTCCCGCCAGGAGCTGATTGCCGGCGGCATGCAGGAAGGCAAGGTGCTGCGCGTGCTGGGCCTGGCGGACACCATGCCGCTGGAGAAGAAAGACGTGCTGGCCCCGGTGAACCGCCGCATCAGCATCGTGGTGCTGAACAAGCGGGCCCAGGCGCAGTTCGAATCCGAAAACGCGAGCGCGGCCGAAGTG
This sequence comes from Cupriavidus sp. 10L45, assembly GCF_056395225.1. NCBI lineage: Bacteria > Pseudomonadati > Pseudomonadota > Betaproteobacteria > Burkholderiales > Burkholderiaceae > Cupriavidus > Cupriavidus sp. 10L45. Next base: position 75,941 of record NZ_JBFTJC010000001.1, read on the forward strand.
TCCGTGCAGGCGCAGAAGGGCCGTGCCGCAGAGGAGTTGCAGGCACAGGTGGAGCAGGCGCAGGCAGCATCCGCGCCGGCGGCCAGGCCGTCCGGCAGCGGCGCTGCAGGCAAGGGCAAGATCGAATGAGGCGTGCCGCCCGTCACAGGGCGGCACATCTTCCAGAGCAATTTAGCGAGTCAGGACGGTCATGTCTGTCGATATCGATATCACGCAGTTTTATCAGACCTTCTTTGAAGAGGCGGAAGAACTGCTCGTGGAAATGGAGCAGCTGCTGCTCGGGCTGGACATCGGGTCCCCCGATTCGGAAGAGCTGAACGCCATTTTCCGTGCCGCGCACTCCATCAAGGGCGGCGCCGCCACCTTCGGCTTCGCGGCACTGACCGCGACCACCCATATTTTCGAGAACCTGCTTGACCGTACGCGTCGGCGGGAACTGGCCCTCAACCGGGTCATCATCGACACCTTTTTGGAAACCAAGGACGTGTTGCAAGATCAGCTCAACGCCTACCGCAACGGCACCGAACCCGATCCGGAAACGCTGGCGCGCATCTGCGCCGTCCTGCAGCAGCTGGCCGAGGAAGCCGGCGGCGAGCCGGGCCATGCGCCGGTGGCCGCTGCCGCTCCGGCCCCCGTGGCCGCCGCACCCGCTGCCGGTGGTGGCGCTGGTAACCTGAAGATCAGCCTGCTCAAGGTATCGGCCGGCGACCAGGCGCTGCTGCGCGAGGAAATCGCCAACCTGGGCGAGATCACCGGCCAGCAGGAAGCCGATGGCGACCTCGTCATCTGGCTGAACAGCCAGTGCAGCGCCGACGACATCATCGCGGTCTGCTGCTTCGTGATCGACGACAAGCAGATCACCGTGGAAACCGTGGCTGCTGGCGCTGCGCCGGCCGCCGCCGCAGCACCCGCCCCGGCCCCGGTGGCAGCGCCGGCACCTGTAGCCGCTGCGCCGGCCGCCGCCGCGCCTGCCAAGGACAAAGAAAAAGAGAAGGCCAAGCCGGCCGCCGGCGCCGCCGCGCCGGATTCCGGCTCGATCCGCGTGCCGACCGAGAAGGTCGACCAGATCATCAACCTCGTGGGCGAACTGGTCATCACGCAGTCGATGCTGGCACAGACCGCTTCGTCGCTGGACCCGGTGCTGTTCGACCGCCTGTTCTCGGGCATGGGCCAGCTGGAGCGCAATGCGCGTGACCTGCAGGAAGCGGTGATGTCCATCCGCATGATGCCGATGGACTACGTGTTCTCGCGCTTCCCGCGCCTGGTGCGCGACCTGGCCAGCAAGCTCGGCAAGCAGATCGACCTGGTCACGTTCGGCAAGGCGACGGAACTCGACAAGAGCCTGATCGAACGGATCATCGACCCGCTGACCCACCTGGTCCGTAACAGCCTGGATCACGGCATCGAGACCCCCGAAAAGCGCGTGGCCGCCGGCAAGGAGCCGACGGGCCAGCTGATCCTCTCCGCGCAGCACGCGGGCGGCAACATCGTCATCGAAGTGAGCGACGACGGTGGCGGCCTGAACCGCGAGCGCATCCTGGCCAAGGCGATCCAGAACGGCCTGCCGGTGTCCGAGAACATCAGCGACGAGGAAGTCTGGCAGCTGATCTTCGCGCCGGGCTTCTCGACGGCCGAGGTGGTCACCGATGTGTCCGGCCGCGGCGTGGGCATGGACGTGGTCAAGCGGAACATCCAGGAAATGGGCGGGCACGTGGAAATCGCGTCGCGCCCGGGCAATGGCACCACCACCCGCATCGTGCTGCCGCTGACGCTGGCGATTCTGGACGGCATGTCGGTGCGCGTGGGCGAGGAAACCTTCATCCTGCCGCTGAACTGCGTGATGGAGTCCCTGCAGCCGAAGTCCGAGGACGTGCACACCGCCGCCAACGGCGAGCGCGTGATGAACGTGCGTGGCGAATACCTGCCGCTGCTGGAGCTGCACAAGGTCTTCAACGTGACCGGCGCGCTGCAGGAGCCGACGCAGGGCATCGCCGTGATCCTGGCCGCCGAGGGCAAGCGCTTCGCGCTGCTGGTGGACCAGCTGATCGGCCAGCACCAGGTGGTGCTGAAGAACCTCGAAACGAACTATCGCAAGGTGCCCTGCATCTCGGCCGCCACGATCCTCGGCGACGGCAGCGTGGCGCTGATCGTGGACGTGGGCGCGCTGCAGCGCACCGGCGTGCGCCGCCAGGACGCGGTTGCACAGTAACTGACAGCATAGCGACAGCAAAGGAGCACTGACATGGCCGGCATCGGACACATCGATACCCAGGCGGGCGAAGCCTCTGGCCAGGAATACCTGGTCTTCACGCTCGGCACCGAGGAATACGGCATCGATATCCTGAAGGTGCAGGAGATCCGCAGTTACGAGACCGTCACCCGCATCGCGAACGCCCCCGGCTTCATCAAGGGCGTGACCAACCTGCGCGGCGTGATCGTCCCGATCGTGGACCTGCGCCTGAAGTTCGACCTCGGCAACGTGCGCTATGACCACCAGACCGTGGTGATCATCCTCAACGTGGCGGGCCGTGTGGTCGGCATCGTGGTGGATGGCGTCTCGGACGTGCTCACGCTGACCGGTGACGATATCAAGCCGGCGCCGGAGTTCGGCGTGTCGGTGTCGAACGAGCACCTGACCGGCCTCGGCTCGGTGGAAGGGCGCATGCTGATCCTGATCGATATCGAACGCATGATGACCAGTTCCGAGATGGAGCTGGTGGAAGCCGAACTGGCCTGATCGGGCTAGCCGGCAGATCGCCCCCGAAGTCTCATTAGATTTACCCGCCGCGACCCGGCACTCCACGAAGATACACACCATGACGCCGCTCCGTTCTTCCTCCAGCGCCATCGGGAAGCCAGGCGCGGTTGCCGCCCCCGCCGCGCCGGTGCTGGCGCCGCTGCGCGACGACATGCGTGACTTCCTGCTCACCGAGCATGATTTCGAGAAGGTGCGCGCGCTGATTCACAAGCGCGCGGGCATCTCGCTCGGCAGTCACAAGCGCGAGATGGTCTACAGCCGGCTCGCGCGGCGCCTGCGCTCGCTGGGGCTCGCCGATTTCGGCAGCTACCTGGCCCTGCTCGAGTCCGATGATCGCTCCCAGGAATGGGAGTTCTTCACCAACGCGCTGACCACGAACCTGACCTCGTTCTTCCGCGAGGCGCACCACTTCCCGCTGCTGGCCGAGCATGCCAAGAAGGTTGGCCGGCCCTACAGCGTGTGGTGCGCGGCGGCCTCGACGGGCGAGGAGCCGTACTCGATCGCCATCACCCTGGCCGAGGCACTCGGCGACCGCGCCGGTTCGGTGCTGGCCACCGACATCGACACACAGGTGCTGGCCAAGGCCCGCGCCGGCGTGTACACGGCCGAGCAGGTGGGTCGGCTCTCGCAGGAACGGCTGAAGCGCTTCTTCCTGAAGGGCACCGGCGCACGTTCGGGCTCGGTCAAGGTCAAGCCGGACCTGGCGTCGACGATCGCGTTCGAGCCGCTGAACCTGCTGGCGCCGGAATGGGGATTGCGCGAGAAGTTCGACGCCATCTTCTGCCGCAACGTGATGATCTACTTCGACAAGCCGACCCAGGGCCGCATCCTGGAACGGTTTGCCCCGTTGCTCAAGCCGAATGGCCTGCTGTTCGCCGGCCATTCCGAGAATTTCTCGTATGTCACGCGCGCGTTCCAGCTGCGTGGGCAGACGGTATACGAACTGGCCGGCAAGGGCGGCAGCGGAGGTGCATGATGCGTACGCCCCAGATGCCGGAAGCCATTGCCACGCGCAAGTATTTCGACCGCGAGTTCGGCAAGCAGGCCATCAAGCTGCTGCCGAACGAGTACTACGTGAGCGGCGAGGACGTGGTGCTGACCACGGTGCTCGGCTCTTGCGTGGCCGCCTGTATCCGTGACGAAGTGGCGGGCGTGGGCGGCATGAACCATTTCATGCTGCCGGACGACGAGAACGCCGGGCCGGACCGCATGCTGTCCGCCTCGATGCGCTACGGCTGCTACGCGCTGGAAGTGCTGATCAATGAACTCCTGAAGATGGGCGCCCGACGCGAGCGCCTGGAAGCCAAGGTTTTTGGCGGCGGCGCGGTGCTGGCGAACATGACGACCCTCAATATTGGGGATCGGAATGCCGATTTTGTATTGAAGTACCTGAAGACCGAAGAGATTCGACTGGCGGCGCAGGATCTGCGTGGCCCGCACGCGCGACGGGTGAGTTATTTCCCGCGCAGTGGCCTGGCGCTGGTGCGCCGGCTGACACGACAAGACGATACGGTAGGCGTGGAACGCGAGGAGCGTGCGCTGGCACGCGCGATTTCCACCTCCACGAAGGCGCCCGTACGAGGCGCAGTGGAATTGTTCACGCGGCAGGCCACGGCAAGGGTGCCGACCTGAAAATGAGACGTAGAGACCAGATATGACCGCCGCGAAGATCAAGGTGCTGTGCGTGGATGATTCCGCGCTTATCCGCAGCCTGATGACCGAGATCATCAACAGCCAGCCAGACATGGAAGTGGTGGGCACCGCCCCCGACCCGCTGGTGGCGCGCGACCTCATCAAGCGCCTGAACCCGGACGTGCTGACGCTGGACGTGGAAATGCCGCGCATGGACGGCCTCGACTTCCTCGAGCGCCTGATGCGCCTGCGGCCCATGCCGGTGCTGATGGTGTCGTCGCTGACCGAGCGCGGGTCCGAAATCACCATGCGCGCGCTGGAGCTGGGCGCGGTGGATTTCGTCACCAAGCCCAAGCTGGGCATCCGCGACGGGCTGATGGAGTACACGGACACCATCGCCGACAAGATCCGCGCGGCGTCGCGCGCCCGGGTGCGGGCCCCCCGCGCCGAGGGCGCGGCCGAAGGCGCCCCGCCGGCGCCGCTGCTGCGCACGCCGTTGCTGTCGACGGAAAAGCTGATCATCGTGGGCGCGTCCACGGGCGGCACCGAGGCCATCAAGGAATTCCTGATGCCACTGCCGCCGGACTGCCCGGCCGTGATGATCGTCCAGCATATGCCGGCCGGCTTCACGAAGTCGTTCGCGCAACGGCTGAACGGCCTGTGCCGCATCACGGTCAAGGAGGCCGAGCACGGCGAGCGCGTGCTGCCGGGCTATGCGTACATCGCGCCGGGTGACTCGCACCTGTTGCTGGCGCGCAGCGGCGCCAACTACGTGGCGCACCTGTCGCAGGAAGCGCCGGTGAACCGGCACCGCCCGTCAGTCGACGTGCTGTTCGACTCCGCCGCCGTGCATGGCGGCAAGAACGTCACGGGCGTGATCCTGACCGGGATGGGCAAGGACGGCGCGCGCGGCATGCTGCGCATGCGCGAGGCCGGGTCCTACAACCTTGCGCAGGACGAGCAGTCCTGCATCGTGTTTGGCATGCCGAAGGAGGCCATCGCCACCGGCGGCGTGCATGAAGTAGTGCCCTTGCATTCGATGAGCCAGCGCGTCATGGCGCACCTGGCCACCTTCGGTGCGCGGGCGCAGCGCGTGTAGGGCACCGACCCTGGGCACGCGCCGGGCGCAGTTTTCGTATTTGTTATCCACAACCGTATTGGAGCCGTATAGTGGACAAGAACATCAAGATCCTCGTGGTCGACGACTTCCCGACCATGCGTCGGATCATCCGTAACCTGCTCAAGGAACTCGGTTTCACCAACGTGGAAGAAGCCGAGGACGGCGCCGCCGGCCTGGAGAAGGTGAAGGACGGCAGCTTCAATTTCGTCGTGTCCGACTGGAACATGCCGAACATGGACGGCCTGACCATGCTGCAGTCGATCCGCGCGATTCCCGAGATCGCCAAGACGCCGGTGCTGATGGTGACCGCCGAGGCCAAGAAGGAAAACATCATTGCTGCAGCGCAGGCTGGCGCCAATGGCTATGTGGTGAAGCCGTTCACCGCGGCGACGCTGGACGAGAAGATCACCAAGATCTTCGAGAAGCTGGGTCAGTAAGAGGGGCACGACATGTCGACGACTCAGACTTTCAGCAATGAATCAGCCGATCAGATCATCCATCGCATCGGCAACCTCACGCGGATGCTGCGCGATAACATGCGGGAGCTGGGGCTCGACAAGGAAATCGAGCGGGCCGCACAGGCCATTCCTGACGCGCGCGACCGCCTGAGCTACATCGCCGCCATGACCGAGCAGGCCGCCGAGCGTACGCTCACGGCCGTGGAACTGGCGCAGCCGCTGCAGGAAGACCTCGAAGCCCGCGCCAACGCGCTGGACAAGCGCTGGGACGCGTGGTTCGAGACGCCGGTGGAACTGGGCGATGCCCGGGCCCTGGTGCTCGACACGCGCGAGTTCCTGACCGAGGTGCCGCAGAAGGCCAAGGCCACGGGCAGCCACCTGCTCGAGATCATGATGGCCCAGGACTTCCAGGATCTGACGGGTCAGGTCATCAAGAAGATGATGGACATGATCCGCTCGCTGGAGCAGGAACTGCTGCAGGTACTGATCGACAACGTACCGGCCGATCGTCGCGTGGAAGCTCCGCCCACGCTGATGAACGGTCCGCAGATCAACCCCGAGGGCAAGGCCGACGTGGTGTCGGACCAGTCGCAGGTGGACGATCTGCTGGCAAGCCTGGGCTTCTGAAGCCACATCAGGTCATGGCAGGATGCAACGGGACAATCGCGTCGGGCGATTGTCCCGTTTGTTTTTGGAGACGGTCCCGCGAGCACATCGCCGCATTCGCTGGCAGAATGTGATCGCTCCCCGGCTTCGCGGTACCGAGCAGGTCCCGGGCCGGGTTTTTGTGTCGTATCACTGCCAGAGGATACTGTCGCCATGCCAGCCCGTTGCCGTACCGTCTTCGCCCGTCACGTCGTCCCGTTCGCCACGCTGGCCTTCGCCGGGGTCGCCTCCGCACAAACGCTGACGGTGCCGCAGGTCTCGCCCCAGGTTGACAGCACCTATACGCGCCTCGAGGCCTCGCCGGTGGTGAAGAAGCTGCTCGACGACGTGAAGGCAGACGACGCCCGCGCGCTGACCGAACTGAAGACGATGACGGAGATTCCCGCGCCGCCGTTCAAGGAGTCCGCGCGCGCGCAGTATTTCGTATCGCGCCTGAAGGCGCTGGGGCTGACCGATGCGCGCATCGACGCCGAGGGCAATGCCATCGGTATCCGCAAGGGCACTGGCAACGGGCCCAAGTTGCTGATCTCCGCCCACCTCGACACCGTGTTCCCGCAGGGCACCGACGTCACCGTGAAATCGCGCGACGGCAAGCTCTATGCGCCCGGTATCGGCGATGACACGCGCGGCCTGGCCGTGCTGCTGTCCTGGCTCAAGGTGCTCAACGAGAACAACGTCCGCACGGTGGGGGACATCGTGTTCGTGGGCAACGTCGGCGAGGAGGAACTCGGCAACCTGCGCGGCATGAAGGCAGTGTTCCGCGATCATCCCGATATCGACGGCATGATCGGCCTCGAACCGGGCACCGGCGAGCGCGTGCTGACGCAAGGCACCGGCAGCCATCGCTACGAAATTACGTTCCGTGGCCCGGGCGGCCATAGCTTCGGCGCGTTCGGCCTGCCGAGTGCCATCCACGCGATGGGCCGCGCGATCGGCAAGGTCAGCGATGTCCGCACGCCGACGGACCCCAAGACCACGTTCACGGTCGGCACGGTGGGGGGTGGCACATCGGTCAACGCCATTGCCGGAGATGCCAAGATGGCCATCGACATCCGCTCCAACGGCACGCCGGCCCTGCTCGAAACCGAGAAGCACATCATGTCCGCCATCGCATCGGGTGTGGCTGACGAGAACGGCCGCTGGTCGCCCACCAAGGGCAATGAGATCACCTTCCAGGCAAAGCAGATCGGCGACCGGCCGGCAGGCCAGACCGCCACGGACTCGGTCATCGTGCAGTCGGCCGTGCGCGTGATCAAGGCTAACAGCAAGGAAGCGCCCAGCCTGCGCGGCGGCAGCACCGATGCCAATGTGCCGATGTCGCTCGGCATTCCGGCGGTTATCCTCGGCAGCGGCGGCAAGTCGGGCGGTTCCCACTCGCGCGACGAATGGTTCGATCCGACCAATGCCCATGAGGGTGCGCAGTGGGCACTCACCACGGTGCTCGGGCTGGTCGGCGTGGAAGGCGTGAGCGAGCCCTTGCTCGCCAAGCGGCCGACGAAGTAGGGCGCTGCCCCGGATCGCTGTCAGGCGGGCAGTCCGAAGCGGGTGTCGAACGTCGATGCCACTTCGAGCCGCTGCTTCAGCAATCCGGATTTGAGGTAGAAGTCGGCGGTCTGCTGCTGGATGGCGACGAGGCTGGCATCGATCGGCTGCCATGTTGTATGGCGTCGCTCGAACTGCAGCCGCGCCGCCTCCGGCGAGATGCCGATGATGCGCGCCAGCGTGGCGGAGAACTCCGCCGCGTGTTCATAGGACCAGACCTGGGCGCGCACCACGCGCTGGAGGAAATCGGCCAGGACCGCGCGCTTGGCAGCGAGCGCCGCGTCGGTGGCGGCGAGATAGCTGAGCCCCGACCACAGGCCACGCCCGCTGACGAGTACCCGGGCATGGCCGCTGGTCTCCGCCATGGCCGTGTACGGTTCCCAGGTCGCCCACGCATCGACGGAGCCATTGGTCAGCGCGAGCTTGGTATCGGCTGGAGGGAGGAAGCGGATGTTGGCGTCCTCGGGTTTCAATCCGGCTGACGCCAATGCCTTCAGCGTCACGAAATGGCCAATCGAACCCCGGTTCGTGCYGATGCTCTTGCCTTTGAGGTCAGCCGCGGTCTTCAGCGGTGAATCGGGCCGCACGAGGATGGCGGTGCCATAAGGGTCCGACCGGTTGGCGCCAATCAGCTTGATCCGCGTCCCCGCCGCGAGTGCGAAGATCGCCGGCGCATCGCCAATCGGCCCGCAATCGACCGCCCCCGCATTGAGCGCCTCCGCCAGCGGCGCGGCGGCCGGGAACTCCGTCCACTGGATATCGTAGCCAATGCCCTTGAGTGCATCGGCGGATTCGAGCAGCGCCCGCAGGCCACCCTTCTGGTCCCCCGCCTTGAGGACAGGGCGCGACTGCCCACGCGCGGTGGAAATCAGCACAGGAGCGGCGGCAAGCATGGCGCCATAGCGCAGGAACTGGCGACGGGAAGCGGTCATCGGAATCCGTTCGAACAAGGCCGGACTGGCCAACAGTCCAAGACCCTACGCCGTGCCCCCGACGATGCGAACGAATGTTTTCGCGCTTTGTTATGCGGGGGCGGGAGCTTCCCGGAACGCCCCGGTCCCCTAGCCATCTCCCGCTACCGCCGCGCCGCCGGTGCGTTCTCCGCAAACGCCTTCACGTCCCGCAGCCGATCCACGATTTCGGCGATGTGTGGCCATTGCTCCAGTTCGACGCCCGCGCGCTCCGCGTTGATCGCTTGGGGGAAGAGGAAGATGTCGGCGATTGTCGGCGTGTTGCCGGCCACGTAGGGGCCGGTGCGGCGGGCGGCGAGGCGGGCTTCCACGGCGGTCAGGCCTTCCAGGATCCAGTGGCGGTTCCACGTCACCACGCCCGTCGCGCCCATCCCGGGCATCTTGCCGAGGTAGGCCGCCACGCGCGGTGGCACCAGCGCGTGGATTTCGCTGGCGATGGCCAGGGCGATCGAGCGGGAGAAGGCGCGGCCCGCGCCGTCCTTGGGCAGCAGCGGTGGCAGCGGGAAGCGCTCGTCGAGGTACTCCACGATGGCCAGCGACTGGGTCAGCAACTCGCCTTCGTCGGTCTGCAGCGCCGGCACCAGTCCTTGTGGATTGATGCCGAGGTAGTCCGCCTGCCGGTTCTCGGCACCGTCGCCCAGGATGCCGACGGTGACCACCTCGACCTGCACCCCCTTCATGGCCAGCGCGATACGCACGCGCGATGTGGCCGACGAAATCTCGTTCGCGTAAAGCTTCATGCTGAATCTCCTTGGATTGGCCGTCGGGTTACTGCGCCGGTGCCGCTGCCGCTGCCGGTACTGGCGCCGCTGCCGCACCAGCCTTGGCTTCCTTCAGCAGCGTCTGGATGATCTGCTCGGACTTCTCGTAGTCCCCTTCGCCCACGTGGTAGTGCCGGATGCGCCCGTTCGCGTCGATGAAGTACAGCGCCGGCCAGTAGTTGTTCTGGAAGGCGCGCCAGATCTTGTAGTCGTTGTCGATGGCGATGGGGTAGGTGAGCTTGAACCGCTTCAGCGCGTCGCGGACGTTACCCACGTCCTTTTCGAACGGAAACTCGGGCGTATGCACGCCGATCACGGTCAGCCCCTGGTCCTTGTACTTCTCGGCCCAGCTGCGCACGTACGGCAGCGTATTGATGCAGTTGATGCACGAATAGGTCCAGAAATCGATCAGCACGACCCGGCCGCGCAGTTGCGCCATGTTCAGCGGAGGCGAGTTGAGCCAGGTCGTCGCGCCGTCCAGGGGGGGCGCCGGGGCGTCCGTGCGGGCGGCGCGGGCGTCGCTCAGGCCGGGAAACTGGCCGTTGGCCAGGCTGACGCCGACGGCGGCAAGCGCCGCCAGCGCCATGGCGCCAAAGGTGCGGCGCGTGAAGGAAGAGGGGGTGGTCATGGCAGTGCGCTCCGTTCGGGTGGTGTATGGTCGCTATCAGACACCGTGCGCGTGTACCGGATGTATCGCCCGCCGGCCGCCAGGTAAGGTATTGTCTGCCCGGCTTGGCCAGATACACTGGCATACAAAGGGAAGTGCAACCAATCGCCAGAGCGGGCAAACTCCGCTCATCGCCACTGAAATCTACCAAGAGCGCCGCCAGATGGACGCCCATATCGACCATATCCTTGTTGTTGACGACGACCGCGAAATCCGCGAGCTGGTGTCCACCTACCTGACCCGTAACGGGCTGCGGGTGACCATTGCGCCGGACGGCCGCCACATGCGGACCTTCCTGGAGTCGAACGTCGTCGACCTGATCGTGCTGGACATCATGATGCCCGGCGACGACGGCCTGACGCTGTGCCGCGAACTGCGCGCCGGGAAGCACAAGAGCACCCCGATCCTGATGCTGACCGCCCGCAGCGATGAGACAGACCGGATCATCGGCCTCGAAATGGGCGCCGACGACTACCTCGCCAAGCCGTTCGCCGCGCGCGAGCTGATGGCGCGGATCAAGGCGGTGCTGCGGCGCACCCGGATGCTTCCGCCCAATCTCCAGGTGTCCGAGGCGGGCCGGCTGCTCACTTTCGGCGACTGGCGTCTCGACACCACCGCCCGCCATCTGCTGGACAAGGACGGCACTGTCGTGGCCCTGAGCGGCGCCGAGTACCGGCTGTTGCGCGTGTTCGTCGACCATCCGCAGCGCGTGCTGAACCGTGACCAGCTGCTGAACCTGACGCAGGGCCGTGACGCCGAGCTGTTCGACCGCTCGATCGACCTGCTGGTCAGCCGCCTGCGCCAGCGGCTGGGCGATCACGCCCGCGAGCCGATCTACATCAAGACGGTGCGCAGCGAGGGCTACGTGCTGGCGATGCCCGTCGAGATCACCGAGGCACGCGAATGACCACGGCCGCCCTGGTAGCGCCGCAGTCGCGGGTGCGCTGGTGGCCCGGCACCCTGAGCGCACGGCTGTTCCTGATCCTGCTGGCGGGGCTGGTCATCGCCTATGCGATGTCGTTCACGGTGCTGTTCATGGAGCGCTACGTCACCGCGCGCACGGTCATGCTGGGCACGCTGGAAAACGAAGTGGCCACTTCCATCGCCATTCTCGACCGCCTGCCCGCCGCCGAGCGCCCGGACTGGATCCACCGGCTGGACCGGCCGACGTACCGCTACGTCCTCGGCCCGGGCCTGCCGGGCGTGCCCGACATGACCATGCGCGCCAAGGACATCGCCAACAAGATCGAGGAGGCGGCTGGGCAGCGCTTCCCGGTCCGGGTCGAGATGATTCCGGGCGACGGCAAGCGCCTGCAGGCGCACCTGACACTGAGCGACGGCAGCCCGCTGACTATCGACGTCCATCCTGCCATGGCACCGCTGGCGCATTGGCTGCCCTATGTGATGGTGGCGCAACTCGCGCTGCTGGTGCTGTGCAGCTGGTTTGCGGTGCGGCAGGCCATCCGGCCGCTGGCGACGCTGGCCGATGCGGCGAACACGCTCGACCCGAACCAGACCACGCCGCGCATGAGCGAGACCGGCCCGAGCGAGGTGGCCCACGCGGCGGTGGCGTTCAACGCCATGCGCGACCGCATCGCCCATTTCGTGGAGGAGCGCGTGCGCATTCTCGCGGCCATCTCCCACGATCTGCAGACCCCCATCACGCGCATGAAGCTGCGTGCCGAGATGGCCGAGGAGTCTGTCGAGAAGGACAAGCTCATCAGCGACCTGTCCGAGATCGAGCGGCTCGTGCGCGAGGGGCTGGCCTATGCGCGCAGCACGCACGTCGATGGCGAAGCCGATACGCGTATCGACATCGGCTCGTTCCTGGAAAGCCTGGTCTACGACTATCAGGACACTGGCAAGGCCGTGACCATGGAGGAATGCGTGGGCGGGACGATCGTCACGCGCCCGCATGCCCTGCGGCGCATCCTGACCAACCTGATCGACAACGCCCTGAAGTTCGGCGGCGCGGCCGAGATCGTCGCCCGGCGCGACGCCGATGGCGCCCTGCGGCTGATGGTGATGGATCGCGGCGCCGGCATCCCGGAGGAACAGCTCGATGCGGTGCTCCAGCCGTTCTATCGCGTGGAGGCCTCGCGGAACCGCGATACCGGCGGTAGCGGGCTGGGGCTGGCCATCGCGCAGCAACTGGCGCAGGCGCTCGGCGGCAAGCTGGCGCTGCGCAATCGCGAAGGCGGCGGACTCTCCGCGGAGGTGATCCTGCCTTGATGGCCTGATGCGCCGCGCGGGCGGCAGTTGCATCGTCCCCGCGCTTGCGATCCAATGGGCGCCTTCGCGTGATCACGCCCCTCACCTTGATGTCATCGATGAATGCCAATACAGAAATCCAGGCGCGGCCGCCGCTGCGCGCGCTGACGGCGCTGGAAGGCCGCGTGGTCGCTGTGCTGCTGGAGAAGCAGTACACCGTGCCGGACACCTATCCGCTCTCGCTCAATGCGCTGGCGTCGGGCTGCAACCAGAAGACCGCGCGGTCGCCGGTGATGAGCGTGTCGGAGGACGAGATCCTGACGGCCATCGACGGCCTGAAGTCGCTGAGTCTGGTGTTCGAGGGCAGCAGCAGCCGGGTGCCGCGCTTCGAGCAGAACATGGCCAAGGTGCTTGGCGTGCCGAGCCAGTCGGCGGCGCTGCTGTCCACGCTCCTGCTGCGCGGCCCGCAGACGGCGGCGGAGCTGCGCCTCAACACGGCGCGCCTGCACGCCTTCGCGGATATCTCGTCCGTGGAGGGCTTTCTCGATGAACTCGCCGAGCGCAATCCGGCCCTCGTTATCCGCCTGCCGCGCGCCCCGGGCGAGCGGGAGAGCCGCTGGATGCATCTGCTCTGCGGCGAGGTCAGCGTGGCAGACCTGGCGGCGCCGCGCGGGGCGTCGGCGCCGGAAGGCGGCTCGTCTTCGGAACTCGAAGCGCTGCGCATCAGCCAGCGCGAGCTGGCCGACAAGGTGGCGCGGCTGCAGGCCCTGGTCGAAGAGATGGCCGGGCAGCTCGGCATCGAGGTGGAACCCGGGCGGCTCGGCTAGCCTGCCACCTCCGCCCACTCAGCCTCAGCTCCCCGCTAGATGGCAGTTGCGTTAAACCCGCCGCCCCGCCAACGTGGGGGTGTTGCGGGGAGGAATCAGTCCGCGCGCGCGGGCGCCGTTATCGGCACGGCGTAAAAGGTTCGATGCTATAAAGGGGCGTCGGCCGTCACACGGCCTTGTTTGCCTGCGCCCTTCCGGAATCCTCATGAGCCAGCCCAGTGGCGACATCCAGTCCGCCATGGTGCGACTGCTGTATCGACAGTCGCATGGGGTCCTGTTCGCCAACTTCGTGATTCCGGTGGCCATCGTGTACGCGCTGCGCCACAGCGCATACATCGGGCCGCTGCTGTGGTGGATGGCGATGGTCTATGCCGTCACGCTTGCGCGCATTCTGCTCTCGACGGTGTTCTATCGGCATGAGTCCAGCGCCACGCCGCGCGCCTGGGCTAACCGCTTCGCAGCGATGTCATGGGTATCGGCGGCGTTGTGGGGATGGGTCGGCTCGACCGCGCTGTTCCCGCCGGGCGCCGAGTGGACGGCTTTCGCCTGCATCGTCCTGGCCGGCATGACGTGCGGCGCCGTGCCGGCGCTGTCCGCCCAGCCACGCATCTACGTCGGCATGGTCTTGCTCATGAGCGGCCCGTTCATCGTCCATTGCGCGATGCGGCCGGAGCCTATCTACAACGTTTACGCGGCATTCGGGGTCGCCCTGGTCGTCGTGAACAGCTATTTCAGCCGCGTCACGTATCACACCCTGCTGACCGGGGTGAAGCTGCGCTTCGAGAATCTCGCCCTGATCGGGCAGCTCGAGCATGAGCGCGACCGGGCAACCGCGGCCGACATGGCCAAGACGCGCTTCCTGGCCGCCGCCAGCCACGACCTGCGCCAGCCGGTGCATGCGCTCGGGCTGCTTTCCGCCTCGCTGTCGGCGGTGGCGGAGCGTGGCGATGTCCGCGCCGATGCGGCCACGCAGATCAGCCGGCGCCTGAACGGCACGCTCGACCGCATGGGCGGACTGCTCGACGGGCTGCTGCACGTGTCGCGGCTCGACGCCGGCCTGATGCCGGCACGGCGCCGGCCGTTGTCCCTCGGCAAGCTGCTCGCCGAACTGCGCGACGAGTATGCCGAGCAAGCCAGCCAGCGCGGCAGCACGCTGCGCGTGCGGGTCGCCCAGGCGTGGATCGACAGTGACCCCGAGCTGCTGCGGCGCATCCTGGACAACCTGTTGAGCAACGCGCTGCGCTACGCGCCGCAGTCGCGCATCGTGGTGGGCGCCCGGCGCCGGCCCGGCGCGATCGAGATCCAGGTCTTGGACAGTGGGCCCGGCATTGACCCCTCGCAGCAGGCGCTGGTCTTCGAGGAGTTCGCCCAGTTGCCCAATGTGCAGAGCGAACACGGGCTGGGCCTCGGTCTCGCCATCGTGCGTCGGCTGGCGGACCTGCTCGGCCATCCCGTGAAGCTGCGCTCCACGCCCGGCCGGGGGAGCAACTTCTCGGTGACCGTGCCACTGGCGCGCGATGTCGAGCCGGAAGCGCCGGCCCTGACCAGCGCCGAAGGTCGCGCCCCGGCGGACCTCCAGGCGCGCTATGGCGTGATGCTGGTCGACGACGATCCCCAAATCCTCGCGGCGCTGGGCGACCTGCTCGCGTTCTGGGGCCACACGGTCTATGCGGGCGCCACGGTCGAAGCCGTCTGCGCCGCCCACCAGCGCGCGCGCATCGCCGGCCCGGCCCCGGTAGACCTGATCCTGGCCGACTACCGGCTGGCCGCGCAGGTGACCGGCCGGCAGGCCATCGCGTGGCTGCGCGAGTACCTCGACACCGAGGTGCCGGGCCTGATCGTCACCGGCGACACGGCGCCGGACCGCCTCAAGGCGCTCCACGCCAGCGGCTTCCGGGTGCTGCATAAGCCGATTGCCGCCCCGTTGCTGCGCCAGGCGATCGTCGAGACGGTACGTGGCGACGCGATGGCCGAGAGCCTCCATTCCGGCTAAGGTCGATTCACAACCAGTAGTTGCTTTTCATGTAATCCACATCACCATTGTTTGTGGAAGTCTGACTACCTACCATGGGTCTCAACGGTAACCGACACGCCGCGACGATCGCAGCGAAGGCCGGAACCGAGCCAACCCAATCCCAGGAGTCAGTCATGTCCGATTCGAAGCAATCCCAAAGCAAGGTCTGGTTCATTACCGGTGCGTCGCGCGGTTTCGGCACGCTGTTTGTCCGCAACGCGCTGGCACGCGGTGACCGCGTCATCGCCACGGCGCGCAATCCCCAGGCCATCGTCGATGCCATTGGCGACCAGCCCGGCCTTCTCGCGGTCAAGGTCGATGTGACCAACGAATCGGACGCCGTCGAGGCCGTGCGCCAGGGCGTGGCCTGCTTCGGCCGGATCGACGTGCTGGTGAACAACGCCGGCTACGGCGTGCTCGGCGCGGTGGAGGAGACCAGCATCGCCGAAGCGAAGGCTAACTTCGACACCAACGTCTTCGGCATGCTCGCCGTCAGCCGGGCCGTGCTGCCGCAGATGCGCCAGCAGCGCAGCGGCCATGTCATCAATATCTCGTCGCTGGGCGGCTACTCGGCCTATCACGGCTGGGGCGTCTATGGCGCCTCGAAGTTTGCGGTGGAGGGGCTGACCGAAGCCATGTCCCAGGAGCTGGCCCCGCTGGGCATCCACGCCACGGTGGTCGAGCCGGGCTTCTTCCGCACGGACTTCCTGAACGACAACTCGCTGGTTGCCACCAAGACCGAGATTGCCGACTACGCCGAGACGGTGGGCGCGATGCGCGTCTTTGCTGCTGGTGCCAACCACAACCAGCCGGGCAACCCGGAGAAGCTCGCCGAGGCGATGCTGCAACTCGTGGACAGCGACCATCCCCCGCTGCGGCTGCCGCTGGGCACCGACGCCATCGCCCGCATCGAACAGAAGCACAAGTTCGTGGAAGCCGAACTGGCCGCATGGCGCACCCTGGCTGAGTCGACGGATCACGCGGACGTGGTGCGGTAAGGCAGCCGGGTTAGCGGTCAGGCATGGCCGCCAACCCGCGCTAAGTGAGACGCCGACGCTGCTGACGCGTACCAACGATACGCAGGATGTGAATGACCTCCTCCTGCGGATGCCATGCGTAGACCAGCACGTGTTCGCGATTCAAGATAATGTGTCGTGTACCAGGCACTTTTCCGGCGGGATACATTGCTGGAAACCTGACAAGCGCTTCGAGGCGATCGGCAATGAGCAGGTTCAGGTTCACGGCGGCCAACCGGTTGTCAGCGGCGATGCGGTGGAACAGGGCCTTGCGTTCCTCCCGTGCGGTCGTTGACCACTCCACCCTCAACGGTCAACTCCCCCGGTTCGAATCGCGGGCGATGCTGGCCAGCAGCGCCTCATTCTCTTCCGCCATTTCCCGCAATACGACTTCGTGCGGCACGCGCGGCCGGGAATCATCTAACCCCGCCTGCACCTGCCCCTTAAACCACCGGTCATAAGCTGCCGCCTCATGGGCCGCGCGCATGCGCTCGGCGGCGTCCAGGCGGGGACGGGCGACGTGGGTGCCAGGCTGGAACGCCGTGGCGTCGACTTCGAATTCTGCTATCTGCATACGGACGAGAAAGTTGACCAACGTGTCGAGCTTCGGCCAGACGCGGACGTTGCCGCGCCGGACCACCAGGGTGCTCTCGCTCGTCCCGTATCGGACCACGATCCGCCAGCCGCCCGTCTGCGCCACCGCGCGTACGCGCTGCAGGCTGCCGGAGGCGGACAGTTTTTCGAGCATCGTCTGGTCGATGGTGGCCGTCTGTGCCGTCATGGCATATCCCCTCAATTGTGATCGATACGGGGAATATGCTACCAAACATCTATTGGCTGGCAGCCGATCCACTACAAAACGCGAGATTTGCGAAAGCCAGGCCCAGACTACCCGGACTGCCGGCAAAGACTGTCGAATTGCTGTTGAGATCACATGTTTGGTGCAATCTTTAACGAAAACACATCATTGCGTGGTACCGGCAAGACATGGCAAGATGGCCGCCCGATCGGTGCCAAAACGACGCCGGAGTGGCCGCCACCGCACCTTTGCCCTAAAGGTCGGTACCCCCCGGGCCGTTAACTCCGCTGCCCCCCTCATTCCTGAAACAGGCACCTGTTTCCCTCCCTTTTCCCCTGAATGCCAGCGCCCCCGGGATTTGATAATCCTCGCTGACGAAGTGCCGCCTGCGCGCTTCGCGTTGGAGCGTCCATGTCCGAGGAAAGCGATCTCGAGAAAACCGAACCCGCCTCACCCCGGCGCCTGGAAAAGGCGCGCGAGGAGGGGCAGGTGGTGCGTTCGCGCGAGCTCGGCACGTTCGTGATGCTGATGACGGGCGTGATCGGCCTGTGGGTCATGGGCGGCACGCTGGGCCGCCGGCTGGACGCCGTGATGCACAAGAGCCTGGCTTTCGAGCCGGCCACCGCGTTCGACACCAACCGCATGCTGTCGCAGTTTGGCATCGCCATCTGGGACAGCCTGCTGGCCTTCCTGCCGCTGCTGCTGATGTTCGGCGTGGCCGCGCTGATGGCCCCGCTGGCGCTGGGCGGCTGGCTGTTCGCGAGCAAGTCGTTCATGCCGGATTTCTCGCGCCTCTCCCCGCTGCAGGGGCTGGGCCGGATGTTCTCCTCGCATTCGCTGGTGGAACTCGGCAAGGCCATCGCCAAGTCGCTGCTGGTGGGCGGCGTGGGCGCCTGGATGGTCTGGCGCAAGCTGCCGGAGGCCGTGGCGCTGATGAACGCGCCCGTGCAGGAGGCGCTGCTGCACCTGATGGAGCTAGTGCTCTACGTGTGCGGCGTGGTGTCCGGCTCGCTGCTGCTGGTGGTGGCGCTGGACGTGCCCTGGCAGCTCTGGACGTTCTACAAGAAGCTCCGCATGACCAAGGAAGAGGTCAAGCAGGAGATGAAGGAAACCGATGGCGATCCGCACATCAAGGCCCGCATCCGGCAGCAGCAGCGGGCCATGGCGCGTCGCCGCATGATGACCGAGGTGCCCAAGGCCGATGTGGTGGTGACCAACCCCACGCACTTCGCCGTGGCGCTGCGCTATGAGGAAGGCGGCATGGGCGCGCCGCGCGTCGTCGCCAAGGGAACCGAGGAAGTGGCCGCTCGCATCCGCGAACTGGCCGCCGAACATCGCGTGCCGATCCTGTCCGCGCCGCCGCTGGCGCGGGCGCTGCACCGGCACGTGGAGCTGGGGCATGAAATCCCGGCGGGCCTGTATACCGCCGTGGCCGAGATCCTGGCCTGGGTCTATCAACTGAAACACTGGCACTACTCCAACGGTCCGCAGCCTTCGGGACCGACGGAGCTGGTGGTGCCGGACGAACTTGCCGTACCGGAAGCCCGCGCATGAACGCACTGACGAATTTCTTCAACATCCCGGGCCTGCGCTCGGGCGCCCAGCTGAAGGCGCTGGCAGGACCGCTGCTGATCGTCATGATCCTCGGCATGATGATCCTGCCGCTGCCCGCGTTCGTGCTGGACCTGCTGTTCACGTTCAACATCGCGCTGTCCATCATGGTGCTGCTGGTGGGCATGTACACCCGCACGGCGCTGGACTTCGCGGCGTTCCCGGCCGTGCTGCTGTTCTCCACGCTGCTGCGCCTGTCGCTGAACGTGGCCTCCACGCGCGTGGTGCTGCTGGAGGGCCATACCGGCCCGGACGCCGCCGGCAAGGTGATCGAGGCCTTCGGCCACTTCCTGGTGGGCGGCAACTTCGCGGTGGGTATCGTGGTGTTCGCCATCCTGGTGGTGATCAACTTCATGGTGATCACCAAGGGTGCGGGCCGTATCGCTGAAGTGGGTGCGCGCTTCATGCTCGATGCCATGCCCGGCAAGCAGATGGCCATCGACGCGGACCTGAACGCCGGCCTGATCAACGAGGAAGGCGCCCGCAAGCGCCGTACCGAAGTGGCGCAGGAGTCCGACTTCTACGGTGCCATGGACGGTGCCTCGAAGTTCGTGCGCGGCGACGCCATCGCCGGGCTGATCATCATGTTCATCAACGTCGCGGCCGGCATGGTCGTGGGCATGGTGCAGCATGACCTGGACTTCGGCACCGCGGTGCATAACTACACGCTGCTGACCATCGGCGATGGCCTGGTCGCGCAGATCCCGGCGCTGGTGATCTCCACCGCCGCCGGTGTGATCGTCTCGCGCGTGTCGAACGAGCAGGACGTCGGCCAGCAGCTTACCGGCCAGCTCTTCTCGAACCCGCGCGTCATGTTCCTGACCGCCGGCATCATCGGCGCGATGGGCATCATCCCCGGCATGCCGCACTTCGCCTTCCTGCTGCTGGCCGGCGCGATGGCCTGGTTCGGCCGCTACATGCTGCGCCGCGACGCCGTGCAGGCCGAGACCAAGGTCCGCGAAGAGCGCAAGCCGGCCGTGGCCGCAGAAGCCGCCGAAGCCACGTGGGAAGACGTGACGATGGTCGACCCGCTGGGCATGGAAGTGGGCTACCGCCTGATCACGCTGGTGGACCGCGGCCAGAACGGCGAACTGCTGGGCCGTATCAAGAGCATCCGCAAGAAGATTGCGCAGGACATCGGCTTCCTGGTGCCGGTGGTGCATATCCGCGACAACCTCGAACTCAAGCCCAACGCCTACCGCATCACGCTCAAGGGCGTGGAGATTGGCAGCGGCGAGGCCACGCCGGGCCAGTGGATGGCCATCAACCCCGGCCAGGTCAGCGGCACGCTGCCGGGCCCGGTCACGCGCGACCCCGCTTTCGGCCTGCCGGCGGTGTGGATCGACGCCAGCCTCAAGGAGCAGGCGCAGGCCTACGGCTACACCGTGGTCGACGCCAGCACCGTGGTGGCCACCCACCTGAACCACCTGATCCAGATGCACGCCTCCGAGCTGCTGGGGCGCCAGGAAGTGCAGTCGCTGCTGGACCGCATCGCCAAGGAATCGCCGAAGCTGACCGAAGACCTCGTGCCGAAGACGATCTCGCTGACCGGCCTGCAGAAGGTGCTGCAGAACCTGCTGGACGAAGGTGTGCCGATCCGCGACATGCGCACGATCCTCGACGTGGTGGCCGAGCACGCCACCAAGGTCAGCGAGCCTACCGAACTCACGGCGCTGGTGCGCGTGGCGCTGGGCCGGGCCATCACGCAGCAGCTGTTCCCGAACAATGCTGACCTGCAGGTCATCAGCCTCGACGCCGGCCTGGAACGCGTGCTGACGCAGGCGCTGGCCAACGGCGGCGGCATCGAGCCGGGCCTGGCCGATGCGCTGCTCCAGCAGGCGCAGGGCGCGGTCGGCCGCCAGGAGCAGATGGGTCTCGACCCCGTGCTGCTGGTGCCGTCCCCGCTGCGGCCGCTGATGGCGCGCTTCCTGCGCCGTACGCTGCCCCAACTGAAGGTGCTGTCGCATGCCGAAGTCCCGGACAACCGCAACATCCGCATTACCGCAATGATCGGCGGCGCGGCGTAAGGAACGAACATGAGCGTGGCGAAGTTTGTGGCGGCCAATGGCCGCGAAGCGATGCGCAAGGTGCGCGAGGCCATGGGCCCCGACGCCGTGGTGCTGTCCAACCGGGCCATCGAGGGCGGCGTGGAAATTGTGGCGATGCGCGATGCGGACCTGGGCGCCGTCAGCGCCACGGCGCAGCCGTACGCGCCATCCGCGTCATCGGCGTCATCGGCATCGATGCTGTCGATGAGCCCGATGGCGCCGCTGTCTTCGATGCCCCCGTCGTCCTCGATGTCTCAGTTCGCACCGGCCCCGATCGCACAGATGCCGTCGATGATGACCGCCGACGCGTCCGACCCGGCCGCGCTGGGGGACCTGCGCGGCGAGCTGGCCTCGATGCGCAGCATGCTGGAGCGCCAGTTCGCCGGCCTGGCCAACACGCCCGCCGGCGTGGCCGCTGGCGACCCGCTACGCGAGTCGCTGTTCGAATGGCTCGTCAACGCCGGCTTCTCGGGCCAGCTTTCGCGCACGTTGCTCGCCCACCTGCCAGTCGGCACGGACCGTCCGGCCGCGATGGCCTGGATCCGCCAGGAGCTGGCCCGCAAGGTGCCGGTGCTGGCCGATGAGGACACGCTGTTCGCGCAGGGCGGCGTGCTCGCGCTGATCGGCCCGACCGGCGTCGGCAAGACCACCACCACCGCCAAGCTGGCCGCGCGCTTCGTGCTGCGCCACGGCCCGGGCAAGCTCGCGCTGCTGACCACCGACCGCTTCCGGATCGGCGCGCACGAACAACTGCGTATCTATGGCGACATCCTCGGCGTGCCCGTGCATGCCGTGAAGGACGCCGCCGACCTGCGCTTCGCGCTGTCGGCCATGAAGGACAAGCACCTCGTCATCATCGACACGGTGGGCATGAGCCAGCGCGACCGCAGCCTGTCCGACCAGATCTCGATGCTGGCCGGCGTGCAGGCCCCGATGCAGCGTGTGCTGCTGCTCAACGGCGCCGCGCACGGCGACACGCTCAATGAAGTCGTGCACGCCTACCGCAACGACACCGCTGGCGACGCCGCCGGTATCGACGGCTGCATCATCAGCAAGCTGGACGAAGCCACCCACCTGGGCTCGGTGCTCGACGTGGTGATCCGCCACCGCCTGCCCGTGTTCTACGCCTCCACCGGCCAGCGCGTGCCGGAGCACCTCGAACTGGCTCAAGCCGATGCCCTGGTCGAACGTGCCTTCCTGACGCCGCGCCGTGGCTCGCTGTTCGCCGATGCCGATGTGGCGCGCCGCCAGGCCAGCGCCGCCGAGCCAGCCCAGACCGAGCGTGCCGGCGCCGACGATGTGCTGCGCTCGCTGACCGACAGCGCCAACGCCGTGGGCGTGTGCGTGGAGGAACTCAACGGCGCGCAGTACGGCTTCGACGTGGCCCGCTCGCTGTGGCAGCAACGCGGCGCCGGTGCGCCGGCGCTGCGCCAGATGGCCCAGCAGGTGCGCCTGTCGATGTGCCGCGACGCCAGCCGCGCGTGCGACCGCTACGTGCTCGCTGTGACCGGCACCGCCTCGCAGACCGTGCCGGGTCGCCGCGCCCCGCAACTGCTGCAACAGACGCTGTGGCTGGCCGACCGTGACGGCACGCCGCTGGCCACCACGGTGGTGCCCGCCGGCCGCACGCGCCAGTCGATGGCCGAAGCCGAGGCGGAAGCCGAAGCCGCCACCGTGCGCGCCACGCTGGCCGCCGCCCGCACCGTGGTCAACCTCAATGCCTCGCTGCCGTCCGCCGCCACGCTGGCGCGCTGGCAGCAACTGGGCGAACGCTGGGTGGCCGGCACGCGCAAGACCACGCGCGTGATTGCCGACGGCGCCGCCAACAAGCTCGACACCATTGCCGATACGCTGACCTTCCTCGCCATCGGCGACACCACCTGCCGCGACCGCGACGCCGTGCACTGGCTCGGCCACTGCATGGTGCGCGTGCCCGAAGGCCAGGTGCGCGCCGCCGCCCGTGGCCGTGGCCAGGGGGCCGGCGCCGAGGCCGGCACCGAGGCTTGCCTCGTGGTGTCCCGGCTGGTCGATCGAGAAACCGGCGACATGCTGTCCGTGGACTACGTGCTGTGCGACCCGGCGCTGGCCGACGTGGCCGCCCAGGTGGCCCGCTGGGCTCAGTGGACGCACCACGCGGAAGAGCAGTTCCGCACGCTGCGCCATGCGATGGAGCACTTCGCGCAGGGCAGCGAGGGCAACGGTGCGGGCGACGACGACACGCTCGGCACGCTGGTCTCGGTGCAGCTCGGCCTGACCGCGCTGCGCCTGCAACACAACCCGACGCCGACGGCGCCCGCGTTCCTGTCGCGCCTGGCTGGCCGCGCCACCGCCCGCGTCAACGCGCCGGTGTCCGGCGCCGTGCTCAACGAAGGCATGGGCCGCCTGCTGGCGCTGCTGGACGTGCTCGAGAACTACCCGGGCCGCAACGTGGCTTCGGCCCCGGCCCCGGCATTCGACGACACGCCCGACTCGGCGCGCCAGGCGATGGACGCCCTTGGTGCCAGTGCCGCCCGTCAACTGGCCCCCGCAGGAGAGTAAGCCTTGAACCTGATGGGCTCCGACCAGGCGGAAAGCCTGCGCCGCATGCTGGCACCGCGCGTCACCCGGCGTATCGCCGTGGTGGGCTGCGAGGCCGGCGCCGGTGCCACCACCGTGGCGCTCGGCCTGGCCAACGCGCTCGCCATGCAGGGCGAACGTGTGCTGCTGGCCGATGAAGACCGCGCCGCCGCGCGCGCCACCCGGCTTGCCGGCGCGGCGCCGAAGGCCACGCTGGCCGATGTGCTGGGCGGCCGGATGCCGTTCGACGCGGCGGCGGGCACCCGTGCCGCCAGCGGCGTGGCCGTGCTGCCGGCCGGCAACGTGCCCGCCGGCGCGCAGATCGACGACCGCGCCTTGCCGGGCATCCGCACGGTGCTGGTCGATGCGCAGTCGAGCGAGTCCGGCGCGCTGTCGCCCATGGCCGGCGCGGCGCACAACTTCGTGATCGTGATGCGGCCCGAGGCCACGTCGATCACCGCCGCCTACGCCTGCATCAAGCGGCTGCACCATGAATTTGCATGCCGTCACTTCCAGCTGATCGTCAATATGGCGGACAAGGAAGCGACGGTGATGGCCCTCTCGCGCAACCTGGCCCGCACGGCGAGCCAGTACCTGGGCGTGGAGGCAAGCCTGGCGGGCTACCTGCCGCTGGATCCGCTGGTGGCGCGTGCGCTGCAGCTGGGCCGCTGCGTCGTGGAGGCCTATCCGGCCGCCGCGGCCACCGGCGCGCTGCGCCACGTGGCCAGCGGCATCGGGGCATGGCCGCTGCGCCAGGAAGCAGTCTCTCCGGGGATGGCCGCGGCCGTTCCCGCCTGATACCAGAACAAGAAGTCGCAACAACCGGACCGACACTCAGCCAGCCAGTCCGCCCCGCAAGGAATGTGGGGCGCTGGCACCGAACCAAGTTATTACCGAGAATTCCACCATGTATACGATTCAGGGAAAG
This sequence comes from Cupriavidus sp. 10L45, assembly GCF_056395225.1. Classification (NCBI taxonomy): domain Bacteria; kingdom Pseudomonadati; phylum Pseudomonadota; class Betaproteobacteria; order Burkholderiales; family Burkholderiaceae; genus Cupriavidus; species Cupriavidus sp. 10L45. The sequence continues at coordinate 100,526 of NZ_JBFTJC010000001.1, forward strand.
CTCGAACAGGCAGACGTGGTCAAGTCACATGCGCCGCTGGTGCGACGGATCGCGTTGCAACTGGCGGCCAAGCTGCCTGCCAGTGTCCAGATCGACGACCTGATCCAGGCCGGCATGATCGGCCTGCTCGACGCTGCCAAGCGCTATGAAGACAACCACGGCGCCCGCTTCGAGACCTACGCGAGCCAGCGCATCCGAGGCGCGATGCTCGACGAGGTGCGCGCCAACGACTGGCAGTCGCGCAGCCTGCGCCAGTTCACGCGCAAGATCGAGCGCACCCAGCGCAGCCTCGAACAGAAGCTCGGCCGCACGCCGATCGACTCCGAGGTGGCCAAGGAACTCGATATGGCGCTCGACGAATACCAGGAGCTGCTCAACGAGGTCTACGGCTGCCAGCTGCTGCACTACGAGGACTTCGAGCGCTCCGGCGAGGAAGACTTCCTGGACCGCCATCTCGGCGTGACCGACGACGGCAACCCGCTGACGGTGCTGATGGAGTCCGGCATGCGCGAGGCGCTGATCCGCGCCATCGACAAGCTGCCCGAGCGGGAAAAGCTGGTGCTGTCGCTGTGCTACGACCAGGAACTGAACCTGCGCGAGATTGGCGCGGTGCTGGAAGTGACCGAGTCACGCGTGTGCCAGATCCGCAGCCAGGCGATTACCCGCCTGCGCAACCAGCTGCGGGGTTTGCTGTAATGCGTGGCTGGCTGTCGATGACGGTGGCCGCGCTCTGCGGCTTCCTGCCGGCGATCCTGTCGGCGCAGGGCTTGACGAAGGCAACGCTCGAAATCGGCCCGTCGCGCCATGCCTGGACTGGCTCGGCGGTGGGCCCGATGATTGCGAACCGGGGCCAGCGCGCGCTGTCCGCGCCGATCGTGCCGGGCGGGGTGCTGCCGCAGTCGGCTGGCGTCATCACCGCGGTGCGCTGGCGTTACAGCTTCACGCGCGTGCCGCCGCCGGACCTGCAGGCCTACCTCTGCAATGCCGACCGCTGCGTGATGCTGCCGGGTGCCGAGGGCAAGACCAACGCCTTCGTTGGCGACGATGCCAGCAAGGGCTTCGTATTCGCCTTCCGCGTGCCGGGCAACGGCGGCCTGGCGCCGTCGCTGCAAGGGCGCAGCAACGAAGTGACGGTCAGCTTCCGCTAACCGTCCCGGGCTTTACATCTGCCGCCTCACGCCACGCGTGTGTGCGTGACGGCCACCACCTTCGCCCATCGCGCGATTTCCGCCTGCAGGAACTGCGCGAACTGGGCGGCGCTATTCCCCACTGGTACCAGACCTTCCCCCTGCAAGCGCTTGCGCATGGCCGGCGCCGCCACGGCCGCGCGGGCTGCCGTCTCCAGTTCCCGCACCATGTCCGGCGGCATGCCGGCCGGGCCGAGCAGGCCGTACCACGAGCTGTAGTCGAAGCCCGGCACGAGATCGGCAATCGGGGCGAGGTTCGGGAACGCCGCCAGCCGCTGCGGGCTGCTCACGCCGAGCCCCTTGAGCTTGCCGGCCACAAGCAGCGGCTGCACTGTGGCCACGTTGCCTAGCAGCAGGTCGGCCTGGCTGCCCACCACATCGGCCACAGCCGGGCCGGCGCCCTTGTACGGCACGCTGACGATGTCGATGCCGGCCTCGTGCTTGAGCATCTCCCCCGCCAGATGGTTGGCGCTGCCCACGCCGGCCACGGCGATGCTCAGCTTGCCCGGCTTCGACTTCGCCAGCGCCACCAGTTCGCGCAGGTTGCTGACGCCAAGGTCCGGGCGCGACACCAGGATCAGCGGCGAACTGGCGATCAGCGAGATCGGCGTGAAGTCCTTGATGGCGTCGAATGGCTTTTTCTCGAACAGCGCCGGATTGATCGCGTGGCTGGTGTAGCTCAGCAGCAGCGTGCCGCCATCGGGGTCCGCCTTGGCCACGGCGATGGCGGCGATATTGCCGGCCGCGCCGCCCCGGTTTTCGACGATGAAGGGATGCTTGAGCCGCTGCTCCAGCTCGGCCGACAGGGAGCGCGCGACGATGTCGGTGCCGCCGCCCGGCGTGGCGCCGACGAGGACTTTCGTGACGGCCGGCGCCGCCCGCGCCAGACCCGGGGGCAGGATCAGCGCCGCCGACAGCAGCGCGAGGAAATCGCGTCGTTCCATGGTTGTCTCCGTATTTATCTTTGTATTTTTTGTGGGGCGATGCTGGCGCCTAGGCCGTGGCGGGCTGGGCGGCTGGCGCCCACGGCATCAGCGGCATGCCCAGTGCGGCGGCCTGGCGGCGCTCGTAGGCGTCGAACTCGGCACTGCGCGCGCTGCCGCGCAGGCCACCCCGCACCGCACCCGCGCGGACGTCGGTGAAGTAGTCGGCCCACTCGTCCGGTAGCGGCTGGGCGCCCGGTACGGCCAGCCAGAGCCGCAGCAGGTGGCGCTTGCGGTCGAACTCCTCGTAGTCCTCGAAATTCGTGCGCGAATGCACGGTGACATAGTTGTTCAGCAGTTGCAGGTCGCCCTGTTCGAGCTGCATCGAGAAGCACAGGCTCGGGTCGGTCAGTAGCGCGTCCAGTTCGTCGAGGGCCGCTTCCTGGGCCGCCGTCAGGCGCGGCACATCGTCGAAGTCGCGCTGGGCGGCCACCACGTTCTTGCGGTTGGTGCGCATGGCGAAGGCCCAAGGATGGTTGCCGAGGATGGTGCAGACATAGTGCGGCGGCTGGGCGGGATCCTGCGCGCCCTGGTAGCTGTAGTGGAACGGGGCGTGGAGCACGGCTTCGAGGTCCGGGCGGCGGCGCAGCATGGCGTCGCGCAGGGCGATCGAGCTGACTACCTTGCTTGCGCCGCCGCTGCGGGCCGCGCGGCGGCACAGCAGGCCGACCACGTCGCAGGAATCGGTGTGGAAGTCGAGGCCGGCGTTGGTGTTGTAGCCGCGGCCGTTCTTGCCCTTGTACGCGGCGCCCACGTCGCGCACATCGTTCATGAAGTCGCTGGCGCGGTTCTGCGTGCGCGCCACGCCCATGTGCAGGCCCATGCCCCAGTAGGCGAGGCGGGTCTCGTCCTCGGTCCAGCGGTGCACGGGAAAGCCCTTCAGCAGGCACATGCCCCAGCGGCCCTGCGTGGTGTCGATGGCGCGGGCCAGCGCGTCGCGGGCGGCGGCGTCGAGCGGGAAGTCATCGGCGGTCATCTCCAGCAGCGGCTTGTCCAGCGCGATGGCGTGGGTGAGGGCGGTGTCGAAGCTGGCCACTTCGGCAGCGGAGAGGCGCTGGATCCAGGAGGTGTCGCGGTCGGCATCGGCGGCCAGCCACGCGGTGGGACGATAGGCGGTCATGGGGCGGTGTCTCGGAGTCTTATGGAAGGGACGTCTGGGCGCGGGCGCTGGGGGGCGCCTTGCATGACGTCGTGCAGCCAGTCTAAGCTTCAGAACAGCTAAGAAAAAGTGACGTTCCTTGACGTCGCTGATAAGGAAAACTGATGAAGCTGGAGACCTTCGCCACCCTCGCTGCCGTGATCGAGGAGGGCTCGTTCGCGGCGGCTGCCGCCACGATGCACCTCACGCCGAGCGCGGTCAGCATGCAGATGAAGCAACTGGAGCAGTATGTCGGCCAGCCGCTGTTCGATCGATCCGGCCTGCAGGTACGGCCCACCGCCGTGGCCCGCGAGGTGGCCGCCGCCATGGAGGGCGGGCTGCGCTACCTCCATGCGCTGCGGCGCCGGGTGTCCGTGGCCGTGGAGGGTTCGGTGCGGCTCGGGGTGATCGAATCGATCCAGCCGGTGCTGCTGCCGGGCACGCTGCGCTACCTGCGCGATCACTACCCGAAGCTGCGCGTGCGGCCGGTGCGCGGCCGCAGCGCCGGGCTGCTGGATCTGGTCAAGGCGGGGCAACTCGATGCGGCGGTGGTGGCCCGGCCCGAAACCGGCCGCCTGGCGAGCCTGCGCTGGCATCCGGTCGGCACGCGGGAGATGGTGCTGATCGCCCCGCCGGACGCCGGGGAGGCCAGCGCGGCCGAGCTGCTTGCCCGCTACGACTGGATCCGCTACGACCGCGCCACCGTCACCGGCGCCATGGCGGCGCGGTACGTGCACGGGGTGATGCCGGAGAAACGCAGTGCGATGGAGTTCGACAGCGTCATCGCCATCGTCGCCATGGTCAGCGCGGGGCTGGGCGTTTCCGTGGTGCAGTTGATGGACCCGACGGTCTGCGACCGCTACCCGGTGCGGCGCGTGCGGCTGGGGGCCGACGCGCCGACGCTGCAGATCTCGCTCGTGTCGCGCAAGGCGGACGAGGACAGCCGGGTGCTGCAGGCGCTCACGGAGGCCGTGGAGCGCACCTTGCTGCCGGGCGTCCGCTAGGCGTCCACGATGACCTCGAAGCCGCCGAAGATCATGCGCTGGCCGTCGAACGGCATCGGATCCATGCCTTCCTTGAGCCGCTCGTCGGCCATCGCGGCGGCCATGCCCTTGTCGCGCGCCTCGCGCGACGGCCACAGGATCCACGAGAACACCACCGCCTCGTCGTCCTTGCGCTGAACGGCCATGGTGAACGAGGTGACCTTGCCTTCCGGCACGTCGTCGCCCCAGCACTCCACCACCTTCAGCGCGCCGTGCTCCTTGAACACGGTGGACGCCTTCTGCGCCACCTGCCGGTAGGTTTCCCGATTGGCCGTCTTCACGGCCAGCACGAATCCGTCGATGTATGCCATGGCACTCGCTCCGCTGGGTCTTGGGCTTATCACCATAGACCATGGCCGTGACGTATGACGAATAGTGCCTATTTAGGGGGCGATGCAGCGCCGCCGCAATTGGCGAGGAGCGCCAGCAAGGCCTCCAGCCCCACCGGCTTCACGAGGTGGGCGTCGAAACCATGCGCGCGGGTGCGGTCGCGGTCGGCGGCCTGGCCCCAGCCGGTCAGCGCGACCAGCATCACCGGGCGGTCGCGCCAGGTCTGGCGGATGCGCGTGGCCACCTCGTAGCCATCCATCGACGGCATGCCGAGGTCCAGCAGCACCACGTCCGGCCACCATTGGGCGAGGGCCTCCAGCGCGCTCGCGCCATCGTAGGCCACCGTGGCGGTCGCGCCGTACATGTCCAGCAGCATCGCCACGCTGTCGGCGGCATCGCGGTTGTCGTCCACCACCAGCACGCGCACCGGGTTGGGCAGCGAGCCGGGCCGGCTTTTCGCGTCGTCAGCCGCGGCGGGGCCATCGCTGGCCGGCAGCGAGACGGTGAAGGTGCTGCCGAGCCCCAGCCCGGGGCTGGCGGCCTGGACGTCGCCGCCATGCATCTGCGCCAGCTTGCGCGTCGTGGCGAGCCCGATGCCGAGCCCGCCCTGCGAGCGCGGCGCGTTCTTGTCGAACTGGCCGAACAGCGCGAACAGCCGCCCCAGATGCCCGGGCGGGATGCCGATGCCGGTGTCGGCCACGGCGGCGTGGATGCCGGCGGCGTCGCGCCACGCGTGCACGTCGATGCGTCCACCAGGGTCGGTGTAGCGCACCGCGTTCGCCAGCAGGTTGCCGAGGATCTGCGCCAGCCGCACCGCGTCGCCGAGCACCGGCAGCGGGGTGTCGGCCGGCTGGAGCGTCAGCACGTGGCCCGCCTGGATGGCGGCGGGGCGGGCGGCCTCCACGGCATTGCGCAGCACGTCGGCGAAGTCGAGCGGCTCAACCTTCAGCTCGATCACGCCGCGCGTGATGCGCGAGACCTCCATCAGCTCGTCGATCAGCCGCATCATGTGCTCCACCTGCCGGTCGAGCATGGCCTGGAGGCGCGGCGCGTCCATCCGGGTGGCAGCGGCGGCCTGGAGCTGGAGCGCATTGTGGATGGTGGCCAGCGGGTTGCGTAGCTCGTGGGCCAGCGTGGCGAGGAATTCGTCCTTGCGGGCGTCGGCCTCGCGCAGGATGGCTTCGGCCTGCTTGCGCACCGTGATGTCGAGCGCCGTACCCAGCACATTGGCTTGATGCCGCCGGCGACCCTCGCCCTCGAACTCGACCTGTCCATTGGCCGCGTGCCAGTGCTCGCTGCCATCGGGCCAGAGGATGCGGTAGTCCACCTCGAAGCCGCCGCCACCACTCTCGTCGGCCGTGGCGATGGCGGTTTCCACGGCCTGCAGCAGCCGGGGCCGGTCATCGGGGTGCACGCGCTGGAGGGTCTCGGCCAGCGGCATGACTTCGGCCTCGCCGCCGCCGCGCAGCTCGCGCATGCGCGCATCCATATAGACCAGCCCGGTTTCCGTGTCCTGCCGGAAGGTGCCGAGCCGGGCGATGGCCACGGCCAGTTGTGCCTGGGTTTCGGTCTTGCGCAGCGCCGCCTCGGCCTCGCGCCGGGCGGTGATGTCGCGGAACAGGACGCCGACCAGCGGGCGCACCCCATCGCCCACGCGGAAGGCGTAGACCTCGAACCAGCGGTCCAGCGCGCGCGCCTGCTCGACGAAGCGACGCGGATGGCCGCGCAGCGCCACCTCGCCATAGATCTCGAACCAGTGGGCCTCGTGCCCGGGTGCGAGGTCGCGCATATTGCGGCCCTGCGCCTGATGCAGCCCGGTCTGGGCCTCGAACACGTGGTTGACGGTGACGAAGCGGTAGTCGATCGCCCGGTCGCCGTCGAAGATCACCTCGATGACGCAGAACGCCTGGTCGATCGCGTCCGCCAGCGCGTGGAAGGCGGCGCTGTCTAGGCCGGCGGCGGCGAGGGCATGCGGGGATTCCTGCACGATGTGGCTTGCCTGGTGGTCAATGCAAAAACGGCCGGCACCACGCATTGCGCGGGTCCGGCCGTTCCGGCGATTCCGCCCCGGGTGCCGGGGCGGAGGGAGCAGTCATCAGCCCTTCACGGCCTCCAGGGCCGCGTTGAGCGTCTTGCTCGGGCGCATCACCGCGTCCAGCTTGTCGAAGTCAGGCTTGTAGTAGCCGCCGATGTCGGCTGCCTTGCCCTGCACGTCCGACAGCTCGCCGACAATGGTCTTCTCGTTGTCGGTCAGCGTCTTGGCCAGCGGTGCGAAGGTCTTGGCCAGTTCGGCGTCGTCCTTCTGCGCGGCCAGTTCCTGGGCCCAGTACATGGCCAGGTAGAACTGGCTGCCGCGGTTGTCGAGCTGGCCGGTCTTCGGCGACGGGCTCTTGTTGTTGTCGAGCAGCTTGCCCGTGGCGGCGTCCAGCGTCTTGGCCAGCACCTTGGCGCGGGCGTTGCCGGACTTGATGCCCAGCTCTTCCAGCGACACGGCCAGGGCCAGGAACTCGCCCAGCGAATCCCAGCGCAGGTGGTTCTCTTCCACCAGCTGGGCCACGTGCTTCGGAGCCGAACCGCCGGCGCCGGTCTCGTACAGGCCGCCACCGGCCATCAGCGGCACGATCGACAGCATCTTGGCGCTGGTGCCCAGTTCCATGATCGGGAACAGGTCGGTCAGGTAGTCGCGCAGGATGTTGCCGGTCACCGAGATGGTGTCCAGGCCGCGGATCACGCGTTCCAGCGTGTAGCGCATGGCGCGCACCTGCGACATGATCTGGATGTCCAGGCCGTTGGTGTCGTAGTCCTTCAGGTAGGTTTCCACCTTCTTGATCAGCTCGGCCTCGTGCGGACGGTACGGGTCCAGCCAGAACACGGCCGGCGTGCCCGAGTTGCGGGCGCGGGTCACGGCCAGCTTCACCCAGTCGCGGATCGGGGCGTCCTTGACCTGGCACATGCGCCAGATGTCGCCCTGCTCGACCTTCTGCGTCAGCGCCGTCAGCACTTCATTGGTGGCGTTGTCGACGATGCGGGCCTCGCCGTCTTCGGCAATCTCGAACGTCTTGTCGTGCGAGCCGTACTCTTCGGCCTTCTGCGCCATCAGGCCGACGTTCGGCACCGTGCCCATCGTCACCGGGTCAAAGGCGCCGTTGGTCTTGCAGAAGTTGATGATTTCCTGGTAGATCCGGGCGAAGGTCGATTCCGGGATCAGGCACTTGGTGTCCTTGGTGCGCCCGTCGGCGCCCCACATCTTGCCGCCGATACGGATCATGGCCGGCATCGAGGCATCGACGATCACGTCGTTCGGTGCGTGCAGGTTCGAGATGCCCTTGGCCGAATCCACCATCGCCAGTTCCGGGCGATGTTCGTGGCAGGCGTGCATGTCGCGGATGACTTCCTCGCGCTTCGACTCCGGCAGGGCCTCGATCTTGGTGTACAGGTCCACCAGGCCGTTGTTCACGTTCACGCCCAGTTCGTCGAACAGCTTCTGGTGCTTGGCGAAGGCGTCCTTGTAGAAGACCTTCACGGCGTGGCCGAACACGATCGGGTGCGACACCTTCATCATGGTCGCCTTCACGTGCAGGCTCAGCATGACGCCGGTCTTGCGCGCGTCTTCCATCTGTTCTTCGTAGAAGGCCAGCAGGGCCTTCTTGCTCATGAACATGCTGTCGATGACTTCGCCGTCCAGCAGGGCCACCTTCGACTTCAGGACGATGGTCTTGCCGCTCTTGGTGACCAGTTCCATGCGCACGTCACGTGCGCGGTCCAGCGTGATCGACTTTTCACCGTGGTAGAAGTCGCCATGCTTCATGTGCGCCACGTGGGTGCGCGAAGCCATGCTCCAGTCGCCCATGCTGTGCGGGTGCTTGCGGGCGAAGTTCTTCACGGCGGCCGGTGCGCGGCGGTCGGAGTTGCCTTCGCGCAGCACGGGGTTCACGGCGCTGCCCAGGCACTTGGAGTAGCGCTTCTGGATGGCCTTTTCTTCGTCGTTCTTCGGATCTTCCGGGTAGTCGGGGATCTTGTAGCCCTTCGACTGGAGTTCCTTGATCGCGCTGACGAGCTGGAACAGCGAGGCGCTGATGTTCGGCAGCTTGATGATGTTGGTGTCCGGCAGCAGCGTCAGGCGGCCCAGTTCGGCCAGGTTGTCCGGCACGCGCTGCTCTTCGGTCAGGAATTCGGGGAATTCGCCCAGGATGCGGCCAGCCACCGAGATGTCGCTGGTCTCGACGTTCACGCCAGCCGGGGCTGCGAACGTGCGGATGATGGGCAGGAAGGCACTGGTCGCCAGCAGCGGAGCTTCGTCGGTCAGGGTGTAGATGATGGTTGGCTGCTGGGTACTCATTGCTTATCTCGCATCAAGAATCAGGTTGGAAAATGCCCCGGGTGGGTCACAGCCGGGGGCAAGACCCGAATTTTGCCTTATTTTTGGTGTCGGGAGGGGCGAACCATTGCGGTTTTTGCGCGGATGTATGCAAAGGCATTCAGATGTCGAAGTCGTCTCTGTCGCGCATCAAGCCTGCAAGTCCGTCAATTGTCGGCCATCTTCCTTCAAATTGCCGACTGACGGCTAGGTGTGGAACCCTTGCGGCGCAGGGTCCACGCCGGAGCGCTCCACGGCGGCAATGACCTGGGCGCCGAACAGCAGCAGCGTGGCGGCAATCTCCAGGCTCAGCAGCACCACGATGGCCGTGGTCAGGGAGCCGTACACCCGCCCCACCTGCGACAGCGTGGCGAAATACCAGACCAGCACGTGGCGGGACACCTCCCAGAGCACGCAGGCGAAGACCGCCCCCACCAGCGCATGGCGCACGGACAGCCGGCCCACCGGCATAACGAGGTAGATCGAGGTCAGCAGCAGGATCTCGCCGGCCAGCCCGAGCAGGTAGAGCAGGGTGCCGGACAGGCGGTCCAGCGACCATTCATGGCCGAGCACCTCCAAGTGCCGTTCGCCGATGGTCTGGAGCCCGCCCGCCACCAGCGTCACCACCAGCAGTCCCACGCTCAGCACGAGGATGTAGCAATAGGGCAGGATGGCCGAGACGAGGAAATGCCGCCGCCGGATGGCCACGCGATGGATGAAGATGACCGACATGGCGTTCTCCAGCACGGTGAAGGCCAGCGAACTGAAGAAGATCATCGTCACCAGCAGCACCCAGCCGAGGGCGCGGTGGTCCATGAAGCGCGCCAGTTCGGCCACCAGTGCGCGCGACTGCCCGGGCAGTAGCCATTCCAGATAGCGCGCCAGCGTATCGAGCAGCCGGGCCGGGTCGATCACGTGCGACAGGCCAATCAGCATCAGGATCAGCAAGGGCACGATCGACAGCAGCGCGTAGTACGCCACCGCCCCGGCCAGCAGCAGGCCCTGGTTGGCGCGGAATTCCCGGAGCGTGGTCAGGATGAAACGCCCGGGGTGCTGGAGGACGTGCCGGATGCGGGTGTCGAGGATGGGCATGGGAGGCAAGGAGGCGTCACAGACCAATGTGGCCCATCGGCGGTGCCCCGGCAAGGCGAGTTTGTCCGACACGGTGCCCGGGGCTGTACACGGTGCTGTACAGATCGGCCCGAAAGTCATGCCGATCTGTATCCAATCGACGCTGGCCCCCGTCCCTATAATGGCCCGATCCCCCGAAGTCGCCCTTTTTGAAGGAAATCCGACATGCTCGACTGGCACGACCTGGCCTTTTTCGCCCTGGCGGCCCTTGTTCTGGTGCTGACGCCGGGGCCGAACATGATCTATTGCGTGTCCCGCGCGCTGTGCCAGGGCCGAGCGGCGGGGCTGGTCTCGCTGGCCGGCGTGCTGCTCGGGTTTGTGGTCCACCTGATGGCCGCCGCGCTGGGGCTGACCGCGCTGCTGATGGCGGTGCCCTTCGCCTTCGATGCCATCCGGCTGGCCGGCGCGGCCTACCTGCTCTGGCTGGCCTGGCAGGCGGTGCGCCCCGGCGGCGCCGCGCCGTTCCAGGCCCGGGCGCTGCCCGACGATCCACCGCGCAAGTTGTTCAGCATGGGCTTTGTCACCAATCTGCTGAATCCCAAGGTGGCGATGTTCTACCTGTCGTTCTTCCCGCAGTTCCTGCATCCCGAGCAGGGCTCGGTGCTGTGGCAGAGCCTGCAACTCGGCGCGGTGCAGATCGGCGTCAGCGGCGCGGTGAATTTGCTGCTGGTGATGGGGGCGTCCGGGATTACCGCATTCCTGTCGCGTAGCGAGCGGTGGTTGCGTGCGCAGCGCTATGTGATGGGAACCGTACTTGGCGCGCTGGCCATGCGCATCGCGCTGACAGACCGGAAGTAGCCCGATTCAGCGCGTAGCGTAGGGAAAGTGATGCTGCGCCGCCATCTGGGACAGATGGTCGCGCAGATGGCCCAGTTCGGCCGACAGCTGCAGCGTCAGGAACGCGAACGAGCTATGGCCGATGGACGGATCGTCCGGGTGCGGCGCCGGCAGGGTGATGTTCTGGCGAACCATGGACTCGTCGCCGGCTTCCAGCGCGCTGGAAATTTCCAGCAGCAGGTCGCGGATGCAGTGCTCGTCCCCGCAGGCATCGATGCTCTCGGGCGGAATCGTCGCCAACATCTCCAGCGCGCTGATGCACACCCGCGCGCAGTGCTGGACCTCCTCCAGATCCGCCGGCAGCGTGCCGGTTTCCTTCGCTACCGAGGGGATCAGGCTGCGCAGCTGCACCAGCGGCGGGCCCAGCTTCATCATGGCCTGCTGCCGCTCGCTCTCATCCGCAAAACCCCGTTCGATCTTGGCGTGCACGGCCGCACAGGCGCGCAGCAGCCCGGCCAGCTTGAAACGCCACGAATATGACGCATAGGCCGGCAGCGCGAACGAGAACACCAGCGCGATGGCCGTGCCGATCATCACATCAACCGTGCGCCAGAGCGCGTCATAGACGTTCTGGTCACCGTGGCCGGCCGTGATGACCACCGTAATGCCAGCCAGCAGCGCGATATATCCCCCCTTGCCGACCGCATGGTAGGCCGCATACCCGCACGCCACGGCGATCAGCAGGTAGGTCAGCAGCGGAATGCGGAAGTAGCTTTCCTGGAGGATCAGGAAGAGGCCGACGAAGGCGCCGATCAGCGTGCCCACCCCGCGCTCGGCGGCGCGGCGGCGGATATTGCCGTGATGCTGGAGCCCGCCAATGACCACGAGCACCGTGATCGACGCCCATTCGCCATGCGGCACGTTGATGCCGGTGGTCAGCGCGATGGACACCAGCAGGGCCAGCGCCACGCGCGTGGCGTGGAAGATGCGGGCCTGGCGGAATCGGCGATCGGGGTCGAACAGCGCGCTTGTTGTATTTCGCAGGGCCTCAAGCATGGGGGCGATCACCTTCAGGGGGGGCCGGGACGCTTGTAGTGTATAGAGCCCGGCGCACGATCCGCAACATGGGCCGCCGCTTCCCTGGCGCTGGGGGTTCCTGGCCGCCATCTGAAGTCATGCAGATCTCATTGAAGTTTATCTAAGCGCACTTTCGAACTTGTCATATTCGATGATGCGAGCCTTCGCCGCATTGTGCTGGCTGCGCCGCGCAGCAGCCGATGCAGCCGTCGCCTTGCCTTCATCCTGTGTCGACATGCTCCGATATGCGCAACCCCTCGCCGTCGCCGTCCCGTACCGTCTCTGTCCGTTGCGCCGGTCTGCCCACGTTGATGGGTGCACCGGCGCTGGTGTTCTCGCGGCTGTCCGGGACGGAGCGGCTGTGCGAGTTGTTCGAATACGAAGTGCAGCTGAAGACGCCCGACGCCCGGTATGCGCCGTCCGGTCCGGCGGCGAACCTCGACACGCAGGCCCTGCGCGGCCAGGAACTGACGGTGGCCATCGAACTCGATGGCAGCGGCACCGGGCCAGTTGGCCGCACCGGCGTGGGCACGCGGGAGATCACGGGGCTGATTACCGACGTGCGTGGCCCGATCCCGCAAGGCCGGCAGATCGCCTACTGCCTGACGCTGCGCCCGTGGCTCTGGCTGGCCACGCTGACCACGAACTTCCGCGTCTTTCAGCAACAGACCGTGGTCGGGATCCTCGAAGCGCTGCTCTCCGCCTACACCTTCCCCATCGAATGGCGCCTCGACGTGGGCCGCTACCCCAGCCGTGAATACCAGGTCCAGTACGGCGAGAGCGACTTCGATTTCTTCCAGCGCCTGACCCAGGAGTGGGGCATTTCCTGGCACATCGCGCACAGCGATGGCAAGCACCGGCTGGTGCTGACCGATGCCAACAGTGCCTTCGCGCCATACACCAGCCCCGCCTACCACACCATTCGCTGGCAGCGCAGCGCGGACCGCATCGACGAGGAGTGCCTGCACGCGTTCGTGCTGCACGACCGCCTCGTGTCCGGCCAATGGGCCAGTTCCGACTACGATTTCGTCAAGCCAGGCGCGGATCTGGCGGTGCGCTCGGCGGCGCCGCTCGATACCGCGCATGCCGAGGCAGAGATCTATGAATATCCGGGCGACCATGGCCAGCCTGCCACCGACAACGACCCGTGGCGCGAAGGCGGCCATCTCGCCCAGTTGCGGATGGAGGCACTCCGCCAGCACGGCAGTCGGGCGAGCGGACGCGGCCACGTGCGCGCGATGGTGCCCGGATGCACGTTCAAGCTGAGCCATTTTGTCCAGGACAAGGCCAATCGCGAGTACCTGATCCTCGGCACCGATCTGGAGATCGAGGATGTCCCCGAAGTGTCGGGCATGGGCCAGCAGTGGCGTTGCGAGGTCGCCTTCACGGCGCAGCCGACGAACGTGCTGTTCCGGCCCGAGCGGACCCAGCCCAAGCCGCGCACGAGCGGCCCGCAGACCGCCACGGTGGTCGGGCCGGAGGGCGAGGAGACGTGGACCGACGCGTACGGGCGCATCCGTATCCAGATGCATTGGGACCGGATCGGCCAGCGCAACGCCAACAGCTCATGTTGGGTGCGGGTGTCTTCGGCGTGGCAGGGCAATCGCTTCGGGGCGGTGCACGTGCCGCGCATCGGCCAGGAGGTGGTGGTCGAGCACCTGAATGGCGATCCCGATTGTCCCATCGTCACCGGCCGTGTACCGAACCGTCTCAATATGCCGCAGTGGCCGCTGCCGGCGCAGCACGCGCTATCCGGCTTTGTCAGCAAGGAGTTGCATGGCGAGCGGGCCAACGCCTTTGTCCAGGACGATACCCAGGGAGAAATCCAGACCCAGCTGCAGAGCGGCCATCAGACCTCGTGGCTGGGCCTCGGCTTTCTGACGCGCGTGCTGCACGGCGCCGGGCGCAAGGACAAACGGGGCGAGGGTTTCGAGCTGCGCACAGACGGGCAGGGCGTCGTGCGCGCCCACGGCATGCTGCTGACCACCGAGCGACGTGCCAACGCCCGGGCGCATCACAAGGACATGGGCGAGACCGTGGAGCGGCTGGCCGTGGCGCGCGCGCAGCAGGAAACGCTGGCCGAACTGGCGCAGCAGCACGCGGCGCAGGACGCGGCCGACCAGGCCGACCACGCCGAAGTGGCCCGCGCCATCCAGCAGCAGAACGAGGACATCCACGGCACAGGAACTGCCAATGCGGATGCCGGCAGCTTTCCGGAACTGTCCGCGCCGCACCTTGTGCTGGCCAGCCCGGCCGGCATCGAGGCCACCACGGCGCGCTCGACGCATCTCGCTTCGGGCGAGCATCTGGCGCTTACCAGCGGTGGGCATACCAGCCTTGCCGTGGGCAAGCGGCTGCTGGCCAGCGCGAGCCGGGGAATGCGGATCTTCATCCAGAGCATGGGGTGGCGGCTGGTGGCGGCCGGCGGCGACATCGACCTGCGTGCGCTGCGCGACAGCATCAACCTGCTGGCCCGGCTCGGGATCACAGCCACCGCCGACCGGATCACGCTGTCGGCCCGGCAGGAGCTCGTCATCAGCGGTGGCGGCAGCAGCACCACCTATGGCGCGGGCGGCATCACGCATCGCACGGGCGCCGCGTATGTCATTCGCACCGCCAGCTATGCCCTGATCACCGCGCAGCGCGGCGCCGTGGCGTTCCCGCCGGCGCGCAAGCCCGGGCAAGGCAATCTCGAACTGTTCAACCGCTACGCCAACCACACCGGCATCGGCGGGGAGTTCCGCGTGGAGGATGCCTTGGGCAAGGCCGTGGCCGGCCGGCTGAACGCTCAGGGCTTCGCGGCGGTCAGTGGGCTCGCACCGGGCCCCGCCACGGTGAGCTTCGGCAAGGACCCCGCCGATACCTGGGTCGAGGCCAGTCATGTCGGCCAGCCGGAATGGCCACCGCGCGTGGCGCGAACGGAGGAAGACAGTGCGGTGGCCCAGAGCGCCGCCGGGCTTGTCGCGGAACAGGTGCGCGCTGCCGCGAGCCGGGCCAGCGAGCTTGGCCAGACGCTGCAGAGCGCGCGACAGCTCGCCGCGGCGGTCAAGACTATTCCCGATGGTTTGGCGGAATTCGGCCTGTCCGGCGCCCAGTCACTGCTGGGCCAGGCAGTGCCGACGTCGATGCCGGTACCGACACTGGCCAAGGCCGTATCGCATCCCACGCGGCCTTCGATCGCCACGCCGGGGTTTGTTTCCTGATTCCCGCCGAAGCCCATCCATCGCCAATACCCCGAGCCATGCCAGAACCGAGACCTTCACCCGCTCCGCGCCCGCCCGAGACAGCAGTGGCCCCGCTCAATACCATCGACGTGGAAGATGTGGGCCGGGGTGCCGCGCAGGTCGATGCGTGGCTGCGGCAGGCCAGTGGCGGGCTGGTGACGCTGGCGCGCATCCAGACCGTGGCCGGTGGCTTGCCCGTGCTGGGCAACATCATGGCACTGGTCGATGCACTCAACGACATCTTCGTGCTGATGCGCAGCCGCTCGCGCGATGTGCTCGACTGGGCCAGCCTCGGGATCAACCTGATCGGCGTGCTGCCGTTGCCACCGGGCATGGCAGCGGCACGCATGAGCCTGCGGCCCACGCTCGCACTGGTTCGTCAGGAACTGCGCCAGGCTGCCACAGCCACACTTGGCGATGGGCTGATCGAGGTGCTGGTCGGACATTTGAACGCCACCATCATCGGCGAGCTCGACGACTTTGTGCAGCAGGCGCAGACGAAGCTGGGCGCCATCCTCGACGATGCCGGCGCGTTGGGCGAGAGGCTGCTGGGCGAGATGGCCGGCGGAATGGAAGCCGTCGCGCTGGGCCAGCTGGATGCCGCCGGCAGTGCGCGGTCGGCCCGCACGCGAGCCGGTGTTGCAGCCGGGCAGTGGCTTAACGATCCCCGGGCGGCCATCAGTAATGTCTTTGGCGCGGTGTGGGATGCCCACAAGGCGGCGGGCAAGGCGGGGGCCAACAAGGCGGTGCGGCTCGCGATGCCCGAGAAGATGCGGCAGCAGGTGGCGGCCAGCGCGGGCGCCTTGCGCGAGATGGGCCCGACGCTGCGGGCGCAACTGGCGAAGTTGGCTGATCCGCGGGCCGCGCACAGCCTCGGCTGGCTGCTGGCGATACTTGCCCAGGCGGTGGCGCGCTGGCGCCAGAAGCGGCGCGCCGGCCAGAGCGCCAATGTTCACCCGAAACACACCAGCGAGGCGCGGCAACGCGCGCAGGATGGCGAGCTGGGCGCCATCGGCCGTCAGGCGCCAGCACGGGGCAGCCCGGGCTGCCGGAACTGCCCGGCGCCGTCCGGCAGCCGGCGCAGCATCAGCTTCGCCACCGGCGACGAGACGCTGTCGCACACCGATTTCATCCTGCCGGGGCAGCTGCCGCTTGCCTGGACGCGTACCTACCGCTCAAGCCTCGCCGCCTACGACACCGGTGTATCGAACCAATGCGGCGCGCGTTGGATCACCCCGTACACCACCCGCTTCGATCGGGCGTCCAAAGGCGTGGTGTATCACGCGGCCGATGGCCGCAGCCATGCCTATCCGCTCCCCGAGATTGGCAAGTTCCACCACGATCCGATCGAGAACATCACGCTTGTGCGGGTGTCGGAGAACACGCTGACGCTCGCTCGGGGCTTCGAGGGTCAGGAGACCTATCGCCTTCACGGGCAGCGCTTCCGTCTGACCGGCATCGAGCTGCGCAGCGGCGCGGGCGTGGCGCTGCACTATGACCATCGCGTTCATGGCGACACTGTGTTGTCGGACGTGATCGCCTATCAGGGAGCGGCGACGCTGGCGCATATCGGCATCCGCCCCGACGCGGCCGGGCGCATTGCCGAACTGTGGCAGATCGTCGACGGCCAGCTCGTGCGGCAGCTCTCGCGCTATACCTACGACGACGCGGGCGATCTCGTGATGGCGCAGGACGAGAACGCCGCCCATTGGGACTACACCTACCGGCATCACCTGCTCACGCGCTACACGGACCGCACCGGACGCGGCACGAACCTGCAGTGGCACGGCGATGGCCCGGATGCACGGGCCGTACGCGAATGGGCCGACGACGGCAGCTTCGACACCCGCCTGGCGTGGGACCCCGACATCCGCGTGACCTGCGTAACCGACGCGCTCGGCCATGAAACCCGCCACTACTACGACATCCTCGGCTACACCTATCGGATCCGGTATCCCGACGGACTATCCGAATGGTTCTTCCGCGACGAGGCCAAGCATGTCGTCACGCATGTGCATGGGGACGGCGCCGTGGACCGGTTCGCCTACGACGGACGCGGCAACCTGCTCGAGCACCTGCGCCCGGACGGCAGCGCGGTGCACTACGCCTGGGACGACGCCGATCAGCTCATTGGGATCCGGGACGCCGAGGGTGGGCTGTGGCAGCGCCGTCATGACGACCGGGGCAACCTGATCGAGGAGACGGATCCGCTCGGACACAAGACCGAATACGCCTACAACCAGGCAGGCCTGCTGGTGGAGATCCTCGACGCCCGGGGCGGGAGGAAGCAATTGGCCTACACCGCCTCGGGGCAGCTCGCCAGCTACACCGATTGCTCGGCCAAGACCAGCACCTGGCAGTACGGCGCACGCGGCGAACTGGTGAAATTCGCCAATGCGGCAGGCGAGGCCACCCAATACCAGTACGAGGGTGGCCAACTGGCCAGCGTCAGCCATCCCGATGGGCGCGCGGAAACCTTCGAGCGCGACGCGGAAGGTCGTTTGCTGGCGCATACCGATGCGCTGCGCCGGCGCACGACTTGGCACTACGGCGAGGCCGGCCTGATAGCAGGGCGCACCGATGCCGCGGGCCGTACGCTCGGCTACCAGTGGGACAAGCTCGGGCGGCTCACTACGCTCGTCAACGAGAACGACGCCAGGACCGAGTTCCACTACGACCCGGTGGGGCGCCTGCTTGAGGAAACCGGCTTCGACGGCAAGACGACGCGCCACTACCATGACCCGGCTACGGGCAGGCTGACAAGGAGCGTCGATGCCGGGCAACTGCAAACCACGTACGCGTTCGATGCCTCTGGTCGCCTGATTCGCCGCGAGGCCGGCCGGCTGGATCGACAAGGCCAGGTCGGGCGCAGCGAGGCCGAGACCTTCGCCTACGATGGCAACGGCCGCATGATTCTGGCCGAGAACGCGGACAGCCGCCTGCAATGGTTCCACGACGCCGCGGGCAATGTGGTGCGAGAACATCAGCACTACCGGTGCCTGGAGCAGCCGCTGGTGGCGGTCTGGCGGCACGAGTTCGACGCGCTGCACCAGCGCATCGCCACGATCCGCCCGGACGGGCACCGCGTGGCCGTACTGACCTACGGCGCGGGCCACGTGCACGGCGTGATGCTTGATGACCGCGAACTGGTCCATCTTGAGCGCGACGACTTGCACCGGGAGGTGCTTCGCACACAGGGCAATCGGCTCTCCCACGCGCAGGCGTACGATCCGGCGGGGCGGCTGATGGAACAGACGCTGTCTCACGTCGATGGCGCGCGGGCGGGCCATCGTTTGCTGCACCGCCAGTATCAGTACGATGCGGTGGGACAGCTATCGGGCATCCATGACATGCGGCGCGGCGCGCTGCGATATCGCTATGACCCCGTGGGCCGGCTGCTCGCTGCGCACAGCGCACTGGGCAGCGAAACTTTCGCCTTCGACCCGGCCGGCAACCTGCTCGACGATCCCGATACGCGCTGGTATGCGTCCACGCCCGAACATGGACGACGGGCCACCGACAGCCGCCTGACCGGTCACCCCAGGCTGGTGGACAACCTGCTCCGGCAGTACGCGGGCACCCACTATCAATGGGACGAGTGCGGCAACCTCACGGAGCGCCGGATCCATGGCGTGACCGGGTCCTTTACGTGGGATGCCTTCCACCGGCTGGTCGGTTACCGCACTGCGGACCAGTCGGTGCAATACATCTACGACGCGCTCGGGCGCAGGCTGGTCAAGTCGTCATCCGCCCACGGCGTGACGCTTTTCGGTTGGGATGGCGACCAACTGGCGTGGGAGAGCCAGCCTGGACGCAGCACGCACTATCTCTACGAGCCCGGCACATTCGTACCGCTGGCGCAGGCGGTGCGCCATGCCGCCATCGCCCTGCATCGCCAGCCCGACTACGCGGGCGACTACGATATCGATGACGATCCGCTCTGGACCGAGGACATCGCCCCGCAGCCGTTCGACGCCATCGCCTGGTACCAATGCGATCACCTCGGCACACCGCAGGAGCTGACCGATGAAGCCGGCGAAATTGCCTGGAGTGCGCAGTACCAGGCATGGGGCGCCGCGCGCGAGGTCATCTCCGAAGCGGCGCGCAAGGCAGGCATTGCCAACCCACTGCGCTTCCAGGGCCAGTATTACGACGAGGAAACCGGGCTCCATTACAACCGGCACCGGTACTATGATCCGGTAAGCGGGCGGTTTGTCAGCAAGGACCCGATTGGGCTGGAAGGCGGGATTAATGCCTACGCGTATGCACCCAATGCGCTGGAATATATTGACCCGCTGGGGTTGTCAGCGCGTGAAAAGACTACGACTTTTTATCATGCGGGGGATATCAAGGGGCCGATCGATCCGTCTGCAGGGCGCCCAGATCTTGACTTCAACCCCGCGGGCAGGGGTGGATTCTATGTAACTACAGATAGAAAGCAAGCGGAGGATTGGTTGGTTCGTCGTAAGCATCCAAGAATAACTAAGTTTGTTATTCCGAATGCGGAATTGGCTGAACTGGATATAAAGATCTTTGATTCCGCAGACGCAGAATGGGTGGACTTCGTCACTCGAGGACGTAAAGGTGCGCTTTCACATGACTATGATGCAGTGGCCGGCCCTATGGTGGACAATCCCGGCGCCGTAAAAAGAGGGGTTGCGCCTAAAAGCACAGGGTGTCAGTTGGCGATATTTTCGCCAAGGTCCGCAGCGTTATTTGATAGATGCAAGTTGGGGGGCTGTTAGGAAGTGGATAAATGCAAAATCGTAGATGGAATTTTATTTATTAATGACAGAGATCCAGCGGAAAGCGTCATTTTTAACTTCCATACGTGGGTTTCGATAATAAGGGCAATTATTATAGATTATGCGGGGAAGTCGGAAAAAGAGGCAGACTCCATACTCATGAATTCCTGGCTTGTGAAAGAGGCTTTGGATGATTATATGGCGGTTGTCGTGCGTGCTCACGAGCTAGACTATCATTGGGCAATGATATTGGTGCACGGTGAGCGCTATTGGTGGAGGGGTATCGACTCGATAGAGCCAGAAGGGTTCTGGGAGTGGGAGGTGAAGTACCGAAAAGATCACGACCTTATGGCCGAGGACTTTGTTTTCACCCACAAGGGAATGACGCAATAGTGTTGATGATGCGCAAATTAGGGCAGCGGAACTGCTATCGACTCTACAGAGTCAGAAGGTTTTTGGATCGGGAAAAGTAATACGGAAAAACAGGCGAGAAATTGCAAATAACGGGAGTGATGAGCTAGCAATGGATGAAACCACAATTGTCGATGGTATCGTCATCGTTAACGACCACGACCCCAGCGAAAGCGTAGTTTTTAATTTTCGCACCTGGGTGGAAATAATCAAGGGGTTGATGGTTCAATACGCCGGAAAAACAGAGAAAGAAGCCGCCTCGATTCTTCTGAACTCGCCTTTGGTGGAGAATGCGTTGCGCAGCTATATGGCAGTTGGTTTGCGTGCCCATGAACTGGATTACCATTGGGCAATGCTTCTGGCACATGGTGAAGGATATTGGCGGAAAGGTATCGATACGGAGGAGCCAGATGGTTACGAAGAGTGGGATGAGCGATACAGGAAAGAGCACGACTTGGAAGAAAGAAATTTCATTTTCTATGATCAAAACTGAATTCGGCATGCCATAGCAAGAAGTGTTCAGTGAGGCTCTCGCCCTACGCCGGCCAGCGAAGGCTTTTGAGATTGGGAAAAGAAATTCGGGAAAGAGCATCGTCTGAAAGACAGGAGATTCGTCTCCAGTGATGAATTGCCGAGGTAGCGTGATAAGCACGCGTATGACTCAAAAGATTATCGGGCGTGATAGAGGAAAGCAAAATTGTCGATGGTATCGTCATCGTTAACGACCGCGACCCCAGAGAAAGTGTGGTTTTTAATTTTCGTACCTGGGTGGCAATAATCCAGGCCATTATGGTGAAGTACGGTGACCTGGGTGACGATCAGGCAAACGCCGTCCTCCTCGCTTCCTCCTTGGTGGAAAATGCGCTGGACGGATATTTGGACGTAGGCCTACGCGCCCACGAACTTGACTATCATTGGGCGATGCTGCTGACTCATGGCGAGCAGTATTGGCGGAGAGGTATTGATTCGGACCCGCCTGAAGGTTTTTGGGCTTGGGAAAAGCAATACAAAAAAGAGCACAACTTGGAAGACAAAACCTTCGTGTTCTTTCGTAATAGCTAAAAGTCGGCCACGGCCGACGTTTTCCCTACGACGGATCCTTAGTTCGCGTCCGCGAAACCGCCGACATCACTCCAATTCCCAGTACCACCAAGCAGGCAATACCGATATAAACCGGAGCCAACCCAGCGATGCTGAGGCCCCAGGCGATGCCGCCGACAAGCAGCATGAGCCCGATGAGATAGAGCGCGAAGGACATGAGTGACACCTCCCAGACAGAAAGTGGTGGCATCCGCGCGTGTCGTGCGGATGCGCCTGTCTGTCAATGTAGGCAAGGTGCCTGCCGGCCGGGATCGGTCGATGACCTAGCCTTGCGTAGGCCGGTTCTGACTACCGCCGGGTTGGGACCGGCGGTGTGATGCGTATGTAACTCAGCCGGCCGCCAGGCTCACGCCGCTTGCGGCGTTCTGCGCGCGGCCGTCGCGGCCATACATCTCGTTGGGGCCCGAGCCGCCCTGGCGCAGCACCTGGATGGCTTCCTGCGTGAATTCGAGGTGGGCGTTGACGATGGCGCCGTTCAGTGCGTTGGCGTCCTTGGCCTTGCTGGCGAAGAACACCACCTTGCGCCACGCTTCGGTCACGTCCGCATCCACCAGCCCGCCCACGAGCAGGCCCGCCGGGCCCACGCGCAGGCCCAGCGCAATCATCTGCGCCTCGCGCGCCGCGGTGGCGCGCGTGAGGCCCTGAGCCAATTCCATCTTCTGGTTGAGTAGCTCGCTCAACGCCTGGAAATCCTGGCGTTTGATGGCGTCGCGCTCCTCGGCGAGGGTGCGGCCAAATGCGGCGATGGCGTCAGCTTCGAGCTTCAGGGTCTGGATCAGGGCTTGGCTCATGTCAGGGAGTTATTGGCTTTCGCCTTGGCTCAACTCGCGCAGCGAAGCGAGCAAGCCATCGGCGATCTTGCTGGGATCGATCTTGATCCTGCCTTCCGCGATTGCCTGGCGGATTTCCTCGACCTTCGCGGTATCGATGTCGTCGTCGGTCTCATTGACCAGGCGCGAACCGATCTCACGTACTTGCGCGGTCAGCGGGCTGACGCGCACGCCGGTCAGGGCGCCGGAAGTCGCGGACGAGGCGGCACCGTTGGCGGCCGGACGGGCTGCGCTGTCGGTTGCCGCGGCATCGGCGGGCAGGGACGGAGTGGATTGGTTGATCTTCACGGTGAAATCCTTGCTGGGTTCCCTTGGCTTATCGGATGTTCCACCCGGAACTTTAGGGTTTTTGCATCCTGATCAGGGTTGGGCGGCATTCTCGCACGCGCCGCCTACGCCTGCTCTTACTTCCTGCTTCCTCGGGAATCCAGGCGACTACTTCAGGCTTCTTCCGTTAAAAAAGTGACGCTTGCTACTGCAGGACAACCGTGTCGCCGCTCCGGACGACGCCGCTGACGACCTGACCGTTGCGCAGACGCACCTGCACCGAATTGCCGGTGGCGGCATCGGCCAGCACCTTGCCTTCACTGGTGAGCTGGAACGAGTCACCTTCGACGGTCACGTTGACGGTCTGGCCCGACTTCACGGCAATCGACTTCTTGAGTAGATCGGTGCGCATGGGCGAGCCGGCCGCGATGCGGTTGGCTGCCACGGCGCCGGCTACCTGTGTCGGATCCGTCACAACGGCGCGCGGCAGCGCGGCCAGGTCGCCCTGGCGCATTTCGAGGTCCGCGGCGCTGATGGTCTCGCCGGGGGCCATCGCGCGGGCCGCCACATAGTAATCAGTCAATACCGACACCCGGGCCTGGACGTAGCGCGTCCAGGGCCGGTCGCCACCGCAGCGCACGCCCACGGCCACGCGGCCCCATGGGGCGGCGCCGGACGGCAGGAACGGGTCGGGAAGGATGCAATCGGGCGCGCGGCCGCCCGAAGGCGGCACCACCTGCACGCTGACCTTGCCCGGCAGGCCGGAGGCCTGGCGCAGCAGGAACTGTTCGACGACCACGCGTACGGGGTCGTCGGCAAACGGGGCGGGAGCCGACGGCGACGCCACCGGCGTGACCTGGGCGGGCGCGGCGGCGGACGGCGGGGCCAGCGCGAAGCCGGCCAGCGCCATCAGCCCGGCGGCGGCCTGGCGAGTGAGGTTCATAGGGGTCATCCCAGCAAGGATGGGGGCGGCGGCACGGGCGGGTCCGCGCGATGTCGCCACACAACATCGGAAATACAACAACGAATCTGTGGGGCAATTGTAGGCAGCCTCGCGCGAAGGGTCGGCGCGAATTGCGCGGATTTCTCGGTCCTATTCGCACGATTGGCGTGACAGGCCGGCCCCTAAGATGGCAACCCTGAAGAAGCCCCCGACCGGGATGCGTATACGTATTCCCAGGTCTACGGCAGTTTTCTCCCCGAAGTTGAAGCCAGAGCAGGAAAGGCAGACATGATCGACAGACTCGATGCGGCGTTGCGCTTCCAGCAGGAAGCCCTGAGCCTCCGGACCCAGCGGCAATCGGTGATTGCCTCGAACATCGCCCACGCGGACACGCCGGGCTACAAGGCACGCGATTTCGATTTCGCCAGCACCCTGGCGACGTCGGTGGAGCGCGGCCGCCAGAGCGAAGGCATGACGCTTTCCACCACGCAGGTGCGCCATCTGCCGGGCCAGGCGCCGACTTCGGGCAGCGCCGACCTCGACTACCGCATTCCGCTGCAGTCGAGCATGGACGGCAACACCGTGGAAATGGACACCGAGCGCGTGGCGTTCGCCGACAACACGGTGCATTTCGAAGCCGGCCTGACGGTCATGAGCAGCAAGATCAAGACGATGCTGTCGGCGATCCAGAGCTAACCAGGACCGACCATGCCCAGCATGAACATTTTCGACGTGGCCGGCTCCGCCATGGCCGCGCAGTCGCAGCGGATGAACGTGACGGCCTCCAACCTGGCCAACGCGGACAGCGCCGTGGCGCCGAACGGCCAGCCGTATCGCGCCAAGCAGGTGATTTTCGAGATGGCGCCCACGCCCGGCCAGTCCGATGTGGGCGGCGTGCAGGTGGCCGGCGTCATGGAAGACGCCGCCCCGGCACGGATGGTGCACAACCCGTCGCACCCGCTGGCGGACGCCAACGGGTACGTGACGATGCCCAATGTGAACCCGGTGGAAGAGATGGTCAACATGATCTCGGCGTCGCGTTCGTACCAGGCCAACGTGGAGGTGCTCAACACCGCCAAGACCATGATGCTGAAGACGCTGACGATCGGTCAGTAATCCACAACTTTTCGAATCCTTCCAGGAACCGCCGGAACCGACACCATGACGACCACTTCTTCCGTCAACAGCAACTCCGCCGTCAACGACGCGCTCAAGGGCGGCAGCTCCAGCGCGGCAGATCTTCAGAACAACTTCCTGAAGATGCTGGTGACGCAAATGAACAACCAGGACCCGCTCAACCCGATGGACAACGCCCAGCTCACCTCGCAGCTGGCGCAGATCAGCACGGTGAGTGGCCTGCAGACGATGAACGAGACCCTGACCGCGCTGCTCTCGCAGACCGCGGCCAGCCGCGCGATGGACTCCGCCAACCTGATCGGCAAGACCGTGATGGTGCCGGGCAACGCGATCACCGTGGCAGACGGCGTGGCCACCAAGATCGGTGTGGACGTGCCGTCCACGGCTGACTCGGTGACCGTGCAGGTGCTCGACAAGAACGGCAACGTGGTCCGCAACATCGACATGAAGGGCCAGACCGCCGGCGTGCACGACATCGCCTGGGACGGCAAGAACGACCAGGGCAACGCCGTGGCCAATGGCGAGTACACCTTCAAGGTGTCCGGCACGGCCGAGGGCAAGGATGTCAGCGCCATTGCGCTGGTCTACGGCAAGGTCCAGTCCATCAGCGGTGACAGCACCGGCGTGCTGGTCGAACTTGGCGACGGCAAGACCGCCAACGTCGACGACGTGCGCCGCATTTCCTGATCCACTTTTACGTATCACCCGGTCCGGCATACGCGCGGGCAATTCACGAACGACAGCCTTATTAGGGGAAAATCATGGGTTTTGGTCAAGGGGTAAGCGGCCTGAACGCCGCCGCGTCCAACCTGGACGTGATTGGCAACAACATCGCAAACGCCAACACGGTTGGCTTCAAGCAATCCACCGCGCAGTTCGCGGACGTGTACGCGGGTTCGAAGATCGGCCTGGGCACGCGCGTGAACGCCGTGGTGCAGTCGTTCACGAACGGCAACATCGCCTCGTCGGGCCGTAACCTGGACGTGGCCATCAGCAACGGCAACGGCTTCTTCCGCCTGACCAATACCGATGGCTCGGTGTTCTATTCGCGCAACGGCCAGATGAACCGCCTGGACGATGGCCGCCTGGTCAACGCCACGGGCCTGCAGGTCACGGGCTACCCGGCTGGCACCACCGCCGGTGGCGTGGCCCCGCAGCCGATCACCATCAGCAACGCCCAGATGCCCCCGCGCGCCACGCAGACCGTGACGGCGCAGTTCCAG
The DNA here is from genome assembly GCF_056395225.1 of Cupriavidus sp. 10L45. Classification (NCBI taxonomy): domain Bacteria; kingdom Pseudomonadati; phylum Pseudomonadota; class Betaproteobacteria; order Burkholderiales; family Burkholderiaceae; genus Cupriavidus; species Cupriavidus sp. 10L45. The sequence continues at coordinate 126,430 of NZ_JBFTJC010000001.1, forward strand.
CTCGACTCGCGCAGCACCGTGCCGACCACGGCCTTCGCCAGCGCCCCGGGCGCGCTGCCGACCTCGGACATGTTCAACTACAGCACGGCGATCAGCGTTTATGACTCGCTGGGCAACAAGCAGCAGGTCACCGCGTATTTCTCCAAGTCGGCTGCCGCGCCGACCGTGCCGGGCGGCACCAACTGGAACATGTACCTGACCGATTCCGCGGGTAACACGCTGGCCGGCATGCCGGTCTCGATGGCCTTCGACAGCAACGGCGTGATGCAATCGACGACGCCGGCGAACCCGACGCTCGCACTGCCGGCCGCCAACGGCGCCGCCGCGCTGACCGCCAACCTGAACCTGACCGGTTCCACGCAGTTCGGCTCGGACAACGATCCGAAGAAGATCGTGCAGGACGGCTACGCCTCGGGCGCGCTGCTGGGCTTCTCGGTGCAGGAAGACGGCACGATCCTCGGTTCCTACTCGAACGAGAAGACGCTGTCGCTGGGCCAGATCGCCATGGCGACGTTCGGCAACGTGGAAGGCCTGAAGCCGGAAGGCGACAACGTGTGGTCCGCCACCGGCGCATCGGGCCAGGAACTGCTCGGCACGGCCGGTGGCGCCATGGGCACGCTGAAGTCGAACGCCGTGGAAGAGTCCAACGTGGACCTGTCCGGCCAGCTGGTCAACCTGATCGTCGCGCAGCGTAACTATCAGGCCAACGCGCAGACCATCAAGGCGCAGGACACCGTCCTGCAGACCCTGGTGAACATCTGATCCACGCTGATCTCTCCGCCGGAACGCCGACATGGACCGCATGATTTACACCGCCCTCTCGGGCGCCAAGCAGATACTCGACCAACAGGCCGCGGTATCGAACAACCTGGCCAATGCCTCCACGCCGGCGTTCCGCGCGCAGATCAACCTGTATCGCGCTGTACCGGTGGTGGGGCAGGAGACGCAGACCCGCGCCTTCACGCTGGCCTCCACGCCGGGCGCCGACATGAAGGCCGGCCCGCTGACGTACACGGGCCGCGACCTCGACGTCGCCCTGCAAGGCAACGGCTGGCTGGCGGTGCAGATGCCCGACGGCTCCGAGGCGTACACCCGCGCCGGTGCGCTGCAAATTTCGGCCGACGGCCAGCTCCAGACCTCGGTCGGCCGGCCGGTGCTGGGCGATGGCGGCCCGATGGCGGTGCCGCCGGGCGCCACGGTATCCATCGGTACCGATGGCACCGTGGTGGCGCGTGGCCCGGGCGAGGCCGCCAATGGCCTGGCCCAGGTCGGCAAGCTGCGCGTGGTATCGCCGCCGCCTGAAGGGCTGGCACGCGGTGACGACGGCTACTTCCGCCTGCGTCCCGGCGTGAACGCGCTGGAGCAGGACCCCACCGTGCGCGTGATCTCCGGCGCGCTGGAGGGCAGCAACGTGAATCCGGTGGAGGCGATGGTCGACATGATCGCCAACGCGCGCCGCTTCGAAATGCAGATGAAGATGATTACCGGCGCCGATAGCAACGACCAGCGGGCCAACGCGCTGCTGTCCAACAACTGAAGCGCGTTGCGCTGACACAGAACTCGAAGGAAAACCATGATCCGCTCACTCTGGATTGCAAAGACCGGCCTCGATGCGCAGCAGACGCAGATGGACGTGATCTCGAACAACCTGGCCAACGTGTCCACCACGGGCTTCAAGCGCAGCCGCGCCGTGTTCGAGGAACTGATGTACCAGACCATCCGCCAGCCGGGCGCGCTGTCGTCGGACCAGACCGTGCTGCCCTCGGGCATGCAGCTGGGTACCGGCGTGCGCCCCGTGGCCACGGAACGTATCCACACGCAGGGCAACCCGACGCAGACCGGCAACGCGCGCGACGTGGCCATCATCGGCCAGGGCTTTTTCCAGGTGACGATGCCGGACGGCACCACCACCTACACGCGTGACGGCTCGTTCCAGGTCGATCCGAACGGCCAGCTGGTGACCTCGAGCGGCTTCGTGCTGAACCCGGCCATCACGCTGCCGGCCAACTACACCTCGGTGAACGTGGCCCGCGACGGTACCGTCACGGTGATGCAGCCGGGCCAGACCAACGCCGCCACCGTCGGCCAGATCCAGCTCGCCACGTTCCCGAACCCGGCCGGCCTGGAAAGCCTGGGCGAGAACCTCTACGCGCAGACCGATGCCTCGGGCGCACCGAATACCACCGTGCCGGGCCTGAACGGCGCGGGCACGCTGCAGAACAACTACGTTGAAGCGTCGAACGTGAACGTGGTCGAGGAACTGGTCAGCATGATCCAGACCCAGCGCGCGTACGAAATCAACAGCAAGGCAGTGCAGACGTCCGACCAGATGTTGCAACGCCTGACCCAGATGGGATGATGGGAGTGACCATGGCCGCCAAGCTGCATCGCCTCGGTGTGTTTGCCCTGTACGCCTTTGCCGGCCTGGCCGTGCTGGCGAGCGGCGGCTGCGCACTGATGCCGAAGGAGCCCCTCGTACAGACGCCCACCACGGCACGCGCCGAGCCGCGCGCCGTGGGCGCGCCCACGGGTTCCATCTTCGCCTCGTCCTACGCGGGCAATCCGCTGTTCGAGGACCGGCGGCCACGTAACGTTGGCGACATCCTGACCATCGTGATCAGCGAGAACGTCAACGCCAGCAAGAACTCCGGGACCAATGCCAGCCGCACGGGCAGCACGACGTTGTCGTTCGACGCCGTGCCGCGTGCGCTGGCCGGGCTGTTCAGCGCCAGGTCGAATGCCGATGTCAACGGCAGCAATGCCCTGAAGGCCAGCGGCGGCGCCACCGCCGCCAACACCTTCAACGGCACCATCACCGTCACGGTGCTGGAAGTGCTGGCCAACGGCAACCTGGTGGTGTCCGGAGAAAAGCAGATGGCCATCAACCAGGGGGCGGAGTTCATCCGCTTCTCCGGCGTGGTCAATCCGCGCACGATCACCGGCGACAACGCAGTGCCGTCCACCCAGGTGGCGGATGCACGGATCGAGTACACCGCCAAGGGATACATCGACGAAGTGCAGAACATGGGCTGGCTGCAGCGCTTCTTCCTCAATGTCTTACCGTTCTGATCCCGCCATGTTTCTGCCTCCGATGCCTTTCCACAAGCCAGGCTCGCTATTGGGCACCCCGCCCGGCCTTCCTACCCGCTGGGGTCGCGCGGTCTCTCTTCCGCGCCTGTTGCTCGCGCTCGCGCTGGTCTTCGGACTGGTGGGCGCCGGCACGGCGCATGCGGAACGCCTGAAGAACCTCGTCACGTTCCAGGGCGTGCGGGACAATCCGCTGATCGGCTACGGCCTGGTCGTGGGGCTGGATAACACCGGCGACCAGACCATGCAGACGCCGTTCACCACGCAGAGCATTACGAACATGCTATCGCAGCTCGGCGTGACATTGCCCGCCGGCAAGAACATGCAGCTGAAGAACGTGGCCGCCGTGATGGTGACCGCCACGCTGGCGCCGTACGCGCAGCCCGGCAGCCAGCTCGACGTGGTGGTCTCGTCGATGGGTAACGCCAAGAGCCTGCGCGGCGGCACGCTGCTGATGACGCCGCTCAAGGGCGCCGACGGCCAGGTGTACGCCATCGCGCAGGGCAACATGCTGGTGGGCGGCGCGGGCGCGTCGGCCAACGGCAGCAAGGTCCAGATCAACCAGCTTGCCGTGGGGCGTATCGCCAACGGCGCCGTGGTGGAACGTGCCGTCGCGGCCTTCCAGCCCGAAGGCGGCTACATGAACCTGGAACTCAAGGATACGGATTTCGGCACCGCCGAGCGCGTGGTCGACGCCATCAACCGCAACCTCGGCCCCGGCACCGCCGCCGCCATGGATGGCCGCGTGGTGCAGGTGCGCGCCCCGCAGGCGCCGACGGCACGCGTGGGCTTCCTCGCACGGATCGAGAACCTCGACGTCACCCCGGCCAAGGCAGCCGCGAAGGTCATCCTGAACGCCCGCACTGGTTCCATCGTGATGAACCAGGCGGTGACGGTGGAAGACTGCGCCGTGGCGCACGGCAACCTGTCGGTGGTGATCAACACCCAACCGGTGATCAGCCAGCCGGCGCCGTTCAGCAACGGGCAGACCGTGGTGGCGCCGGTGTCGCAGATCGACCTCAAGCAGGGTGGCGGCTCGCTCCAGATCGTCAAGGCGGGCGCCTCGCTGGCCGCGGTGGTCAAGGGCCTGAACGCGCTCGGCGCCACGCCGGCCGACCTGCAGACCATCCTCGAGGCCATGCGTGCCGCCGGGGCGCTGCGCGCGGAACTGGAGATCATCTGATGTCGGGCGCCACGCTTTCCTCGCAGACCGACGTCTCGCAGCGCTTCGCGCTCGATACGCAGGGCTTCGAGGCGCTCAAGAACCAGGCTCGCGCCGGCAACAACCAGAACACCCTGCAGGCGGCCGCCAAGCAGTTCGAGGCCGTCTTCACGCAGATGGTGCTCAAGAGCATGCGCGACGCCACGCCGCAGGACGGCATGTTCGACAACGAGCAGACCAAGCTCTACATGTCGATGATGGACCAGCAGCTCTCGCAGCAGCTGTCCTCGCGCGGCATTGGCCTGGCCGATGTGATGATCCGCCAGCTGGCGCGTGCCACGGGCACGCAGCTGCCGGACACCATGGCCGCGCCCGGTGTGGGCGGCCGCCCGCAGGATGGCCAGATGGCGGCCCTGCTGGACAGCCGGGGCGCCACCGACGCCGACGGCCCGCCGCCGATCGGCACGGTGCTGCCCGGCAATGCGTGGAACCCCACCGCCGGCGTGCGCCAGTATCAGGGCCAGGCGGACTGGCAGCAGAACGGCCAGTCGCAACTGGGCCAGCTCCCGGACGACTCCCCCGAACACATCAGCAACTTCGTCAACCGGCTGGCCGCGCCGGCCATGGCCGCCTCGCGCGCCTCGGGCGTGCCGGCCAAGCTGATCGTCGGCCAGGCCGCGCTCGAATCGGGCTGGGGCCGCCGCGAGATCACCAACCCGGATGGCTCCACCACCTTCAACGTGTTCGGCATCAAGGCCGGCGCGAACTGGAAGGGGCCGACCGCCGAGGTGCTGACCACCGAATATGTCGATGGCCAGCCGCAGAAGGTGCGGGCCCGCTTCCGTGCCTACGGCTCCTACGACGAAGCGTGCGCTGACTACGCGCGGCTGCTGACCACCAACTCGCGCTACGCGGGCGTGGTGGCCGCCAACAGCGCGGAAGAAGCCGCGCATGGCCTGCAGCGCGCCGGCTATGCCACCGATCCGGCCTACGGCGAGAAGCTGGTCCGGATCATGAAGAAGGTTTCGACCTGACGGATGGGCGGCATGGCAACGCATACGCCGCCCAATCTCCCGTCCCACGCTTCGCGCGGCCCGCTTTCGGTCGCGCTATTGGCGCTTCCAGACTACGTCTTCACGCAAGTGATCGCTCACAACATGCGCGCCGGCCAACACGTGGAAATGGCCGATGAGACGCTAAAGTCCCGCGTGGTTCGCGCCGTTAACTTGCTCATCCACCGCCGCCGGCCGCACGCCGAAGGCTACCAACAGATCCGGGGTCAGACACATGTCTCTCTTTAATATCGGTCTTTCGGGCCTGAACGTGGCGCAGAACGCGCTGACGACGACCGGCCACAACTTCAGCAACGCAGCTACCGCGGGCTATACGCGCCAGAACACGATCATCGCGTCGGCGGGCGGCCAGTACACCAGCTCGGGCTTCTACGGCCAGGGCTCCAACACCATTACCGTGCAGCGCGTGTACGACAGCTTCCTGACCGGGCAGCTGCGTGGTGCCACGTCGGCCAGCGCCCAGCTGGCGACGTACGCGGACCAGCTCTCGCAGATCGACAACCTGCTGGCCGACCAGAAGGGTGGCCTCTCGCCGCTGATGCAGAAGTTCTTCGCCGCCGTGCAGGCCGTGTCGGACACGCCGGCAGACACCGCCGCGCGCCAGAGCCTGCTCTCGGCCTCCCAGGCGCTGGCCGGCCAGATCAAGTCCTCCAGCGACTACTTCAAGCAGCTCCAGGACGGCCTGAACACGCAGATCAAGTCGACGGTGACGCAGGTCAACGACTACACCAAGCAGATCGCGAACCTGAACAAGGAAATCACGCGCATGACCGCCGCCGGCGGTGGCCAGCCGCCGAACGATCTGCTCGACCAGCGCGACCAGGCCGTGGCGATGCTGACCGAACTGGTCGGCGCCAAGGTGGTGGTGCAGGACGGTGGCACGTACAACGTGTTCGTCGGCAACGGCCAGCCGCTGGTCATGGGCAGCGATTCGTACGACATGGTGGCGCAGCCCTCGGCCACCGACCCCGGCCGCACAACGGTGGGCTACACGCTGCTGAGCGGCAACATCATCGAAGCCCCCGAGGGCTCGGTGACGGGCGGCTCGCTCGGCGGCATCCTGAAGTTCCGCTCGGACTCCCTGGAGCCGGCGCAGAACGCCATCGGCCGTCTCTCGCTGGCCATCGGCCAAACGTTCAACGACCAGCACAAGCTGGGCATCGACCTGAACGGCGCCATCGGCACGGACATGTTCTCGCTGGGCTCGCCGGTGGTCTACGCCAACAAGAACAACACCTCGGCGGCGATCGCCTCGGCCACCATCACGAACGCCGGCAACCTGACGACCAGCGACTACGCGCTGAAGTTCGATGGCACCAACTACACGCTGACGCGCCTCTCGGACAACAAAGTGGTGGCCTCGCAGGCGGGCGCCCCGACCGCCGCCACGCCGATGGTCGTCGATGGTGTCTCGATCAGCCTCAGCGCGCCGATGAACGCCAACGACTCGTTCCAGATCCAGCCGACGCGCAACGCCGCCGCCAGCTTCGGGACGCTGATCACCGACCCTGCCAAGGTAGCCGCGGCTTCCCCGGCGCGCGCGGACGTCAACAAGAACAACACCGGCACGGGCACCGCCAAGCTCACCAATGTGGCGCAGGGCTTTGCACTGCTGGCGAATGCGCCGATCACGGCCACCTACAACAGCGGCACGGGCACCTACACGTTCACCAACGCGCTGGGCGCGGCAGTCGTGCCGACCAGCACCGCGCCCAACGGCACGGGCACCGACGTGACCTTCAACGGCATGACGTTCACGTTCAACGGCGCGCCGAATAACGGCGACACCTTCACGTTGGCCAACAACACCGGCGCCGTGGCCGACAACGGCAACGCGCTGGCGCTGGCCAAGCTGCAGACGGCCAAGACGATCAACGGCACGTCGAGCTTCAACGACGCCTACGCGCAGCTGGTCAACGACGTGGGCAGCGCGACGAAGTCGGCGACCATCGCCTCGACCTCGCAGGACAGCATCACCAACCAGATCTATGTGGCCCAGCAGTCGGTCTCGGGCGTGAACATGGACGAGGAAACCGTGAACATGCTCAAGTTCCAGCAGCTGTACCAGGCGAACGCACGCGTGATCCAGACGGCCAGCACGCTGTTCGACACCCTCATCGGCATCGGCGCGTAATCGCGGCGGCCAACGATCTCAACGGATACGAAGGAATCTCGCCATGCGCGTCGCAACCTCTACCCTGTACCATCAGGGCCTGGCCTCGATGAACGGCCAGCAATCGGCCCTGCTGCACGTGCAGCAGCAGCTCGGCACCGGCCGCCGCATCCTGACGCCGTCCGACGACCCCGTGGCCGCCACGCGCGCCCTGGGCGTGTCGCAGTCCGGTGCAGTGAACACGCAGTACACCACGTCGCGCAGACAGGCCACGGCCTCCCTCGGCCTGGAAGACAACACGCTGGCCACCGTCACCACGACGATCCAGAACATACAGACCATGCTGGTGAACGCCGGTAACGGCACGCTGAGCGACAACGACCGCGCGTCGCTGGCCACTGCGCTGCAAGGCCAGTTCGACCAGCTGATGGGCTTGGCCAACGCCGACGACGGCAACGGCAACTACATCTTCGCCGGCCTGCAGTCGGGCACCGTGCCGTTCTCGCTCAACGCGGCGGGCGGTGCGATGTACCAGGGCGATACCGGCCACCAGCTGCTGCAGGTGGATGCCGCGCGCCAGATGGAAGCGGGCAACAACGGTTCGGAAGTGTTCATGAGCGTCACCGGCAACGCCGGCTACGTGCTCAAGGGCAATTCGGCCAATACCGGCACGGGCACCTACAGCGCGATCTCGGTCACGGACCCGACCGACCCGCTGTACGGCCACTCGCTGACGCTGACGTTCCAGACCGACGCCGGCACGGGCAAGATGCAGTACAGCATCATGGACACCACCACCGGCACCGCCGTGGGCACCCCGACGGACTACTCTGAAAACGTGGCCATCAAGGTGGCAGGCGTGTCGTTCTCGGTGAAGGGCGTCCCGGCAGACGGCGACACCATGACCGCCAAGCCGGCGCAGCAGGCCGGCGCGGACGTGTTCGCAAACCTGAAGGCCGTGATCGACGCGCTGAAGGCCCCGATCAACACCGGCCTGAACCAGGAAGCGGCGAACGCCAACCTGCAGAACGTGATCGCCACGGGCATCCGCCAGTTCAGCAACTCCCTGGACAACGTGCTGACGGTGCGCTCGTCGGTGGGCTCGCGCCTGAATGAAGTCGACGCGCTGGACACCATCGGCGAGAACCGCGCGCTGTCCAACGCGCAGACCCTGTCGGGCCTGCAGGACCTGGACTACGCGGCCGCCATCAGCGAGTTCTATCAGCGCCAGACCGCGCTGCAAGGCGCGCAGCAGTCGTTCATGCAGATCCAGGGGATGAACCTGTTCAAGTTTCTGTAAGTGGGAGCCGGGCCGCTAGTCGGCCCGGTGGAAAGCGCTTCGTTGAAAGCCAGCCATCGGCTGGCTTTTTCATTTTCCCTTGTCTTTGGTCATGCGGGCCACCAGATGCCGGACCAGATGCATCGGCCCCAGCAGCTTCGACCCTAGCATCGCGTCGATGTCGGATCGGGCGGTCTCCATGAACGGCTTGAATACCAGTGAGGCGGCTGTCGTGACCAGGTGATCGATCTTGGGGATGGCGCGAGCCAAGGCTTCGACTTCGGACTCGACCCCAATATCGACACGATGCGTGGTAACCCCTGCCTCAACACGGGTCAGTTCGGCATTCTTTCATCCGCGCGTAGCGTCAGCACTCTGACGCCCTGTCGAGTTACGGCGACTGTGTGCTCGAACTGTGCGGACAGCTTTCCGTCACCCGTCACCACAGTCCAGCCGTCGGCTTCCGTATGAACCGCATGCCGCCCCTGATTGATCATCGGCTCGATGGTGAACACCATGCCTTCTCGCAGCACCAGACCCGTGTTCGGCTTTCCCCAATGCAGGACCTCTGGGGGCTCGTGCATTTCTCGACCGATGCCGTGCCCGCAGTATTCCCGCACGACTGAGTAGCCATTGCGGCGAGCATGTCGCTCAATGGCATACCCCACATCACCTAGTCTCGCGCCTGGGCGGACGGCTTTGATTCCTTTCCACATCGCTTCATACGTTACGCGCACGAGTTGTTTGGCAAGCGGAGAGACTTCGCCGACCAGATACGTCTTACTGGAATCCGCAATGTAGCCATTGTTCTCCAGCGTGATATCGAAATTCACTATGTCGCCGTCCTGGAGGACCTCCGCGGGGGACGGAACGCCGTGGCAAACGACGTGGTTACGGGAGGCATTGAGGGCGTAGGCGTACCCGTACTGCCCTTTGCTGGCTGGGCGCGCGTGGAGTTCGTCGACAATGAAGTGGTCCACCAGATCGTTGACCTGCATGGTGGACATGCCGACCAGATTCAGGCGATCCAGGCGAGAAAAAACCTCTGCCAATAGCCTGCCCGATTCGGCCATCAGGGCAATTTCCCCAGGTTCCTTGGTCACGAAGCCACCTTCAAGCTTTGCGCAACAACACCCGCAGCCCGCAGTTCGCGAGTGACGATCTCATTGAAGCTTTGCGTGGGATTCATTTCGCACAGCATGCCAATCTTCATCCAGAACGCTGCCTGAGCGTTGATAGACCGACATGACACGCCGCTTGCCTTGCGCAACTGATCATGCAGCTCGCCATCGATGTTCACGATGCCCATAGTGCCATCCATATATGAAACATATATGAATCATATAGGCAATCGCGCCGGCGATGCAAGCCCTGTGTCGCTCCACTCCTGGTCAGCCCAACAGAATCCGCGGCCAAGAGCGGACGACCATGTGGGCGTCACACCGTGGTGAGCCGCTCCTTTGCCAGCCTCGTGCCTGCTGCCAGCGCCTCCAGCTTGCGCCACGCCACATCCCGACCCATCGGCGCCAGGCCGCAATTCGTGCACGGGAACAGCCGCTCCTTCGGCACGAACTCCAGCGCCCGGCCGATGGTGTCAGCCACTTCCTCGGGTGTCTCGACCACGTCGCTGGCCACATCGATCACGCCGACCAGCACGTCCTTACCGGCCAGCAGCCCCATCAGGTCGGGCGGCACATGGGAGTGGATGCATTCCAGGCTCACCTGGTCGATGCAGCTGCGGGCCAGCGCGGGGAACACCGTCTCATACTGGCGCCATTGGTCGCCCAGGGTGCTCTTCCAGTCCGTATTGGCCTTGATGCCGTAGCCGTAGCAGATATGCACCGCCGTCGTACAGGTCAAGCCCTGCGCCGCGCGCTCGAGCGCCTGCACGCCCCAGTCGGCGGCATCCTTCATGTAGACATTGAAGGCGGGCTCGTCGAACTGGATGATGTCTACGCCGTCGGCCTGAAGCGCCAGGGCCTCCTGGTTGAGCAACTCGGCGAAGGCGAAGGCCATCTTGACCTTGTCGCCGTAGAAGCGGTCCGCCACGGTGTCGACGATGGTCATCGGGCCGGGCAGGGTGAACTTCAGCTTCTTCTTCGTGTGCGCGCGCGCCAGCTGTGCTTCGAAGGCATGCACGCGGCCCTTCAGGCGCAGGGCCGAAACCACCTGCGGCACCATCGCGTCGTAGCGGTTGTCGCGGATGCCCATCTTCACCTTGTGCTCGAAGTCGATGCCCTCGACCTGCTCGAGAAATCCGTGCACGAAGTGCTGTCGCGATTGCTCGCCGTCGCACACGATGTCCAGGCCTGCGTCTTCCTGGGCCTTGATCCACAGTAACGTCGCGTCGGCCTTGGCCTGGCGAAGCGCGTCGCCTTCAGCCTTCCACTGAGGCCAGAGTTTGTTTGTTTCAGCCAGCCAGCCTGGCTTCGGCAGGCTGCCGGCGATGGAGGTTTCAAACATCTGAGGATTCCTTTCAAGCAACGATGGGTGTGGCAAGCATACTTCGGGACCGTTTTTCCCGATCAGCCACGGGACGGCGTGTTATGGGGTCAGAGCGCGAAATTGGCAGACCATTGATCAAGGACGTTCTTGTACGGCTTGATGAAGTTCTCCTCCGCAAATTTCCCCTGCTGGACAGCCAGCTGGCTGCGTTCTTCCCGGTCATAGACAATCTGCGTCAACGAGTAATCCTGGTTCTTCAGGCTCGGTTGATAGCGTTTCCCTGCTGCAGAATTGGCGTTGTAAATCTCGGGGCGATAAATCTTCTGAAAGGTTTCCATTGTGCTGATGGTGCCGATCAACTCGAGATCTGTGTAGTCGCCCAGAAGATCGCCGAAAAAGTAGAAAGCCAAGGGTGCAACGCCATTCGGAGGCATGAAGAAACGAACCTGCATCCCCATCTTTGCGAAGTATCGGTCGGTCGAGGACAGTTCATTCTGTTGATACTCGACCCCAAGTACGGGGTGCTGGTTTCCGGTCCGCTGATAGGTCTTGCTGGTCGAGGCGCTTATGGAGATGACAGGCGGCTTGTGGAAGCGCTCCTTGTAAGTGCGCGAGGCAACAAACTGCTTGAACAGCTTTCCATGCAAGTCACCAAAATCGTCTGGCGTGCGGAATTCCGCTCGATCAACGTTGTACCTTGGAAGCAAGACGCTGAAGTCGTAATCGCGTACGTAGGAGGAGAAGTTATTCCCCACGATGCCGTCGATGCGTTTGTGCGTTTTCTTGTCGAGAATGCAGGTTTTCAGTATCTCGATCAACGGAAATGCATCGTTGCCGCGCTTGGCGTCGACACTCATCTCCACGGAGATGATCTCGAGCTCGACAGCGTAGCGATCTCCGGTCGGATTGTCCCAATGCGCCAGGTCATTGAAGCGATTGTCAATCATCCTCAACGTGTTGCGCAGATTCTGTTGCCTACTCTTTCCCCGGGCCAGGTTGGCAAAATTGGTGGTTACGCGCGTACTGTCCGATGGCTGATAGTTTTCATCGAAAAGAATGCTCTTGAGGCTAAAGGCAAGTTCTTTGTTCATTGCGATCCAGTGACCTAATTTTTGAGAGAAGTCGATTCTTGTTTCAGGCCACAACCACTTCCTCGGCCAGAGCGGGCCTTGCGTGGTGCGTCAGTTCGACCAACGGCAGTGCCCGTTGGATTGCCAGCCTGGCCCGCTCGATGAGGGCCTGGTTCTGCAGGCGGTAGTCGACGAAATCCTTGTCGGTCGCGTAGACACCCAGCGGCAATGTGCGCGCCTGGAAGAAGCTGAACAGCGGCCGCAACTGGTGGTCGATCACCAGGGCATGGCGCTCGCTGCCACCGGTGGCAGCCAACAACACAGGCTTGTCGATCAAGGCGTCCTGATGAATGAAGTCGAAGAAGTGCTTGAACAGTCCGGTGTAGGAGCCGCGGAACACCGGTGTTGCCACCACCAGGACGTCAGCTTGCTCAACCGCCGCAAGTTCCCGCTCCACCGTGTCGGGCAAGTGGGTGCGCCAGACCGCGCCGGCAAGCCGCGGTGCGAGCTGACCCAGTTCAACCAAGCGCTGTTCGCACGGAAGTTCGTCTGCGATCAGGTCTAGCAGGTGCTCTGCCAGGGCTGCAGACTTGGAGGGGCGTTGTAGCCCGCCGGAAACCGCTACTAGACGGAGTGGACGTGTCATTTTTGCTTTCATCTGTTGCCAGGCTCACGCGACATGCCAATCGTATGGATGTGCATCGATGAAGTAAAATGGCTTTATTTCAACAATCCATGAGCAGTAGTCATGTGAGTTATCGGGCGCACCCGCCGGGTCATCCCGCTCTCACGCCTCCGTGCTCCCCAGATCAGCATGTGCGCTTTGTAACCGTCCGTTACGGGTAGAATGCGCACCGCGGCACGTCCCCTGTGCCGCCCGTGATTGCAGGTGCCCGCGATGCTCGTGGGTTAAACGGGAAACAGGTACGTCGCCGAGCCGCGACCAAGCCTGTGCTGCCCCCGCAACGGTAAGCAGGTTCGGGAACTGTCATGTCGATCCATCGGATCGGCGGCCACTGCGCGATTGTCATCGTTGTCATCGCGTGGGAAGGCGACGGATTCCCGGGAGCGCACGCTCCCCGCCTGTCAGCCCGGATACCGGCCTGTTGTCATCATCGAAATCTTTCGCACGGACGGGGTCGTCCGGCTTCACGATGACATACAACTTGTTCGCGCATTCCGCTGGCCGCCCGCGCTCGGCCCAGATTTCGTCTCGCCCTGCGCGTGGGCGTCGACCGCGCGTGCTGGCCGCATCACTTGGTGCCGTGGCCGGCCTCAATCTTCCCTGTGCTTTCGCACAGGAAACCTCCGAACAGAAGGACACGTCACTGCCGCCCGTGGTCGTCAGTGAGGCCGTCTATCCCGGCCTGGCGCTCTCGAAACCCGAATACACGGGCAGCCGCATGGGCCTGACGCCGCTCGAGACGCCGGCCAGCGTCGAAGTCATCAGCGGCGAGACCATCCGCGCGCGGGGCGATCAGAGCGTGCGCGAGGCCGTGACCCGGGCAACCGGCATCACCGGCAATCCGTCGCCGGGCAACGGCGGCACCTCGCTGACCGCGCGCGGCTTCGCCGGGCAGGGCTCGGTCATGCAGCTGCTGGACGGCACGCGCATGTACGTGGCCTCCGGTACGGTGACCTTTCCGTTCGATACGTGGTCGGTAGACCGCATCGAGGTCCTGCGCGGCCCCGCATCGGTCATGTATGGCGAAGGGGCGATTGGCGGCGTGGTCAATGTGGTGCAGAAGAAGCCGATCCGAGGCCCGATCGAGAACGAACTCCAGATCACGGGCGGCACCGAGAAGACCGCGCGCGTGGCCTTCGACAGTGGTGGCAAGGTCAACGACAACCTGTCGTACCGTTTCGCCACGGCCTACAACCGGACGGCTGGCTGGGTGGATCGGGGCGATGCCAACAACCTGATGGTGTCGGCGTCCGTGCGGCTGGACGTGAATCCGGAATTCAACCTGACGCTGTCCTATGACGACGGCACCCAGCATCCGCAGCAATACCTCGGCACGCCGCTGGTCAACGGCAGCCTGGACCGCTCGCTGCGCAAGAAGAACTACAACGTTGGCGATGCCGAGATCAGCTATCGCGACCGCTGGACGCGCCTGAACGCCGAATGGACGCCGAACGACCGCGTCACCGTGCGCAACCAGTTCTACTACCTGACCAGCCACCGTCACTGGCGCGACAGTGAGACCTTTACCTATCTGCCGGCCACCTCGCAGGTGCGCCGCGGGGACTACCTGGAAATCCTGCACGACCAGGAGCAGGTGGGCAACCGCGCCGACATGACGGTGCGCAGCAAGCTGTTCGGGCTCGATAACACCACGACGGTGGGCTTCGACGTCAACAAGGTCAACTTCACCCACTCGAACAACTCGCCCTATGGCGGCACCTCCACCGTACCGGCGCGTGATTTCGATCCGGGCCTGTTCTTCAGCCCGCCGGGCGTCGTTACCTCGCCGCGCTTCCGCAGCAACACCACGCAGTACGCGCTGTTCGGTGAGCACCGTATCGCCCTCACGCCGCAGTGGTCGGTCATCGGCGGGGTGCGCTTCGACCATGCCGACCTGACGCGCACCGACCTCGTGGCCGGCTCGGCCTGGGACAAGACCTTCGCCAACACCACGTGGCGCGTGGGCACCGTCTACCAGTTCACCCCGAGCCTGGCCGTCTACGCCCAGTACGCCACCGCGACCGATCCGCTCGGCGCGCTGATCACCACGTCCGACGCGCAGCGCAACTTCAACCTCGCCACCGGCAAGCAGGTGGAAGTGGGCATGAAGCAGGCGTTCTGGGGCAATCGCGGCGAATGGACCTTCGCGGCGTACGAGATCCGCAAGAACGACCTGCTTTCGCGCGATCCGGTCAATCCGACCATCACCCAGCAGGTGGGCGAGCAGTCGTCGCGCGGGCTGGAAGCCTCGGCGAGCGTGGAAGTGCTGCGCGGTCTGCGCCTCGACGTCAACGGCACCGTGCTGCGCGCGCGCTATGACGACTTCAACGAGTCGGTCGGCGGGGTGCTGGTCTCCCGCGCCGGCAACGTGCCGACGAGCGTGCCGCAACAGGCCGCCAACGCGTGGCTGACGTGGAACTTCATCCCGCAATGGACGTTCGGCGCGGGCCTGCGCTATGTCGGCGGACGTTACGCGGACACGGCCAACCGCGTGCGCGTGCCGAGCTATACGACGGTGGATACGGCGCTGTCGTGGCGTGTCTCGAAGCAGGCGGCGCTGACGCTGCGCGTCTACAACCTGTTCAACAAGGACTACGCCGAATCGGTCTCGAACGGGGGCCAGCAATGGCTGCTGGGGCGTCCGCGTTCGGCGGAGTTGTCGGCCAACTTCTACTTCTGAGGCCCGGGCGATGTGGCGCAAGATCCGGCGCTGGCTGTACCTGATCCATCGCTGGATGGGCATCGCCGGCTGCCTGTTGATCGCGATGTGGTTCGGCTCGGGGCTGGTGATGATGTACGTCGGCTTTCCCGCGCTGACCGATGCCGAGCGGCTGGCCAGCCTGCCGCCGCTCGATGTGCGTGCCGTGGCCACGACGCCCGATGCGGCGATGGCGGCGGCGGGGCTGTCCAGCTTTCCACGCAGCCTGCGGCTTGAGATGGCGGGCAGCCTGCCCGTCTATCGCATGGTTGATGGCAAGGGTCAGCCCCATACCGTGGCGGCCACCGATGGCCGCGTCATCGAGCGCGTCGATGCAGCCACGGCGCAGGCCACTGCCCAGCAGTTCACCGGCAAGCCTGCGCGCTGGATCGAGACCGCCGAACGAGACCAGTGGACCGTGCCGAATGGCCTCAACGCGTGGCGTCCGCTGCATCGCATCGCCATCGATGACGGACACGGCACCGAGCTGTACATCTCGGCGAAGACCGGCGAGATCATGCGCGATACCGATCGCGCGGAGCGGTTCTGGAACTGGCTCGGCTCGGTGCCGCACTGGCTGTATTTCACGCCGATCCGCAAGGACCCGCCGCTGTGGCGGCAGGTGGTGCTGTGGACGTCCGGGCCCTGCGTGGTGGTGGCCATCACGGGAATCTGGATTGGCTGGCTGCGGCTACGCGTGCGGCGGCGCTTTGCGCACGGCAGCATGGCGGGCGTCTCGCCGTACCACGGCTGGATGGCCTGGCATCACATGGCCGGGCTCGTCGGCGCGCTGTTCCTGCTGTTCTGGCTGATCTCGGGATGGCTCTCCGTCAATCCTAACCAGTGGTTCAACGGGCGCGGCTTCGACGGCGCGGCCCTGCAGCGCTACGCGGGGCATGCCGGGGCCTCGTTCCCCGCGCCGGACTGGCGTGCCACGCTGGCAGACCGCAGTGCGCGCGAGGTCCGTATGGTGTGGGTCGGCAGCACGCCCATGTTGCAGGTGGCCGCCGGCAAGGGCGTTGTCACGGTGCTCGATCCGGGCAGTGGTGCGCCAGTGCGCTGGGACCCGGGCATGCTCTCGCGTATCGCCGGCACCCTGATGCCGGACGCTAAAGTCGTGGCCAGCGTCATGCAGGCCGAGGCCGACACCTACTGGTACAGTCACCACAACGCGCGCAGGCTGCCCGTGTTGCGCGTGACCTTCGACGACGCCGACAACACCTGGGCCTATGTCGATCCCTCGACGGGTCAGGTCATCGGCCGCAGTGACGACAGCCGCCGTCTCTATCGCTGGCTGTTCAACGCCGTACACAGCTATGACTTCGTTTCGCTCACGCAGCATCGCCCGTCATGGGATGTGGTGGTGTGGGTGCTGTCGCTGGTGGGTCTGGTGATGTCCGTCAGCGGGGTGGTCGTGGGCTGGCGGCGGTTGCGCCGCTGACTCTCGCCACCCCTTTCCATTTTCAACTTTCAAGCACCAGGTGATTCCATGCAAACCGCAAAAATTCCCGCCACGATCGTCACGGGCTTCCTGGGCAGCGGCAAGACCACCTTGCTGCGCCATATCCTCGAGAATGCCAACGGGCGCCGTATCGCTGTCATCGTCAACGAATTTGGCGAGCTGGGCATCGACGGGGAAATCCTGAAGGGCTGCGGCATTGGCTGCGACGAGCAGGGCGAGCCCACCGGCCAACTCTATGAACTGGCCAACGGCTGCCTGTGCTGCACCGTGCAGGAAGAGTTCTTCCCGGTCATGGAACAACTGCTCGAGCGCCGCGACCAGATCGATCACGTGCTGATCGAGACTTCGGGTCTGGCGCTGCCGAAGCCGCTGGTGCAGGCATTCCACTGGCCGAGCATCCGCAACGCGTTCACGGTGGATTCGGTGGTCACGGTGGTGGATGGCCCCGCCGCCGCCGCCGGCCAGTTCGCCGCGAATCCGGTGGCGGTAGACGCGCAGCGCCGCGCCGATCCGAACCTCGATCACGAGTCGCCGCTGCACGAGCTGTTCGAAGACCAGCTCGCCAGCGCGGATCTGGTCATCCTGAACAAGACCGACCTGATGGATGCCGCCCAGATTGCCGCAGTGGAGGCGCTGGTACGGCCCGAGATTCCGGCCGAAGTGAAGATCGTGCCGGCGCAGGCGGGGTCGCTCGATGTGAACAGCCTGCTGGGACTGAACCGCGCGTCGGAAGAGACGATCCACCAGCGCGTTGATCATCATGGCAGCGCGGACGACGCCGACCACGCCGATCATCATCACGATGAATTCGATTCGGTGGTGGTGGAGGCTGGCACCGTTGACCGCGAGGCATTGGTTGGCGCGCTCCAGAAGCTGGTGGCCGACCACACGATCTATCGCGTCAAGGGTTTCGCCGAACTCCCGGGCAAGGCAATGCGACTGGTGCTGCACGGCGTGGGGCAACGATTCGACAGCTACTTCGACCGTGCCTGGCGTGCTGACGAAGCGCGGGGCACGCGCGTGGTGCTGATCGGCCAGGAACTGGATGGCGCCGCGTTGCAAGCCGCGCTGGATCAGGCGCTGGCCGGCTGAACCAGAAAACGCTGTATTCCGATGTGGGCGGAAGTTGGGTGCTTTCACGCGTGCCGGGTCGGTGACGCGCTGCGATACGCGCGCCTGATGGCGTTACGTCGTTCAGTTGGGGGCGAGGTCCGCTGAACGGCGGGCCAGTTCGATGAAGGCTTGTACGTAATCGATCTCGATGTCGCTTTCCCGCGCGCCAAGGAAGATCTGCTTGGCGACGCCATGCGGGCCCAGCCGTACCGCCGTGACATCCATCTTTTCCGCATATTCGGCCACCAGCCAGCGCGGCAGGGCCGCGATGCCACGCCCGCTGGCCACCATCTGCATCATGATGTCCGTGGTCTCGATGGTCTTGTGGCGCTTGGGCGTGACGCCCGCCGGCTGCAGGAACAGGTTGTAGATGTCCAGGCGGTCGGTGGCCACGGGATAGGTGATCAGCACTTCGTTCGTCAGCGCGTCGGCGTCTACGTGGGGCAAGCCGGCGAGCCGGTGGCCGCGATTGACGACCAGCACCTGCTCGTAATCGAACACCGGCTCGAAATGCAGGCCGGGCTTGTAGAGTGGATCCGGCGTTACCAGCATGTCGATCTCATACCCGTACAGCGCGCCGATACCGCCGAACTGGAACTTCTGCTTGACGTCGACATCCACGTCCGGCCATGTCGATAGGTAGGGCGAGACGATCTTGAGCAGCCACTGATAGCAGGGATGGCACTCCATGCCTATCCGCAGCGTGCCGCGCTCGCCCTGCGCAAACTGGTGGACCCGTTCTTCGGCCAGATCGAGCTGGGGCAGCACGCGGTTGGCCACCGCCAGCAGGTAGGAGCCCGCCTGGGTCAGCCGCAGACTGCGGCCTTCCCGCAGCCAGATGTCGGTACCCAACTGCAACTCGAGCTTTTTCATTGCATGGCTCAGTGCCGACTGCGTCAGGCACAGCACCGAAGCGGCCGCTGTCAGGGAGCCCTCACGGTCCACTTCCCGGATGATTGCCAGGTGAATGCGTTCAAGCATGATTGAGATTCATGTATTTTTGAATAACGATCATTTTACTTCATTGATTGGCCTTCCTACAATCGGACATCGACGATCTCCTCCGTGATCCAGATCGACGATGAGTTGCTCGACGCGTTCGACGACTTCAAGTATCCGAACGAGATCGGGCCGGGAAGACGCCGCGCGCGCAATAGTCGGCAAGGCTGTCGCGGCCCAAAACAAACATCCCCGCCGTGGCGGGGATGTTTGTTTTGGGCTCGGCTATCAGACGTCAGGCATGCCTGACGCCGCGTCGCTCCTCCAGCCGCCGGTGTGCCAGCGTGGCAAACAGCAGACCAAGACCTGCCCAGAGCGTGGCCTGGATACCGAAGGCGGCCATCCTGAAGCGCCACAGCAGGACGGCTGAGAATTCGTCGGGGATCTCGTTGACCTCCGGCAGCAACCCTTGCGCCAGCAGCACGATGACCACATAGACGGCCGCCGCGCCCAGCGTGGCGTGCCAGGTGCCGTGGCTCGCCGCAAGCTTGCGGGCAACGATGACCGCAATCACCATCGCCGCCAACGACAGGGCGATCATGGTGAAGAACAAGGCGGTGCGAAGGCCGATCGTCGAAGGATCGCCGATGGCCGGCGGATTCGGTGGGTATTTGATAAACGGCACCAGCACGGTCGCGATGTAGCCAAGCAGCGCCATCAGCACGGACGTCGGGCGCGCGCCCAGCTTGCCAATCCGGCCGTAGACAAAGGCGAACGTCAGCGCAAACAGGCCACCTACCGCGCTGCCGAACACCGCCAGCCCGACAAACAGCCCGAGCCCGGCCTGTACGTCACGGCTGACCAGTTCGGGCATCTCATGCTGGTGGCTACCGCCCATTGCCTGCTCCATCCGCGCTTCGTACGCGATGGCGCCCTCCACCTCCGGTTCTCCAACGACCTTGGCAACACCGAATGCCAGCAGGCTCGCCAGGAACCCCGCGATCATGCCGCGGACCAGAAGACTTCTCACCATGGCGGCGCGTCCTCAGTGACAGGGAAAGCCGAGCAGGTGACGTCCGTCGTGCACAAACTCATGCACATACATCGTATTGAAGATGGCGGCGGCACCTTCCTCCACGCCGACGAAGTAGATCGCCAGCAGCAGGAGCATGCTGCCAAAGATGGCCCAGGGCAGCAGCTCGGGAACCGGGATGGATACCGGCTCGATGGCCGGCGAAAGGGTGGCGCTTGCGTGCATGACAGATCTCCTTGAGGATGACGCGTCCCGTAACGGATGGATGAGGCGTTGGGGAGGTCTGACTTGGCAGCCTGCTTCGTCGAAACGACGCTTCAGATTGCGATACAGTGGCGCGACCGTGCCGGATTCCAACCGGCTTCTCCCCAGCGCATATGCGTGCATTCTAATCGACTGGACGACCTGACACGTGACAACCCGCCTGACATTGCTCTGCGTACCGGCCACGGCAGCCCTGCGCGCCGGGCGGTTTCCGGCCGACGAATCCCTGGATCCCGGACAGGCCGACGACGTGGCCCGGCTCGCCACCGCGCTCGGGGCGCCAGACCAGGTGCTCTGCAGCCCGGCACGCTGCGCACGGGAGGCCGCCATGGCGCTGGGCCATTCGCCGATCATCGAACCCGCGCTGGGGGAGGTCGACTACGGCAGATGGTTGGGGCGCTCGCTCAAGGAAATCGGCATTGCGGAACCTGCCGCACTGTCAGCCTGGTTGTCCGATCCGGACATGGTCGCGCACGGCGGGGAATCCCTGTCCGCGTTTTGCGAACGTGTGCGGCGGTGGATGGGGCCCTATGCCAGCCCCGCCTCGCACACGCTGGTCGTCACGCATGCGAGCGTCATCAAGGCCATCGTCCTCCATGCATTGGAGGCGCCGGTGAGGGCCTACTGGCAAATCGACGTTGCGCCTTTGTCCACACTGACGCTGTCAAGACGGCAAGATCGATGGCGATTGTCTTTGGGTGAATCGCTGCGGTTTCACCAGTAGCCAAGCACCTTCCACCAGACGGTGCCGACCACCGCGAAGATCAGCAGTTCGACCACGCACATCACAAAGCCAACGCGCCACCAGTTCCCCATCGTGACGTAGCCACTGCCGAAGATGATTGGCGAGGTGCCCGTCGCATAGTGGGTCAGCGTCATCATGATCGCCGAGCCGGCCGCCATCAGCAGCATGAACGGCACCACATACGCGGGCGGTATCAGATTCACGCCGACCGTCAGGAAGGCGAGCATCATCGCGCTGATGTGTGCCGTCGTGCTGGCGAACAGGTAGTGCGAGAACACGAAGACCGCTACCAGGATCGCGGCCGTGCCGCCCCAACCGATGCCGCTGGCCACGATCGCGTTGCTCATGCCGGTTGAGAACCAGCCGATCACACCCTGCTTGTTCAGTTGCTCGGCCAGCATGATCAGCGCGCCGAACCATATCAGCGTGTCCCAGGCGCTCTTTTCGGACAGTACATCGTCCCAGTCGATGGTGCCCGTAATGATCAGCACGAACAGGCCGACGAAGGCGACCACCGTGGGGTCCAGCGTGAGCGCCGGGCCGAACACCATCGCCGGAATGTTGGCCCACAACAGCAGCAGGAGCGCGAAGGTGAAGATCATGACCCGTTCCTTCGGCGACACCGGGCCCATCTTCGCCATTTCGGCGTGCGCATACTCCACCGCATTGGGTGTGGCCTTGAGCTGCGGCGGCGACAAGACATAGATCACCATCGGCATCACCAGCATGCATAGCAGGCCGGGCAGCAGCATGCAGAGCGCCCAGCTCATCCAGCTCAGATGCAGTGCCTGATTGGTTGCCTTGGCGATGTAGTCCACCACTAGCGGGTTCGGTGCGGTGGCGGTCACGAACATGGCCGACGAGATCGGGTTGGCGTGATAGTTGACCAACGCCAGGTAGGTGCCGACCTTGCCCTCGGTGCCCTTGGCCGGGTCCGAGTCGAATGCCGTGGCGATCGACTTCATGATCGGATGCACGATGCCGCCACCGCGCGCCGTATTGCTTGGCGTGAACGGCGCCAGCACCAGTTCGCAGGTGGCCAGCCCATAGCCGATGCCGATCGTGCGTTTCCCCATCAGGGCGATGAACATCAGGCCGATACGGGTGCCCAGGCCCGTCTTCTTCACGCCGCGGGAGATCAGGATGGCGACCACGATCAACCAGATCAGCGGACTGTCGAAGGCGGTCAGCGCATCGGCGATGGCCCCCTTGGACGAGGTCGAGGTCACCTGCGACAGCGAGAGGACCACGATGGCCATCATCGCCATCACGCCGATCGGCATGACCTTCAGGATGATCGCCACGATGGTTGTCAGGAAGATGGCAACCAGACCCCAGGCCTTGGGCGTGAGCCCCTCTGGCACAGGCCACAGCAGCAGGGTGACCAGCACCACCGTCGTGATCAGGGCGGGGCCGAGTCTAAAGGGGACTACGCTGTTGAAGTATTGGAACGCCGCTTTCAGTTTTGCAAGCATGGTGCGATCCTTCCCAGTCGTCTTTGCTTATGGTTTATATGACTTTTTCGGCAGAAGTGCCAGCGTGACGCCGACGCCGCCAAGCTGAGTGGAAGCCGTCAGGATCTGACATCGAACGGATTTGTCCGAAGCGTGCAATGCCCCTACCGGTGGCGCACGCTGTCGGTGGCCTCCTTGACGATGCGCGCACTGCGCTGCAGGGCTTCGCGCTCGGTGGGGTCCAGTTCCGGATAAGCCAGTAACTGCGCGCCACTGCCATTGACCACCATCGGCAGCGACAGACATACCTCCGGTACGCCTTCGACTTCCGCATGCACAATGCCGACCGTGAGAATGAGGTCCGTGTCGTGGACGATGGCCTGGCAAATTCGCCCGATCGCACTGGCGATGCCGTAATGCGTGGCGCCCTTGCCTTCCTTGATGAGCTTGGCAGCCTCGTGCACGGAGCGCAGGATCAGATCCCGGCTGGCAGGCCCAAGCTCCTTGCCGCTCTTCGCCAGGAACGTTTCCAGGGGCATGCCGGAGACCGTTGCGCCGGACCAGCCGATCAGCGCGGATTCCCCGTGTTCGCCGAGAACGTGGGCGTGAATCGCAGGCGCCACGATGCCCAGTCGCTCGGAGAGCAGCGACCGCAACCGGCCGGTGTCGAGCGAGGTGCCCGTGCTGATGACGCGCTCCGGCGCGCAGCGGAGGCGGTCAAACACGACGGCGGCCAACACATCGCAGGGATTGCTCGCGATGAGGTAGATCGCATCCGGGGCCAGCGGGGCGATGCGATCGACGATCTCCGTCGCGATGCCTGCATTGGTTTTGGCCAGGTCCAGGCGAGTTTGCCCTGGCTTCACGCCGACGCCGGCGGTGATCACGACGAGGTCCGCGTCGCGCGCGTTCTCGTAATCGCCGGCATAGAAGCGGTTGTGTCCCCAGAATGCCGCAGCGTGGGCGAGGTCCATCGCCTGCCCTTCGGCCCGGACGCGTGCGACATCGATGATGACGATTTCCGCGCTCGGGATGGCCCCCGACGCAAACAGGGCCGCCGATCCGCCAACCAGTCCTGCTCCGACGATGACGATCTTGGGTTGCCGCATGGCGTACCTCCGTCGTGCCTGGAGAATCGAGCCTGAACCTGGGCCGGTTTCGCGCTACATCAGCGGAAAGTGAAGTGAAGGCCGCGTGGCAGTTCGTGTGCCTTTCATATGCTATGGTTTATATGACCTTTTCGATAGAAGCGCCAGTGTGGCGTTGGCGCCGCGAACGACGGAGTGCAACCCGATGGGACTGGTACGCTTGAGCATCGAAGGCCATCAGGTCCAGGCGCCGGCCAACTGCTCCATCCTGCAGGCCTTCCTCTACGCAGGCGAGACGCTGGTCGAGGGCGTTGGCTGCATGGGGCAGGGGGTCTGCGGTTCGTGCCGCGTCATGGTGCGGCACAGCGGCGAGCAGGAGGTGAAGACGGCCCTCGGATGCGAGACGCTGGTCGAAGAGGGCATGCAGGTGGCCTTCCTGGATTACTTCACCGTCTCGTCTCGCCACAGGTATCGCCTGGACGAAATCGGCGACAGCTGGCAGGCGCTGCGCACCCTCTCTGAAATATTCCCGGAAGCCTCCCATTGTCGGCACTGCAGCGGCTGTGATCGCGCCTGCCCGAAGGGTCTCGACGTCCAGCGCGGCGTCAATCTCGCCGTGGCGGGCGAACTGGCTGAGTCGAGCGATGTCTTCGACGAGTGTGTCATGTGCAACCTCTGCACGCTGGCCTGCCCCGAGCATATCCGGCCCAACCATCTCGGCCTGTTCGTGCGGCGGATGATCGCGTCACAGTCGCTGCGTCCGGCGAACCTGATGCGCCGGCTGCAGCAGATCGAGCGCGGCGAAATGAAGATCGATTTCGACGCGCCTGGCGCGCAGCTGCCACGCTGATCGGAACCACAACGATGCCCGCTGGCATTCCCTTCGAAGACGCGCGCAAGCGCTACCGGCCCGGTGCGGTACCGACGGTCCGCAGCGACGACACTTCTGTCGACGAGCTTCTCAAGGGCTATCACCCCGACCATGGGCTCAATGCGCGTGTGGCGCTGAGCATCGGCGTGAACCAGGGGGACCCCTGTCAGCCGGATCTCGCACGCTATCTCCAGGCCAATGCGCTGATCGACGATATCGACATCGCCGGCGCGCAAGTGATCAGCACCGACGTCCTGATCGTCGGCGGCGGCGGTGGCGGCTGCGCGGCGGCGCTCATTGCAGTAAAGCAAGGCGCGCAGGTGATCCTCGCCACCAAGCTGCGCCTGGGTGACAGCAACACCGTCATGGCCGAAGGCGGGATTCAGGCGGCCGTCGGCGAGGACGACAGTCCCCAGTTGCACTTCGAGGACACCCTGCGCGCCGGACACTTCTGCGGCGAGCCAGAACTCGTGGCGCAGATGGTGATGGATGGCCCCGACGTCATTCGCTGGCTGATCCAGCTTGGCGTGATGTTCGACCTGGAGGAAGGCCGGCCCATGGGCGGCAACCTTCTGCGCAAGAAGCCCGGTGGCGCTTCGGCGGCGCGCATCCTGTCCTATCGGGACTACACCGGCCTGGAGATGATGCGCGTGCTGCGCGAGGCGGTGGACCTCGATCCCGCAGTCGAGGTGTGGAACCGCTGCCCGGCGGTCGAACTGCTGTCCGACGAGCGGGGCCGCTGCGCCGGGGCCGTGATCTATAACCTGGAGTCGCGTACCTATGTGCTGGTGCGCGCGCGTGCCGTGATTCTCGCCACCGGCGGGGCGGGGCGGCTGCACCTGAATGCTTTTCCGACATCCAACCACTACGGCGCCACCGCGGACGGCCTGGTGCTGGCCTATCGGATCGGGGCACACCTGCGCGAACTCGACTCGTTCCAGTATCACCCCACCGGCATCGCCTATCCGGCGCACCTGGCAGGTGGACTCATTTCGGAAGCGGCGCGTTCGGCCGGTGCCAAGCTGATCAATGGCGAGGGCGAGCGCTTCGTGGACGAACTCAAGCCTCGGGACGTCGTGGCCTCGGCGATTCTGCGCGAATGCGCGCAGGGGCGTGGCATTGACCGGGACGGCCAGACCGGCGTCTTCCTCGACACGCCGACGCTGGAAATGGAGAACCCCGGCATTCTGGCCAAGCGCCTCGTGACGCTGCGCCATCTCGCGCGGAAGTGCGGTCACGATGCGGCAGTGGAGCCCTTCCTCGTTTATCCGACCCTCCACTACCAGAACGGAGGCGTGGCGATCGACAAGGACGGTGCCACGAGCGTGCCCGGCCTGTTTTGCGTCGGCGAGGTCACGGGGGGCATTCACGGGCGTAACCGCCTGATGGGAAACGCGCTGCTCGACATCCTGAGCATGGGGCGGCGTGCCGGCGCCAAGGCAGCGGAGTCTGGCGCGGGTGCCATGGCCGGCCGCGCAGGCATCGGCCATGTGCACGCCTGGCAGCGGCAATTGACGCTGGCGGGGCTACCCTTGCATGTCAAGGCACCGCAACTCTTCCCCGGCTATGCCCATTTCGACTTGCGGGTCGATGCAGCGTTGCGCCGGGGCAAGTGGGGCGGCGCGGGCGGCGGCGTCCGATGAGCGACCCACGGAGCGCGCGATGCACAAGCTGAATCAGGTTCTCCTGAGGGACGATATCCGGGTCGGCGCAGACCTGGACGCCTGGCTTGCATGCGGCGGCGGAGAGGGGCTGGCCAAGGCCCTGCGCGATCCGCTCGCCATCCTCGCCGAAATCGAACAAGCGGACCTGCGTGGGATGGGCGGTGCCGGATTCGCGACGCATCGCAAATGGGCACCGGTTGCTGCCGCCGCTGCAGGCGACAAATTCATCATCTGCAACGGCAACGAAGACGAGCCCGGTACGTTCAAGGACCGCTATCTGCTGGAGCACACGCCGCACCAGGTCATCGAGGGGGCGCTCATCGCCGCAGCGGCGACCCATGCCAATCATGTCGTGCTGTACGTTAATCCGCATCAACCGTTAGCCCTCAATGTGGTGCGTCAGGCGGTGGAGCAGTGGCGGGGGCACTCTCTGTTCTCGGAACTCGGGCGTCTGATTGGCGGCCCGCTGTCGCTTGACGTGATCCCCAGCTCTGGCTTGTACATCGGCGGGGAGGAGACGGCGGTGATCGCGAGTGTCGAGGGCGGATTCCCGTTCCCCAGACGCAAGCCGCCCTATCCTGCCGAGCACGGTGTGCATGGCTCACCGACCATCTTGAACAACACCGAGACCCTGGCGCACGTACCGGGCATTCTGCGCAACGGTGCGCAGTGGTATCGCGGTCTTGGCATCGGGAATGCTGCCGGAACCAAGCTCTATTCGCTTTCGGGCGACGTCCTGCGTCCTGGCTTGTATGAATTGCCGATGGGCACGCGCCTGGAGGCCCTGGTGTTCGAGCATGGCGGTGGCATGCTCCAGGGCAAGGAGTTCAAGGCGGTCTTTACCGGCGGCCCGTCCAATACCTTGCTGACGAAGCGTGATCTCGATGTGGCACTCGATTTTGACTCCGTGCGTCAACGGCGTTCGCGTCTGGGCACCGGTGCCATGATCGTCGTGTCCGAAGGCACGAGCATCGTCCGCAAGGTCTCCGAGTACGTGAGCTTCTTCGCCCAGGGCTCATGCGGACAGTGTCCGCCCTGCAAGGGTGGCACCTTCCAGATGATGCGATTGCTCGGCCGGATCGACACGGGCCATGGCGTACGTGCCGATCTGGAAGCGCTGGAGAACCTGTGTCGCATCCTGCCCGGCAGCGGCCGTTGCGGTCTGATCGATGGCGCCGTGACGGTGGTGGAAAGCTCGCTGCAACAGTTTCGGGCGGAATACGAGGCGCTTCTGATTGCATGACGGTGTCGGACTCGCAACGGGTAGCGGCTGAAGGTCATATTGCGCGCCTGAACGGAGCATGGTGATGGGCATTCTGAACTGGCGCCGCCGCCGCGGCCCCGATGGGCAGGCGGACAACCGGCGGGAGGTGGCGGAACTGGCCGAGCGCATTACCCGGCTAAGTCCCCGCCTACGGCTATTGCCCCGCTATGCCCGGCGGCTGGCCCCCTCGATCCGCATCGCGCTCGACCACGTACGCGCGGTCGTGGCCGGCATTCCCGCACCACGGGAAGCGAGTCCGGAGACGTGGGGGACGGACCCGTACATCCACGCGTGTTTTGGCACTGGTCAGGACGTCGCACTGGCTTTCAGCCGCGCCGCCGATCTGCGCGACTATTTCGATGCGTCACCTGGCACAGACGAGGCGTTTGCGGTGCTTGGCATGGAAATGGTCGAGCGGCGCACCTTGGGCGTGGCCCTGGAGGGCGACGTCATGCGCTCGGACGTGCTGCAAACCACGGTCAGCTTCAACGATCATCAGATTCGGATATGCGGTGACAGCCACGCCGGGCTGTACAGGGAGATCGAGGCGCGCATGCTGGACCAGCTTGCGCTGCAGGGCCTTGCCAGTGCGGCGGCGGGGGGCATTGGGCGAGATGAGCGCCTGCAGGAGATGGCGTTGCTCAGCGAGCGCTTGCGGCTGCTGGAACGCCAGGGGGTGGGCATGCGTTCGATGCTTGGCGGCGATGTCTCGCCGGACCCCGAGGAACGGGAGCGCCTGCGCGCGCAGATCGCACAGATCGATGCGGCCAACGGCGACACCGCCCTGCCGGCGGGACAAGTCGATGCGCTGGAGCGCCAGATGGAAGGGCTGCAGGCAGCGCTCACCAACGCCGGCGCCTATCTCCTCATCGAGCGCCGGCGCATGCGGCTGAGCCGGATGAATGTGCTTCAACCCGATGACAGCACCGCGCCCGGCGACGACCTGGAATTCCTGACCGCAAGCATTCCAGGCGACCCCCGCCTGGTGAGAACCTTTCTGCTCGTGCGCTTTGCGCGCGCCACGATGTTGTCACGCATGACGCTATTGGAAGAGGCGGAGCGTCTGCTGTAGATCAGCGGACGGCTGTCAAGTGGCCGTTTCAGGCGAAAAGATTCACATCAGCGAACGAAAACATGCAGTACGCGGCACGCCGATGGCCGATAGGATCTTGCGGTAGTCAATCGCCCACAGATCCTAGGAGAAGCGATGCGGCAAGTTATCGGGGTTGCAGTCGCCTTGACGGCCTTCGTTGCCGGACACGCCATAGCGCAGGCAACGCGCTACGATGCCCTGGCGAACCTGCCATTCCACAACGGTTATCCGACGCCGCAGGGCGTTGCCACGCTCCAGGACGAATTGACGTTCCAGCGCGCCGTGCAGTCGTATATCTGGGCGCTGCCTGCCCTCAATATGCTCGGCATGAAGGAAGGCTCCGAGAAGACCTTCGGCAAGGGATATAACGTCCTGCCGATCTGGAAGGACCGCCTGAATGCCAAGACGCTGGTCACCACGCCGAATTCGGATGTGATCTACGCCATGGGCTACCTCGACCTGAAGGAAGACGGCCCGATGGTGATCGACGTGCCGCCCGGACTGCAAGGCATCCTCGACGACTTCTTCCAGCGCCCGATCTGCACCGAGGGGGAAATCGACGGCCGTCAGTGGTGCGGCGATGTGGGGCTGCCCGGGCCGGACAAGGGCAGGGGTGGCAAATACCTTGTGCTCCCGCCTGACTATCGCGGCGAGATTCCGGCTGGCTATATCGTGATGCGGTCGCGCACGTATGGGGTGTTCGTGTTCTGGCGCGGATTTTTCAAGGATCCTCGCCAGCTGGATGCGCCGGTAAAGGTGATGGAGCAGACCCGGATCTATCCGCTGGGCAAGGAGGCTTCCGCCCGGCCCATGCAGTTCCCCAATGCGTCGGGCGTGCCGGTCAACATGCTGTATCCAACGGATGACAAGGCATTCAACATGCTGTCGCGCTTTATCGACAACGAGTATGTCGATCCGGCCGACATGGAGATGCGCGGGATGCTGGCAGCGCTCGGGATCATCAAGGGCAAGCCGTTCGCACCGGACACGCACACGCGCGACCTGCTGGACAAGGCAGCCCGCACTGCCGCCAAGATGGGGCACTCGATCTCGTACGCGCCGCAGCGTGGCGTGCCCAACGGCGTCTGGTACGAAGACCGCCGCTGGCTGAACGTGTTTCCCGGCAACGCCACCTTTACCGCCGAGACCTTCAACTACATCGATCCGCGCACGGGTTTCTTCACCAATGCGTATTCCGCCAGTCCGGGCATGGCTGTGAACATGGTCAACGTGGGTGCGAAATATCCGGCCACCTTTGTCGATGCGAAGGGCAACTTCCTATCCGGCAGCAACCGCTACAAGCTCACGCTGCCCAAGGACGTGCCGGCGGCGCTGTTCTGGTCCGCGACCATCTATGACTCGATCACCGCGTCGGGCGTGGACAACGGCCAACCGTTCCCGTCGATCAACACCATGGACCAGCCGGTACGAAATGCGGACGGATCCACCGATATCTACTTCGGCCCGACGTCGCCAGGCACAGGAAAGAACTGGCTGAAGACCCTGCCGAAGCAGGGCTACTTCGTGATCCTGCGTCTCTACGGCCCTACCCAGCCATTCTTTGACAAGACCTGGCGACCGGGCGACCTGGAAAAGCTGAGGTAGACGGCGCAGCCGCCCACCGTGGTGGCACAACGCAAGACCTTTCACCGACATGAGTAACCCATCGATGATCCGCATGCCATCCGCTGCGCTGTCCCCCTTGCTCGTTGCCGTGGCGCTGGCGTCTGCCGCTGCGACGCCCACCATGGCCCTTGCCGCGCAAGACGTGCCCGGAGCGGTGGCCGGGCCCGTGGCGGGGATGAAGATGACCGATGCCTACCTGCAGATGGCGGCGCGCGACATCTACTTCTGGGCGTGGCCGATGACCAATGTCTACAACCGCCGGCTGGCGTTCAAGGACCTGCCTCAACCCGGGCTGATGGGCGGGACGGTGCCGATCGCACCGTCCAACCGGCTGTCGATGCTGACCGACTACATCGCGCCGGACGAGCGCATGGTGGCGTGCCCCAACCAGGATGTGGTCTATGGCTTCAGCGTGCTGGCGCTGGACCAGAGCCCGGTGGTGGTGCAGGTGCCCGACTTCGGCAAGCGCTTCTGGGTTTATCAGGTGGTGGATCTGGGTACCGACAGCTTTGCCGAGCTTGGCAAGATGTACGGCACCAAACCGGGCTTCTACCTGCTGGTGGGGCCCGACTGGAAGGGCAGCGTGCCGAAGGGCATCACCAAGGTGTTTCGCGCCAGGAGCAACACCGGCGTGGTGATCCCGCGCGTGTTCCAGGATGACACCGCCGCTGACAAGCAGGCCGTGCAGGCATCGCTGGCAGGCGTGAACCTGTACCCGTTGGCCGAATACACGGGCAAGATGCAGACGCGGGACTGGGCCAAGCTGCCGCATTTCCCCAATCAGAATGCGGGGGACGCCGAGACCAAATGGGTGGTGCCGGAGACATTCTGGGCGACGCTGCCGCTGGTGCTCAAAGACGCCAGGCCGCTGCCGGGCGAGGAGACGAAGTACGCCCAGGCGCTGATGCTGGCAGACGCTGCGGCAAAGGATCCGCGCGTCAAGGACATGCTGGTCAAGGCCGCCGCGCAGGCAGACAGCGAGATCGTCGATCCGCTCTTCCAGTTCCGCAACTACGGCCTGCAACTGCCCGACCACTGGAGCACCATCAGCAACGGCGCAGCTTTTGGCACGGATTACTTTGCCCGCACGGCGGCGGCGAAATCCAACATCTTCGTCAATCGGCAGAAAGAGACCAAGTACTTCTATCAGGATCTGGATGCGAGCGGCGCCCGCCTGAACGGCCGAGGCGAGTACACGGTGACCTTTGCCAAGGGGGCGCAGCCCCCGGTGCAGGGATTCTGGTCGCTGACGCTCTACAACCAGCACCACTTCTTTGCCGAGAACAAGCTCAAGCGCTATTCCATCGGCACGAAGAACAAGGCCCTCAAGTACGGTGCCGACGGATCGCTCACGCTCTACATCCAGGCCGACTCGCCCGGCGCTGACAAGGAGAGCAACTGGCTGCCTGCGCCGAAGGACGAGGACTTCTCGCTGTACGTGCGCGCCTATTGGCCCGAAGCGGTTGCGCTGAACGGCAAGTGGACGCCGCCGCCTGCGGTAAGGGCGAACTAGCGCTGACGCGACGCTCGCCCTGCTTGAAGTATCGCGTGGGGTCAGTCCAGCTTGATGCCGACGGTCTTCACGACCTTGTCCCACTTCTGGGCGTCGCGGTTCACCAGTTGCGTGAACTCGACTGGGCCCAGCGCGCTCGGCTCCATGCCCTGTTTGGCGATCGAATCGCGGATCGACGGTTGCGCCACCACGGCGGCAATCTCCTGCGCGAGGCGGTTCACCGTCGGCATCGGCGTGCCGCCCGTCGTGAAAACGCCGTACCACGACACGACTTCGTACCCGGGTACGCCGGACTCGGCGATGGTCGGCACGTTCGGCATGGTTTCCACGCGCTTGGTGCTCGTCACGGCGAGGATGCGGACCTTGCCGGAATCGGCGCCGGCCTTGGCCGACGGCAGGCTCGCAAACGTCATCTGGGCCTGGCCCGCCATCACGTCCTGCATCGCCGGCGCATCGCCGCGATACGGAATGTGCGTGATGGAGACGCCAGCCATGCTCTTGAACAGTTCGGCCGACAGGTGCGAAATCGTGCCATTGCCCGGCGACGTCACATTGAGCTTGCCCGGATTGGCCTTGGCGTAGGCGAGCAGCTCCTGCACGTTCTTGACCGGCAGGTCATTGTTCACGACCAGCGCGTTGGCGGACTTGGCCACCAGCGACACCGGCTGCACGCCCTTGATGGGATCGTACGGCAGCTTGCTGTAGATGGACGGTGCGATGGCCTGGCCGCCGACGGAGCCCAGCAGCAGCACCGAGCCATCCGGCTTGGCACGCGCCATCTCGGCGGTGGCGATGGTGCTGCCGCCGCCCGGCTTGTTCTCCACCACGATGGTGACCTTGGTGTTCAGCTGAAACTGCGTGGCGACCGTGCGGGCGATGACATCGTTGCCACCGCCGGGCGCGAAGCCGACCAACATCCGCATCGGGCCCGGTGGCAAGTCCTGGGCCATGCCTTGGGCTGCGGCCAGCGCGAGGGCGAGAGCGGGGACGATCTTGGAAAACGCCATGATTGATTCTCGATAAGGGGGTTGAGGATTGCTCTCAGGATGTCGTCGCTGTGCTKGTTCGACTGGCGGGACGCGGGATGCCATGCATGACCCGGTCCGCGCTTCTGTTTTCATGTTGCTGCCTACTGCGCTTTACTTCTTGAAGCGGACCACGGCGTCCCGCGACGCCTGGGTCTGCGGCAGCGAGGCGATCTCGCCGAGCGTCACCGGCTTGGTGGGAAACCGCAGCCGGTAATAGCCCACATCACGCGGATGGCGCTGTTGTTCGTCGGCGATCAGTTCGGTCACGGTCAGCCCGCAGAGTCGTCCCTGGCATGGCCCCATGCCGCAGCGCAGGAACGCCTTCAACTGGTTCGGACCCTGACAGCCGATGCGTGCCGCGTGGCGCACCTGTTCGGCGGTGGCTTCCTCGCAGCGGCAGACGATGGTGTCGCCCACGGGGCGGCGGAACTGCGGCAGCGGGCGATAGAGCACCTCGAAGAATTCGCGGCCTCGCGTGGCGCGTGCCAGCGCGGCGTGATGCGGTGCCGCCTTGCCGTCGCGCGTGGCGATGTCGATGCGACCCAGCGCGGCAGCGGCATGCACGGCGGCGATGCGGCCCCGATGCTCGGCGGCCACGGCGCCCGCGATGCCCGCGCCATCCCCGGCAATGCTCACGTGCGGCATCGACGTTGCGCCCCATGCATCCACCTGCGGCTCCCAGCAGTCCTGGCGCTCGTTCCAGACATGCTCGGCGCCAATGGCGCGCGACAGGTTGGTATTCGGCACCACGCCCTGATGCAGCAGCAGCTGGTCGATCGCCATGCTGTGGCGCTGGCCCGCCGCCTGATAGCGCAGTTCGGCGACCTGACCGCCGGCGCCGGCGATGGCCTCGAGCGCCGTGACGCCGCTCACGATCGGCACGGCCTTGCGGACCGCGCGCAGCAGCTTCAGCCCCTTGGCCAGATAGGGCGAGCGAAGGAAACCCCAGGCGTGCGGCAGCGCCTTGCGCCATTGGCCGCTATCGGTCGTCTCGAGAATCGCCTCGAGCTTCACGCCGGCATTCAGGTATTGATAGGCGAGCAGGTAGAGCAGGGGGCCGCCGCCCGCCAGCACCGTGCGCCCTTCGGGCACCACGCCCGAGGTCTTCAGCAGGATCTGCGCGGCACCGGCCGTGATCACGCCCGGCAAGGTCCAGCCCGGAATCGGGAAGGGCCGCTCCTGCGCGCCGGTGGCCAGGATGAGATGGCGGCAGTGCAGCAGCGCGGCCTGCGGATCCTGACCGGGCCGGGCCACTGAATAGGCGACCTCGAAGCCGGCGGGTTGGCCATCGCCCTCCGTACCCGGCTGCGGCTCGCGCGCATTGATCGACCAGACAGTTGCCGCCGACAGATGGCGCGCACCGCTGTTGGCAAACGGCTCCAGCAGGCTCTGGCCGTGCCAGTAGTCTTCGCCGAGGATCGCGCGATTCTGTACCGGCGTGCTGCTGATGGCGCGATAGATCTGTCCGCCGGGTGCCGGCTGTTCGTCGATCAGCACCGTCGACAGGCCCAGCGCGGCAGCCTCGGTGGCCGCGGCCAGCCCGGCAGGGCCGGCGCCGACCACGAGCAGGTCGCAGGTTGCGATGTCGATGTCGAGGCTCATGCCGCCACCTCGCGTGCGCCGTGCTGGCGTTCCACGGTCATGCCATCGTGCACGCGCGCCATGCAGGCCTGCTGGTTGGGCCGGCCGTCGATGCGGACCAGGCAGTCGTAGCAGATGCCCATCATGCAATAGGGGCCGCGTGCGGCGCCGGACACGGCCGTGTCGCGGCAGGCCAGCACGCCGGCGGCGAACAGGGCCGCCGCCACGCTGTCGCCTTCCCGGCATTCCAGCGCGGTGCCATCCACGGTGACCCGTACTTTGCGATCCGTCGCTTGCAGGACGGCCGCGTCAATGCGTCTGAACATGGAATCTCCGGGTCGAAAAAGTGGCCAGCTCGGGTGGCAGCTCGCCTGCGGCGATCATGGGGGCGAGGTTCATGGCGTGCGTGGCGGCCAGCGTCACGCCGCTATGGCAGGTGACGATGAACGCGCCCGGATGCGTCGCCGATTGTTCGTAGACCGGGAAGCCGTCCTTGGCGCGCACGCGCAGGGCGGACCAGGCGCGCACCGCGCGCACGTCCCGCAGGGCGGGCAGGGTGCGCACGGCACGGTCGGCCAGCGTGGCCAGCACCGGCAGCGTGGTGACCTGTTCGGCGTAGCCCGCCTCTTCCTGGGAGTCGCCGACCAACCAGCTACCCTCGTCGTTCTGGCGCAGCGTGACCATGGGCGTGTCCAGCAGGCGGCGCGTGCGTTCGAGCACCAGGATCTGGCCGCGCTGCGGGGCCATCGGCAGGTCGATGCCCACCATGCGGCCCAGGTCGCCGTTGCGCAGGCCGCCGGCCAGCACGATCTTGCGCGCCCGCACGGTGCCGTTCGGCGTGGTCAGCACGAAGTCGCCACCGGGCTGCTGCACGATGTCCGTGACGCCGTGGTGCGGCAGGTAATTGACTCCGCTGGTGCTGAACGCGGTATGGAACGCGCGCAGCAGCTTGAGCGGATTGACGATGCCATCGTGCGGCGTCCAGATCGCCCCGGTGACATCGGGGCCCAGTCCGGGCACGAGCGAAGCGGCCTGATGGTGATCCAGCAGCTTCCATTCATAGGGCTCCACACCGGGCTGCGCCATCAGCGTGTTGACCCACGCCAGCCGCGCCTCGACCTCGTAGTCGCCCATCAGCGGCGTCAGGCCGCCTTTCTGCTCCAGGGCCACGTCGATGCCAGTTTCCTGCAGCAGGCCGGCGGCCAGTTTCGGCCACAGCCGCGTGGAGTTCAGCGTCCAGCGGCTGTAGGCGCCCATGCCGTAGCCCTTGCTCTGCAGCCAGACCAGGCCGAAATTGCCGCGCGAGGCGCGCAGGGCGATATCGCCTTCGTCGAGCACGGCGATTGTGCCCACGCTGCTGCGCAGGCCGTAGGCCACGGCCGAGCCGACGAGGCCGCCGCCAATCACGGCGACGTCGAACACGGGGAGTCGGGAGGTGGAGGCTGCGGTCATCTGCAGCACCTTCCGTGGGGGGATTGCGGGCCTTGGGCCCTGCTAGAAATCATGTCAGGTACTCGCAAGCTTCATGAAACCACCAGCCGAAGAAGCCCAAAAAAGCCCAATGGGCAGCGGTGTGTCAGTCCGAGCGAGTATGCGGAGCGCGCGCCGCGCGCGCAAATACGAGTCTGTCAGGCGTCTATACGAAAACCTGATAGCCCTGGGGGCAGGGATGCCATTTCGGCAGCGATGAGTTCCATCAGCCGCTCGATAAAGCGGTCCGCCAGCACGTTGGCAGGCCGGTTCCGGGCCAGCAGGAGGTAGCTGACGAACGGTATACGCGGCCGGAATGGCCGGACCACCACCTCGGCGGCGTGCATGCGGGCCACCAGCGGGTTCACGATGCCCACGCCCAGCCCGAGTCCGACCATCTTGCAGATGGTGGCGCCGTAGGGGGTTTCGAAGTGCATCACACGCCGGTCGTCGTCGGCGAACGCGGCGTCCACGGCGGCGCGCAGGCCATCGCCGTGACTCATCGAGATAAAGGACTCGCCGGCCAGGTCGGCAGGCGTGATGACGTCCAGACTGGCCAGACGATGGCCGGGCGGCAGCACGCAACAGCCCGCGAGTTCGGCCACGGGCTGGGCATCGGTGACGGCGGCGGGGGGCAGGAACGACACCAGCCCGAGGTCGCAGTAGCGGCTGCCGACGCTGTCGGCCACCAACTGCGTGCTGCCCGTTTCCATGGCGACGTTGACGCCGGGATAGTCGGCATGGAACCGCTGGAGCACCAGCGGGAGCACGGTCATGGCGAGCGAGGGCACTGCGGCGATGCGCAGCCGGCCCTTGCCGAACTGGCGGATGTTGCGGGCGGCGTCCTTCAGCGTGTCGAGGCCCACGAAGGCGCGTTCCACCTCCCGCAGGAACGCCAGGCCCTCCTCGGTGGGAATCAGGCGGCCGGCGTTGCGCGTGAACAGCGTCAGTCCGGTGGACGATTCGAGTTGCGCGATCAGCCGGCTCACGTTCGGTTGCGACGTGTACAGCTCGGTGGCCGCCGCGGTCATCGAACCAGAGCGCATCACGGCCTGGAACGCACTGATTTCCTTGAACTTCATGCCGGGGTCTTGGGAAGGCGGGGACTAGCGGGCGATGGTATACCAGATCCGTATGGGTCCGTAGCACATCGCCGCAGAATCACATCCCCTCCCGTTCCAGCCATGACTGGAACAGCCCGACCAGTTCATCGCCCCGTTTCTCGTCCGGCACGTAGGCGCAATAGCTGCGCGACGGCAGGCGCGGGCCGGCGAATGGGGCGACCAGCCGCCCGGCGGCGAGGTCGTCGGAGACCAGCGACGTCGGCCCCATGGCGATGCCGATGCCGTCGATGGCTGCCTGCAGGGTCAGGAAGAAGTGATCGAAGGTCAACGTGGCGGCCGGGCTCAGCCCGGGGATCTGCGCGCTCGCCAGCCAGTCCGGCCAAAGGCGCGGCAGGCTCGAGGTATGCAGCAGGGTGTGGTGGCGCAAGTCGCCCGGCACCCCGAGCGGCTGGCGCTGCAACAGCGCCGGGCTACAAACCGGCAGCCGCTCCTCGGTCAGGAAAGGCCGCATCGCGTAGCCGTAGAACGTGTCCGGACCCCCTCGGATGATCAGGTCGTGGTCGTCCTTCAGGCTTTCCAGTGGCCCGTTCGAGGTCTCCACCTTGATCTCCACATCGGGATGCTCGGCGCGGAATTTGGCCAGTCTCGGCACCAGCCAGCGCAGGGTGAAGGTCGCGGGCGCGTTGACGGACAGGGTCCGGGAGACCGGCCCGGGCACCCCGTAGCGCGCGGTAGCCTGCGCAAGCTGTTCGAACAAGGGGCCGATTTCCGCCAGATAGGCTTTCGCCGCCGGCGTCAGCGTCACGCGGCGGTTATGCCGCTCGAACAGCGCGGCGCCGAGCCACTCCTCGAGCAGGCGCACCTGCTGGCTCACCGCCCCATGCGTGACGTGCAGCGCGGCGGCGGCTTCCTTGAAGCTGCCCAGCCGGCCCGCGGCCTCGAAGGCCCGCAAGGCATTGAGCGGCGGCAATACCCGTTTCATGGCAATAGATTTTCTAACGCGATGTGGCAATTTATCTGGTTTGTCGTGCCGCTTCAAGATAGATATTCTTGGGCATTTCCTGCTCCCCTCCCACCCCAATGCTCAGCTATACCGGCGGTATCGTGCTCCTCGCCGCCGTGCTCCACGCGAGCTGGAACGCCATGCTGCACGGCAACCGCGACCGGTTCCTGTCGATGACGTGGATGAGCATCGCCATCGCGGCCGTCGCCACGCTCGTCGTCC
Organism: Cupriavidus sp. 10L45; assembly: GCF_056395225.1. Taxonomy (NCBI): domain Bacteria; kingdom Pseudomonadati; phylum Pseudomonadota; class Betaproteobacteria; order Burkholderiales; family Burkholderiaceae; genus Cupriavidus; species Cupriavidus sp. 10L45. Next base: position 164,539 of record NZ_JBFTJC010000001.1, read on the forward strand.
TGCGCAACCCCTTGCCGGCCAGCGCCGCCTGGCCGTACATCGTCGCGTCGGGGCTCGTGCATATCGTCTACAACGTGAGCCTGGTGCGGTCCTATCGCCGCAACGACCTGGCGCTGGCCTACCCCATCGCGCGGGGCTCCTCGCCGCTGCTGGTCACGCTTGGCGCGGCGCTCTTCGCCGACGAGGCGATCGGCCCCTTGCGGGCGCTCGGCATCGCCATGGTCTCGGGCGGCATCATCGTGATCGCGCTGCAGGGGCACCGCGCGTCCCGCGCGGGTGCCTTGGCCGCGCTGACCACCGGGGCGATGATTGCGCTCTACACCGTGATCGACGGCATCGGCGTCAGGTTGTCCGGCGGGCAGGCGCTCAGCTACACCGCGTGGATGTTCCTGTTCTACTGGCTGATGCCGATCCTGTTCGTCGCGGTGCGGGGGCTGGCGCCGCTGTGGGCGCCGGTACGGTCCGAGCCGCTGGCGGTCGGTTCGTCGCTGGTCGGCGGGCTGGTGTCGATTGCCGCCTATGGCATCGTGATCTGGGCGCTGCAATCAGGCGCGATGGGCGCGGTCTCGGCGTTGCGCGAGACCAGCGTGGTGTTCGCGGTCCTGATTGGGCGGGTCTTCCTGCGGGAGTCGGTCAGCGGCACGCGCTGGCTCGCCTGCATCGTCGTCGCAGCCGGCGCGGTTTGCCTGGGGCTTTGACAGCCCCTCATAATTGTTAATCCACTATCACATCGAGATGCGCAGATGATGAACACCGTTCCGCAGGCACCGCTGATTCTGATTACGGGGGGCAGCCGTGGCGTGGGCGCGGCCACCGCGCGCCTGGCCGCCGCACAGGGCTACGACGTGGCGATCAGCTACGTCGCCAACGAATCCGCCGCGCTGGCCGTGGTGGCCGATGTGGAAGCGCTGGGCCGCCGGGCGCTGGCCGTGCGCGCGGATAGCGCGGACCCCGAGCAGGTCGCCCAGCTATTCGCCGCCATCGACCAGACGTTCGGCCGGATCGACGTGCTGGTGAACAACGCCGCCATCCTCGCGCGGCAGTCCCGGCTGGAGGATCTCGATTTCGCGCGGATGCAGCGCATCTTCGCCGTCAACGCCATCGGCCCCATGCTCTGCGCCCAGCAGGCGGCCCGGCGCATGTCCCATCGTCACAACGGGCGGGGCGGCGTGATCATCAATATCTCGTCGGGCGCGGCCCGGCTCGGCAGTCCGAACGAATATGTCGACTACGCGGCGTCGAAGGGCGCCCTGGAGACCTTCACCACCGGCTTCGCCAAGGAAGTCGCGCGGGAGGGCATTCGCGTCAACTGCATCCGCCCCGGGCACATCTACACCGACATGCACGCCAGCGGCGGCGAGCCGGGACGGGTGGATCGCGTCAAGGACTCGATCCCGATGGGCCGGGGCGGCCAGCCGGAAGAGGTCGCCCGCGCGATCCTGTGGCTGGCCAGCGCCGACGCGTCCTACAGCACCGGCACCTTCCTCGATGTCACCGGCGGGCGGTGAGTCACAGGGGGGATAATCGGGACATTCCGATGATTGTCATGGACACGCGCTGTCATGCCCCAGCCCCGCTACAAGCAACTGGTCGACCGGCTTGCCGACGATATCCGCGCGGGCCGGCTGCGTCCCGGCACGCGGCTGCCCACGCACCGCGACCTCGCGGCGCGTGAAGGGCTGGCGCTGGTCACGGCCACGCGCGTCTACGCCGAACTGCAATCGATGGGGCTGGTAAGCGGGGAGGCCGGTCGCGGCACCTTCGTCAAGGAGGCGTTGCCGCGCGGGCAGGGCGTGGATCTGCTTGCCTGGATCGCCGATACGGTCGACCTGAGCTTCAACAATCCGGCGTTGCCGGGCCAGGCAGATCTGCTGCGGGCAGCGCTGCGCCAGCTGGCCGCCGCCGGCGACCTTGAGGCGCTGCTGCGCTGCCAGCCCCACGGCGGCCGCGAGCACGAGCGCGCGACCGTGGCGCTCCATCTGGGCCGGCGCGGCGTGCCGGCCACCCCGGAAACCGTCTTGCTCACGAGCGGCGCGCAACACGCGCTGACGCTCACCGCCATGGCCTTGCTGGAGCCCGGCGACGTGGTGGCCGTGGATGCCCTGACCTACCCGGGCTTCAAGCTCGCCGCCGAAACTGGCCGGCTGGAACTCGTCCCGATTCCCGTCACCGCTCACGGGCCCGACCTCGACGCCCTGGAGGCGCTCTGCCGCCGCCGGCGCGTGCGTGCCGTGTACGCCATGCCGACGCTGCACAATCCGCTCGGCTGGGTGATGAGTGCCACGCGACGCCGCGAACTGGTCGCCATCGCCCGGCGGCATGGGCTGATGCTGATCGAGGATGCGGCCTACGCCTTCCTCGTCGAAGGGGCCCCCGCGCCGCTGGCCGCGCTGGCGCCGGAAGCTACCGTCTATGTGTCGAGTTTGTCGAAGAGTGTCGCCACCGGGCTGCGCATCGGTTTCGTCAGTGCGCCGCGCGAATGGGTGCCCCAGCTCGAACGGGCCATCCGCGCCACCACCTGGAATACGCCAGCCACCCTGACGGCCATCGCCTGCGGCTGGATCGAAGACGGCACCGTGGCCCGGCTCGAAGCCGACAAACGCCGGGATGCCGCGCTGCGCCAGCGCCTGGCCACGGAAGTGCTCGGCGGACTGGAGCGGGTCAGCCATCCCGCGTCGTACTTCGTCTGGCTGCCGCTGCCCCCCGAAGTGCGCGCGGATGCCATCGCGATGGCGCTGATGCAGGCGGGCATCGCCGTATCGACGGCCCATCCGTTCGCCACGTCAGCGCAGGTGCCCCACGCCATCCGGCTCGCGCTCGGCTCCGTCAGCCTGCCAACGCTCAGGCAGGCGCTGGAAACCGTGGCGCGCGTGGTGGCCGACCAGTCCTGGTGAGCGTCAGAGCAGGTAGCCGGACGCGCCATCCCACAGCAGCTTCATCGCGGTCACCACCAGCAACCCATAGCAGGCCCGGTACATCTGGCGCTGGTCCAGCCGGGCATGCAGGCGCCAGCCGAGCCAGACGCCGGAAGGTATCGCCAGCAGGCAGATCGCCATCAAGGTCCAGACGGCGCCCACCGGCCTGGCCAGGAACAGCCACGGCGCCGCCTTCATGATGTTGCCGACCGTGAAGAACATGCTGGTCGTGCCGGCATAGACCTGCTTGCTCAGGCCGAGCGGCAACAGGTACATCGCCAGCGGCGGCCCGCCGGAGTGCGCGACCATGGTGGTGATGCCCGAGGTCACGCCAGCGGCCACGGCCTTGCGCGAGGAGCGCGGCTGTACCACGACATCGCCGCCACGCAGGAACCACATGCCCACGAAGGCCAGCGTGACGGCGGCCATCACGATGGCGATCGCACGGTGATCCAGCACCCGGAACAGCCCGTAGCCGACCCCAATGCCGACCACCAGCCCCGGTACCAGCAGCCGGAGGTCAGGTTTCGACCACGTGGAGGGCTTCCAGTAGCGCAGGCCGAACAGGTCCATCGCGATAAACAGCGGGGCGAGCAGTCCGCCCGCCGTCACCGGGTCCATCACCAGCGACAGCAGCGGAATGCCGACGATGGCAAAGCCGCCCCCGAAGGCCCCCTTCATGAAGCAGATCAGGAAAACCCCGGCGAAGGTGACGAGAATGGTGGTGGTGTTCAGTTCCATGGTGATGCGCGTCCTTGCGATGCCACCCGACGCCCGGAGCCGGGCTGGGAGGATGAGGCATCGTAGTCCGCTGCATCAGGACAATCAAATAATTGTCATGGATACAATTTGCTTACGGCTTGGCCGCATCCCCCGGCGCGGCGCGGAACAGTGCCTCGCCGCGTTCCTGCAGTAGCGCCATCAGCCGTAGTGCAGCGGGCGACAGGTAGCCTTGCCGCCGGTACGTCACGCCCAGGCTGCGGCGCAGCGTGGCTTCCTTCAGCGGCACTTCGCGCAGGGTGTGCCTGTGCTCGTGCAGCGTATGCCGGGAGAGGAAGCTCAGGAGTTCGGTCTTGGCGATCAGCCGGGGCAGCAGCGGGATGGAATTCGCGTCGATCTGGGTGGCGGGCCGGGGCAGGTCGTGCGACTGGAAGGCCGCGTCCAGCCATTGCCGGCTCGGTATCGACGCGGCAGGCAAGACCCAGCGCCAGGCCAGCAGGGATTTGAGCGTCACGCGCGGTAGCTGGAACACCGGATGCGTCCGGCTGGCGGCCACCACCACCACGTCTTCGACGATCGCATGACTGACGAGCGCGTCGTCATGCTCCGGCATCAATCCGATCAGCAGGTCGAGCGTGCCTTCCTTCAGGCGCTCGCGTAGTACCAGGCTGGGCGCCACCGTGATGTCGATGGTGGTTGCCGGCGCCTCCTCCAGCAGCAGGCTGCAAATCTCGGGCAAGACATGCTCGGCGGCGATCGGGCCGCTGCCGATCCGCACGTGCCCGGCGTTGCCCTTCGCAAAATCGCCGACTTCCCGCAGCGCCTCGTCCGTCGCGCCCCGCAGCATGCGGGCCCGCGCCAGCAGGACCTCGCCCACGGGCGTCAGCCGGATGCCGCGCCCCTTGCGCTCGAACAGTTCACTGCCGAACGCCGCCTCCAGGCGTTGCACCGCCTTGGTCAGGGCCGGCTGGGTGCGGCCCAGCTTTTCGGCTGCCTGTCCGATGTGACCGAGTTCGGCCACGACCTCGAAGTACCGCAGGTCCCTGAGCTGGATGTCCATCGATAACTCCGGGGAATGAAAACATGAACATTATCAAATAGACGGAATGTTTCTGCACGGCAAGAATGCGCCCATAACGAAAGGAGACACGATGCTGAACCTTCGCCTTCTGGCCGCCGCCGCCGTGCTGGCTGTCTGCAGCGGTGCCGCGAGCGCCGCCGACACCTGGCCCGCCAAGCCGATCCGGCTCGTGGTGCCGTTTCCGCCCGGCGGCGGCACGGATGCGGTCGCGCGGCTGATCGCCGAGAAGATGGCCACCCAGGCCCACTGGACCGTGGTGATCGAGAACCGGCCCGGCGCGGGCGGCAATGTCGGCATGGACGCGGTGGCCAAGGCGCCGGCGGACGGCTACACGATCGGCCTCGGCCAGACCGCGAATCTGGCGATCAACCCGGCGCTGTACCCGAAGATGCCGTTCGATCCCCTGAAAGACTTCGCGCCGATCTCCACGGTGGCGTCGCAGCCAGTGGTGCTGCTCGTCAACGCCAGCTCGCCCTTCAAGACCCTGAAGGACGTCGTGGCCGCCGCCAAGGCCAAGCCCGAGGCGCTGCGGATGGGCACGCCCGGCAATGGCACCGTGTCCCACCTTGCCGGCGAACTGCTGGAGCGGCAGGCGGGCTTCCGCATGCTCAACGTGCCGTACAAGGGCGCCAGCCCGGCCATGATGGATCTGCTCGGCAATCAGGTGGAGTTCAACTTCGCCAATACCGCCGCCGCGATGCCCCAACTGACGAACCAGAAGGTCCGCGCGCTGGCCGTGAGTTCCGCCCAGCGCCTGCGCAACGTGCCGCAACTGGCCGGCGTGCCGACCGTGGCGGAGTCCGGCTACCCCGGCTTCGACGCCATCACCTGGACCGGCCTCGTGGCGCCGGCCGGCACGCCGCCGGCCGTGGTGGACCGCATCAACGCGGAAGTGCGCAAGGCGCTCAAGACCCAGGAGGTGCAGGACAAGCTCGCCGCCGAGGGCAGTACGCCGATGGGCAGCACGCCCCAGCAGTTTGGCGACTACCTCCGCGCCGAGCACCAGAAGTGGGGCGCGTTGATCCGCGAAGCCAATATCAAGCTCGATTGAAACCCATGCACACCATTCTCGTCACCGCTCCCAAGCTCGCCCCCGCCGGGGTGGACCTGCTGACCCGCGCCGGCGCGCGCGTGCTGTACCTGTCCGCGTCCGGCGATGCCGGGGAAGTGGAGCGCATCATGGCCGCCGAGCCCGTCGATGCCGTCATCTCACGCACGGTGACGCTGTCCGCGCAGGCCATCGCCGCCTGCCCCACGCTCAAGGTCATCTCGAAGCATGGCGTGGGGGTCAGCAATATCGATGTGGAAGCGGCCACCGCGCGCGGCATTCCGGTCTACGTCACGCCCGGCGCCAACGCCCAGTCGGTCGCCGAGATGACGCTGGGCCTGATGTTCGCGGCGGCCCGGCGCATCGGCTGGATGGATGCCGAACTGCACAGCGGGCGCTGGTCGCGCGCGCAGGACGGCGTGGAGCTGCTCGGCAAGACCATCGGGCTGGTCGGGTTCGGCCAGGTCGGCCAGCGCGTGGCGAAGGTCTGCCTGGCGCTGGGCATGCAGGTGGTGGCCTTCGACCCGGCGCTGGCCGGCCGTCAAAGTCCCGTCGATGGGGTGGCGTTGCTCCCGTCGATGGCCGACCTGCTGCCGCAGGCGCACGTGCTGAGCCTCCACGTCCCGCTTAACCGCCACACGCGCAACATGCTGGACGACGCCGCGTTCGACCAACTGCCGAAGGGCGCTATCCTGATCAATACGGCGCGCGGCGAAGTGGTGGATGAAACCGCGCTGGTGGCCGCGCTGCAGGACGGCCGCCTGTTTGCGGCCGGGCTCGACACCATGGCGGTCGAACCCTTGCCCGCCGGGAGCCCGCTGGCCGAGCTGAAGAACGTCGTGCTGACGCCGCATGTCGGCGGATCGACGCCGGCGGCACTGGCCGCGATGGCGAGCGCCGCCGCACAGAACGTGCTCGGCTGGCTGGATGGCAGCCCGGTGGACCGTGCCGCGTGCGTCAATCCCCAGGTCCTTGCCTGATCCCCTTTCTACCTTCCTGTTCCTGGAGTCTCCCGTGAGCCTGTCCGAATCCCCAGCACCCGTGCAGTGGCCTGCCGGCTACCGCATCAACCCCCGTGCGGATGGCCCGTCCGCCAGCATCGTTGCTGCGTTCCGCGAGATGCCCGTCGCCGCCATCGGCGACGCCATGAGCCGCAACATCGGCACGCTTGGCCTGCGCCAATACCATCGCCGGCTGGAGACTGTGCTGTGCGGCCCGGCGGTGACGGTGCGCGTGCGCCCCGGCGACAACCTGATGATCCACAAGGCGCTGATGATGGTGCAGCCCGGCGATGTGCTGGTCATCGACGGCGGCGGCGATGTCACCCAGGCCCTGGTCGGCGGCCTGATGCGCACCACGTGCGTCACGAAGCAGCTCGGGGGGCTGGTTATCGACGGTGCCGTCCGGGACTTGTGCGAGTGGGCCGAAGACGGCATGCCGATCTTCGCCCGGGGCCACACCCACCGGGGGCCCAGCAAGGATGGTCCGGGCGAGATCAACGTGCCGGTGTCCTGCGCCGGGCTGGCCGTGCTGCCGGGTGACCTGATCGTCGGCGATGCGGACGGCGTGATTGCCGTGCCGGCCGCCGAGGCTGCCCAGGTGCTCGAACGCTGCCGCGCCCATCTGGCCAAGGAAGCGAAGATCCGCGCGGAGAACGCGTCCGGCACCTCGGACCCCGAGCGCTTCGACGCGGCGCTGCGGGCCAAGGGGCTGCCGGTCTAGGTCGACCAGCCGCTGGGGATCAGGGCAGCAGGTGCGTATCCCCGGCGGCCTGCGGCGGCAGCTTGATGGCCAGCGCCTTGAATTCCCCGCTGGTGGCGATCGATCCCGCGTGCGCGGTGCCCTTCGGAATCACGATCAGGTCGCCCGGGCCGATCTCGCGCTGCTCATTGCCCAGCCAGAGCGTGCCCTTGCCGGCGATGATGTACTGGATCTCGTCGGCGCTGGTGTGATAGTGCTTCGGCACATTGCCGGCCTGCACGGCCAGGGTCCCGTGTGGCGTGGCCACCAGTCCCTTCGTGCGCAGCGTGCCCATGTTGGGGACTTGCGGCCCGATGTCGTCCGGGGTCATCGCCGCCAGGTTGATGATCTGCGGCGCCAGCGCGGCGGGCGGGGTTTGCGCGTGGGCCGGCGGCAGCGCCGTCGGGGCGGCAAGGTAGCCGCAGCCAAAGGCGGCGGTAATGGCGGCAAGCGTGGCAAGGCGGTGCATGTTGTTCTCCCTGGGGTGGTACTGCAATCGAGGCATCGCCACGACGCCAGCTCGGCGACACGGCTGGATTGTCGCACCGCGCCCCGCGCCCAGCAGTGGGGGAAACCCGCGGGGATCCGGTGTAGTATCGGTGCCCGAACCCGTCCCAGTTTGGAGAGCAAGATGATCGTTTTCGTTACCGGCGCCACCTCAGGATTCGGCGCCGCCATTGCCCGACGCTTCGCCACGGCGGGCCATCGCGTGATTGCCGCCGGACGCCGCGCGGACCGCCTGGCCGAGCTGGCCGACGCGCTGGGCCGCGACAAGGTGCTGCCGTTGATCCTCGATGTCCGCGACCGCGAAGCCGTGGCCGCCGCCGTGGCCGCGCTGCCGCCCGAGTTCGCCGAGATCGACCTGCTGGTCAACAACGCCGGCCTGGCACTGGGCCTGGAGCCGGCGCAGAAGGCTGACCTGGACAACTGGGACACGATGGTCGACACCAACGTGAAGGGCCTGATGTATATGACGCGCGCCGTGCTGCCCGGCATGGTGTCGCGCAACCGTGGCCACGTGATCAACATCGGCTCCACGGCCGGCGCCTACGCCTATCCGGGCGGCAACGCCTACGGCGCGACCAAGGCCTTCGTGCGCCAGTTCTCGCTGAACCTGCGCGCCGACCTGCAAGGCACCCGCGTGCGCGTGACCGACGTGGCGCCGGGTCTGGTGGGCGGCACCGAGTTCTCGTCGGTGCGATTCAGCGGCGATCAGGCTCGCGTGGAGAAGGTCTACGAAGGCGCGGACGCCCTGACGCCGGACGACATCGCCGAAACCGTCTTCTGGGCCGCCACGCTGCCCGCGCGCGTCAACATCAACTTCGTGGAAGTGATGCCGGTCACCCAGTCGTTCGGGCCGCTGGCGATTCACCGGGAGTAAGCGCTCCCCCTACGTCACCTCGATCGTCCCTCCCATGTCCTCGTGCCCGGTGCCGCAGAAGATGTCGCACAGGAAGCGGTAGGTGCCGGGTTTGCCGGCGGTCAGGGTGACCTGCACCGTGCGGCCGGGCGGCAGGTCGGCGCGGACGTGGAAGTCCGGGGCGCCGAAGCCCATCATGATGTCTTCGGCCGTCAGCGCCAGGATCACGGTCTCGCCGGCCTTGAGGGCGATCCGGTCGGGCAGGAAGACGAAGCGGCGCGCCCGGACCGGAATCACACGCGGGGGCGCCGCGTCCCCGCGCGTGATCATCCCCGCCAGCGCGCCGGCCAGCATCCATCCCAATACCGTGCGGCGGCCGCTTGCCGGGGAGGTGGTCATCGCCTCAGGCATCGCGCTGTACCGGTTGCTCGGTCAGGCCGAACGCATCCGGCGCGCGCGTGGCCTTGACCGTGCGCCAGCCGAGCCCGCGATAGGGCTGGGCCGGATCCCACGCCACCGGCGCGCGCTTGGGCTGCGAGCCGGCCGGCGGCAGCGGAAACATCAGCGAGCGCGCCGCGTGATGGGCGATATGCCCGGTCATGTGGTGGTGTTCCTGATGGATATGCCCGTAGAACACGGTGACGTGCCGGTACGGCATGAGCTGGGCCACCACGGCCTCGCCGTCGCGCGTGGCCCAGTCCCACTGCGGATAGAGATCGAACAGGGGCCGATGCGTGAAGACCACGATGCGTGCCTCGCGCGACTGCTTGCGCAGGTCGTCCGCCAGCCACGCGCGCTGGGTCTCGCCGACCTGGCCGGCCGGGTCCGACACGTTGTCCAGCACGATGAAGTGCACCCCCTTGTGATCGAACGTGTAGTGCGTGGGACCGAACAGCTCGCGATAGGCGGCCCCGGCGTCGAGGCTCGCGTCGTGCTCGCCCGGCATCAGCCACACCTTGCCCGCGCGCAGCGGCGCGATCAGGTCGCGGAACTCCCGCATGCGGCGCCGGCGCTCGTTCGGGTCGTCGGTGGTGTGGGTCAGGTCGCCGGTGAACATGATGAAGTCGGGTGGCGTTGGCAGCGCATTGACGGCCGCCACCGCCTTGGCCAGCGTCCCGCGCGCGTCGGGATTCGGCGCCCCTTCGAACCCCCAATGCGCGTCCGATAGCTGCACGAACACGAATTCCTCGTCCCGCCCCGCCGCCCAGCCCGGCAGCGCCGATGCAAAGACGGCGCCCCCGGCCGCGCCTGCCAGGCGCAGGATGTCCCGCCGCCGCCATGTTCCGTCCATGATTGCCTCCGTCGGTGTCGCGGGCATGGCCATCGCACGCCCCACCCCTGTCATACCGGCGGGGGCCGCCAAATATTCCCGGCGCCGGCGCGCGGGAATAGAATCGGTGCAGCGCCGGTATACAGGAGACCGCCTTGCGCCATCCACCCGCTTCGTCTGATTCGCTCGATTCGCTCGACTGCCCCGATGTGACTGGATTGCCCGACCGCTCCGTCCGGACCGAGGACTGACGTGGACGCCCCTGCCACGCGCCGCCGCTTCGACGCCCTCGTGCTGCCGCACCTGGACGCCGCCTACAACCTCGCCCGGTGGCTGTGCGGCAACACGGGCGATGCGGAGGACGTGGTGCAGGAGGCGTTCCTGCGCGCGTTCCGGCTGTTCGGCAGCTTTCGGGGCGACCAGCCGCGGCCCTGGCTGCTGGCTATCGTCCGCAATACGTGGTTCACGACCTGCGAGAAGCGCCGGGGCGCGGCGGAAACGGACTATGAGGAAGGCGAGATGGACACCGCGCTGCCGGACTGGCATGGCGCCGCCACGGACCCGGAGCAATGGCTGATGCGCGAGGAGGATGTGCGGCTGGTCCATGCGGCGCTGGCGCGGCTGCCGGTGGTCTTCCGCGAAGTCATCGTCCTGCGTGAATTGGAGGAACTGCACTACCGCGATATCGCCCGCATCGCGCAGATACCGGTCGGCACGGTGATGTCCCGGCTGGCGCGGGGCCGGCGCATGCTGGCCGCCACCGTCACGGCGCTGCGTGGCGAGGTGCCGGTTGCCGCCGCGCCGGCGGAGCGCCAGGACCTTGCGGACGTGCCACCCGCTCATCCCCCCGGAGATACGAAACATGGATTGCCATGACGCGCAGTTGCTCCTGCAGGCCTGCGCCGACGGGGAAGTCGGCGCGGCTGACAGTGTGCGGCTGGAACGACATCTCGAAGACTGCGACCAGTGCGTGGCCTGCCTGCGCAATCTCCAGGCGCTGCGCGCGGCGACGCGCCACGGCGCGCACTATCACCGCGCGTCCGCCGACTTGCGCGCGCGCATCGTGGCTGCGCTGCCCGGCGACGCGGCCATCGCGCCGGACGCCGACGCGTCGCCCTCGCCCCCCTCGTCGGAAGGCTGGCGCCGCTGGTTCACGTGGTCGCCCGCCATCAACGCGGCCATGGCGGGCGTCACGGTGTTCGCCGTCGGCCTGGGCCTCCAGCAGCACGCCATGCGGCAGTCTCCGGCGGAAGGCATGGCCGACGCCGTGGTGACGAGCCACGTGCGCGGTCTGATTTCGAACCACGCCATCGATGTGGCGTCGTCCAATATGCATGTGGTGAAGCCGTGGTTCAACGGCCGTGTCGACTACGCGCCGGAGGTCCGCGACCTGGCGAGCGCCGGGTTCCCGCTGCTGGGCGGCCGGCTCGACTATGTGGATGGCCACCGGGTGGCCGTGCTGGTCTATCGGCGCGATGGGCATCCGATCGACGTGTTCGTGCTGCCAGACGCGCAGCGTGGGCCGGGCGGCAGCGGCGAAGCCGTGCAGCAGGGCTACCAGCTACAGCGCTGGGCGGCAGGCGGCATGCAGTACTGGGCCGTCAGCGATGCCTCCGCGACGACCCTGCGTGCCTTCGTGCAGGCATGGCGCAACGCGGAAGCGGTTGCGCCATGACCCCCCTTATCCCCCTTATCCCCCATTACGCCGTCGCGACGGTCAGCGTGACGTCGATATTGCCGCGCGTGGCCTTCGAGTACGGGCAGATGGCATCGGCGCGGTGCGCCACGGCTTCGGCCGCCTCTTGCGCCACGCCGGGCAGGTTGACGTGGATGCGGCCCTGCAGGAAGTAGTCCGCGCCAGCCATGCCCAGATCCACCTCGATCTCGACCGACAGATCGGCCGGCACCGCCACCTTCAGTTCCTTGGCCGCGAGGCCCAGGGCAGCGATATAACAGGCCGACCATGCGCCCGCGAAGAGCTGTTCGGCCGTCGGGTGGGACTGCACCGCTTCATAGGCATAGGTCGGCGCCGTGTCGTTGCCCGGCGTGGTGAGATGGAGGTCGACGTTGCCGTGATGGCGGGGGCCACCCTTGCTGCCGGTGGTGTGGGTCTTGCCGGTGAACAGTACTTTTTCGATCTTGGTCATGATGTGTGAGGGTCTCTCTGAATCTAGTGTGGTTTAACAAATCGCATGCGATGTAATCGCATGCGTTGCATAATGGTTCACGGGACCGGGCAAGTCAAGGCGTTTGTACGGCGCGCGTGAAGAAACCCGGCGGGCGGCGTGGCGGTGGGCCGAGGAAGGCGCTCAGCGCTTACGATTGCGTCGCATACGATGTATTCTTTGCCATCGGCCCATCACGACGAGGAAGCAGATGAAACCCATTGATGAGACAAGCGCCGCGGATACCCCGCTGTCGGACTTCCTGTGCTTCGCGGTCTACTCGACGAACCTTGCCTTCGGCAAGCTTTACCGGCCCGTGCTGGACAAGCTCGGGCTCACCTACACCCAGTACGTCACCCTGGTGGCGCTGTCGGAGGCGGACGGCCAGACCGTCAGCGGCCTCGGCGAAAAGCTTTTCCTGGAGTCGAACACGCTGACACCCATCCTCAAGAAGCTGGAAGCGATGGGCCACGTCGAACGCAAGCGCGACCCGGAGAACGAGCGGCAGGTGCGCGTGAGCCTGACGAAGAGCGGTCGACGCGTGCGCGAGAAGGCGGCCAGCACCGACTTGATGTCGGCATGCGGGCTGACGCCGCCGGCCTTCGCCAAGCTGCAGAAGGAGGTCATCGCGCTGCGCGACAACATCGTGCACGCGTTGAAGGACGAGACGTAGGGCCAGTGCCGCTGGAGTGAACGCCGATCCTCTGGCATGATCGGCCACATTGTCGCGATGGCTTTGTCGCGGCCCCGGGGATCGGTACACATGATTGAACGCTTGGCGGAAGACGCGATCCTGACGCTGGCGGACAGCTTGCCAGACACGGTGTTCCTGGTCGACAAGGCTGGGAAGATCCGCTACGCCAACGCCCGGTGCGCGGATAGCCTGGGCCTGTCCCAGGCCGCCATCATCGGCCAGACCATGATCGAACTGGTAGCGCCGCATGACCGCGACCGGACGCTCCGGGAAGCGGGCACGGTGATGGCCGGGAATCGGCGCACCGGATTCGAGAACCGCTACCAGCACCGCGACGGTAGTGACGTTCACTTCTCATGGTCCGCCCGCTGGCTGGAGACGCATCAACTGCGCTTCGGCGTGGCGCACGACGTCACCGCCTTGCGGCAGCCCACCTGCGACCACCTGATTCCCGCCGCCTTGCTGAATGTATTGGAGCCCTGCGAGCAGCAGGTGCTGATGTTGCTGCTGACGGCAGCTTCCGAGAACCAGATCGCCGGACGGCTCGGCTTGACGGCATCCACCACGCAGGCGCATGTCGCCCGGGTCTTCACCAAGCTTGGCGTGCGCGGGCGCATGGGGCTGATGAGCCTGTGCCTGCGCGGCATGGAGGCTTGAAGGAACGGCGCCCCTGAAGGTCAGGCGGCGGCCGAGTTGTCCTCGTTGTTGCGGCCCTGTAGCGGAAAGCGTGTGCGAAACATCGGCGAGGCCAGGCTGGCCAGCGCGAGTTCGTCGGCGGCGGCCAGCAGGTCGGGGCCCAGCGCGGTCATGCGCGCCTCGGTCAGCCGCACGGCCGGTCCGGCGATGCTCAGCACGCCAATCGGATCGCGCTCCTTGCGCTTGACCGGCGCGGCCATCGCCGTCATGCCGGGCGCGAACACCTCGTTGATCATCGCAAAGCCGCGCGCGCGGTTCTCGTGCAGCATCGTCAGCAGCGCGCCGATGGTGGTCGGCGCGTTCGGACCATATTCCTCAGGCGAGCCGAAGCCCTGCCGCGTGACCAGCTCGATGGCGCGCTCGTCGCTCATCGTCAGCATCCAGGCGTGGCCGGACGCGCTGCAAGACAGCCGGGCGTCCATGCCCATGTCCGGGTCGTAGCGCAAACCATGCCGGGCGCCCTGCGCCTTGGCCACCCACGTCAGGTGCTCGCCATCCACGATGGCCAGCCGCACCAGTTCCCCCGAAATCTGCGCCAGCCGGTCCACCAGCGGCTGGGCGATGTCGACGATACCCGTGGCACTCAGGTAGCTCAGGCCGATGGACGCCACGCGGGCGGTCAGCGCGTAGTCGCCATGGTCGCGGAGCTGGCGCACATAGCCGCAGCGCACCAGTTCGTTCAGCAGGCGATGCGCCGCGCTCTGCGGGATCTCCAGTTCCTGCGCGATGGATGCCAGCGGCACGCCTTCCGGCTGCGTGGCGAGGTGTTCCATCACGGCAAGTGCGCGTTCGAGTACTCCGGCCATATCGATAGAGGTGGTGTTAGGGCGATGAGGGTGGGCTAGATACTAACCCCAAGTGGAAACTGATTCCATGTGGAATAGTATTCCACTCACTGCGGGGGAGCCATCCGGATCGGCCCCAATATTGGTACCGATACTTGGCCACCACCCGCCCAGAAAAAAGACATCGAGGAGACAAGGCATGAGGAAAACCATTCTTCGGCTGGCGCTGGCCGCCGCGCTGGGCACCATCGCCGCCACGGCCATGGCGCAGGACATCCAGGAGCGCACCATCCGCTTCGGCCATCTGAACAATCCCGACCATCCGGTCAGCTTCGGCGTGAAGAAGTTCGGGGAGCTGCTGGCCGCCAAGAGCGGCGGCAAGCTGAAGGTGAAGGAATTCCCGGCCTCGCAGCTCGGCAACGAGATGCAGCAGCAATCGGCCCTGCAGGGCGGGGTGCAGGAGATGTCGGCCCCGGCGTCCACCTCGCTGGCGGGCATCGTCAAGGAGTTCGGCCTGATCGACCTGCCGTTCTCGGTGGGCAGCTTCGAGCAGGCGGACGCGCTGCTGGACGGCCCGCTCGGCAAGGCGCTGATCGCCCGGCTGCCCGAGAAAGGGCTGGTGGCGCTGGGCTTCTGGGATCTGGGCTTCCGCAACGTCACCAATTCCAAGCGACCGATTGCCCGGCCGGAGGACTTCGAGGGCCTGAAGATCCGCGTGATCCCGAACCCGGTGTTTCTCGACACCTTCAAGGCGTTCAAGGCCAACCCGGTGCCGATGCCGTTCGCCGAGCTGTATGGCGCGCTGGAATCCAAGGCGGTGGATGGCCAGGAGAACCCCTTCGCGGTGATTCTTTCGAACAAGTTCTATGAAGTGCAGAAGTACGTGAGCGCCACCAACCACGTGTACGCCGCCAACATCGTGCTCGTCAGCAAGAAGTTCTGGGACAAGCTCTCGCCGGCCGAGCAGAAGATCATGAACGAGGCCGCGGACGAAGCGCGCGTCTACCAGCGCCAGGTGAGCCGCGCCGCCGCGCAGAAGGCCGTGGGCGAGCTGCGCGCCAAGGGCATCCAGTACAACGATGTGACGCCGGCGGAACGTGCGCGCATGCAGCAGGTGGTCAAGCCGGTCACCGACCATTTCATGGCCAGCTACGACCCGGCCACCGTGAAGCTCTACAACGACGAGATCCGGCGCCTGCGCAAGTAAGCCCGCCGCCCCGCCACCTCCGACGCCCCCAATACATCATGAAAATCCTCGTTCTGCACGGCCCGAACCTGAACCTGTTCGGCCGCCGGGAGCCGCATATCTACGGCACCACCACGCTCGATCAGATCAACGAACGCCTGGCGGCGCTGGCCGCCGAACTGGGCGTGGAACTGGCCACGATCCAGTCCAACCATGAAGGTGCGCTGATCGATTTCCTGCACGCGCACATCGACGCCGCCCAGGGCGCCCTCATCAACCCCGCCGGCCTGACCCAGCACGGCGTGCCGCTGCACGATGCGATCAAGGCCATGCCGTTTCCCTCGCTGGAAATCCACATGTCGAATATCGCGGCCCGGGAAACCTGGCGCGCGCATTCGATCATCTCGCCGGCAGTGAAGGGCACTATCCAGGGCCTGGGCGTGCATTCCTACCTGGCGGGGCTGCGCGCGCTGGTCGGGCTGGTCTCCGACGCCAAGTCCTAGGCGGCGCGGATCATCATGGGTCGCTTGATCGATGGAATCTGCCGCGTGCTGGAGGCCGGCATCGCGCTGCTGCTCGCGGTGATGGTGGTGCTGGTGTTCGGCAACGTGGTGCTGCGCTACGGCTTCAACTCGGGCATTACGGTGTCGGAGGAGGTGTCGCGCTGGATGTTCATCTGGCTCACCTTCCTGGGGGCGGTCATCGCGCTCAAGGAACGGGGGCACCTGGGGGTGGACATGCTGGTCGGCAAGCTGCCCGCCTGGGGCAAGAAGGTGTGCCTGGTGGTCAGCCAGGTGCTGATGCTCTACATCGTGGTGCTGCTGTGCAAGGGTAGCTGGGACCAGGCAGTCATCAATCTCGACGTGACGGCCCCGGTGACCGGCGCCCCGATGGCGATTGTCTACGCGGCCGGCATCGTGTTTTCGGTGCTCGCGGCCGTCATCATCGCGCTCGATCTCTGGCGCCTGCTGTCCGGCAGGCTCACCGAGGACGAGCTGGTCATGGTGCAGGAATCCGAGGAAGCGGTGCGGATGAAGCAGATTCTCGACCAGGCGGACGCGGCGGACGCCGCGGACCTCGGCAGCACCGGGAGGCGCGCATGACCATCACCGTCTTTATCGGCTCGCTGCTGGGCGCCATGCTGATCGGCATGCCGATTGCCTTCGCCCTGCTGGCCAGCGGCGTGGCCCTGATGTGGCATCTGGACATGTTCGACGCCCAGATCCTGGCGCAGAACGTGATCGGCGGCGCCGACAGCTTCCCGCTGCTGGCGGTGCCGTTCTTCATGCTGGCCGGCGAGATCATGAACGTGGGCGGGCTGTCGCGCCGGATTGTCGATCTGGCGCTGGCGCTGGTCGGCCATATCAAGGGCGGGCTGGGCTACGTCACGATCATGGCCGGCTGCCTGCTCTCGGCACTCTCCGGCTCGGCCGTGGCGGACGCCGCCGCGCTGACCGCGCTGCTGCTGCCGATGATGGTCAGCGCCGGCCACAAGAAGGAAACGGCGGGCGGGCTGATTGCCGCCACGGGCGTCATCGGCCCGGTCATTCCGCCGAGCATCGGGCTGGTGATCTTCGGCGTGGCCGCCAATGTGTCGATCTCGAAGCTGTTCCTCGCCGCCATCGTGCCGGGTTTGCTGATCGGCGTGGCGCTCTGGCTCACCTGGGCCTGGCTGGCACGGCGCGAGCACCTGGAGCCGCCGCCGCGCAAGTCGCGCGCGGAGATCCTGGCGGCGTTCCGCCATGCGCTGTGGGCGCTGATGCTGCCGGTCATCATCCTGGTCGGGCTGCGCATGGGCGTGTTCACGCCCACGGAAGCCGCCGTGGTGGCGGCGGCGTATGCGCTGTTCGTGTCGATGGTGGTCTACCGCGAGCTGAGCTTCGCCCAGTTGCGCCAGATCTTCGTCACGGCGGCCAAGACCAGCGCCGTGGTCATGTTCCTGATCGCGGCGGCCATGGTCAGCGCCTGGCTGATCACCGTGGCGGACCTGCCGTCCAAGGTGGTGGACCTGCTCCAGCCCTTCATGGGCAACAAGATCCTGCTGATGGCGGCGATCATGGTGCTGGTGATGATCGTCGGCACGGCCATGGACATGACGCCGACCATCCTGATCCTGACCCCGGTGCTGATGCCCGTGATCAAGGCGGCCGGCATCGACCCGGTCTACTTCGGCGTGATGTTCATCATCAACAACTCGATCGGACTGGTCACCCCGCCCGTCGGCACGGTGCTGAACGTGGTGGCCGGCGTGGGGCGCATGAAGATGGACGAGGTCACCCGGGGCGTGGTGCCGTTCATGATCGCCGAGTTCGCCATCATGTTTTTGATGGTGGTGTTCCCGGCCCTGGTGACGGTGCCCGCGAAGCTGTTCGGGGGGTGAGGCGGCGGGTGGGCGGGTGGGCGGGTGGGATCGTTACCGGACAATGCAATAATGATGTATTGCAATCCGCTAACGATTATCCTCGAATGCCAACGAACGAGCCCACCACCAAGCGAACCCGGACGAAGCGCAGCGCGGAAGCCACGCCCAGCGCGCCCGCCGCTGCCGAAGGGGCCAAGAAGGGAGACAGCGCGGGCGACGAGTCGTCGCTCTTCGTCAATTCCGTGGAGAAGGCCCTGCGCGTGCTGAGCGTGTTCGATGCACGCCGGCGCGAACTGTCGCTGACCCAGATCGCGGCGCTGGCCGAGCTGGACATGAGCGCGGCGCAGCGCTTCACCCATACGCTGACCCACCTCAACCTGCTGCGGCGCGACGCGGCGGCGAAAACCTATTCGCTGTCGCCGCGCATGCTCGACTTCGGCTACCAGTTCATCGCCGCCAACGAGCTGGTTGGGCTGGCCACGCCGTTCCTCCAGCACCTGTCGCTGGAAACCGAGGAGACGGTCAACCTGACGCTGCTCGACGGCACGGAAATCGTGTTCGTGCAGCGTTTTGTCAGCCGCCACGTGCTGACGCCCGATGTCATCGTCGGCACGCGGCTGCCAGCCTATTGCACCTCGTCCGGCCTCGCCATCCTCAGCGCGCTGCCCGATGACGAAGTGCGGGAGATCCTGGCCAAGTCCGATCTCGTGCCGTACACGCAGCACACCATCTTCGCGCCGGACGCCATCCTGAAGCGGCTGGAAACCATCCGGCGCAACGGCTACGCCCATACCGAAGACGAGATGTATATCGGCGATATTGCCACCGCCGTGGTGATCGTCGGGTCCGATGGCCGGCCGCGCGGCGCGATCAATGTCGCGGTGTCGCGGGCCCGCTGGAAGGGCGCGGAAGACGAGCAGCGCGTCGCGTCGCTGCTGATTGCCGCCGGCCGCGCCATCTCCAGCCGCGCCTGAGTTCTCCCGCCTCCTCGCCCGCCTTACCCCTTCCCCTGTCATACCCCCACGCAGTCACCGCCCCCCGGTGACTGCGCGCCAGCTTCGCCCCCGACGTGGTCCTCCTTTTGCATGCCGTAGCGACGCGGCACGCCCACTTTCACCCGTTTGCGCCAAATAGACGCGGGTAAACCCTTAGTCGAAAACCGGTTGCACCGCCGCCGCGATGTCTTTATATTTCGATTCACTAACTTACTATTTCTATGCGATAACTATGTACCGAGACATCAAGGCAGAACGCATCGGCGCCATCGGCGTGATCACCCTCAATCGCCCGGAGCGCCTCAACGCCTGGCACACCGCCATGCGCGGCGAGATCCTGGCGGCGCTGGGCGCCTTCGCCAAGGACCCCGCTGTGGGCGCCATCGTCATGACCGGTGCCGGCGAGCGGGCTTTCTCCGCCGGCCAGGATCTCGAAGAGGCGCATGACTTCGACGCCGACCGCGCCGAAGTCTGGCTGCGTGAATGGGAAACCTTCTACGACACGCTGCGCAGCCTGCCCAAGCCGCTGGTGATGGCCCTGAACGGCACCGCCGCCGGCTCGGCGTTCCAGGTGGCGTTGCTGGGCGACATCCGCGTCGGCCACCCGGAAGTGCAGATGGGCCAGCCCGAGATCAACGCCGGCATCGCCAGCGTCACGGGACCGTGGATCATGCGCGAGATGCTCGGCCTGTCGCGCACCATCGAGCTGACGCTGACCGGCCGCATGATGGACGCGCAGGAGTGCCACGCCATCGGCCTGATCCACTATCTGGTGCCGCGCGAGGCGGTGCACGCCCGCGCCATGGAGATCGCCGAGTCGCTGGCCGGCAAGCCGCCGGTGGCCATGAAGCTCGACAAGGCCCGCCTGCAGGAAATGACCGAAGCCGGCTTCCGCGATGCCATCGAGGCCGGTATCCGCATCCACCGCGAATCCTATGCCTCGGGCGAACCGGCGCGCATGATGGAAGCGTTCTTCGCCGAGCGCGAACGCCGCCGCGCCACCGCCGCCTGAGCCGCCCGAGTCCTTCCTGTCGATCAGATCAACGCTGTCCTGCCATCTCCCATGTCTTCGGAAACTCACATCGATATTCCCCCGGTCGCCTCGGAAACCATTTCCGCGCTGCTTGCCCGCCGCGCGCGGGAAACGCCTGACGACATCTACTGCCGCTTCCACGACGAGGTGCTGACGATTGCCGCCCTCGACCGGCGCGTGAACCAGGTGGCCAACGGCCTCGCCGCAGCCGGCCTCCAGCCGGGGGACCGCGTGGCGCTGATGCTGCCGAGCCACCCGGACCATATCGTCGCCATCCTGGCGCTGGCGCGGCTGGGGCTGGTGCGGGTCTCGGTGAACGTGCATCTGCACGGCGCCGCCCTGTCGCACCTGTTCGAGCAGTTCGAGCCGGCCGCGGTGCTGGCCGACGCGGACTATGCCGAGGCGCTCTCGCCCATCCGGCAGGACCGGCCGTCGATGTCGGTGCTGTGGCGCGGGGCAGGGCAGGGCCGGGACGACTTCGCCACCTTCGCGGCGTGCCCGGAAACGCCGCCGGCCCACGTCACCCAGCCGGACGACATCCTGGCGCTGACCCCCAGCTCCGGCACCACCGGCGCCCCGAAGGGCGTGCTGAAGTCCGACCGCACGCTGCGCGCGGGCCCGATGGGCATCCTGCGGCTGACCGGCGCGCAGGCCGGCGACGTCTTCCTGCTGTGGGAGTCGCTGCACCACGGCGCCGGGGTGGCTGTGCTGATCTCCGCGCTGATCGAGCGCACCACGCTGGCCATGGTCGATCGATTCAGCGCCTCGCAGTTCTGGGATCAGGTGCGGCGCCATGGCGTGACCCACATCCACTATCTCGGCAGCGTGGTGCCGATGCTGCTCAAGCAGCCGCCGCGCGATAACGACCGGGAGCACAAGGTGCGCGTGGCGTGGGGCGGCGGGTGCCCGCCGGAGCTGTGGAAGGCGTTCTCCGAGCGCTTTGGCGTGGAGATGCGCGAGGGCTACGGCCTGAGCGAGATGATCACCTTCGTTACGGTCAATCCGGCGGGCCCGGCGGGCTCCATCGGCAAGCCGCTCGGCTACTTCGACGTGGACCTGACCGACGATGACGGGCGTACCGTGCCGGTGGGCGAGCCCGGCGAAATCGTCGTGCGCGCCAACGCGCCGGGGCTGGCCTTCCTGGGCTACTTCCGCAACCCCGAGGCCGAGGCCTCGGCCATGCGTGGCGAGTGGTTCTGCACGGGCGATCTGGCGCGGCGCGATGCGGACGGCTTCCTGACCTTCGCCGGCCGCAAGAAGGACACCGTCCGGCGGCGGGGCATCAATATTTCCGCGTGGGAGGTGGAGCGGGTGATCGCCGAGCACCCGCTGGTGGAGGAGTGCGCGCTGGTCGGCGTGCCGAGCGACCTGGGCGAGGACGAACTCAAGATCTTCATCCGCGTGCGGCAGGAGGGCGGCGGGACGCTCGACCCGCTCGCGCTGATCCAGTGGTCCGAGTCGCGCATGCCGTACTTCCAGGTGCCGCGCTACGTGGCCTTTATCGACGAATTCCCGAAAACGCCCACGCAGCGCATCCAGAAGAAGCTGCTGTCCCGCGATGTGGCGGGCGTCTGGGACCTCGAACAGAGCGGCTATCGCGTCGGCAAGGCCCGCGGCTGATGCCCTGATGCCCCCTTGGGCATGCCCCCCCCGGTCGGGCGAGGTTTCCCGGCCGGTGCGTCCTTTCGTCTCAGTGGAGTCTTTCCATGCTGTCAAAGTCTGGTCGCAGTACCCCGGCACGCGTCGCCACGCTGGCCACCCACATCCTCCTGGCCTGTGCGGCGGCCTGTGCTGTGGCCTTCATGGCCGCGCCGGCCATCGCGCAGGAAAAGTACCCCGAAAAACCGGTCAACCTGGTCGTTCCCTATCCCGCCGGCGGTGCCGTCGACGTGGTGGGGCGCCTGTTGGGCCAGAAGCTTGCCGAGAGCCTGGGCCGTCCCGTGGTGGTGGACAACAAGCCCGGGTTCTCCGGCAACATTGGCGCGCAGTTCGTCGCCCGGTCCGCGCCGGACGGCTACACGGTGCTGATGGCCGCGCTGACCTCCTATTCGATCAACGCCGCCCTGCTGCAGAAGGCCAACGGCTACAACCTCACCGGCGACTTCACGCCGGTGGCGATTGTCGGCAACCTGCCGATCGTGCTGCTGGTGAGCCATGACCTCCCGGCCAACAGCGTGCAGGACCTGATCCGGCTGGCCCAGGCCAAGCCCAACACGCTGGCCTTCGGGTCGTCCGGCAATGGTTCGATCGAGCACGTAGCCGGCGAGATGTTCCGCCGCCAGGCCGGCCTGGAACTGCTGCACGTGCCGTACAAGGGTGCCGCGCCGGCCGTGGCGGACCTGCTGGGCGGCCAGATCCAGATCATGTTCGCCACCGGGCCCACGGCGCTGTCCGCCATCAAGAGCGGCAAGGTGCGGGCGCTGGCGGTGGCCACGCCGCAGCGCATCGGCGCGCTGCCGGACGTGCCGACGGTGGCCGAGGCGGGGCTCAAGGACTTCGTGGTGCCGTCCACCTACGGCGTGCTGGTCCGTCAGGGCACGCCCAAGCCCATCGTCACGCGGCTCAACGCCGAGTTGCAGAAGATCCTGCAGATGCCCGACGTCAAGGCGCGCTTCGCCGCCCAGGGCATCGACGTGGTGCTGGGCAGCGCCGATGATGCCGATCACCGGCTCAAGGGCGAAGTCGCCAAATGGGCGCGCGTGATCCAGGAAACCCGCATCGCCGCACAATAGGAATAGGAATAGGAATAGGAATAGGAACGGGGCGCCCCCGGGGGGGCCCGCCACTTTGGACATGAATTCCGCCATGAACGCATCGAACACCCAACCCTCGGAGATCGTGACCGAGTTCCGCGACGACGGCCGCGTGGCCATCGTGACGATCAACCGCCCCCATCGGCGCAACGCCTGTGACCTCGCCGCCTGGACCGACCTGCGCGACCGCTTCCGCGCGTTCGCCGCCGAGCGGGGCGCGCTGCAACTGGTGGTGCTGACCGGGGCCGGCGGCCACTTCTGCGCCGGGGACGACATCCTCGCGTTCCGCAGCGTGCTGTCCGATCCGGTGGCCGCGGACGCCTACCGCGCGGTGATCCAGCAGGCGTACGCCGCCGTGCAGGACTGCCCGGTCCCCGTCATCGCCGCCGTGCAAGGCGCGTGCGTGGGCGGCGGCCTGAGCCTGGCCATGTGCTGCGACTTCCGCGTGGGGGATGGCAGCGTGCGGGCCGGCGTGCCGGTCGCCAAGCTGGGGTTGATGTATCCGACGATCCAGCTGGTGCGGCTGACGCACCTGATCGGGCTCAGTGCCGCCCGCCGCTGGCTCTTCTCCGGCGACCTCGTCCAGGCGGAAGAGGCCTATCAGGCCGGATTCCTGGACGCGCTATCTGCCGACGACGACCCGGTCGCCGCCGCCATGGCCTTCGGCCGTCCGATGATGGACAACGCGCCGCTCTCCATCGCCGGCATCAAGCTCCAGCTCAACGCCATCGCCGCCGGCCAGCTCGATGCCGCGCGCGACGCCATTGCGGAGGCCACGCGCCGCAGCGACCAGAGCGAGGACTATCGGAACGCGGCGACGGCCTTCGCGGAGAAGCGCAAGCCGACCTTCGTCGGCCGCTGAGGCTCGTCGATGGGTTAGCCCGCCGCCAACGGCGCCACGGTCGCGCCCTGGATGCGGTGCTTTTGCAGCGCCGCCGCCACCGCGCCGGACGCCTTGCGCTCCTCGACGAACGCCGCCAGGAAGGCCGCCGCCGCGTCGCCGCGAGACTTCGGCACGCCCATCGCCTGACGGATCACCATAAAGCGCTCGTCCAGCAGGCGCAGGTTGGGCAGGCCCCGGATATCCGCCTCCAGTTGCTGGCGCACCCCGGCGGCCACGTCGAGATCCTGTTCGAGGAAGGTGCGGACCACCTCCTGCGACGACGGCGCGTGCACGATCTCCGCATGCTGGAGTTCGCGGGACAGGAACAGATCGTAGGCGCTGCCCTTGCCGACCACCACCCGGGTGCCGGCGTGATCGACATCGGCGTTGGTGCGCACCGGCGAGTCGTTGTGCACGAGGTAGTAGCCCTCGATCAGCACGTAGGGCTCCGTGAAGGCGATGCTGGCGCCGCGCTTGGGATCGATGGCGAAGAAGCCGATATCGGCCTGCTCGTTCGCCACCAGATCGACCGACTTGCCGGCGGTCTCCACCACCACCAGTTCGAGCTTCACGCCCAGCCGCTCGGCCAGCGCGCCGGCCAGGTCCACGGACACGCCACCCGCGCCACCCGCGCCACCAGCGTCCGCGCGGTGCGCAAGAATCGGATTGCCCAGGTTGATCGAGGCACGCAGCACGCCGGTCGGGGCGAAGGCGTCAAGAAGTGGCTTGTCTACGGTCATGGGGTAGCAGTCGGAAACCTACGTTGGGGGAGGGCGCCGGCCCGCAGCGGTGCGGGCGTGGCGGACATTGTATCGCCGCATGTCGGCGCCGGGCGTTCGTACATCGGCATACAGAACCGTCCCCGGCCCGATACATCCGCCACACACCAGCGCGATGCAATGGCGACTCTTTCCACTGCAACGCAAAGGCTTCCCATGACTTCGACCCGTACCTCCAGCCGCATCCTCGCCGCTACCGTCCTGCTGATCGGCGCCGGCCTGTTCCAGGCCGCGCACGCCCAGAACGTCGGCCTCCACCGCACGGACCTGGTGCAGAGCGACCTGAGCACGCCGGGGCGCGAAGCCGTGCAGGTGCGGGTGGACTTCGACCCGGGCGCGGTCTCGATCAAGCATGCCCATCCGGGCGAGGAAATCGCCTACGTGCTGGCGGGCGAACTCGAATACCAGCTGGAGGGCCGCGCGCCGGTGACGCTGAAGGCGGGCGAGGCGCTGTTCATCCCGGACGGCACCGCGCACGTGGCCAAGAACGTGGGGCACGGCAAGGCCTCGGAACTGGCGACGTACGTCGTCCGGAAGGGCGTGCCGCTGGTGGCCCCGGTCAAGTAACGCTCAAGTCACGGCGGGGGCGCCTGCCTACAGGTCGCGCGTCCGGGGAATGATCACCGCCTGCCCGTGCAGCACGCCATCGGCGTCGATCAGTTGCCACAGCGTGGCTTCCTCGATCATGAAGCGCTTGCCGGTGCGCGTGATGCGCACGCCGGTGTAGCCGGTCTCGTAGCCCACGCGCTGGACGCGCGCCAGGAAGGCCTGCCGCTCCGCCTGGTTGGGCGGCTCGGCGGAGAGCCGGGACGGCAGCCGCGTGATGCCCGCCCAGTCGTACTCGAAACGCTGCTGGGCGGCCAGGTTGCCGTAGACGAAGACCGGATCGGGCGCGGTGTTGTGGGCGAGCACCGCGAACGGCGCCTCCTCGTAGAGCCAGCGGGCCGCCTTGCGGGCCGGCATCGGCTCGGGCACCAGCGTGCGGCCGAGCAGCCGCTGGTAGCTATCGGCCAACAGCTGGTAGAAGGCGGTGTCGCCGGGCTCACGGGGGGAAAGAATCGAATCGGAAGACATAAGCGTGAAGCGGAAGGAAGGGAGCCAGGACAGCCATCAGGCAGCCATCAGGCAGCCATCAGGCAGCCATCAGGCAGCCATCAGGCCGGCTGGTCGATGGACTGGCCGATCCGCCACAGCACCCCGGACGGATCGTCGATCGTGAAGTCGCGCATGCCCCAGGGCCGGTCCTCGGGCGGGTTCACGCGCACGCCGTAGCGCGCGCCCAGGTCCTGGGCCACCACGTGCTGCCACCAGGCCTCCACATCCACCACCAGCAGCGACATCATCAGGTTCTCGGCGAACGGCTTCTCGTAGAAGCGCGTCAGCAGGAAGCTCGAGCGCCCCGCGTGCAGGTAGGCCATCTCGTCGCTGCCCCACGCCTCCGTAAAGCCGAGGTCGAGGTAGAAACGCTTCGACAGGTCGAAATCCTGCGCCGGCAGAAACGCCTTGATCTCGATGGTGTCCATGTTCGCGGTCATCGCGGCTCCCGGGTTTAACAGATGTAACGGACTGAGCGGGCGATGATAGCGCGGCTTCAGAAATGGTGTCGCATGCCCACCATCACGCCGATGCGGGTGGAATCGTCCACGTCCGTGGCCGGCGTACCGGCCCAGTACTCGGTCTCCCGCCCCACCGCGCCGCCGCGCGCATGCACGATATCCGCCTCCACGTAGACGCTGGTGCGCTTGGAGAGCGCGTAGTCGCCCACCAGCGCGATGCTGTCCGCGTTGCCGCCGCCCAGCCGCACCGGGGTGTCCTGGAACTGCGTGGTCACGTCGCCGGACTGCTGGTAGCGGTAGTAGGCGCCCGAGACGTGGAACGCCGGCGTCAGCTGGTAGCCCAGCCCGACGAAGGAGATGGCGAAGCGCGCATCCCCAGCGGACTCGCGCCGGCCCATATGGCCGAGGTAGGCCGTGGCCTTGCCGAACGCGTAGGAACCCCCCACCGAGTAGTTGCGCAGCGTGTTGGCGCCATCGTCGCTGCGGCGCTGGTCGTACGCCACGCCGAGCACCACCGGCCCCTGCTGGTACTTCACCCCGCCGCCGAGCGTGGTGCCACGCCCCATGCTGCCGGCCTGCTCGCCGGCACCGTAGTCCAGTTGGACCGAGAACGGCCCCACGGTGCGCTGGTAGACCACGCTGTTGTCGATGCGGTAGTCCTGGAAGAAGATGTCCCCGCCGATGTAGAGCGGATCGGACCAGAAATTGCCCCAGCCCTGGTCGAGCGGATCGAACGCCCAGCCGATGTTGTTGAGCGCGTTGTACTGGCGGCCGAAGGTCAGGCTGCCCCAGTCGCCGCTCAGGCCCACCCAGGCTTGCCGGCCGAACAGCGCGTTGTAGGACGCGCGGCCGTCGTCGCTGGCGAAGCCGCTTTCCACCTGGAAGATCGCGTGCTGGCCGCCGCCCAGGTCTTCATCGCCCTTCAGGCCCCAGCGGCTGCCGACCATGCCGCCCGAGACCAGTGCGGCCTGGTCGTTGTGATGTCCGTCGATGTTCGACGTATAGCGCACCGCCGAGCTGACGATGCCGTACAGGGTCACGCCCGGTGCGGCGTGGGCGGCGACGGGCAGGAGCCCGGCCGCAAGCAGCCAAAGGCTGGCTGGCTTCTTCATTGCGTTGTCCTCCGGAAAACGGATCCGCCCGCGGCACACGCGCGCGTGCCCCGGGAGGGAGGGTCAGACAAACTGCCTGAGGGATTCAGTCCTGCGCGCGGTCCACGATGGGTCCCGGATGGGTTCCGAATCGGTCCCGGATCGGTCCCGGATGGGGGGCGCAGGTCAATGACCGGGCGGCTGCGCGCGATGGGCGGCGCAGTCCCCGGAGCGAAGGTGAAGCAGAGGGGTGTTTGCCGGGCAAATGATGCTGGGTGGGGCTGGATGCAGCGACGCCCCGGCCGGCAGAACGGGGCGTAGTTTACCGCAATCGGGAGGAAGCCCCGAAAAAGTGACGATTAACTCACGTATTCAGACATCAGCCGAATGTGAACGCGTAAGCCTGCACGCCCGGATCGAGAAAGCGGATCTCGAACGTGTGGTCGCCGACTTCGCCCGCCTGCCGCACCAGCTGGTAGAGCCGGGTTTGCGTGACCGCGCCATTGCCGTTCTCATCGGTGTCCGCACCATGGCTGGCGCCGGGCGGCTTGCCGTCGATGGTCACCTGGAAGCGCACCGCCTGCCCATTGGCCGCCGGGCCGAGCACGAGGTGCAGGTCGCGGGCATGGAAGCGGTAGGCGATGGTGCCGTTGGCGCGGTCAAGTGTCCCTTGCTCCGCTTCCACGGTCCAGCGGCCAGACAGCCCCCAGCTATTCAGGTCCAGCTTGCCGACCGTGTAGTCGCGCGCCGCATCGGGCCGCAGGCCGCCGGGGGAGGCAAAGTTGGTGGCCTGCTGGTAGCCGACATAGGTCTCGCCCGAGCGCACGTTGTCCAGGTCAGGCATGGCCTGCGCACCGCGCGCCTCCGGCGCAACCAGTCCCGTGGCCACCGACTTGTCGCCGGCCTCCGCAAGCAACGCTTGAATCACACGTTCCGAGGTCGCATAGCCACCTTCGCCGAACTGGTGATGGCGGATATTGCCGCGACCATCCACGAAATACGCCGCCGGCCAGTAGCTGTTGTCGAAGGCGCGCCAGATCTTGTAGTTGCTGTCGATGGCCACCGGGAAGCCGATGCGGAAGTCCGCCACCGCGCGGCGCACGTTCTCGGGCTGCTTCTCGAACGCGAACTCGGGCGTATGCACGCCGATCACGGTCAGGCCCTGGTCCTTGTACTTGTCGGCCCAGGCGCGCAGGTAGGGCAGGGAGCGGATGCAGTTGATGCAGGAATAGGTCCAGAAGTAGACCAGCGTGACCTTGCCCTGCAACTGCTCGCGCGTGATCGGGGCCGAGTTGAGCCATTGCACCGCGCCGTCCAGCGCGGGCAGGCGGCCTTCGACCGGCAGCGGGGGCAAGGCGCCCGACACACCGCCCGGGAAGCCTACGCGGGCGTCGTTAGCCGCCAGCAGCATGCCGTTGTTGGCGTTACTGGCGTCATTGGCGTCGTTGGCGGACTGCGGCGGCATGTCGCGCGCCTTCTCCACCGCATTGAGCAGCGCCTGTTCGATGCCGGTGGTGCTGCCGGCGGACAGCCGCGCCAGCAGGCCGGTGTCCGTGCCGGTGCCGATGATCGCCACGCCAGCCAGCACCCCCACGCCCAGGCCGCGCCGCAGCCACTCGCCGGCGCCCATCGACCGCTTCATCGCCGCAAAGACCCGGCCGCCGATGCCCAGCGCCACGGCCAGCGAGCTGGCAGCGCCCGCCGCGTAGGCGGCCAGCAGCAGCGAGGTTTGCACACTGGCGCCGTTGAGCGCCGCGCCGGTCAGCACCAGCCCAAGGATCGGGCCGGCGCAGGGCGCCCAGAGCATGCCGGTCGCCACGCCGAGCAGCAGCGAGCGCCACACCGTGGAGGTGTCGCCATCGCCGGCCAGCCGGTTGCCGAGCGCCACCACGGGGCGGGCCAGCCGGTCCGCCAGCGCGGGCAGCAGCAGGCTCGCGCCGAAAATCGTCAGCAGGACCAGCGCGGCGTAGCGTCCCACCTGATTGGCCTGCACGACCCAGGCGCCGCCCACCGACGCCAGCGTGGCCACGGCGGCGAAGGTCAGCGCCATGCCGGCCAGCATCGGCAGCGTGCTGCGCACAAAGGGCTGGCCGGCGCGGGCGAACACGAACGGCAGCACCGGCAGGATGCACGGGCTCAGGATGGTGAGAGCGCCACCTATATAGGCAAGTATCAGCAGGGTCATGATTGGCATCCGGTAGGAAGATTGGCTTGCCTCGATCAGACCCGCTGCGCATATCGCCGATGTGTCGCCAGCGCGGCTGGGCGTATGCCACTGTGGCGAGGCCGTCGCCAGATACAGAGTGATACATGGCGGTGGCCGGCGGGCTCGCCGATCGGCCCGGTTGCGTCCGATTTGCCCGGTCTGGGTCCGATTCGGGTCCGATCTGGTCTCCTCCGGCTCCGATTCGGCCCCATCCGTCACCCGAATCCCGCCGATCGCGATCTGCCTCCCCCTCCGCCCCGCCCCTTTTTGTACGCCTTTGTATCTGGCTCCCGCACCGATACGTGCCCTGACAGTAAGGCCCTCAAATCGCTACGGGCGCGATACGTCCGTCGTCTTAAATGCATTCCGTGGCAGCGCGGCAAGCGAAACAAACCAGACGCACCGTAACCCGCCTCGCAATCCTTAATTGATTACCGAACCCAAACTTCAAGGAAATACGATCATGACCTCCATCGCCAAGCGCCTCGTTCTCGCCGTCGCCCTCGTTGCCGCCGCTGCCGGCGCCCAAGCCGCCGTCACCGGCTCCCGTGATGTCTACACCGACGGCGCCCGCTCGGTGCAAGAACCCCGCAACCCGTACAGCGACGGTGCCCGCTCGGTGCAGGACGCCCGCAGCCCGTACAGCGACGGCGCCCGCAACGTCGACCCGTTCACCGATGGCGCCCGCAATGTCGATCCGTACACGGACGGCGCCCGCATCGTGGCCGGCATGGACCGCACCGGCGTCTCGGCCGACCCGGCACGCACGGTCGATCCGTACCTCGACGGCGCCTACGCCTGAGTCACCTGCGTCACCTGCGTCACCTGATTTGCCCGATTGGATCCACGCTCTTCAACCCGCAACCTCGAAACACTGGAAATCGACATGACCCGTATCGAAAACGTGCTGTACACCGGCAAAGTCCACATCACCTCCGGCGGCCGTGACGGCTCGGCACGCAGCGACGACGGCCGGCTGGACATCAAGCTGTCCTCGCCGGGCACCAGCGGCATCGGCACCAACCCGGAGCAGCTGCTGGCTGCGGGCTGGTCCGCGTGCTTCATCGGCGCCATGGGCATCGCGGCCAAGGCCCGCAAGGTGCAACTGCCGGGCGATACCGCCGTGGACGCCGAAGTGGACCTCGGCAAGGGCGGCGATGGCTACCTGCTGCAGGCACGCCTGAACGTGAGCCTGCCGGGCGTGCCGCGCGATGTGGCGCAGGCGCTGGTGGAGACCGCGCACCAGACCTGCCCGTACTCGAAGGCCCTCACCGGCAACATCCATATCGAGATCAATCTGGTCTGACCGGGTCGGATCTGGTCCGATTTTTCCGATGGCAGTCCCGCGCAGCGCGCCTTCACCGGCCCGCTGCGCGTTGCATTCACGACTGCCGCGCTGCCGATGGATCGCCTACAGTGGACTTCACTCCGCCGTTCGCAGCGGAGTCTGGCCCGCAGGGCCACCCCCGCCGGGCGGATGCCCGTCCGCTCGCCCAAGGCTTCCTTTGGAGCGCATGATGACCCAAAAGTACAACCGCCTAGACAAGTCCCAAGCCGCCGTGCTGCTGGTGGACCATCAGGCCGGCCTGATGTCGCTGGTGCGTGATATCGAACCCGACAAGTTCAAGAACAACGTGCTGGCGCTGGCCGATTGCGCCAAATATTTCGGCCTGCCCACCGTGCTGACCACGAGTTTCGAGGATGGCCCGAACGGCCCGCTCGCCCCGGAACTGAAGACGATGTTCCCCGAGGCGCCGTTCATTCCGCGCCCCGGCCAGATCAACGCCTGGGACAACGCCGACTTCGTCGCCGCCGTGAAAGCCACCGGCAAGAAACAGCTGCTGATTGCCGGCGTGGTCACCGAGGTCTGCGTCGCCTTCCCGGCACTGTCCGCCATCGAGGAAGGCTATGACGTCTTCGTCGTGACCGACGCCTCCGGCACCTTCAACCCGATCACGCGGGACGCGGCCTGGAACCGCATGGCCCAGGCCGGCGCGCAGATGATGAGCTGGTTCGGCGTGGCGTGCGAGCTGCACCGCGACTGGCGCAACGACATCGAGGGGCTCGGCACGCTGTTCTCGAACCACATTCCCGACTACCGCAACCTGATCACGAGCTACACCACGGTCAAGGGCAGCAAGTAGGCCGATTCGGTACCCCCGGGTGCGCCGGTGCCGCCCGTGCCACATGGTAGAGTCGGCGCACCATGAAGACCTTACTGATCGTCTATCACACGATGACCGGCGGCACCGCGCAGATGGCCGAGGCGGCGGCCACGGCGGCGCGCGGGCAGGAGGGCGTGGATGTCCGCCTGCTGCGCGCCACCGAGGCCGGCGCGGCCGATGTGCTGGCCGCCGACGGCTACCTGTTCGCCACCCCGGAGAACCTGGCCGCGATGTCCGGCCTGATGAAGGACTTCTTCGATCGCTGCTACTACCCGGTGCTGGACCGCGTGAACGGCCGCCCCTACGCGGCGATGATCTGCGCCGGCAGTGACGGCCAGAACGCGCAGCGGCAGGTCGAGCGCATCGCCACCGGCTGGCGCCTCAACCGCGTGGCGCCGACGCTGATTGTCTGCACGCACGCACAGACGCCCGAAGCCATCCTCGCCACGAAGCAGATCGACCAGGACGACCTGGACCAATGCGCCGAGCTGGGCGCCGGCCTGGCGGCCGGCATCGCGCTCGGCGTGTTCTAGCGCCTGCGCGGCGGTGCGCTACGCGGTCACGGTGGCCACGTAGTCGATGTTGGCGGCGAACACGGCGGCGTTGCGGATCGTGCCGTCGGTGGCGTCGCCGGGCACGCCGGTCCAGTCCGAGGCCACCACGGCCGGGAAGCTGCCGCTGGCCGGTGCGGTGGTGCCGGCATCGACGATCAGCGAGCGGGGCTGCCACAGGTCGAGGAAGCCACCCAGCACTCGTGGTTTCACGCCATCATGCGCGGCAGTTCGGCCGCCAGCGCCTCCACGGCGACGCGCACCTTGCGTGGCAGGTGGGGCGTGTGGGGCGTGTGCGGCCACAGTGCGTAGGCATCGTAGGGAAAACCGGGCCGCTCGGGCAGCAGGTGGACCAGCGTGCCCGCCTGAATCCGGTCCCGGACCAGCCAGTACGGCAGCCATGCCAGCCCGAGGCCCATCGCGGCGGCGTCAGCCAGGGCGTCGAGATCGTCCATCCGCACCTGATGGGCGGGCAGGAGCGGCACCGGCGCGCCATCGTCGCCCGGCAACTGCCACGGACGGATGCGCCCCGAGCGCCGGTAGACCACGGCGCGATGCCCCGCCAGGTCATCGATCCCCAGCGGCGTGCCGGCCTCGGCCAGATAGCCGGGCGACGCGCACACGATCATGATCTGCCGCGCCACGCGGCGCGCCACCACACCGGCCTTGTCGTCCGGCTCCCCGGTGCGGATGGCCAGGTCGAAGCCGTCTTCGATCAAGTCCGAGAAACGGTCGCTGAACGACAGGTCGAGTTCGAGCCCGGGATATTGCCGCGTTAGCGCCAGCAGCACCGGCGCCACGCAGCGCCGACCGAAGTGCACCGGCACGGTCACGCGCAGCCGGCCGCGCGGCGGGGCTGATTGCTCGCCTTTGTCGGCATGGTCGGCGGCCAGCGCATCGGCGGCGTCCACCTCGGCCAGCACCACGCGGCAGCGGTCGTAATACTCGCGGCCGAACTCGGTCAGGCTCTGGCGCCGCGTGGTGCGGGTGATCAACGGCATGCCCAGCCGCTCTTCCAGGAACCGGACATGCTTGCCGACCATCGGGCCCGATAGCTCGAGCGCGTCGGCGGCGGCCGAAAACGAGCCGAGATCCACCGCCTTCACAAACACGGCCATGCTAGTCAGCCGGTCCATATTAGAAACTCCTGGTTATCAGTGTTCTGGAAAACCGGCCATTTATCGCGGATGGGCGGCCTGCCATAGTGTATTCGTTCCCAATCAAGACGAATAAGGCGAGTGATGGCACCGATGACACGCGTAATCCGTTTCCACGCACATGGCGGCCCGGAGGTGCTCCGGATCGAAGACGTCGAGGTGCCGCCGCCCGCGCGCGGCGAGGTGCAGATCCGGGTCAAGGCGCTCGGGCTGAACCGGGCCGAGGCGCTGATGCGCGCGGGCATCTATATAGAAACGCCGCCGCTGCCGTCCGGGCTGGGGCTGGAGGCGGCCGGCATTGTCGCGGCGGTGGGGGAGGGGGTGCGCGAGGTGGCCGTCGGTGATGCAGTTAGCGTGATCCCGCCCATCTCGATGGCGCGCTGGCCGACCTACGGGGAGATCATTACGATGCCGGCCGCAGCGGTGGTCCGGCACCCGGCGGCGCTGGACTGGGCGCAGGCCGCCGCCCTGTGGATGCCGACCCTGACCGCCTACGGCGCGTTGATCGATATCGCCGCGCTGGGCCGGGGCGACTTCGTCGTGGTGACGGCCGCGTCGAGCAGCGTCGGCCTGGCTGCCATCCAGATCGCCAACCGGGTCGGCGCCACGCCGATTGCCGTCACGCGCCGCGCCACCAAGGGCGACGCGCTGCGGGCGCAGGGCGTCGCCCACGTCGTGGCATCGGAAGACGAGGATCTGGCCGCGCGCATCGACGCCATCACTGGCGGCCGGGGCGCGCGCGTGGTCTTCGATCCGATCGGCGGCCCGCTGTTCACGCCGCTCACCGCCGCCATGGCGCCGGGCGGCATCCTGATCGAATACGGCGGGCTGGACCCCGCGCCCACGCCGTTCCCGCTGGCCACCGTCCTCGGCAAGCGGCTGACGCTGCGCGGTTACCTCGTCCACGAGGTCATCGGCAACCCGGCGAAGCTGGCGGCGGCCAAGGCGTTCATCCTCGACGGCGTGCGTGATGGCTCGCTGGCGCCGGTCATCGCCCGCCGCTTCGCCTTCGACGACATCGTCGCCGCGCACCGCTACCTGGAGTCCAACGCCCAGTTCGGCAAGATTGTGGTGACGGTCTAGGCGGGGCGGGAGGCGGCGAGGGCGGCCACGAAGGCGTCGATCACCGGGCTCGATGTCCCGGCGCGGGTCACGGCCACCAGCGTGGCGCGCACGCGGAGATCGTCGATCGGCACGAAGGCGACGTCGGTGCGGTTCGGCGCCGCCACCGACGCGCCCACCAGCGTGAAGCCGAGCCCGGCCGCCACCAGTCCCAGCGCGGTATGGATCTCGATGGCCTCATGCCCCGGGGTGGGATGGGCACCGGCGTCGCGCAGCGCCGCCACCATATGGCTGGCGAACACGCTCTGCGGGTCCTTCGGATACTGGATCAGCGGCAGCGCGTCCAGCTCCCGCGCGGCGATGGCGCTGCGCTGTGCCAGCGGGCTCTGCAACGGCACGGCGGCCACGAAGGGGTCTTCGAACAGCGTGGTGTAGTGCAGGTCCGCCGGCCGTTCGAACTCGCCCACATAGCGCGAGATGCCCACGTCGATACGCCCGCGCCGCAGTTGCGCTGGCTGGTGCTCGGACAGCAGTTCGAGTGGATCGAGATGCACATCCGGATACTGCTCCCGAAAGCGCTGCACCGCCGCCGGCAGGATCGAGAAGATAGCCGAACGGGTAAAGCCGATGCCGAGCCAGCCGAGGTTGCCGGCGGCGATGGCGCGCGCCTCCTCGTCCAGCCGGCGCATCTGCGCGAGCAGGTCCTTGGCGCGCGGGTAGAGAAACTGGCCGGTCGCGGTCAGCGTCATCGGGCGGCGGGACCGGTCGAACACGGGCGCGCCGAGCAGCGATTCCAGCTGCCCAAGCTGCATGCTGATGGCCGTGGGCGCCACGAACAGCCGGTTGGCGGCTTCCGCCGCGCTGCCCGCATCGACCACTTCGCAGAAATAGCGTAGCTGCCGCAAGTTCATTTTTATTGAAGTCGAGTCCATTTTTCGATGTTTGATCTCGATGGGACTTTACTTGAAACTGCGTTCATCGGTAGGAAAACAGAAAAGCAGCAGGAGACGCAGCACGATGAGCGACACCCCCAATCCCACCCACACCGGCGACTGGCTGGCCCGCGCCCGCCAACTCTCGACCGCCGAGATCTCGGACGCCCTCGACTATTTCCGCCTGCCCGGCAGCGCGCTGGGCATCCAGCACATCGCCGGCCAGCCGCGGGTGTTCGGCCCGGCCTTCACCGTGGCCTTCGTGCCGGTGGACCTGGCCACGCCGGGCACGGTGGGCGACTTTCTCGATGACATTCCGCAGGGCGCCGTGGCCGTGCTCGACAACGCGGGCCGCATGGACTGCACGGTCTGGGGCGGCATCATGAGCCGGCTGGCCGCGCATCGCGGGGTGGGCGGCACGGTGATCCACGGCGTCTGCCGGGACACCGCCGAGGCCGACGCGGCCGGCTATCCGCTCTATGCGCGCGGCCGGTTCATGCGCACCGGCAAGGACCGCGTGCAGGTGCGGGCGGTGGAGCAGCCGGTGAGCCTGGGCGATGTGCGCGTGGCCAGCGGTGACTTCATCGTGGCGGACCCGGACGGCGTGGTGGTGGTGCCGCAGGCCCGCGCGCAGGAAGTGTTCGAACGCGCGCTGCGCACGCGTGACGTGGAGGACCAGATTCTCGGCGCCGCGCTGGAGGGCATGGCGCTGCGCGACGCCCGTCGCCAGTTCGGCTATCACACGCTGCAACGCGCCGGCCACTGAGCCTGGCGCCGCGAAGGGGCTCCCGGCCCCTCGCACACTATAAATAGAGATGGAGACAGACATGGCATTCCCCTCCCACCCGCGCCGGCGCGCGGCTGCCGGTTTCGTGCTGGCCGCGACCGTTATCGCAATCTTTGCCGGCGTGAATTCCACCGCCCTCGCCGCTGCCGATACCCCCGCTTACCCCTGCGCCACGCTGCGCATCGTCTCGCCCTATCCGCCGGGCGGCACGACGGACATCCTCGCGCGCATCGTCGCGCCGGGCTTGTCGAAGCGGCTGGGCGTGCCAGTCATCGTCGACAACCGGGGCGGCGCCAGCAGCAATATCGGCACCGAGTTCGTGGGCCGCGCCAAGGGCGATGGCTGCACGGCGCTGCTCGGCAACAACACCGGCATCGTCATCAATCGCACCCTGTACAAGCTCAAGCTGGACCCCACCCGCGCGCTGGCCCCGGTGGGCGAGGTGGCGTCCGTGCCGCTGGTGCTTTACGTCAACACGGCGCTGCCGGCCAATAACGTGGGGCAGTTGGTGGATCTGGTCAAGGCGTCGCCGGGCAAGTACAGCTACGCGTCCGGCGGCAGCGGCAGCCCGCAGCATCTGGCTGGCGAACTGCTGAAGCTGGAGCGCCATCTGGACCTGATCCACGTGCCGTATCGCGGACAGGGGCCGGCGCTGAGTGATGTGCTGGCGGGGCAGGTGCCGATTGCCTTCGAGACCACCACGGCGCTGGCGCCGCAGCTCAAGTCGGGCCGCGTCCGGCCGCTGGCCACTACCGGCGCCAAGCGCGCCCGCGCGCTGCCTGATCTGCCGACCATGCAGGAGGCCGGCTTCCCGGGCTTCGTGATCGAGAACTGGTACGGCCTGTTCGTGCCGGCGGAGACGCCCGCGCCGCTGGTGCAGCGCCTCAACGACGACCTCAACGCCGTGCTCGGCGAGCCGGACGTCGCCGCCAAGCTGGCCGAGATGGGCTCGGGCGATGTGCGCGGCACGCCGGCCCAGTTCCGCGCCTTTATCGGCAAGGAACTGCCGTATTGGGAATCGCTGGTCAAGCGCTCCGGCGCGACCGTTGACTGATCTTCATCGAACTTCGCCATGACCACTTCGATTACCGCCGCCCAGCTCGACCAGCTCAAGCGTCTGGGCACCGCCACGATTCACGAGGCGCAGGGCCAGCGCGGCGCCGTGGACCCACGCATCGCGCCGCTGGACCCGACCATGCGGCTGGCCGGCCCGGCGCTGACCGTGGACATCCGTCCCGGCGACAACCTGATGATCCACTACGCGCTGACCAAGGCGCGCCCGGGCGATGTACTCGTGGTGGACGCGAAAGCGTTCGTCGATGCCGGCCCGTGGGGCGATGTGTTGACCTTCGCGGCGCAGCAGATCGGCATTGCCGGACTGGTGATCGACGGCGCGGTGCGCGATGCCTCGCAAATCGTCGAGATGGGCTTTCCGGTGTTCTGCCGGGGGCTCAGCATTCGCGGCACCAACAAGCACCAGCCGGGCAAGCTGAACCTGCCGCTGATCCTGGGCGGGGCGGCGGTGCGGCCCGGCGACATCGTGGTGGGGGACCGCGACGGCCTCGTCATCGTGGCCGCCGACGAGGTGCCCGAAGTCATCGCCGCGAGCGCGGCGCGCGAGCAGAAGGAGGCCCAGATGCGCGAGCGGCTGGCCCAGGGCGCGACCATGGTCGAGCTGCTGGGCCTGCGGGAGACGCTTGACTCGCTTGGGCTGCGATAAAAATCAGCCCGCCGTGGCGTAGCGCGGGGCCGGCGCGTTGCGGGACAGCTGGCCCATCATCGACTGGCGGGCGCTTTCATAGGCCTGCCATGTGTCGAGGGCGTGCAGCGACGGGATCGTGATCAGTTCGCCCTGGTCGAAACCAACCAGCGCCGCATCGACCATGGCCGCCGCCGGCATCACGATGTTCTGGTCGAGGTGCTCCACCGGCAGGCCGCCAATCGCCCAGAAATCGGTGGCGGTGGCGCCCGGCAGCACCGCCTGCACGCGCACGCCCTGGTCCTTCAACTCGTGATGGAGCGACTGGCTGAGCGCCAGCACGTAGGCCTTGCTCGCCCCATAGACCCCGTTGAGAATCTCCGGCGCCACGGCCACGATCGACGCGATATTGATGATCGACCCCTGCCCGCGCGCCACGAAACCGGGCACGGCGGCGTAGGTCAGGCGCGTCAGCGCGGTCACGTTCAGGTCGACCATCCGCGTCATATTGTCCACGTCGCTCTCCAGCAGCGGCGTGTGCGTGCCGACCCCGGCGTTGTTCACCAGCAGCGTGATGCTGGCGTCCTCGCGCAGCTTGGCTTCCACCGTGGCCAGCGAGGCGCGGTCGTTCAGGTCCGCCACCAGCACTTCCACTTCGCGGCGCGTTTCGTCCGTGATGCGCGCGGCCAGCGCGTTCAGCTTCTCGCGGTTGCGTGCCGCCAGGATCAGGTTGTAGCCGCGCCGTGCCAGCCGCTCGGCGTAGAGCGCGCCGATGCCGGTGGAGGCGCCCGTGATCAGGGCCGTGCCGAGGGGAGGGGTCGGGGTGATTGCCATGGTGATGCTCCTTTGAATCGGTTTGTGTCGTCGGATCGGATTCGTCGAATCCATGGATGTCATCGTAGGGTCGTTTGACGATGGCCGAAATGACGTTTATGGTACGGATTCAGGACATAGGCCACGGCGTGGCGCGGAGTGATCAATGCATCGCATCGGATTTCTGTTGATCGATGGTTTCCAGGTGATGGCGCTGGCCACGCAGAGCGTGTTCGAGTACGCCAACATGGTGGCGGGGGAGCCGTTCTATGCCATCGACAACTACTCGATAGCCGGCGGGCCGGTCCGCTCGTCGCTGGGCATGCGCGTGGAGACGCGCGCCGTCGGGCCGCGCACGGCGGTGGATTCGTGGATCATCGTTGGCGTGGGGGATCCGGTCGCCACGCCGACGCCGGCGGCGCATCTGGACTTCGTGCGCCGCGCAGCCCCGCGCGCCCGGCGGGCGGCGTCGATCTGCACGGGCGCCTTCGTGCTGGCCGAGGCGGGGTTGCTCGAAGGCCGGCGCGTCACCACGCACTGGGCGTACGCGCGCGCGATGCAGCAGCAGCACCCGGGCATCCACGTGGAGGACGACCGTATCTATATCGTCGATGGCCCGATCTGGACCTCGGCGGGCATGACGGCCGGGTTTGACCTCGCGCTGGCGATGGTCGAGAAGGATCTTGGCGCGGACGCGGCGCGGTCCCTCGCGCACAAGCTGGTGATGGTGCAGCGGCGCGCGGGCGGGCAGTCGCAGCACTCGGAGCTGCTGGACATGGCGCCGAAGTCAGACCGCATCCAGCGCGCCATCGACCATGCGCGCAAAAATCTGAGCCAGGCGCTGACGGTGGAGGAACTCGCGCAGTCGGTGCATCTGAGCCCGCGCCAGTTCAGCCGGATCTTTACCGCGGAGACCGGGCAGTCGCCGGCAAAGGCCATCGAAAGCCTGCGGCTGGAGGCGGCGCGGTTGATGATCGAACAGAGCCGCCACCCGCTGGACGTGGTGGCGCGCGAAACCGGCTTTCGGGATCGCCGGCATATGCGCGAGGCCTTCGTGCGCGGCTTCGGCCTCCCGCCGCAGGCGGTGCGGCGCGYGGCGCGGGCCTAGGCTGGCGGGCTGGCCGGGCGACTAACGCCGGCGGCCCCAGCGGCGGCTGCGCCGCGCCAGCCGGCGTGCGCGCAGCAGCAGGAAGAGGCGCGGTAGTAGATCGTCGAGCACAGGCACCAGCGCCACCAGCAGTAGCAGGGCCGCCAGCGGAATCGTGGCCGTGTAGCCGATGCCGTTGAACGCCAGCGCCCCCACCACGCCCCCGCCGAAGAACAGTCCCACCAGCAGGGCGAGCATGCGCAGCTTGTCGTGGTTGGCCGTCACCGGCCGCCGGTTGCCCAATGGCGGCGCCCAGTTCCAGTAGCACAGCTTGCCCAGTTCGATACCGATGTCCGTGACCATGCCGGTGACGTGCGTGGTGCGGATCTCGGCGTTGGAAACCTTGGTGATCATCGCGTTCTGCAGGCCCATCATGAAGCACAGCAGCATCACCGTGGCTGGCACGAACAGCCACTGCTTCAGGCCCAGTTGCGCGCCCATCAGGCCAAAGCAGAGCAGCAGGGCGGCTTCCAGCACCAGCGGCAGCGCGTATTCGCTGCGCAGGCCGGTGCGCCGGGCCCAATTGATGGTGATGGCGGAACAGGCGGCGCCGAGCAGGAAGGAGAGGAAGGCGCCCAGGCCCTGGAGCAGCAGGGCGAAGTTGCCGAGCACGAGATCGTCGGCCATCGCCGAGACGATGCCGGACATATGCGAGGTGTACTGCTTGACCGCGAGGAACCCGCCGGCGTTGGCCGCGCCCGCCACGAAGCACAGGAAACCGGCTAGCTGCCGGTTCGAATAGGCAGTGCGCTGGCGCGCCGTGAGACTGCGCAGATAGGCGATAGGCATGGTCAACCTCGCGGAATCACGACCGGGAAGCCGTCATCATACGACGCGCCAAAACGAAAATGCCTCCCGAAGGAGGCATTCGAAACATAGGACGTCATATAACGTCCGGGGGCGCGTCAGGCCTTGACCGCCTGCCGCGCCAGCAGCTTCCAGGCGCCGCCCTGCTTCTGCCAGACCTGAAGCACCTTCAGGTTCACCGTGCCGGGTTTGCCGCTATCCAGCGTCTCGCCGGACAGCGTGTGGCGCACCACGGCCACATCGCCCGAGACGGACACGGTCTGGTCGGTGATGGCGATCGACACGAAATCGGACTTCTTATCGAGCAGGTCGCCGATGAAGCTGGCCTTGGTGTCGAGGCGGCCGCCCGAGTGGCCGTAGCTCAGCGTCTCGGCAACCAGTGCGGAGAGCGCGGCCTGGTCGGGATCGACCATGGCGACGCGGAGCTTTTCGGCGGTGGTGGTGACGGACTGGACGTCCGCGGACTGGGCCATGGCAGGCACGCTGGCCGATGCAAACAGCACGGCGGCGCCAAGGGCTGCGGCGAATTTGAACATCGATGTCTCCCGTTTTTTGTTGGAGGAACGGTGATGGATTGACTGGGGCATCGAAGTCACGCCCCAGTTGTCGGTCATCGTATCACGTCCATCGGGAGCCCCGCATCAGCCGTCCTTGCCGTCGATGCGCACCCGCAACAGGTAGGGGGTGTATTTGACGAGGTAGAGCAGGAAGGCCGCCACCCACAGCGCGCCGGCCCCGGCCACCGCCTGCGCCTTGAGCGCCGGCAGCCAGATCGGCAGCGCCACGCGGACCAGCGCGGACAGCACGATGCAGGCGTAGGCCAGGTGTTCCAGATGGCCGGTTTCCAGCCGCCGGCCAGTGTGGCCAAGCGCGGTGCGGGTAATCATGGCGACGATGGCGCAGCCGATCACGCCGACGGTCAGCGCGTGGAGCGCGGTGGAGCGGTCCACCCAGCCCTGCGCGGCGCCGGCAATCAGCAGGAAGCCGATCGGCAGGAAGGCATAGGCGAAGTGGAGGATGGCAACGATGGGCTTGCGCCAGGTGCGCAGCGGGTCCCAGCCGGCCAGCCGGATGCCGTGCGCCGCCGCCGCGCCGAGCGCCAGCAGCGTGGTGGCCAGCGGCGACAGCATCGAGGCATGGGCGACGATGGCGAGCAGGGTCAGCGCGATAACGGCGCGCTCGACCATCTCCACCCGGCGGATGCGCGTGCCCGGCACGCCGTTGGTGGTGAACATCGGAATCACCCGGCCGCCGATCACTGTGACGAAGACGACGACCAGCCCGGTGGCTGCGTCGGCCATCTGGAAAGCCAGCCCGAGATGGCCGCTGGCGACGGCGAGGTCGAAGGCCAGGCTCAGCGCGCC
Organism: Cupriavidus sp. 10L45; assembly: GCF_056395225.1. Lineage (NCBI taxonomy): Bacteria > Pseudomonadati > Pseudomonadota > Betaproteobacteria > Burkholderiales > Burkholderiaceae > Cupriavidus > Cupriavidus sp. 10L45. The sequence continues at coordinate 206,341 of NZ_JBFTJC010000001.1, forward strand.
CAGCACCCCCATGGCGATGGCGAGGCCCATGTTGCGCTTGTTCTTGGCCCGGCGCAGCAGGCGGTAGAAGCTGAAGCTGCACAGCGGCAGGAACACCGCATCCACGGCGATGGCCGCCCAGGCCGGCCCGGCCCACATCAGGATGCGCGCCGCCAGCCAGGTGCCGGCCAGCGCGGCCAGCCAGGGGCCTTGCGGTGTCTGGAGGCCGGTCCAGGCCTTGCCGGCGGTGAACAGGAAGCCCACCACCACCGCCGCCGCGAAGCCGAACACCATTTCATGCGCGTGCCAGGCCATGGTGCCCATCCACGGCTGCGCGGCCGGCTGCCACCAGCCGAGGTAGAGCGCCACCCAGGCCGGCACGGCCAGTGCGCCGAAGGCGGCGGCGAGCAAATAGAACGGACGGAAGCCGAGCGCGAAGACGGGCAGGCCGCGATAGCCCGCGTCGGGACGGGAGGGGGGAGAAATCGGCAGCAGGACGGACATCGTTGCTCGCTTGAATTCACGGCCGAACGCCGCGACGAATCGATTCTATAAAATATGCATTACAAATGCAACTTTAGAATGCGACCCCGTCCCAAGCCGGATTGACGGGGGAAACCGGCGGTCCCGTCACTTCTCACGGGTTAACCATTCCCCCCTTACGGATACCCCTCCCGCAGGAGGGGTAAAGCTTTCCACGGCCTGCCGTTAGCCCACGCACTAGACAGAGCACGGCGCGTACGCGCGCCAAATCGCGAGCGCGCCCGCAAGGGCAGAGCCAGTCATATCGCGATGTGCCAGCGAGTGGGGAACGGGCTCTCAGCGATTCGGCCGTCACGCGTGCGTGTGACATGCATCCGGCATGCCTATCGGACAGGCATGCCTTCGGGAAAAGGGGATCACTGTGAGCTTTCGCAATCTTTCCATCAAGACCAAGCTCGTGGCCGGTTTTGGCACGCTGGCGCTGGTCGTGCTGCTGGTGTCGGGGCTGTCGTTGTACGCGCTGAACCGTGCCACCAGCGGCTTCAAGGCCTATGTCGATGGCCTCAACGCGCGGGCCGAGGTGGCCGCGCAACTGCGCTCCGCCGTGGACCGCCGCGCGATTGCCGCGCGCAATCTGGTGCTGGTGACCACGCAGGCGGACCTCGACGTGGAAAAGGCCGAGGTGCTGCGCGCGCATGACGATGTGGCGGCGCGCATGACCAAGCTCAGGGAGATGGTGTCCCGCGAAGGCGTCAGCGAGACCGCGCGCGGCCTCGTGGCCGGCATGGCCAGCGTGGAAGCGCGCTACGGCCCGGTGGCGACGGCCATCGTCGGCCTCGCGCTGGACAAGAAGCAGGAGGCGGCCATCGCCAAGATGAATGCGGAGTGCCGTCCGCTGCTGGCCGAGCTGGTCAAGGCCACCGACGCCTACGCCGGCTTCACGCGCGAGCGCCAGCACGAGATGGTGGCGGCGCTGGAGGCTGACTACGGCACGCAGCGCAACCTCCTGGTCGTGGTGTCGCTGGCCGCCGTGGTCTCCGGGCTGATGGGCGGCCTGCTGCTGACGCGCGCCATCACCGGCCCGATCCAGCGCGCCGTGGACGTGGCGCGCACCGTGGCGCGGGGCGAGCTGGGCATGCACATCGACGTGAATTCGGACGACGAGACTGGCCGCCTGTTGGGCGCGCTGCGCGACATGAACGACCGCCTGACCGAAACCGTGGCGCGCGTGCGTCAGGGCAGCGCCAGCATCGTCGATGCCACGGGCGAGATCGCCAGCGGCAACGCGGACCTGTCCGCACGCACCGAGGAGCAGGCGGCGTCACTGGAGCAGACCGCCGCGAGCATGGAGGAGCTGACCGCCACGGTGCGCCACAACACCGAGAACGCCCGCCAGGCCAGCGAGTTGGCCCGCAACGCCGCGTCGGTGGCGCAGCAGGGCAGCGGCACGGTGGGGCGCGTGATGGACACCATGAACGGCATCAGCGCCAGTTCGGCCAAGATTGCCGATATCACCGGCATCATCGAGGGCATCGCCTTCCAGACCAACATCCTCGCGCTCAACGCGGCCGTGGAAGCGGCGCGCGCCGGGGAACAGGGGCGCGGTTTCGCGGTGGTGGCCAGCGAGGTGCGCGGGCTGGCGCAGCGCTCGTCCAGCGCGGCCAAGGAGATCAAGGCGCTGATCGAGGTCTCCGTGGCGCAGGTGAGCGAGGGCGCGGTGCTGGCCGGGGAGGCCGGCAAGACGATGGGCGAGGTGACCCAGGCGGTGGCCCGCGTGACCGGCATCGTCGACGAGATCGCGGCAGCGTCCGCCGAGCAGAACCGGGGCATCGAACAGGTCAACCAGGCCATCGTCCAGATCGATCAGGTCACGCAGCAGAACGCCACCCTCGTGCACGAGGCCGCCACGGCGTCCCGCTCGCTCGACGAACAGGGCCGCATGCTCAATGAGGCGGTGGCGTTCTTCCGGCTTCCGGGCCGGGCGGGGGATGTGGCGGGGGTGGCTGACGCTCGGCGCCGCCGCGCGCTGCCGGTTGGGGCCGTGCAGTTCAGCGGCTGAGGCTCGGGCGGCGCATGGCTTCGGCTGCCGCCGCCCGCAACTCCGGCGGGAACGCGCGCAGGCCGGCGCGGAAGAAGCCGCGCTCGGCGGGCCTGAGCGTGCCGATCTGCTGCGCCAGTCGCTCCATCGCGGTATAGGCGATGGCCGTGGCGCCCTGCTCGTGGGTGAGGTACCAGGCCGATTCCATCAGCAGGTTGGCGAGCTGGAGCGCGTTGTAGCGCACGTGGCCAGCGTCGTGCTCCTCAAGCGCGAAGGCGGCCACCGACGACCAGCGCACGAAGCCCTTGGCCGGCGCGAACGGGGCGTGGAAGGGGCGCAGGGCGTCGATGGCGGCGGCCACGGTGAGGGGGCGCTGGCTGCGGAACGCGGCCACGCTGTCGGGGGCTTCCACGTCGGCGGTGCCGCGCGCCACGCGCAGCAGGAAGATCGTGTTCCAGGCCGAGCCGCCGCCCACGCCGAAGCGGTCGCAGATCCATTCGGACAGGCCCAGCCAGCGCATGGCCTGCCGCTGCACGTCGCCGGCGGCCAGCGCGCGGCCTTCATCGACCAGCCCGTGCTGCCAGAACAGCCACAGCGACCAGCCGATATTGGCGGCGGCGTGTTGCACGGCGTCGACCGAATCGGCCTCGTAGCCGGCCTGCAGCGCGCCGGAGAACGCCTGGAGGGCGTCGCGCGCGGCGGTGGGGCGATCGACCTTGCCGGGTTTGGCCTTGGGATCGTCCGGCCGCAGCGCCAGGCTCTTGCGCACCAGTGCGCCCAGGTTCAGCGTCTCGAAGCGGACGCGCGGGTTGTAGCGCACCACCGGGCGTAGCTCGGCATCGGCGTTGAGGCGCGCCAGCTCGCCCTGCGCGGTGTCCAGGTCGCCGCGCGCGTAGTGCTCCCACGCGCGCACTACGTGGCCCATCGCCGCAAAGGTGGGCAGGGCCGCGCTGACGCCGCCCCGCGCGACGACGCGGTGGAAGCGGCGCAGCGCCGCGCGGCTCTGGTCGAGGCGGTCGCTGCGGCGCCACGCCAGGCTCTCCTTGAGCAGCGACAGCGCCTGCTGGAAGTCATCCGCCGCGCTGCGCTGGGCGGCGCGGAACAACTCGGCCACGCCGGCATCGACCGTGCCCGGCACGCCGTCCTGCGCGCCGCGCATGGCCTGGGTGAGGTGGCTCCAGAACGCCATGTCGCGCATCACGTAGCCGAGGCCATCGTCGGCGGCGGGCAGCGCCGCATCGGTGCTATCGGCGGCGGACTGGCCCAGCCAGCGCGCCACGGCGGTGGCGCCCAGCGCCTTGCCGCCGGCTGCGAAGCGCAGGCGCCGTGCGCTGGCGGGCGGCATCCAGAACGGGCCCCGGCTGCGTCGGGCCGGGCGCAGATGGTCGATGGGCGCCGAGGTGTCGCCGCCCCAGCCCACCGGCACCCCCCAGCGCGCGAAATCGGCAAACGCGCGCGACACCATCATCCGCACATCGGCAGCCTCCGCAAAGCGCGCGCGCACGGCGGCGGCAGGCAGGTCTTCATGGTCGCGGGCGGTGGCCAGCCAGATGCGCGCCAGCAGCCAGACGGACTGGTAGCGCGCGGGCCGGCCGTTCACGCGGTAGGGCGCGGACAGGTCGATATGGACGAGCGGGGCGGGCATGGGGGCGGGGGCGATTGGGGCGATTGGGGGCCCCGCCATGTTACGCGTGTTACAGCCGGCCGGGTTGGCGCCCCGGCGATCAGCGCCTATGCTCCGCACCACGATCCGGGCCTGGATTGTCATCCCATGACATTTCGATCCTCCCCTCAGAAAGGTGCAGAACATGCCAAACAGATTGCCCAGCCTTGCCCGCCGCCTTTGCCTCGCCTCGCTGTCCGCCGCGCTGATGCTGGCCGCGCCGGTCCACGCGCAGACCGCCAAGGAAGCCCCCAAGGAAGCCCCGCTCAACCTCAAGCCGCTCTTCGATGCCGCCGGCACGCAGGGCACGATGCTGATCTACGACGTGCGCGCCGCCCGCCTGTACGCCTACAACCCGCAGCGTGCCCGCGAGGCCTACTCGCCGGCCTCGACGTTCAAGATCTTCAATTCCCTGATCGGGCTGGAGACCGGCGCCGTGGCTGACGTGGACAACGACAAGATCCCCTGGGACGGCAAGGTCTGGACCCACCACGGCAAGCCGATCCTGCCGGCCGTGTGCAATGGCGATGTGTCGCTGCGGCTGGCGTTGAAGAACTCGTGCGTGCCGGCCTATCAGGCGCTGGCGCGGCGCGTGGGGACGGCGCAGTACCGCCGCTTCCTCGGCGCGGCCCACTTCGGCAATGCGGATGTGAGCGGCCCGGTGGACATGTTCTGGCTCAACAACCACCTGAAGATCACCACCTACCAGCAGATCGACTTCATGCGGGCCGTGGTGGCGCGCACGCTGCCGGGCATCTCGGCGCGCAGCTATGACGCGCTGGATGACATCCTGACCATCGAGCAGACCCCGGCGTACACGCTGCGGGCCAAGACCGGCTGGTCCGCGCGGGATGGTGTCGATGTGGGCTGGTGGGTCGGCTCGCTCACGCGCGGCGAGGACCGCTACGTGTTCGCCATGAACATGGACATGCCGAAGATGGATCAGGGGCCGAAGCGGCTCGAGATTGGCCGCGCCGCGCTGCAGCAGGCTGGCGCGCTGCCGCAGGCGAACTAGTCGGCTTGGGCGCCCTAGGGCGCCAGCTGGTCGAGGACGGCGCCCATGGTGGCCAGGCCGGCCTCGACCATGTGCTGCATGTAGGCGCCCATCTGCGGCATGACCAGGGTCATCACCAGCATGCCACCGAGGAGCGTCACGGGGAAGCCCACCGCGAAGATCGAGAGCTGCGGCGAGGCGCGGTTCAGAATCCCCATCGCCAGGTTCAGCGTGAGCAGCGTGGCGATCATCGGCAGCGAGAGCAGCGTGCCGGCCGAGAACACCATCGACCCGGCCTTGGCCACCGTGCCCCAGCCGTGGCCGGAGAGCGGCGTGGCGGCGATGGGCACCGCGCCAAAGCTGTCCACCAGCACGGCCAGCATCATCAGGTGGCCGTCCAGGACGATGAACAGCAGCATCGCCACGATGTTCAGGAAACGCGACAGCACCATGGTCTGCCCGCCCGACGAGCGGTCGTAGAACGAGGCGAACGAGAGACCCATCTGCAGGCCGATCACCTCGCCGGCGGTCTGCACCGCCGCGAAGACCAGCCGCATGGTGAAGCCCATGGCCACGCCGATGCCGACCTCGTTGAGGATGATCAGGAAGCCGTCGAAGGAATAGACCGTGGCGCTCGGGATATTGCCGAGCGTAGGCGAGACGATGACCGACAGCGCACCGGCCAGCAGGACCTTGGCGCGGCGCGGAATCGTCGATTCACTGAACAGCGGCGCGGTGGCGATCAGCCCGAGCAGGCGGAACATCGGCCACAGGAAGGCGGCGATCCAGCCGTAGAGCTGGGCCGTGGAGACGTCGATCACGGCAGGCGGGCGTCAGTGCGCCAGCGCGGGAATGCCCTGGAACACCTCGCGCATGTAGTCGACGAAGGTGTTGATCATCCACGGGCCAACCAGCACCATCGTCACGAACAGTGCAATCAGCTTGGGGATGAACGTCAGGGTCATTTCGTTGATCTGGGTGGCGGCCTGGAACAGGCTCACCACCAGACCGGCCGCCAGCGCCACCAGCAGCAGCGGGGCGGACAGCATCAGCGTCATCTTCATCGCCTGCGTGGCGATGGTCATGACTGTTTCGGGCGTCATGGCAGGCTCCTTGTCAGGTCATGAAGCTCTGCGCCAGGGAGCCCAGCAGCAGTTGCCAGCCATCCACGAGCACGAACAGCATCAGCTTGAATGGCAATGAAATCGTCGCCGGCGGCACCATCATCATGCCCATCGCCATCAGCACGCTGGCCACGACCAGATCGATGATCAGGAAAGGGATGAAGATCGTGAAGCCGATCTGGAACGCGGTCTTCAGCTCGCTGGTGACGAACGCCGGCACCAGCACCGAGAACGGCACGTCTTCCGGGCCGTTCATCTCGGGCGTCTTGGCCATCTGGGCGAACATCGCCAGGTCCTTCTCGCGGGTCTGGCGCAGCATGAACGTGCGCATCGGCACGGCGGCGCGGGACGCGGCGGTCTCCAGGCTGATCTTGTTTTCCGAGAGCGGCTTGTAGGCGTCCGTGTACACGCGGTCGAACACCGGGGACATGACGAAGAAGGTCAGGAACAGCGACAGGCCCACCAGCACCTGGTTCGGTGGCGAGGAGGCCGTGCCCAGCGCGCTGCGCAGCAGGCCCAGCACGATGACGATGCGGGTGAAGCCCGTCATCATCAGCATGGCAGCCGGCAGAAACGACAGCGAGGTCAGCAGGACCAGCGTCTGGATCGAGAGCGACCAGGTCTGGCCACCGCCGGCGGCCGGCTTGCTGGTCACGCCCGGCAGCGCCTGGGCCAGGGCCGATTCGGGCAGGGCCGACAGCGCCAGCCCGACCGCTACCGGCAGCAGCGCGACCCAGGCCCCGCGGGCGGAATGCCGCCCGATGGCGGCACGCAACGTGTTCATTTCTTGAGGTTTTCCTGCATCGCGCGCATCAGGCGCTCGCCAAAGCCGCCCTGCAAGGGCTGCGGCGCGGTGGTGCCGGCCGGGACCATGGCATCCGGCTGGGCCGGGAGGGTGTGGAGCGGACGAATCTCGCCGGCGGAAACACCCAGCACGAGCCAGGTATCGCCAACTTCGACCATGACCACCTTCTGGCGCGCGCCCAGCATCAGGCTGCCCACGACTTTCATCGTGGCGCCGCCGCTGCCGTGGCGCACCAGGCCCACGCGGCGCGCGAGCCAGGCCATGCCGAGGATCAGGGCGATGACGGCAAACAGGCCGAGCCCGGCCTGCGCGAGGCTGGCCCCGCCGCTGATCACCGGCGCGGACTGCGCCACCGGGGCAGCCGGTGCACTGGCTGCCTGGGCGGTACTCAATACAACATCTGCAGCCTGCGCACCGGCCGTGGCCAGACCCGTGAGGATCAGGCCCGCGGCAAAGCGTCCGGCAGACCGCAGCCGGCGCGACACGGCTGTCATTTGTTCAGCTTCCGGATACGTTCGGACGGCGTGATGATGTCCGTCAGGCGGATGCCGAACTTGTCGTTCACGACCACCACCTCGCCCTGGGCGATCAGGTAGCCGTTGACCAGCACGTCCATCGGTTCGCCAGCCAGGCCGTCGAGTTCCACCACCGAGCCCTGCGCCAGTTGCAGCAGGTTCTTGATGGGTACCTTGGTGCGGCCCAGTTCCACGGTCAGCTGCACCGGGATATCGAGAATCATCCCGATATCGTTGTGGAAGCCGGCCGGCGCTTCCTGCGCCAGCGGCGGGAACACCGTGGAGGCTGCCGGGGTGGCGGTAGCCATGGCCTGCGAAGGCGCCGCCGTAGCGGAGGGGGTCGTGGCGGCCGGGGCGGCAGCCGGTGCCGGCTCGGCGCTGGTCTGCTCCGCCAGGGCGCTGGCCCAGTCGTCCATCGGATCGACCGGCTTGTCCTGAGTGCCGTCAGTCATGATCGGTTTCCTTGTTGGAATCGCTGTCTTGGTAATTGATCATTCGCTCCACGCGCAGCGCGTACTGGCCGTTCATGGTGCCGAAGCCGCATTGCATGACGGGCACGCCGTCCACCTTGCCGAAGAGCTTCTCGGGCAGGTCGATCGGCAGCACGTCGCCGGCACGCAGGGCCAGTACCTCGGCCACGGTGCTCTGGAGGTGCGTGAATTCGGCCACCAGTTCCACTTCGGCGGCACGCAGCTGGGTGGAGAGCTGGCCGAGCCAGCGCTTGTCCACCTCGACCTCGTCCTGCAGCGGGTTCATCAGCAGATCCCGCAGCGGTTCGATCATCGAGAAGGGAATGCAGATATGCAGTTGCCCGCCCACGGCGCCCAGTTCGATATGGAACGCGGTGGTCACCACGGCGTCGTTGGCGCCGGCGATGTTGGCAAACTTGGTGTGCATCTCCGAGCGGACATAGTCGAACTCGATGGGATGCACGGTGCGCCAGGCCTGGCCGTAGCTGTTCAGCGTCAGGTCCAGCATGCGGCGGATGATGCGTTGCTCGGTCTGCGTGAAGTCGCGGCCTTCCACACGGGTGTGGAAGCGGCCATCGCCGCCGAACAGGTTGTCCACCACCAGGAACACGAGGTTCGGGTCGTACACGAACAGCGCGGTGCCCCGCAGCGGCTTCATGTGGACCAGGTTCAGGTTGGTCGGCACCGGCAGGTTGCGCACGAAATCGCCGTATTTTTCGATCCTTACCGAACCGACCGAGATGTCGGCGCCGCGGCGGATGAAGTTGAACAGCGCCGTGCGCAGCGCCCGCGCGAAGCGCTCGTTGATGATTTCGAGCGTGTGCAGGCGGCCACGGATGATCCGTTCCTGGGTAGCCAGGTTGTACGGCCGCACCCCGCCTTCATCAATAGCGGGCGCGCTGCTGGCTGCGGGCGCATCGGATTCGCCCGATACGCCTTTCAGTAGCTCGTCTACCTCGTCCTGCGAGAGGAACTTGTCGTAGGCCATCTAGTGTCCTGCCCCGTGAACAGCTGTAAGGATGAAACGGTCCATGGCCGGCTTCAGTCGGCGCGCCAGGCGCGTCGGCAGGAAGGAAGGTCGGCGGACAGTTTCATGTCGGTTATGCAGTTGGGTTCGGGAGCAGGGCGCCAGGGGCTTACTGCACCACGAACGATGTAAACAAGACATCCAGGATCTTCTGGGGCGGCAGGCCGGGCGCGAACGGCTGGCTGATGGCAGCCTGCACGTCCTGGGCCAGCTTGCGCTTGCCCTCCACCGTGGCCAGGTCCGCCGGCTGGCGGGCCGAAAGCAGCAGCAGGATGCGGCTGCGCGCTTCCGGCTGGTACTGGGCCAGACGGCCCTGGGTGTCGGCGTCCGCCACCTTGAGCGACAGGCCGGTGTGCAGGAAGCGATCACCGTCCTCGCCCTTCAGGTTCACCGTGAACGCGTCGAGCGGCACGAAGATCGGCGCGGGGATTACGGGTGCTGCCGGCGCCGCTGCCTGGCGATTACCGCCGAGCACGCTGCCGAGCACGAAGCCGCCAACGCCCAGCACCACCACCAGCACGCCGCCGCCAATCAGCAGCAGTCGACCGCGCTTGCTTGAATTGCCGCCAGTCTGGGAGGGGGAAAGCGTGTTCGCCATGAGATGCCTGTGTCGGAATGCCTGCCATTCTTCCCGAATCGCAGGCAAGCAAAGGGCCGATAAAAAGGGGGAAACCCACTCAGCTTGGCCGTTTGAGCTGGGCGGGCATCGGACGCGGAGGCGCATGGGCGCGCCATTAGCGCCTGCACCATGGTTAACGAATGGGCGCGCCGGAACTTAAGACGCACGTCTTGCATGACGTGTGAATGTGATCGATGAATATCTTAAAAGGCCGGCGCCGCGGCCCGGCTCGCGTGGCTGCCGGCAGGGCGGGTGGCGACCTCCGGACACCTTTCATGTCAGTTCCGCGAGTCTTATGTGCCGCCAACCGTTGTGGAGCCGCGGGTGTTGCGATTTAAGTCTTATATAAGATATAAGACATTTGATCTGGGCCGGACTTCGGATTACAATCACGCGGCAACCAGCGGTGTGCTGTGCCGCTGGACCCACAGAGACAAAGCTGTACGTTACAACCCTATTACCAGCAGGTTCCCATGCTTGATATCTATCGCGCCCATGTTGCCGAACGCGCCGCGCTTGGCATTCCCCCTCTGCCGCTGACCGCCAAGCAGACCGCCGAGCTGATCGAACTGATCAAGAACCCGCCGGCGGGCGAGGAACAGACCCTGCTGGACCTGATCACCTACCGTGTGCCGGCCGGCGTGGACGACGCCGCCAAGGTCAAGGCTTCCTACCTGGCCGCCGTGGCCCTGGGTTCGGAGAAGACCGCGCTGATTTCGCGCGCCCGCGCCACCGAACTGCTGGGCACCATGCTCGGCGGCTACAACATCTCCCCGCTGATCGAGCTGCTCGACGACGCCGAAGTCGGCGCCGTGGCCGGCAACGCGCTGAAGACCACGCTGCTGATGTTCGACGCCTTCCACGATGTGAAGGAAAAGGCCGACAAGGGCAACGCCAACGCCAAGTCCGTGCTGCAAAGCTGGGCCGACGCCGAGTGGTTCACGAACCGTCCGGAAGTGCCGGCGTCGATGACCATCACCGTGTTCAAGGTGCCGGGCGAGACCAACACCGACGACCTGTCGCCGGCCCCCGACGCCACCACGCGCCCGGACATCCCGATGCACGCGCTGGCCATGCTGAAGAACAAGCGTGAAGGCACCGCGTTCGAGCCCGAGGAAGACGGCAAGCGCGGCCCGGTGAAGTTCATCGAGTCGCTGAAGGAGAAGGGCAACCTCGTGGCCTACGTGGGCGACGTGGTCGGCACGGGCTCCAGCCGCAAGTCGGCCACCAACTCGGTGCTGTGGTTCACCGGCGAAGACATCCCCTACGTGCCGAACAAGCGCTTCGGCGGCGTGTGCCTGGGCAGCAAGATCGCCCCGATCTTCTACAACACGATGGAAGACGCCGGCGCGCTGCCGATCGAACTCGACGTGTCGCAGATGGACACCGGCGACGTGGTCGAACTGCGCCCGTACGAAGGCAAGGCGCTCAAGAACGGCGCCGTGATCGCCGAATTCAAGGTCAAGTCGGACGTGCTGTTCGATGAAGTGCGCGCCGGCGGCCGGATTCCGCTGATCGTCGGCCGTGGCCTGACCGCCAAGGCCCGCGAGGCACTGGGCCTGGCCCCGTCCACGCTGTTCCGCCTGCCGCAGAACCCGGCCGATACCGGCAAGGGTTACACGCTGGCCCAGAAGATGGTTGGCCGCGCCTGCGGCCTGACCGACGGCACGGGCATCCGCCCGGGCACGTACTGCGAACCGAAGATGACCTCGGTGGGCTCGCAGGACACCACCGGCCCGATGACGCGCGACGAGCTGAAGGACCTGGCCTGCCTGGGCTTCTCGGCCGATCTGGTGATGCAGTCGTTCTGCCACACCGCCGCCTATCCGAAGCCCGTGGACGTGAAGACGCACCACACGCTGCCCCAGTTCATCAGCACGCGCGGCGGTATCTCGCTGCGTCCGGGCGACGGTGTGATCCACTCGTGGCTCAACCGCATGCTGCTGCCGGATACCGTGGGTACCGGCGGTGACTCGCACACCCGTTTCCCGATCGGCATCAGCTTCCCGGCCGGCTCCGGTCTGGTGGCGTTTGCCGCTGCCACCGGCGTGATGCCGCTGGACATGCCGGAATCGGTGCTGGTCCGCTTCAAGGGCAAGATGCAGCCCGGCGTCACGCTGCGCGACCTGGTCAACGCGATTCCGCTGTACGCGATCAAGTCGGGCCTGCTGACCGTGGCCAAGCAAGGCAAGAAGAACATCTTCTCGGGCCGTATCCTGGAAATCGAAGGTCTGCCCGAACTGAAGGTGGAACAGGCTTTCGAGCTGTCCGACGCCTCCGCCGAGCGTTCGGCCGCCGGTTGCACGGTGCGCCTGAACAAGGAACCGATCATCGAGTACATCAACAGCAACATCACGCTGCTGAAGTGGATGATCGCCGAGGGCTACCAGGACCCGCGCAGCCTGCAGCGCCGTATCAAGGCCATGGAAGCGTGGCTGGCCGATCCGAAGCTGCTGGAGCCGGACGCTGACGCCGAGTACGCCGCCGTGATCGAGATCGATCTGGCCGACGTGCATGAGCCGATCGTCGCCTGCCCGAACGACCCGGACGACGTGAAGACGCTGGGCGACGTGGCCGGCGCCAAGATCGACGAAGTGTTCATCGGCTCGTGCATGACGAACATCGGTCACTTCCGCGCAGCCTCGAAGCTGCTGGAAGGCAAGCGCGACATCCCCGTGAAGCTGTGGGTGGCCCCGCCGACCAAGATGGACCAGAAGCAGCTGACCGAGGAAGGCCACTACGGCGTGTTCGGCACGGCCGGTGCGCGCACCGAAATGCCGGGCTGCTCGCTGTGCATGGGTAACCAGGCACAGGTGCGCGAAGGCGCCACGGTGATGTCCACCAGCACGCGTAATTTCCCGAACCGTCTGGGCAAGAACACCAACGTGTACCTGGGCTCGGCCGAACTGGCCGCCATCTGCTCGCGCCTTGGCCGTATCCCGAACAAGGAAGAGTACATGGCCGACATGGGCGTGCTGACCGCCAACAGCGACAAGATCTACCAGTACATGAACTTCGACCAGATCGAAGACTTCAAGGAAGTGGCCGATACCGTGAACGTGTAAGCGTTTCCGGGCACAGCCGGCCCTGCCGTTCGCGGCAGGGCATCGAACCCCGCGATGCCGATGGCATCGCGGGGTTTTTTCTTTGGGGGAAGGCGGGAGGTAGGGCGGGCCGGCCGTCAGCCCATGTAGATCTGCGCCAGCCCTTCCTTCAGGGCGGTCGCGATCTGGTCGTGGCGGCGGTCGATATGGCGGGTGAGGATGGGGATGCAGCGCTCGGGGTCGCGCGCCTTGAGGCCCAGCAGGATCTCGCGGTGGTCGTTCTGGCTGACGCGGCGGTCGCAGCGCTCCATGTCGATCCAGCGCACGAAGCGGATGCGCGCGTTGATGTTCTTCAGCACCCGCAGCATCTCCAAGTTGCCGGACATCGCCATCAGGCCTTCATGGAAGGTCTCGTCGAGCTTCACGAGTTCCTCCACCGTACGGTCGCCCGGCTCCGGGCCGGTGTTCTCCAGGAAGGACAGCAGGGCGTCGATGTCCTTTTCCTTGGCACGCACGATGGCCAGCCGCAGCGCCTCGGTTTCCACTACCTTGCGCAGCTCGTAGAGGGAAAACACTTCCTGGGCATCCAGATCGCGGCAGAAGAAGCCCTTGCCCGGCGAGAAGCGCAGCAGCCCTTCGGTCGTCAGGCGGGTCAGCGCCTCGCGCAGCGGGGTGCGGCTGACGCCCAGCGCACTGGCCAGCACGCCTTCGTTGAGCCGTTCGCCGGGTTTGAAGTCATAGCCCACGCTCATTTGCTTGAGCTTGTCATAGACCTGCTCGACGATGCTGTCACTTGCCACGGTTGCCACGGTATTGAGTCCTGTCTTCGGTCATCAGCCTTTCGCCGGTGCTGGCGAAAGGCTGGAATATACCTGAATTCGATTCTGTGCACGGCGGTGTATACACCTTGCGGCAACCGGCACGCCGCCATGCGAATCGGTCTATATCAGCGTCAATCGATATGGGCGCCGGAATCCTTGACGATTTTGGCCCAGGTTTTCATATCGGCAAGCTGCGTGCGCTTGAACGCGGCCGGGCCGCCATCGGCGATGGGCTGGATCGCCTGGCTCACCAGCCATTGGCGGAAGCTCTCCGTGCCGATGGCCTTGAGCACGGCCTGCGACATCCGGGTCTGGATGTCCGCCGGCAACTCGGCCGGGCCGAACAGGCCGTACCAGGTGGTGCTTTCGAAGCCGGGCAGGCTGCACGCCTCGGCGACGGTCGGCACATTCGGCAGCACACTCACGCGCTGCGACGAAGTGACCGCTAACGCACGCACCTTGCCAGACTGGATGGCGCCCAGGCTCGGCGAACTCTGGTTGAAGAAGAAATCGACCTCGCCCGAGAGCAGCGCGGTCATGGCCGGCCCCTGGCCCTTGTACGGGATATGCACGTAGCTGGTCTTCGAGGCCGTGGCGAACTGCGTGCCGGCCAGATGGCCGGAGGCGCCGTTGCCGGTTGAGGCGTAGTTCAGCGTGCCCGGCGCCTTCTTCGCGGCGGCGATCAGGTCCTGGCAGGTCTTGATCTCCGGATGCTTCTCGGGATTCACGAGCAGGATATTCGGCAGCGTGCCCAATAATGCAATGCGCGAGAAATCATTCACCACGTCAAATGACAGTTTCGAATATAGCGCGGGATTAATCGCGTGCGTGCCGGCCGTGCCGAGCAGGAAAGTATAACCATCCGGCTTGGCCTGCGCGACGAGACTCGACGCGATATTCCCGCCCGCACCGGGGCGATTATCGGAGATAAACGAGACGCCGAATTCCTTGTTCAGCTCCACGCCAAGCCGGCGCGCGTAGATGTCGGTGGCGGCGCCCCCGGGAAAGCCGCTGACGATGGCAATCGTGTTGTTAGGCCACGACTTGGTGTCCTGGGACGAGGCGGGGCTGGCCAGTCCCATCAACGTGACAGCAAGCAGAGAGGCGGGAAGCAAGGCAAATCGCGGGGCAAATCGGCGCATCGTCATGGGAACGCTCCAAGGGCAGGGTGGTGGGGGCAACGTGCGGGCCGGGTGGCTCCCGGCCCTGCACTCCGTCCTGTATACAGACTTTAATTATTGATCTGTATTCTGTAAAGCGTTATGCTGCGCTTCACCGTTGCGGCCTCATCGAGCCCCGTTTTGGTTCATCGGCACCGTAATGGTTCACCCCTATTTATTGCCGAGTAAAAACAATGACTTCTTCTCTTTCCGCCACGCCTGCCCGCCCCGCTGCCCATAATCCCGCGTTCGATGCTGGTGCATGGCGCGCCGTCTTCGTCGATGCCAATCCCACACTGTCGGAAGTGGCTTCCCGCCTGCACCGGGCCGATGACCTGCCGCTGACGATCAACCGCCAGCCCGAGATCAAGCCCGAGCAACTGCCCGCGACGCTGGCCGGCGCGCCGATCGCGATCATCGACCACACTCATCTGCCGACCGAGATCGCCCGCCAGTGCACCGGCCTCAAGCACGTGGTGTTTCTGGGCACCGGCCCGCGCAGCTATATGAACCCGGAGGAGTTGGCCGAGATCGGCATCACGGTGCACACCATCAAGGGCTACGGGGATACCGCCGTGGCCGAGTGCGCCTTCGCGCTGATGTGGGCGGCCGCGCGCAACTTCGCGCGCATGGACCGCGAGATGCGCGCCGGCAACTGGCTGCGCTCGGACGCCGTGCAACTGACCGGCAAGACACTCGGGCTGGTCGGGTTTGGCGGCATCGCCCAGGAACTGGCGCGGCTGGCGCGGGGCATCGGCATGCGCGTGCTGGCCTGGAACCGCACGCCGAAGACGCACGAGGGCGTGGAATTCGTCGATCTGGACACGCTGCTGGCGCAGAGCGACGTGGTGTCGCTGCACCTGCTGCTGACCGACGAGACGCGCGGCCTGATCACGGCGGAACGCATCCAGTCGATGCGCGACGGCGCGATCCTGGTCAACACGGCGCGCGGCGCGCTGGTGGATGAAGACGCCATGATCGCGGCGCTGCGCAGCGGCAAGCTGGCGCACGCCGGGCTGGACGTGTTCACGGTGGAGCCGATGCCCGCCGGCCACGTGCTGACCACGCTGCCCAACGTCACGTTGTCCGCCCATTCGGCTTTCCGCACACCGGAGGCCAATAACAACCTGATCGGCGCCGCGCTGGAGCACTGCCGCCGCATCGTCAAGACCCACGCCTGAGCCCGCCATGTCGACATCTTCCGCATCGCCCATCGTCCGTCTGGACCAGAACCACCGCCGCAGCCGGGCCGTCATCGCCAACGGCATGGTCTTTTTGGCCGGCCAGGTGGCTGACGACAAGTCCGGCGATATCGCCAGCCAGGCCCGCGAGGCGCTGGCCAAGGTAGACGCCCTGCTGGCCGAGGCCGGCACCGACCGCCGCCGCGCGCTGACCGCCCAGATCTGGCTGGCCGACATGGCCGACTTCGACGGCTTCAACGCGGTCTGGGACGCCTGGGTGGCCCCCGGCGAAACGCCCACGCGCTGCTGCGGCAAGGTCGAACTGGCCGACCCGGCCTACCGCGTGGAGATCGTCATCACTGCCTTGCTCGCCTGATTTCCGTCGACTTCCGCCGATTTCCCCAGAGGACGCCACCATGATTTCCACCACGGACCCGCACCGCAACCGCAAGCCGCGCAACATCAGCGAGGAAGAATGGGCGGTGCGCGTGCAACTGGCCGCCGCCTACCGGCTGGCCGCGAAGTACCAGCTCACCGACCTGATCTACACCCACATCTCCGTGCGCGTGCCGGGCACGCAGGACCAGTTCCTGATCAATCCGCACGGCTGGTTTTTCGACGAGATCACGGCGTCGTGCCTCGTGAAGATCGATACCGAAGGCCGGCCGATCGGCGATAACCGCTTCGAGGTCAACGCCGCCGGCTTCACGATCCACAGCGCCCTGCACCAGAGCCGCCACGACGTGGAGTGCGTGGTCCATCTGCACACGGACGCCGGCATGGCCGTCGCCGCGCTGGAGTGCGGCCTGCTGCCGCTGAACCAGATCAGCATGCAGTTTTACAACCGCGTGAACTACCACGACTACGAAGGTATTTCGCTGGATCTGGACGAGCGCTCGCGCATCGTGAAATCGATGCAGGACGCCAACTACCTGATCCTGCGCAACCACGGCCTGCTGACCACCGGCCGCTCCGTGGCTGAGGCGTTCACGCGCATGTTCTACCTGAACCGCGCCTGCGAGATCCAGGTGCAGACGCTGTCGATGGGCCAGAAGGTCACCCTGCCGTCGCCCGAGGTCTGCGAGCACGCCGCCAAGCAGCACGACGACTACGCCTACCTCGACACGGTGCACCTGGACCGCGAGTGGACGGCGCTGCTGCGCCTGCTGGATCGCGATGGCGGGGACTATCGCTGCTGAGGCACCCCGGGGCTACGCCACGCCGCGCGCCATGCGTTCGAGATCGACCAGCCGGTCGTATTCCTCGCCACGCAGGATACCCAGTGCGATGGCGGCCTCGCGCGGCGCCATGCCGTACGCCATGGCGTGGCGCACGATGCGTGCCGCCTGGTCGTAGCCGATCACCGGGTTCAGCGCGGTGGCTGCCAGCAGCGGGCTGTCGAGCTGGCGCGCCAGCCGCGCGCGGTCCGGCGCCAGCCCGGGGATGACCCGTTCGGCCACGGTGTTCGCACTGTCGGCCAGCAGGCGGATGGACTGGAGGACGTTGTAGATCAGCACCGGCTTGGCCACGTTCAGCTCGAAGCTGCCCGAGGCGCCGGCCATGGTCACCGTCACATGGTTGCCGGCTACCTGCATGCCGGCCTGCACCATGACTTCGGCGATGGTCGGATTGCGCTTGCCCGGCATGATCGACGAGGTGAGCCCGTCCTCGGGCATCACCAGCTCGCCGAGGCCGCAGTTCGGCCCGGAACTCATCCAGCGCAGGTCGTTGGCGATCTTGATGCACGACGCCGCGATCACGTTCAGCACGCCGGACAACTCCAGCAGGGCGTCGTGCGCGGCCATGCCTTCCACCTTGCAAGGATTGGGCTGGAACGGCAGGCCGGTCAGGCGGCTTACCTCCGCACAGAATGCCTCCGCGAAGCCGGGCGGGGCGTTGAGCCCGGTGCCCGCCGCCGTGCCGCCCTGCGGCAGCATCAGCAGGCGCGGCAGGGTCCCCTCGATACGCGCGATGCCGTGCCCGATCTGCGCGGCGAACCCCTCGAAGGCGCGGCCCAGCGTGGTCGGCACGGCATCCATCAGGTGGGTGCGGGCCAGCTTCAGGATGTCCGCGAAGTCCGTCGCGCGCGCCTGAAGGCTGTCGCGCAGCGCGGCCATCGCCGGCAGCAGCCGGTCTTCGAGTTCCAGCACCGCGCTCAGGTGCATCACCGTGGGAAAGCTGTCGTTCGATGACTGCGAGCGGTTGACGTGATCGTTCGGATGGATCGGCTGCTTGGTCCCCAACGGCTGGCCCAGCCGCTCGTTGGCCCGATTGGCGATCACCTCGTTCGCATTCATATTGGTCTGCGTGCCGGAGCCGGTCTGCCAGACCGTGAGCGGGAAATGCGCATCGAACGCGCCGCTGCGCACTTCGGCCGCCGCGGCGACGATGGCCGCCGCCATCTCCGCCTCCAGCGCCCCGCGCTGCTGGTTGGCAACGGCCGCCGCCATCTTGTGCAGGCCGAAGGCGTGGATCAGGCAGTCCGGAAAGCGCTCGCTGCCGATGCCGAAGACGGCCAGCGCGCGCTGGGTCTGGGCGCCCCAGTAGCGGTCCGCCGGGATATCGACGGGGCCGAAGGCGTCACGCTCCACCCGGGACGTTGTCATGGCGCTCAGTCCAGCGAAATATTGGCCTTGGCGGCGAGCACCTTCCAGCGCGCCACTTCCGCCTCGGTGTGCTTGCCCAGCGCGCTGGCCGTGTACTTGTCAGCCGGCAGCATCTGGATGGCCTGCGCCGACAGGCGGTCAGTGAACGCCTTGTCGTGCATCACCTTCAGGTAGGCGGCCTGCATCTTGTCGATGACCGGCTGCGGCGTGCCCTTCGGCGCGTAGATGCCGTACCACGTCGCGGCCTCGAAGCCGGGTATCACGGTTTCGGCCAGCGTCGGCACGTCCTTGAGCTGGCCCACCCGCGATGCCGAGGTCACCGCCAGCGCACGTACTTTCGATTCCGTGATCTGCGGCAGCGCCGTGTTGGTCTGGTCGAACATGCCATCGACCTGCCCGCCAATCACATCGATCAGCGCCGGGCCGGCGCCCTTGTAGGGCACCAGCGATACCTTGATCCCCGCCGCCGACGCAAACATCGCCGCAATCAGGTGCGAGGTGGAGCCCATGCCGGCGTTGCTGATGAACAGCTTGCCCGGATGCTGCTTGCCATATTCGACGAACGCCTTCACGTCCTTGGCCGGATGGTCCTTGCGCACCATCAGCACCATCGGCGTGTCCGGGAAGCGGAACACCGGCGCGAAGTCCCTGACCGGGTCGTACGGCAGCTTCTTGTAGAGCGCCGGCGCCGCGCCCATGTACCCCATGTGCCCCACCAGCATGGTGTAGCCGTCCGCCGGCGCGCGGGCCGCCTTGGCCGCACCGACCGTGCCGCCGGCACCGGGCGAGTTGTCGATGATGATCGACTGGCCGACTTCGCGCCCCACGCGCTCGGCGATGTTGCGGGCCAGCGCGTCGGTGGGGCCGCCGGCCGCGAACGGCACGATCCACGTGATCGGCTTGGTGGGCCAGTTCTGGGCCTGGGCGGTTACGGCGGTGAGCAGGGCGGCGGCGGCGAGCGCGCCGCGCACGAAGGTGGGGAAGCGGTGCATGGTTGTCTCCTGAATCAGTCTTATCGTGTGGAAAGCAGTGCGTGGCGCCGGCCGGAGGGCTCAGGCCACTTCGCCGGACAGCGCGATGGCCCGGTCGACCATCTGCGGCGCCAGGCCGAGGTAATTGGCGGGGTCCACCATGTGTGCGATGGCGGCGCGGTCGAAGTGCTCGGTCACGGCCGGCAGCGCCAGCAGGGCCTCGGCCAGCGTGCCGCCCTGCTCGTTGACGGTGCGGCAGGCGTCGTAGACCACGTCGTGCGCCTGCTGGCGGCCGATGTGGGGCGCCATGCGCATCATCACGGCCTCGGCGACGATCAGCCCCTTGGTGATGCCGAGGTTGTGGGCCATGCGCGGCACGTCGACGATCAGCCCGCCCAGCGCGAACTTCGCCTGGTGCAGCGCGCCGGCCGTCAGGATGAAACTCTCGGGAATGGCGATCCACTCGGCGTGCCACGGGCCGGTGGCGCGTTCGAAGTCCTGCACCATCGCATCGACCATCAGCCCGGCGTGCTGGCGCACTGCCTTCGAGGCGGCGAGCATCAGTTCGCTCGAAATCGGGTTGCGCTTCTGCGGCATGGTGCTGCTGGCGCCGCGCCCCTTGACGAAGGGCTCGTAGACCTCGGCGAACTCGGTGGACGCCATGATCATGATGTCGAGCGCAATCTTGCCCAGCGAGCCGGTGACCAGCGCCAGCAGGTTCACTGCCTCGGCAAAGCCGTCGCGCGCCACGTGCCAGGTGGTGGCAGGCACACCCAGGCCCAGTTCCTCGGCCAGTGCCTGCTGCACGGCGAAGCCCTTGTCGCCCAGCGACGCCAGCGTGCCGGCGGCCCCGGCGAACTCCACCATGGCCACGCGCGGACGCAGCTCGGCCAGGCGCTGCTGGTGGCGGTCGAACATCGCCAGCCAGATCGCCACCTTGTAGCCGAAGGTCACCGGCAGGGCCTGCTGCAAGTGGGTGCGGCCGGCCATCGGGGTGTCGCGGTGCCGGGCAGCCAGGTCGGCCAGGATGCCGCGCAGGGTGCGGATATCGGCGTCGATGCTGTCCAGCGCGTCGCGCACCTGGAGGGCCACGGCGGTGTCCATGATGTCCTGCGTGGTGGCGCCCCAGTGGACGTACCGGCCGGCATCGCCGCACATTTCCACGAGCTGGTGCACCAGCGGGAGGATCGGATAGCCGACAATGTCGGTTTCCTCGCGCATGTGGTCGAAGTCGATGCGATCGAGGCGCGAGGCGCTGGCGATGGTCTCGGCGGCATCGGCCGGAATCACGCCGACGCGGGCTTCGGCCCGGGCGAGGGCGATCTCGACGTCGATGTAGCGCTGGACCAGCGCGCCATCGGAGAAGATCTCGCGCATGGCCGCCGTGCCGAAGGCGTCGCGGAACAGCGCGGAGTCGACAACGGTACTGGCGGCGGGAATCGAAATGTTGGGCATGGTGCGACCTTGTGGCATGCTGATGGGATCTCGGATATGTTCGAACATATCGACTATTAAATATGTTCGAACATATTTGCGAAATAGACGTAAACCCGGGGCGTCAACCCGTGTGCCGTCAGCCATGCCGCACCGCGCCAATCCAGTGATGTAACGGGCCTTTATGAGTAAAACAAACGCAGCGGAGATCACCCGCGAACTGCTGGATGGCATCACCACGGGCCAATTCCCCGTGGGCACGCTGCTGCCGACCGAATTCGCGCTGTGCGAACAGTTCCAGGCCAGCCGCTACACCATCCGGGCGGTGCTGCAGTCCCTGCAGGACATGGGGCTGGTGTCGCGCCGCAAGAACGTGGGCACCCGCGTGGAGGCCGCGCGGCCCCGGGCCGTGTTCAAACCGACGCTGGCCTCGGTGGAAGACCTCATGCAGTTCGGCGAGGCGCACCGGCGCGTGGTGCAGTCGGTGGAGACCGTGGCGGCGCCGCCAGAAGTGGCGGCCGACCTGGGCGGCGCGCCGGACACCCGCTGGCTGCGCATCTCCAGCGTGCGGCTGGACGACGGTGCCAGCGCCGCGCCCATGGCCTGGACCGATATCTATATAGATAGCGCCTACGCGGACATCGGCCCGATCGTGCGCGACACGCCCGACGTGCTGGTCAGCGCCCTGATCGAGTCGCGCCATGGGCGGCCGATTGCCGAGATCGAGCAGGACGTGCGCGCCACCACGCTGGCGGACCCGCGCATCGGCCGCGCGCTGGGGCTGGAGCCGGGGGCGGCGGTGCTGAAGATCGTGCGCCGCTATATCGACGAGGCCGGCGACACCTTCGAGGTGTCCGTGACCATCCATCCGGCGGAAACCTTTTCGGTCACGACGCGACTGAAGCGCACGGCGGGCTGATCCGGGACCTAACATGGACTAGCGCGGCCTTCGCCGCACCTTGCCAGGGAGTCCACCGCTTATGGCCACCATCCGCAACGAATCCGGGCAGCTACCCATCCGCCCCCGCCACGCCATTGCCGAATTCACCGCCGTGCTGTGGCAATTGCGCTCGATCCTGATTTTCCTCAGCGTGCTGTTCGTCCTGCTGTCGCTGGCGATGTACTACGTCGGCGGCCCGGTCGACGCGGGCAGCCGGTCGCCAGCGTCGCTCGGCGGCACCTTGTATTTCTGTGCGATTACGTCGCTGACGATCGGCTTCGGCGACGTCGTCCCGACCACCCCCCTGGGCCGCTTCCTCGCCGTGGCCCTCGGCGCGCTGGGCGTATTGGCGATGGGCGTCATGACCGCGGCGGCCGTGCAAGCGATCCAGGCTGCGGCGAGGCGAACGTTGGGGTGAGGGGTCATGCCCCGCCGATAGTCAGCGCTCACCTAGCCTGCTAAAGCAGGCGCTGCGTCCTGCGTTGGCGGGTCGCAACACACCCTCCTTCGCCATCCGCGACATGATGGGGCGTCGGTGCTACGGTCTCGCTCCAATTCGGCGAGTCGCCGCACCTTCCCTCCCATCATGACGCTCACACGACGTGCCCTGCAGTTGCTGTTTGTTGCAGTCTGGACTTTCCTTGCCATGCACACGGCAGGCGCGGCGGAAGATGCCGCGGCGCCCGGCGCCGGCAGCCACCCGATGACCGATTCCGCCCTGAGCCGCGAAGGCGCGGATCGCCAGTTGGCGGGCAATCCGGCGGTCCGGAAATGGCTGGAGGCTGCGGAGGATGATGCGGAGATCAGGAAGGGGCTTACTGACGAGGAATTGCAGTCGCGGTTGAACCGGGTTGCCAGCGAGGGATGCCGCCACTGCGAGATGACGCGGAACCTGATGCGCCTCGACAGCCAGAACCGGATGTCCTATTTGCGGAGCGGCATGCCATTGCTGTGCCGCCGCAACGCGCCAATTGACGAGGCGGCGCCGATCGACCTGGATGCAGCCTACCGTGTGTTCTACCTGGGCCTTCAGGCCGAAGCCAGAAGCGTTCCCCACACGCGATTGACAGTCGAGCGCACGGCGGCGCTGGAACGCACGTTCGGTGCCAAGACACTTGAGGTTGCCGCCAAGATGCCTGGCGGCGCCCAGAAGCTGATCGATCTGGGTCAGAAGGACTTTTCCGACGAGGACGCGGCGTGCTTTGTCGAAGCCGTCGTACGCGTCGCGGTCGACCAGATCGACGAAGCGGATCGCGATGATCTCGTCCTCCTCCTGCTGGGTGGGCGGGCGCGCGCCGAACGCCCAAAGACTGCTGTGCTGCCCGCGCCTTTCAAGAGCAGCCAGGATGTCCTCGACGCGGACTTCGTCCTCTCCGCCATGCCTCCCGCTTTCCGCAAGCAACTGACCTCGCTCGGCGGCAAGCTGCCATTCAAGCAGTTGGAGACGCATTCGTTTCTCTCGATCAAGACCCGCGAACGATCGGATTTTGTCGAAATCAAGTCGGTGTGTTCCGTGGTCAAGGCGCCGATCCTCCAGTGTTTCCAGCAGGCGAGCACGACGGAAGACGTCCCCTATTACGGCAACTTCTACCTCGGGGACACCTTCCCGTGGACGATGAAACAGCAGGAATACACGCACGGCGCCAAAGCCATGGAGCCGCCCCAGTACGTCATGCTGAACGAGCCGGCGCAGCGTCCCGCCACCGTGAAGCCCGATGCCCGGATGACGTTCTCCGTATCGTCGTGGCGCGGGGAGGTGTCGGGCGCGCCGAAGCTGGCGAAGGTGGTTTGCCGGACCGGCGGGCGCTACGCGGCAAGCCAGATCCTGCCCACGCTAACCGGCATGGCCATCGACATGATCTGCACGGAGACCGAGGGCGCCGAAACCAGCCGCCGGTACACCATGTCTTATGTCGAAGACATGCGCATCAACCTCATACGCTCGTGGGTCTACGCGGACGCGACCTACGTCTCCACCTACCAGTCTATCGAGGCGAAGTAACGGCCCGCAGCCGCTCGCGCGCGTAGGCGCGGACCATGGCGGATAGGCGGAAGCGCGGGCCGTCATCGGTGGCTTCCGGCGATACGAGCGACTGCGCCACCAGCGCTTCCAGCAGGTCCGCTGCTGCCGCGTTGTCGATGCCATCCGCGCCGATGGCTGCCGTGGCGGACGCCAGCGTGAACGTCCCGTCGAGCACCGACAGCCGTTGCAGCGCGGTCTGCGCTGGGGCGGACAGCCGGGTGTAACTCCAATCCAGCGACGCCCGCAGCGAGCGCTGGCGTTCCTGCGGGCTGCGGCGGCGGGCTTCGAGCAGGTTGAATCGATCGTCGGCCTGGTCGAGCAGGCCGAGCACGCCGAACGCGTCGACGCAGCCGGCGGCCAGTTCGATGGCCAGCGGCAGGCCGTCGAGTCGCCGGCAGAGCGCGGCTACGACCGGGGCGTCGCGGTCGGTCAGCGTGTAGCCGGCCCCGCTGGCCTGCGCGCGGGAGGCGAATAGCTGCACCGCGCCGAAGGTCAGCGCCCGGGGCGCGTCGATCTCGATCTCTCCCTCAGGAGGCAGGTCCAGCGGCGGCAGCCGCAGGCGGTGTTCGGCGGCGGCGCCGAGCGGGTGGCGGCTCGTGGCCAGTACCGCCACGCCGGGCGCCTGCGCCAGTTGCGCGAGCAGGGCGGCCACGGCTTCCGGTGCGTAGTCGCAGCCGTCCAGCACCACCAGCAGCCGATGGCCGGCCATGGCGTGGCCGAGCGCGTCCATCCGCGCCGCGCCGAACGCGGCGGCGAGACCCTGTACGGGGTCGGGCAGCGTGCCGAGGTCCAGGAAGCAGATCCCATCGGCATAGTCCCCCGCCAGCCGCTCGGTGGCGGCCAGCGCCACGGTGGTCTTGCCGATGCCGCCGATGCCGACCAGGGTGACAACTCGCCCCGGCTGGACCGCCGCCTGCACGCGGGCCACCTCGGCATCGCGCCCGATGATGGCGGTGAGGCGGCGCGGCAGCACGCGCGCGGCCGGTATGACCTGCGCCGCTGGCGCGGCCCCCTCGTCCACGACCTGCACCACGCCGTCGAAGCGATAGCCCTGACCCGGCACCGTGACGATGCCCGGCCCTTCCGGGCCCAGCACGCGCCGCAAATGGGCGATCTGCACGCGCAGGCTGCTGTCCTCCACGACCATGCGCGGCCACGCCACCGCGGTCAGCGCATCGCGGGAAACGACCTGCCCGGCGTGCTCGACCAGCGCGGCGAGGAGGTCGAAGGCGCGGCTGCCCAGCGTCACCGGCACGCCGTCCGCCAGCAGCTCGCGCCGTGCCGGCCGTAGCAGGAAGGCGCCAAAGCGGTACGCGCGCCCGGCCGCGCTGTCAGGGTCCGTATTCGCCATGATCATGCGCGTGCCTGCGTGGTCGCCGCGTCGGCTTCGGGTGCGATGGCCGGCATCGCGGCGCAATCCGCCAGCGCAGCCTGCGCGGTCCGGTAGTCGCGCGTGGCGTGTCCTTCGGGCATGCGTGCGCAGATCGACGCGAGCAACTCAGCCGCGCGCGTGCTGTCGTCAGCATCGCCCAGTTCATGGCGCACCCGGGCGAGGCTGGTGGCGGCGCGCAGCGCCCAGGCGCGTGCGCCTTGGGCGTGGGCCACGTCCAACGCGTCCTCGAACGCCGATGCGGCGGCCAGCCGGCCCGCGTGCGTGTGCCGATGCGGGTGCGCCTCGGCGGCCACGCGCCGCACTTCGGCCATGCACCAGCCGGACTTGCCCGCCGTCGCGCGCGTGATGGCCAGCGGCGTCACGAAGCGGGCGCCGAAGGTGGCGTAGAGATCGGCCTGCTTGCCGCCGGTGTGCGTGATCCGGGCTTGCAGGCGATGGTGCGCGTCGGTGTCGACGGCACCCGGCGCATCGTCGCGCAGCGCGAGCGCGCCGTCGAGCATCTCCACCCAGCCGTGCCACGCCACCAGCGCGTGCTGCAACGAGTGCTCGCGCAGCCGGTTGGCGTAGTCGGCCAGTGCGGTCTCGTCGCCGCGCCACAGCGCGATCGGGCAGGCCGCGAATGCCAGCGCCTGCGCCAGTGCCAGCGGCATGTCGGTCAGCGCGTCTTCCACGCACTGGGCGACCAGCGACGCGGCGCTGTCCGCGTAGCCCTCGATCCACAGCGTGCGCGCCTCGACGATGCGCATGCAGACGCGGCGGTCCACCAGCGCGGTGAGGTTGTCCACGGGCCGCACCAGCGGGCTCGGATGGGTGCGCACGTGCCGCGCGAGATGCCGCGCCGTGGCGTGGTCGCCCAGATAGTGGTGGGCCAGCGCCAGCGTGTGTTCGGCCCACACGCGGGCCATCGCATCGCCGTCCTGATCGGCCAGTGCGCACATGGTCTCGGCGTGGCGCCGCCCGGCGGCGTAGTCGCCAGAAGCCAGCGCGATCATGCCGATGCCGGCCAGCGCCTGCTGTTGCGGGCCCGATTGCGCCCCTGGCTGCGCCAGCGCGGTGGCGTCGCGCAGCGCGCGCTGGTAGGCGTCTTCGGCGCCGGCGGCCACGCCGCGCGTGTGATAGATCAGCGTGCCCAGCGCCACGCGCAGCCGCGTGGTCAGCGTGGGGTCGAGTGGGGCGGCGCCCTCGTCGGCCAGCGCCAGCGCGCGCGCCGCGTAGCCGCAGAATTCGTCGAGACGGGAGAGGAAGTAGCCCAGCGGCAGCGCGGCGATGATCAGCGTGGCGCCCAGGGCGGCGTCGCCGTCCGGGGAGAGCGCCCAGCCGATGGCGGCCCGCACGTCGTCGATGGCGTTGCCGTAGCGCGCGGCCCATTCGGCCTGCGTCAGCGTGGGCTCGTCGGTCCAGGTCGCGCGCAGCGCATCGCGCCAGTGCAGCGCGTGGCGGGCCTGCAGCTCATGGAGCGCGCCGTCCCGGGCCAGCCGTTCCAGCGCATAGGCGCGCGTGGTGGCGAGCAGCCGGTAGCGCACCACGCCTTCGCTGGCATCCACGCTGACCAGCGACTTGGCGACCATCGACGCGATGCCGGTGTCCACATCGCCCCGGCTGACCTCGGCGTCCACCAGTACCGCGCGCGCCCAGGCCAGCGTGAATTCGCCGGTGAACACGGCCAGCCGCGTCAGCACGACGCGCTCGGTGGCGGGCAGCACGTCGTAGCTCCAGTCCAGCAGCGCGCGCAGGGTGCGGTGGCGCGGCTGCACGATGTCGCTGTTGTACGCCGACATCTGGAAGCGGTCGTCCAGCAGCCGGCGCAGATGGGCGACGCCGAAGGTCTCCACGTGCGCGGCGGCCAGTTCGATGGCCAGCGGCATGCCGTCGAGGCTGGCGCAGAGCATGACCACGCCGGGCGCGTCGGCGTCCGGCAGCTGGAAGGTGTCGGCGCTGTGGATGGCGCGCTC
Organism: Cupriavidus sp. 10L45; assembly: GCF_056395225.1. Lineage (NCBI taxonomy): Bacteria > Pseudomonadati > Pseudomonadota > Betaproteobacteria > Burkholderiales > Burkholderiaceae > Cupriavidus > Cupriavidus sp. 10L45. The sequence goes on from NZ_JBFTJC010000001.1 coordinate 233,583, forward strand.
GACGAATAGCTGCACGGCCGGGTAGCGCATCGCCTCGTCGGCGCTGATTTCGTTGCGCGGGGAGGGCAGGGCGAGCGGCGGCACGCGTTGGACCCATTCGCCCTCGCATTGCAGCGGCTCGCGGCTGGTGACGAGCAGGTGGACGTCCGGCGCCCCCTGCAGTAGCGCCAGCACCAGCAGGGCCACGGCGTCGATCACGTGCTCGCAACTGTCCAGCACGATCAGCATGCGCCGGTGCCGCAGCGCATCCACCAGCGCCGCGCGCGCGGTGGGGCCGGCCGTCATGCCGAGCGTGGCGGCCAGCGCGGCGTCCACCAGTCCCGGGTCGGCCACGCGGCCAAGGTCCACGAAGCGCACGCCGTCCGCATAGTCCGGCAGCAGCCGTTCGGCCATGGCCAGCGCGATGGTGGTCTTGCCCATGCCGCCCGCGCCGCACAGCGTGAGCAGGCGCCGCTGCGGCAGGCTCTGGGCGAGCGCGGCGATCAGGGTTTCCCGGCCGATGACGCGGGTCACGCGGGCGGGGAGGTGGGCGTCATGGGCGGGGGCTGCCGGGAGTGCGCCGGGCGCACCTTCGGCGGTGGCGCGTGCCACCGGCGCGACGAAGCAGTAGCCGCGTCCGGCCACGCTGGCGATGTAGCGCGTGCCGCCCTGGCCATCGCCGAGCACCTTGCGCAGCGCACCCATGTGCACGCGCAGCGTGGCTTCCTCGGCATCGCCGTCGGGCCAGGCATAGGCGATCAGCGCGGCCTTGCCCACTACCTCGCCGGCACGTTCGACCAGCGCGGCGAGGATGCTGCGCGCACGCGCACCCAACCGCACGGGGCGGCCGGACTCCAGCAAAAGGCGCTGCGCGATATGCAGCGTAAACGGACCAAAGGCGACCGGTGGGTCGGCTTTGACGGCAGGGGCGCGGCTAGTCAAGATGGATTCCTCGCCGGCGGGGGCGAGCCGGACGAAGCGCTATTCTGAAGGGCCTGCCCGCGATGAGCAAATCCACCGCACGATGGAGGATAAAAAAATAGCCCGGCACGTCCTTGCGGGCGTGCCGGGCATTCCGGGTATCAGGCGCCGGATGTCACGGGCGGCTGGCTTGCCGCCTGACGGTTGGCCTTACTTCTTGGCGCCGTCCGTGTACGGATCGGGCTTGCCGGTCTTGGCGCCGTCCAGGTACGGGTCGGGCTTGCCGCTCTTGGCGCCCGAGGTGTACGGGTCCGGCTTGCTCGGCGCCAGGTCGGTCTTGGTCGACGACTTCGCGCCATCCGTGTACGGATCGAACTTGCCGGACTTGGCACCGTCGGTGTACGGGTCGGGCTTGCCGACCTTGGCACCTTGCGTGTACGGGTCCACGGGCTTTTGCTGGGCGTGGGCCAGCGGCATCGCGACGATGGCAGCGGCGGCGACGAACATGCTGGAGATAAGGGTCTTGCTCATAAGGGCCTCGCGGGATGGGGCGCGATTCAGATACCTGCCTCGACTGCGCCCTCAACAGCTTTATAAGCCATCGGGCAGGTGGCGCTTTGTGTCTTGATCAGCATACTGACTAAACAGTAGACGCATCAATCGCGCCGATCAATTTGTGATGCAAACGTCGCATCAGGGCCGTGCGTTGCAGAAAATACCGTGTAAAGCCCGGGGAACCTGTCGGCTTCAGTGACGGTTTTCAGACACTTTTGCCCTTGCGCGGGGTCTCGCGCACGGCGACGGCCGGTACGTCGACGATGTCCCCTTCGGATGTCGCCACGGCGGCGATGTCGGGCATCACCGGCATCGCGGGCAGCAGCGTCGGCATACCGAACATGCCGAACATGCGGCCCCAGTTGTCGAGCCAGGCGCGCTGCATGGCCGCGCCTTGCTCCAGCATGGCGGTGGCGTAGTGCATCGGGATCGAGAAGAAGGGCATCTGGTTGGTCCACTGCCGCGCGTACAGTTCCTCGGGGTCTTGCGGCATGAAGCAGGAGGCCCAGTCGAACTGGGCTTCATCCATCCAGGATTTCGCGAAATCGGCGTTCAGGCCCATCATCTTGCGCCAGTTCTCGATCATCTTGTCGTCCAGCGCGTAGGCGCCCTGGAACGAAAAAGCGGGGAAAGACCACAGCGTCGGTGGAAGGCTGTTCATGGTGGAAAGCTCCGGTGGATACCTTGGGTGGAAGGTGGGTCCTGCGCAGGGGTTGCCTACATGCTTATCCAGTATGGACGCTCGGTCAACCAGCGTATGGATGACTTCTGTGAAGTTTGGTGATCCTGGCCCGCTTTGTCCGTCCAGGCGGCCCGGCACAGGCACAATACCGGCTCCGCGTGACAGATCTGGGATGAAGACGATGGAATTGCGCCAATTGCGCTACTTCGTGCATGTGGTGGAGTTGGGCAGCATGGGCCAGGCGGCCCAGCGGCTGGGCGTGGTCACGTCCGCGCTGAGCCAGCAGATCAGCCGGCTCGAGAGCGAACTGTCCACGCGGCTGCTCCAGCGCACCTCCACCGGCGTGGTGCCGACCGACGCCGGGCTCGCCTTCTGGCGCCAGGCCCAACTCGCGCTGCGCCATGCCGATGACGCCGCCCGCGCCGCGCGCACCGCGCGCCTCTCGGGCCATGTCAGCGTGGGCATGGCGCCGAGCACACTCTCCGTCATGGGCCCGCCGTTCATGCTGGCCATGCGCGAGCGCTACCCGGACATCCGCCTGCATCTGGTGGAGAGCCTCTCGGGCAACCTCGCCACGATGATCGGCGCGCGCCAGCTTGACCTCGCCGTGCTGTTCCAGCTCGAACCCGGCCAGCGCTGGAGCGTGGTGCCGCTGCTGGAGGAACGGCTGTTCGTGATCGCCCGGCCGGACCAGCCGGGCCTGCCGACCACCGATCCGGTGCATCTGGAGGCACTCGACGGCCTGCCGCTGATCCTGCCCAGCAACGCGCACGGCCTGCGCGCGGTGCTGAACGCGGCCTTCGCGCGTAGTGAGCGCTCTCTCAACGTGGTGGCGGAGATCGACGGACTGGCCGTGCTGATGGATGCGGTGCGCGCCGGCCTCGGGGCGACCATCCAGCCCGGCGCGGCCGTGGCGCGGCATCTGGGCGAGCCGCTGGTGCTGATCGAGATTGCCGATGCGGGCGTGCGCCGGCCCAACCTGCTGGTCAGCCTGTCCGACGACGAACTGTCCCCGGCCGGCCTGGCCGCCCGCAGCGTGCTGGACAGCGTGGCGCGCGGGCTGGTAACGGCGGGCCGCTGGCCCGGGGCGACCCTTCACAAATCCTGAAGACCTCCCGCCGGCGTGGGGCTGGTTGTGACGCGGACGTCTCAGTACAGTGGGGGGATTACATATCCAGAAAATCCCCCGGAGACCCGCATGACCATCCGCATGCCGCGCCGTGCCGTGCTCAAGGCCTGCCTTGGCGCCGCCGCCACCCTTGCCGCCCTCCCTGCCATCCCCACCTTCGCCGCCGATAGCTGGCCGTCCAAGCCGATCACGCTGGTCGTGCCTTTCGCCTCGGGCGGCACCACCGACATCATCGGCCGGGCCGTGGGCCAGAAACTGGGCGAGGCGCTGGGCCAGCCGATGGTGGTGGACAACCGCCCCGGCGCGGGCGGCACCATTGGCGGGTCCATCGTGGCGCGCGCCAATCCGGACGGCTACACCTTCCTGCTGGCCACCGTCGCCCACACCATGGCGCCGGGCATCTACAAGACCCTGCCGTACGACTTCCAGAAAGACCTGGAACCGATCGGCATGGTGGCGCTGACGCCGAACGTGCTGCTGGTCAATCCGTCGATTCCGGCCAAGACCGTGCAGGAGCTGATCGCCTATATCAAGGCGCATCCGGGCAAGGTGAACTACGGCTCGGCGGGCATCGGCAGCACCGAGCACCTCTCGGGCGAGCTGTTCCGCGCGGCCACCGGCACCGACATCGCCCACGTGCCGTACAAGGGCGGCGCGCCGATGATGACGGACCTGATCGCCGGCCAGATCCAGATGGCCATCGAGACCAGTCCGTCGGCCAATCCGCATGTGAAGAGCGGCAAGGTGAAGGCGCTGGCGGTGACCACGGCCAAGCGCTCGGCGGCCTATCCGGGCGTGCCGACCGTGGCGGAAAGCGGCGTGCCGGGCTACGAAGTGACCACGTGGTACGCGCTGATGGCGCCGCACGGCACGCCCGAGGCCGTGCGCCAGCGCATGAGCGCCGAGCTGGCCAAGGTGCTGAAGCAGCCGGACGTGCAGAAGCGCTTCGAGGAACAGGGCGTGACCGCCGGCGACATGACGCCGCCGCAGCTCGCCGGCTTCATCAAGACCGAGACCGTCAAGTGGACCAAGGTGGCCAAGGACTCGGGGGCCAAGGCGGAGTAAGCGCCCAACGCGCCTAGATCGACCGCCGGATCTCCGCCACGCCGAACGCGGCCAGCGCGAGGCCGGTGACGCGGTCGATCCACTGCCGCACGCGCTGGCCCAGCGCGTGGCGGGCGCCGGTGACCATCGCCACCAGCACGCACCACCAGGCAATCGATCCGCAGAACACCCCCAGCACCGTGGTCAGGGCGATGGGGGTCGAGAACGGCCCGCGCGGCGCCAGTGTGGCGAACAGCGCGGCGAACATGATGATGGTCTGCGGGTTGGTCAGCGTCAGCAGCAGGGCGCTGGCGAAGGCCCGGCGCCTCGAGCCGTTGCCGCGCAGCGTGGCCACGGTCTCGGTCGGCGTGTGGAAGAACGTGCGCAGGCCCAGGTAGACCAAAAACAGCCCGGCCGCCAGGTGGAGCGGCTTGTCATAGGCCAGCATGAACTGCGAGATGCCGACCAACCCGAGCGCCGCCACCATCCCGTAGACCGCATCCCCGCAGGCAATGCCAAGCCCGATCGCCAGCCCGGCGCGAGGCCCCTCGGCCAGCGTGCGGCGAATGCAGAGCATGCCCATCGGGCCGACCGGGGCGGCCACCGCCAGGCCAACGCCGGCAGCGGTCAGGAACAGGGTGGACAGGGACATCGGGCCTCCTTTTTTTATCGATCTTGGGGTTTGCGTCAGGCCGGCGCCGGTGCCGCCGGCGCGGCGTTCTTGCTCAGGAACTGGGCCAGCTCCACGGCCGGCACGGGCCGCCCGAACAGCCAGCCCTGCCCGTAGTCCACGCCCTGCTCGCGCAGGTAGTCGGCCTGGGCGCTGTCCTCGATGCCTTCGGCCACCACCTCCAGCCCGAGCGAGCGCGCCATGGCGATGATATGCGGCGCCACGGTGCTGGTGGCCGCCTCCTGTCCCATCGTATCGACGAACGACTTGTCGATCTTGAGCGCATCCACCTTGAAGCTCTCCAGGTAGGAGAGGCTCGAGTACCCCGTGCCGAAGTCGTCGATATAGACCGGATGGCCGGCGTCCCGGAAGGCCTGGATGGTGTCGCGCGCCACGTCCGGCTCCAGGAAGCCGCGCTCGGTGGCCTCGATGCGGATCTGCGCCGGCGCGATGCCGGTGTCCCGCAGCCTCGCGTCGAGCACGCTCAGGAAGCGCCGGCTCTTCAGGTCCTCCGCGCCCACGTTGATCGAGACATAGAACGACGGATGCCGCCGCAGCAGCGTGCCCAGCTCGGTCAGCACGATGTCCAGCACCTGATCGGTGATCTGCTGGATCAGCCCGGCGTTCTCGGCCATCGGGATAAACAGGTTGGGACGCACCAGCCGGCCGTTACGGCGCCAGCGCACGAGCGCCTCCACGCCCACGCAGTGGTTGTCCGAGAGCGCGACGATGGGCTGGTAGTGCACCGCCATCTCGTGGCGCCGCACCGCGCCGCGCAACTCGCCCTCCAGGCTGAAGCGCCGCGTGGCGCGCCGCCAGACCAGGATGCCGAATGGCACCCCGGCGGCCAGCCCGACGATCAGCCCGCCCACCAGCAGCGCCTTCCAGTTGGTCAGCAGTGCCGCGCGCGGGGCCAGCACCACCACCGCGAACGGCATCGTGCGTGACTTGCGCAGCACTACGGCGGCGTCGTCCTCATGCTCGGCGGCGCCGCCGGTGCCGTAGGCATGGTCGGCGTAGGCGCGCTGCAGCCGGGCGAGGTTGGCGCCCTGCGTGGTGGCGAAGATGCGGCCGGCATCGGTATGCACCACGGCGAGCATGCGCGTGTCGCGGTCCACCACATCGACGAAAACCTGCGGATCGATCGACACATGGTTGCCGTTGCGGCCCATCAGGATGGTCCGACGCGGCGCGCTGAACGGGTTGGCGAGGTCGAACCAGAAGTCGTAGCCATCGGGCGTGCGCCAGTCGGGCGGCGGCAGCGGCAGGGTGCGCGCCTGCACCGGGCCCAGCAGCGCCGAGCACAGGCGGCGGCCGCGGCCATAGACGCCGGCGTCCTGGAGGAAGCGATAGCTGTAGGTGATGCGCCGGAGTTCGACGAGATTCGACGGGGAGCAGGGCTCGTCGCGGAGCTGCTCCATGTCCTGGATGGCGCTGATGGCCTGGCTCATGACCGCTTCGCCGCGCCGCAGCGCCGCGTCGGCGAACACCGCGAGTTGGTCGGCTTCGCGCCGATTGGCCTCCAGCTGCGCCATGAACACGCCGATTCCCACCGGGAACAGCGTAGCCAGGGTCGCCAGGGCAATCGTCAACGCGAGAAACCAGCTGCGCTGCATCGGAGAACATCCCCTCCTGGAGAACCGCGCCGAACGCGGCGCTCCCAAGGATGCGCCGCTCCCCATGATGTACCGGATCGTCAACGCCCGGTTGATCGGCAGGCCATCGGCCCGCCCCTGGGGAGCATAACTAACAATTACGGGTCATGTCTGGTCATTGCCGTGGATTTTGCATTTTTTCCATGGCGGGCATTGATGGAGACCTTGGCCGGATGGTGGATGGCGGCCGGAGGCCAGGGGGCCTACAGCCGCACGCCGGGGATAAGCGCGGCGGCGCGGGCGCTGCCTGCCTCCGGGGCGGCCTGCTCGCCCTGGCCGGGGGGAGGGGGCGGGCGGCGGCCATCGCGGGACAGCGGCGGACGGTCCGGCGGCGGATGATCGGAAAACCCCTCGCGCGGGGCGGTGCCGGCGGGGTCCACCACCAGCGTCAGCGTGGCCACGTAGCGGTCGTGCGCCTCGCGCACGGCGCCGAGCACGGTCTCGCCGGCCATCAGCGCGATGCCGTCGTTGCTGTTCAGCGTGCCGCGCACCTGCCGGCGCCGGTAGGCAGGGAGCTGGCTATACAGATACTCGTTGAGCGCATCGGGCAGGAAGCACTGCGTGGTCAGGTGCGCCCGGCCGGCCGGGTCGAGCACCTTCATATGCAGATGGGTGGCGCGCCCGGCGTACCAGCCGGGATAGATCGTGCGGAACATCGCCACGCCATCGGCGCCCACTGGCTGGCTGCCGCGCAGGAAGGTCTGGCCGCGCGTGGCAATGCGCTGGCCCTTGTCGTCGCGCTGGCCGTCATAGCCCGAGTACACGCCGGCGGCGTTGCAGTGCCAGAGATCCACGCGCTGGCCGGCGAGCGGGCGGCCCTGCACGTCCACCACGGTGAAGCGCACCTCGAGCGGCACGCCGGGCTGGCCTTCGGTGATGTCCTGCCGGATCTTGCCCGCATCGAAGTAATACGGGCCCTCGGTGGTCTGGGCGGTCAGGGGGAGCGTGGCGGCGGTGGCCGGCCGGGGTTCGGCGGCGGGTGCCACGCGGGCCAGCGCGGTCAGGCCGGCGCTGCCCAGGCCCAGCGCCAGCAGGTGGCGCCGGCGGGGGATCGATGCTGTCGATGGTGGCGAGGCAGGAGAGTCGGGCATCGCACGCTCCGTAAAAAGCTGGAATGCCCAGTGTAGTCCCGGGGGTGCCCCGCCAGTGTTTCGCGTCTGTGTCGCCCCGGCTACACGTGGTAACGGGGCGACCAAGGGGGCGATCGGCGGATCAGAGCGCCGATTTCACCACCGCGCCGGAGGCGAAGAAGCTCTCCAGGTTCTCGAACACGAGGCCGGCCATGGCTGCGCGCGTCTCGTGCGTGCCGCTGGCCACGTGGGGCAGCAGGACCACGTTGTCCAGGCCGAACAGCGCCTCGGGCACGTGCGGTTCGTTCTCGTAGACGTCCAGCCCGGCGCCGGCGATGCGCTTGTGGGTCAGGGCGTCGACCAGCGCGGCCTCGTCCACCACGGTGCCGCGCGCGATATTGATCAGGTAGCCCTGCGGCCCGAGCGCTTCCAGCACGCCGGCGGAGATCAGGTGGCGTGTCTCGGGCCCGCCCGAGGTGGCCACGACCAGGAAGTCCGCCCAGCGCGCCAGCGCCTCCACGGACGGCTCGAAGCCATAGGCCACGCCGTCCTGCGGCTTGCGGCCGAAGTAGCGCACTTCCATGTCGAAGCCCGACGAGCGCTGCGCGATCACGCGCCCGATACGCCCCATGCCGACGATGCCCAGCCGCTTGCCGCTGACGCGCGTGGTCAGCGGGTACGGAGCCTTGGGCCACGCGCCGCGCCGCACGTAGCGGTCTGCCGCGCTGACCTGGCGCGCCGCGTCCATCAGCAGGGCGAACGCCGTGTCGGCCACGCAGTCATTGAGCACGTCCGGCGTGTAGCCCACCGCGATGCCGCGCGCGCGGGCGGTGTCCAGGTCGAGCTTGTCGAGCCCCACGCCGAAGCTGGAAATCACGCGCAGGTTCGGCAGCGCGGCCAGCATCTTGCCGTCCACGCCGGTGGCGGCCCGGGTGGTCATCGCCACGAACTCGGCGCCGTGGGCGGCCAGGTAGCCGGCGGGGTCGGTCTCGGCCCAGAGCGGGTGCACGTCGAAAGATTCGGCCAGGCGGGCTTCGGTGTGTTCGGGCAGGCGGCCGTGCTGCAGGAGGCGGGGTTTCATGCGGAATTGGTCCTGTCTGGGAGAGATCTGGGAAGAAGGGCGGGGCGCGGCCGGGGGCGGCGCGCCCGTCATTATCGGGGAGGATGCTTGCGGAAGGCTTGCGGTCAGTAGATGCTCGGCTCACCCACGGGGTCGCCGAAGTCGGTCTGCAGGAAGTCGAAGTCGCAGCCGTCGTTGGCCTGGCGGATGTGCTGCGAGAACATGAAGCCGTAGCCGCGCGCATAGCGGGGCGGCGGCGGGGTCCAGGCGGCGCGGCGGCGCGCCAGTTCTTCGTCGGATACCTCCAGGTGGATGCTGCGCCGGTCGATGTCCACCGAGATCAGGTCGCCGGTGCGCACCAGCGCGAAGGGCCCGCCGATGTACGCCTCGGGCGACACATGGAGGATGCAGGCGCCATAGCTGGTGCCGCTCATGCGTGCGTCGGACATGCGCAGCATGTCGCGCACACCCTGCTTCACCAGCTTCTTCGGGATCGGCAGCATGCCCCATTCCGGCATGCCGGGGCCGCCCTGCGGGCCGGCGTTGCGCAGGATCAGGATGTGGTCGGCGGTCACGTCGAGGCTCTCGTCCTCCACGGCAGCCTTCATCGACGGGTAATCGTCGAACACCAGCGCCGGCCCGGTATGGCGGAAGTAGCGCGGGTCGCAGGCGCTCGGCTTGATCACGCAGCCGTCCGGCGCGATATTGCCGCGCAGCACGGCCAGCGCGCCTTCCCGGTACAGCGCGTTCTCCGTCGTACGGATCACATCGTCATTGTGGACTTCGGCCCCGGCGATGTTCTCGCCCAGCGTACGGCCGGTCACGGTCAGCGCGGTCAGGTCGAGCTTGTCCCGGATGCGGCTCATCAGCGCCGGCAGCCCGCCCGCGTAGTAGAAGTCTTCCATCAGGTACTTGTCGCCGCTGGGCCGGATGTTGGCGATAACTGGCACGTGCCGGCTGGCGGCGTCGAAGTCGTCCAGCCCGATGTCATGCCCGGCGCGGCGCGCCATGGCAATCACGTGGATGATGGCGTTGGTGGAGCAGCCCATGGCCATGGCCACCACGATGGCGTTCAGGTACGCCGCCCGGGTCTGGATGCGCGCCGGCGTGAGGTCTTCCCAGACCATGTCGACGATGCGCCGGCCCGACTCGGAGGCCATGCGGATATGGTTGGCGTCTGCCGCCGGAATCGACGATGCGCCGGGCAGGCTCATGCCCAGCGTCTCGGCGATGGCGGTCATGGTGCTGGCGGTGCCCATCGTCATGCAGGTGCCGTGGCTGCGCGCGATGCCGCCCTCGATGCCGATCCACTCGGCCTGGCTCAGGTTGCCGGCGCGGCGCTCGTCCCAGTATTTCCAGGCGTCCGAGCCGGAGCCGAGCACGTTGCCCTTGTAGTTGCCGCGCAGCATCGGCCCGGCCGGCACGTAGATGGCGGGCACGCCGGCGCTGGTGGCGCCCAGCAGCAGGCCCGGCGTGGTCTTGTCGCAGCCGCCCATCAGCACCGCGCCATCCACCGGATGCGAGCGGATCAGCTCCTCTGCCTCGATGGCGAGCAGGTTGCGGTAGAGCATGGTGGTCGGCTTGACCGAGCTTTCGGAGAGCGAGATGGCGGGCAGCTCCACCGGGAAGCCGCCGGCCTGCAGGATGCCGCGCTTGACGTCTTCCACGCGCTGGCGGAAGTGGGCGTGGCAGGGGTTGATGTCCGACCAGGTGTTCAGGATGGCGATGAGCGGCTTGCCCATCCACTCGTCGGGCGCGTAGCCCATCTGCATGATGCGCGAGCGATGGCCCGAGGAGCGCAGGTCATCGGGGGCAAACCAGCGCGCGCTGCGCAGCGCGTCGGGCGTCTTTCTTCGAACCGTCATGTGTCTCCACCGTTGCTGTCGTCACGGCGCCTGCCAGGCAGCACGCCGTTGGGGTGTGGGTTGGAGGCACTAGTGTATTGGCACGCACACCGACCCGCAACGCCGGAGACCTGTGGCGGCGCCGGCTACTCTGCCTCGAGGATCGAGAGGATGTTGCCGGCCGGGTCCTTGAACCACGCGATGACGGGGCCGCCTTCGCCCCGGCAGATGCCGCGCGCGTCGGTCTTCAGGTCGGGTTCGTCATACATTTCAAAGCGCACGCCGTGGTGCGAGAGGTCGTCCACGGCCTTGTCGACGCTGGCGACCGGGAAGTTCAGCACCGTGAACGTGGCCGGCGCGTGGTTGGGTTTGGGGTAGAGCAGCACGTGGTTGCCGCCGGCCAGGTTGAGCGCGAGCATGCCGTGCTCCTCCGTGACCACGAGGCCGAGCGTGTTGGCGTAGAAGTCCTTGGCCATGGCGAGGTCGTTGACCGAAAATCCGCTGAAAGCATGGCTGTCCCTGAGCATGTTGGTCTCCTGGATCGGGCTGGTGGGGGGCGCCTGCATGGGCGCATCATGGCCCAGTATGGTTCATCGGCCCCCTTCCCCCAAATGACAAATCGATGATGTCCCGCCCGCCGTCCACCCCGCCGTCCACCCCGCCGTCCACCCTCCCGGCACCCCCCGCCACGGCAGCCACCACGGCCGCCCTGACCGCGCTGGCGATGGTCGCCTTCGCGGCCAATTCGCTGCTGGCGCGGGCGGCGCTGAAGGGCACCGGCATCGACGCGGCCACGTTCACGCTGGTGCGGGTGGCTTCGGCCGCCCTTGTGCTGGGGGCGATCCTGCACCTGCGGGCGCGGGGCAGGGCGCGCATGGGGGGCGACTGGATTGGCGCGGCGGCGCTACTGGTCTACGCGTGCGGCTTTTCGTTCGCCTACCTGCGGCTGGCCGCCGGCACCGGGGCGCTGGTGCTGTTCGCCAGCGTGCAGGCGACCATGATCGGCGATGGCCTGCGGCGCGGCGACCGCCTGCGCGCGGTGCAGTGGCTCGGCATTGCGCTGGCGCTGGCGGGGCTGGTCTGGCTGGTGCTGCCGGGTTTGCAGGCCCCGCCGCCCGGGGCGACGCTGCTGATGGCCGTCGCCGGCATCGGCTGGGGCGTCTATTCGCTGCGGGGCCGGGGCGCGCCGGACGCGCTGGCCGCCACCGCCGGCAACTTCGTGCGCGGGGTGCCGATAGCCTTGGCGGTGAGCGTGGTGAGCGTGGGGGCGGTCGCCCAGCTTTCGGTCGACTGGCGCGGGGTGGTGCTGGCGGTGGCCTCGGGCGCCGTGACGTCCGGCATCGGCTATGTGATCTGGTACGCCGCGCTGCGCGGGCTGGCGTCCACCACGGCGGCCACGGTGCAACTGAGCGTGCCGGTGCTGGCCGCGCTGGGCGGCATCGCCTGGCTGGGCGAGCCGATGACCGCGCGGCTGGCCGTCAGCGCGGTGGCCATCCTCGGCGGGATCGCGCTGGTCATTGCCGCGCGGCGGCGCTGATTCCCCTTCTTACTTCTCTTCCACGGCGCGCGGCTCGTTCTCCACGCTCGGCACCGCGTCGCCGCTCATCGGTTCGGCCATCTTGCGGTGCTGTTCCGCCAGCACATCGGACGGCGTGACCATGGCGATGGCCGCGCGCAGCTTGTTCTGCCAGCCGGTAATCACGTCGCCCTCGCCCCGCATCATGGCCTCGAAGCCGATGCGCGCCACCTCGGCCGGATCGGCCTTCTTCTCCTGGGCGATGCGCGTGTCGAGCATGTCGGCGCGGTCGAAGAACTCGGTCTCCGTGGCCCCCGGCATCAGGCAGGTCACCGTGACGCGGGTATCGCGCAGTTCGTGGCGCAAGGCGAACGAAAACGAGTCCAGGAAGGCCTTGGTGGCGTTGTAGACCGCCTGATAGGTGCCCGGCATGAAGCCGGCGATGGACCCGGTGATCAGGATCCGGCCCTCGGCGCGCTCGCGCATGGTCTGGCCGATGTGATGGAGCAGGTAGAGCGTGCCGGTGACGTTGGTTTCCACCACATGCTCGATATCGGCAAATGCCTGGTCCAGGAAGGCGCGGCCCAGGCCGCGCCCGGCGTTGGCGCACAGCACGTCCACCTGCCGCCCGCGCGTGGCGGCCAGCAGCTTGTCCACGCCGGCCGGGGTGGAGAGATCGGCCTGGATGGCCTCGATGGTGGTGCCTTCGGTGCGCAGTGTCTGCGCCGCCGCTTCGATCTGCGGCTCGTCCGCCGCGATGATCAGGTCCATGCCGTGGTCCGCGCAGCACTGCGCGAGGTGATAGCCAATGCCCGTAGAGGCACCGGTGACCACGGCCAGCCGGCGCGTGCCGGTGACCGGGGCGCGCTCGGGATCGTCCAGGCGGTCGATGGGGGTCTCGATCGGGTCCATGGGGGTGTCTCCGTTATCGAATAGGAATTCCCTGACCGCCGCAAGCTTCGTTCCACGCCGCCGGCGCCCGTCCGGAGGGGGCCGCCTCCCTCCGTTTGTAGGGATTGCCACGGCGCGCTGCTCGGGCGAGCGTTTTATTTTGACAACATTACAAACCGCGAAGCGGGTACTTACCTATGGCATGCGTAGCCGCATGATGTTGCGCTAGGAGGTTTTGTCAATCATTGGTCAGAATTGATAGATTTTTAACTTTTCCTGGATGACCGCGATGCTGAGAGTCATGATTTCCAACCCAGATCAGCTTGGACAAGTGCTGCAAGGCGCACGCAAGGTCGCCGGCCTGACCCAGGCGGAAGCGGCTGCCCGGCTCGACATCAGTCAAAGCCGGATTTCGCATATGGAGCTGAACCCCGAGACCATCAGCGCGGGGCAACTGCTGGCGCTGCTCGGGGCCTATGACCTCGATCTCGTCGTGCAGGACCGCGCGATCGGGGAAGCGGAAATTCAGAAGTTCGAGTGGTAAGGCCCGGATCAATCCGCCCGGCTCAGGGCAACAGCGTTTCGCCCTCGCGCAGCGCGGCAAGCGTCGCAAGATGATCGGCAAAGCCGCCGGCCAGCCGGCCACGGGCGCGCGCGCTGGTGGTCACCTGCGGCAGCGTGCTCCAGGCGATATGCGCGTTGATGGCCTGCAGCGCCTCGATCAACGCCACGTCCTCGCTGACCGGGTGCGGCAGGAAGCCGCCCGCGCGCCGGTAGGCATGCGAGCAGACCCCGAGGTTGGCGCCGTGGACATGCCGGTGCCCCTCCTCGCGCCGGTAGCGCGCGGCAAACCGCACGGCCACGTGCGGCGGCTGGGGGCTCCAGTCCTCCACCGTCACCAGTCCGCAGACCGCATCGGCGCGTAGCGCAAGCTGCGCCACCAGCCAGTCCGGCGCTACGCGGCTGTCGGCATCGGTAAAGGCCAGCCAGCGCGCCTGCTGGGCCAGCAGGTGCTGGGCGCCGGCACGACGGGCCTCGCCCACGTTGCGCGCGGCAATCGTCAGGCAGGTGATGCGCTCCGGCGCGTGGCATTGGGCGATGGCGGCCGAGCCGTCGTCGCAGGCATCGAGCACAATCACCACGCGCACCGCCTCGCCGCCGAGCGCCGGATGGGTGGCGGCCATGGTCAGCGCCCGCAGGCACGCCTCCAGATGGTCTTCCTCGTTGTGAACAGGCACGACCACGCCGATCATGGCGCCTCCCGCTGGCGGAGTGGCCGCGCGTCGCGCGACCAGACTTCGAGCAGGAAATCCGGCTCCAGATGCCGCACATGGCGATGCAGCCCCGGCTGCCGCGCGATGGCAGCGTGCACGTGCCGCGTGGGCTGGGTGCGCTCGGCGAACGGCCGCAGCCAGTGGCAGGCCAGGATCACGCCCGCATCGGTCAGCGCGCCGGCCGCGCGTTGCGCGGTCTCAAGCCAGGTATCCGGGGCGAAGAAGTAGCCGATCTCGCTGAGCACGATCAGGTCGAAGGCGGCCTCGGGGCCGTTCGGCCATTCCGCAGGCAGGTTGGCGGTGGCCACCTTCACGTGCCTGTGCCGCGCCACGCGCTCCTGCGCGCAGGCCACGGCGCGGGGCACGAGATCGACGGCCAGCAGGTGGTCGCAGCGCGTGGCGAGGCGATCGGTCAGCATGCCGGTGGCGCAGCCGGCCTCGAACGCCGCGCCGTAGCGCGCGTCAGGCAGCGCGGCGAGCACCACGTCGCGCTTGCGGGCCTCGTACCAGAGCGACTCGAAGCCCCACGGGTCGGGGTTGTCGAACATGGCGTGGAAATCCGTGGCGGTTGCGGTCATAGCGCCCCCATATCGCTATCGTCCTGCGCCAGCCGTTGACCCAGCGCGGCGAGGTCGCGTTCGGCATGGCTCTGGCGCAGCAGCACGGGCAGGTCGGCGTACAGCGCGGCCAGCGTCGGGTTGCGGCACAGCGGGCCGGCGCCGAGCGTGTTGCCGGCGTGCTGGATCACGCGCAGCACGGCGGCCTCGATCACGGTGCGGGCGCGCATGGCCGGCACGAAGGCGTCTTCGGTGGGATGGGCGTCGATCCATTGCGCGGTCTCGCGCAGCAGCGCGGCGCTGGCGTGCAGGTCGCCGTCGATGGCGGCGAGGTGGGCGGCAGCGTGGGGATCGTCCCGCTTCTTCAGCGCCGCGCGCACGGCGTGGGCGAGCGGCAGCGCCGCACCATGCCAGCAGGCCGCGATGCCGGCCCCGCCGTGCCAGAAGCCGGGGCGGCGCAGGTAGGCATCGGGCGCGGTGAGCAGCAGCGCGGGGCAATCGTCGAACAGGACATCGCCGCTATCGGTGGCGGCCATGCCCACGGCGTGCCAGCCCTCGCGCGTGACGGTGACGCCGGGCCCGGCCATGTCGACGATAGCCAGCCGCTGCGGACCGGGCTCCGCCTGATCCAGCCAGCAGGTGACGAGCGCGTGCGAGACCTCCCAGGCGCCTGAACACCAGGCCTTGCGGCCGGTGAGGCGGGCGGGGGTGAAGGTGTCGGTGCCGCTGTCGGTGCCGCTGTCGTTGCCGGTCAGGCCGGCAATGTGCGGGATGCTGGGCGAATCATCGGTCTGCACGCGCAGGCGTGCATCGGGCGGTTCCGCCGCCCAGATCGCCCAGCTTGAGTCGGGAGCCGGCGTGGCGCCGGCGACTTCGGCGAGGATGGCCAGCGCATCGGCATGGGCCTCGAACAGCTTGATGGCTACCGCGCCCCGCCTGGCGGCGATGGTGGCGAACAGTTGCCAGCGCGCCAGCGTCTGGCCATGGCCGGGGAGGGGGATGCCATGGGGGATGCCAGGGGGGATGCCAGGGGGGACGCGATCCCCCCGGACGAACTCGGCAATCAAAGCCCCGAGGTGGGCGTGCGCGCCGCGATCGTCCGGAAAGTCGCCCATGGTGCCTCCATCCTCGTGCCAGCATCGGAATCTGTCACTTTGGAGGGTACGCATGACGCCCCGCGGCGCCTGCCGGCAAACGGCGCGCCGCGATGTCAGCCGAATCCCACAGGGCGTGGCTTACGGGAGATAGCCCAGCACGCGCCACCAGAGGTAATCCAGCGGCAGCAGCACCACCACCGTGATGGCCGCCAGCGCCAGGCACAGCCGCGTGCCGTGCCGCAGGCCCACGCCGCCCAGCTGCATGGCGATGACGATGGGCGGCGACTGGTAGGGGAAGAACACCGTCGAGAACACCGGTACCTGCAACATCAGCACCGTTTCCAGCGGCAGGCCGGTGGCGGTGGCCAGGTCGCGCGCCAGCGGCGTCATCACGGCGGGGAGCGCGGGCAGCGTCGACATCAGCCCGAGCACGGCGCCCATGGCGCCCAGCGCGCCGACATTGCCGGCGGTGTGGCCCGGCGCCAGCGGCAGCCAGTGCAGCAGCGCTGCGCTGATGGCCGTGCCGAGGCCGGTGTGCTCGACCACCGCGCCCAGGCCGAGGAAGCCGGCCACGTAGAGCAGTGGCACCAGATGCACCTGCTCGGTCAGCGCCTTGGGCGAGACCAGTCCGATGCCGGGCAGCAGGCAGACGATGCACGCCGCCAGCGAGATCCAGGCGGGCGAGATGCCGTGCCAGGCGTCCGTGGCGAACGCGGCCACGGCCAGCGCCAGCAGCACCGCGAGCAGCGTTTCGGGCTTGCTCATGGCCGTGCGCGCGGTGGCCGGCTGCGGCGTCATCGCCGCCGTTTCCGGGAACAGCTTGCAGACCAGCCAGACCAGCACCACGGTCTTCAGCGCGCCAAGCACCGGGAAATGCAGCAACAGGTAGCTGCCATAGCTCAGGTTGATGCCATAGAGCGAATTGGCCGCGCCGAGCAGCACGCTGTTGGGAATGTTGGCCGGCAGGATCGACGTGGGCGGCATGTAGCTGGCCGCCGCCACGGTCAGCACCATGCCGATGCGCCCGTTCGAACCGGGCCGGAAGCCGAGGCGGTCCGACAGCGCCAGCACGATCGGCATCAACAGCAGCACCCGGCCCGTGGTGGACGGCATCAGGAACGCCAGCCCCACCGCGCTCATGGCCACCGTGGCAATCACCTGCGGATAGGTGTTGACGCGCTTGTGGAAGATGATGTCCGCCAGCCGCAGCGCCAGCCCCGTGCCGCGCAGCGCCACGCCGGTCACTGCGCCGCCGAACATCAGCCACCAGGCTGTGGACGTGAAGCCGGAGAAGACCACCGGCGCGGGCGCAATGTGGAGGACCACTGCGCACAGGAAGAACAGCAGCGTGGCGGTGGGTTCGGGCAGCGCGCCGGTGGCCCAGCAGGACACGGTGGAGACCACCAGCGCGCCGGCCCAGATCAGCGCCGGCGGCGCCCCGGCGGCCTGGCCGGCGATCCAGACCGCGGCGATGCTGGCCGCGATCAGCAGCGCGGCGCGGATGGAGTCCGCGGGGCGGCCGGTGAATTGCGGGGCGGGGGTGGGTGCCGGTTTGACGGCGGGATCGGCGGCGGGATTGGCGGGGGTCGAATCGGCAGGCATCGCGGGTGTCTCTTCGGAGGCCGGTCGCGCGATTGTTGACGTCTGGCGCCGGCAGCCATTTGTCGTGGTGCCGTATCGTACTGCACGCCGCAAGGCCCGTGCTGGATGCGCAACTTGTGCCCGGCGCGAGGATTTGTCGCTTGTGTTTTCCCGCTCAGCGTGTCTTGCGGAAGGTCAGGTTGATGCGCGTGCGCCCGGTGAGTGCGTGATCGTCATCGGGCAGCGGCGCAATGCCGTGGAAGACCAGCCGCGACGGGCCGCCCCACACCACTACGTCGCCATGGGCGAGCCGGATGCGCGCCGGCTTGTCGGCGCGGCGCAGGCCGCCCCAGAGGAAGGTGGCGGGCAGGCCGAGCGAGACCGAGACGATGGGCGCGCGCAGGTCCAGTTCGTCGCGGTCCTGATGGAGCGAGAGCCGCGTGCCGGGCAGGTAGCGGTTGATCAGGCAGGCATCGGGCGCGAAGCCCGGATAGCCGGCGCTGGCGGCGGCGCGCTCGGCCAGCGCGCGGAACACCTCGGGCATGGGCGGCCACGGCGCGCCGGAATCGGGGTCGACGGGGTCGTAGCGGTAACCGGTGCGGTCGGAGACCCAACCCGCCTCGCCACAATTGGTCATTGCCACCGACATGCGCAGCCCGCCGGGGGTGATCAGGTGGCGGAACGGGGCCTGGGCGCTGACCTGGTCCACGGCGGCCAGCAGGCGGGTATCGACATCGCGCGCAAAACCGCGCAGCACCACGGCGCCCGCGCCGAGCGGCTCGGAGGCGGGCGGGGTGTCGGGGTCGGCGGGCAGGGCGTCGAAGAGATCGAAAGTCATGATGAGGTGAGGCGGGGCATGCCGATGATAGCGGCTCGCCGGGATGCCGGGTGGCGGGGCGTGCAACGCGTTCACGCTATCTGGGTGCCATCGCGCATCGACCAGCGTTGTAAATGGGCAAACCGGCACGGATTCCGAGTGCGCTTCCGTTATCATCCGCGAGTCCTGTCAAGGGACGGTAGCGCGGATCGACAAAAACATAGCGCGCACGGGAATAACCAGAAGGGG
Source organism: Cupriavidus sp. 10L45 (assembly GCF_056395225.1). Classification (NCBI taxonomy): domain Bacteria; kingdom Pseudomonadati; phylum Pseudomonadota; class Betaproteobacteria; order Burkholderiales; family Burkholderiaceae; genus Cupriavidus; species Cupriavidus sp. 10L45. The sequence goes on from NZ_JBFTJC010000001.1 coordinate 252,174, forward strand.
TCAATACGATGGAAACCAAGCAATTCGCGCCATGGCGCGGGATGACACTTGTCCGGCGCTTGCTGGGCGCGGGACTGATCGCCGGCATGCTGGCACTGGCCGCCTGTGGCGGCGGGGGCGAGGAGGCGACCAACGGCTCGCCTGGCGCCGGGGCGCCGCTGACGCCGTCCAACCCACAGGTGCCGCAAGTGCCGCCGGTGACCCCGGGGGACCCCGGCACGCCCGGCGTGACCAAGAGCGCCAAGCGCGGCGTGGCCTACGATCTGGTCAGCGCGCAGGACTTCGCGGCGCTCGCGCCGGGGGTGTCCTGGTGGTACAACTGGGCCGCCAAGCCCAACGGCACGGCGCCCGCCGATGCCACCACCAAGTACAGCATGGACTTCATCCCCATGCTCTGGAACGACAACTTCAACGACGCCGCCATCGAAGCCTGGCTGCTGGCCAATCCGCGCGTGAAGTACCTGCTGCTGATGAACGAGCCGAACCTCACCGATCAGGCCAACCTGACCCCGGCGCAGGCGGCCACCGTCTGGCCGCGCTACGAGGCCATCGCCGCCCATACCGGCGTCAAGCTGGTCGGCCCGACCATCACCTGGGGCACCATGCCCGGCTACCAGGACCCGGTGATCTGGATGGACGCGTTCTACGCCGCCTATCGCACCGCCAACGGCAACCGCGACCCGCGCATCGACTACCTGGCCTTCCACTGGTACGACTACGGCCTCGGCGGCCAGCTCGACCGGCTGATGAAGTACAACAAGCCGTTCTGGGTGACCGAGTTCGCCAACTGGCACAGCAACGCCGACGGCGCCCAGATCGACACCCTCGAGAAACAGAAACAGCAGATGAAGGAAATGGTCGCCATCTGCGAACAACGCGCCGACGTGTTCCGCTACGCCTGGTTCACCGGCCGCTGGAACAACGACATGCACTTCACCAGCCTGCTCGGCGGCGATGGGCAGTTGACGGAACTGGGCAAGTACTACATCGGGCTGCCGTTCTGAGCGAGGGTTACCTCGGCCGCGCCATCCCCTCCAGCAACGCCTTATGGAACGCCGCCGGGTCCTGCATCTGGGGGGCGTGGCCGAGTTCGGGGAATTCCACCAGTGTGGTGTTCGGAATGGCCTTGGCAGTGATTTTGGCCAGTTCGGGGTAGCGGCCGAGCTTGGCCTGGACCTCTGGCGGGGCGGCGTCCTTGGCGATGGCGGTGGTGTCCTTGTCGCCGATCAGCAGGAGGGTCGGGGCCTGGATCGCGCCCATTTCGTAGACCACGGGCTGGGTGTAGATCATGTCGTACAGCAGGGCCGAATTCCACGCCACGGTCTGCTTGCCCGGGCCGCGGTTGAGGCCGGCCAGCATCTGCACCCACGGTTCGTAGTCGGCGCGCCATTGGCCCGCATAGTACGTGGCCTTCTCATAGTTGCGGATGCGGTCGGCGGTGGTGCCCAGCTCGCGCGTGTACCACTGGTCCACGGAGAGCGGCGGCACGCCCTTGGCTTTCCAGTCTTCGAGCCCGATCGGGTTGACCAGCACGAGCTGCTGCGTCTCGCGCGGGTACATCAGCGCGTAGCGCATCGCCAGCATGCCGCCCGTGGAATGGCCCATGACCGTCACGTTGCTGACGCCGATGGATGCCAGCAGGTCGTGCGTGTTGCGGGCGAGTTGCTGGAAGGTGTACTGGTAGCGCGCCGGCTTGGTCGACTTGCAGAAGCCGATCTGGTCCGGCGCGATCACGCGGTAGCCGGCGCCGCTGAGCTGGTGGATGGTTTCCTGCCAGGTGGCGGCGCAGAAGTTCTTGCCGTGGAGCAGGACCACCGCGCGGCCGTTGGGCTTCTCGGGTTTGATGTCGAGAAAGGCCATCTGCATGGCTTCGCCCTGGGAGGTGAAGCGGTAGCGCTGGACCGGGGCGGGGTAGTCGAAGCCTTCGAGTTCGGGGCCGTAGGCGGGGCCGCTATCGGCAGTCGGCGCGGATGCAGCGGCATCGGCGGCGTGGGCGAGCGGCGCGGCGAATGCAGAGAACGCGGCGACAGTCGCAGCGGCAAGCAGGGTCTGGCGGAGCAGGGACATGGCGGGGGCGGGGTGCGAGGAAGAGACAGGATCGTCGCACAACTGACCGCCCCGCGTGCGGGGAAGTTCCGGACGGCGGCGGGCGTGCAGGCGCTGCCCTCTCCCCCGGCCCCTCTCCCGCAAGCGGGCGAGGGGAGCAAACCCGCGGTGTTCTCCCCTCTCCCTCTGGGAGAGGGGCTGGGGGAGAGGGCAGGCGTCTGCAGTACCCGATCAGGCGAATGTATCGACTTCGCCGCGCGCCAGCGGGCGCGGGGTGCGGGGGGCGGGCGTAGCGGCCACGGCGGGTGCCGTGTCCTTGCCGAAGCCGGTGGTCTGGGCGAAGGCGCTGCCGCCGTTGGACTGGCGCTGCGGTTGCTGCTGGCCGCCGTTGCCGGCCTGGGCGAAACCGTCCGAGCCGACCGATGCCTGGCCGAGCTGGATGCCCGCTTCGGCCATCGACGTCCGCAGGTGCGGCAGCGCGGCTTCCACGGCGGCGCGTACGGCCTGATGCGGCGACACGAACTGCGCCTGGGCCTGATCGTTCACCACGTTCAGCACCACCTTCAGCGGGCCGAGGTTGGGCGGGTTGAGATCGAGTTCGGCGGTCTGGTTGCCTTGCGTGGACAGGCGCACCATCTGCTGGCCGAGGGCCTGCGCCCACTGGCTGTCGCCGACGTTCGGCGCGACGGCCGGACGCGCGGCGGCTGCGGCGGCCGCTGCCGGCGTGGCATGCACGGCAGCCTGCGCGGCGATGGCCGAGGCCAGCGTGGCGGCGCTGCTGGCATTCGTGGCGCCGGTATCGGCCGATTCGCCGGTACGCGCCGCAGCCGCAGCGGCGGCAAACGGGTTGGCGGCCGGGGCGTTGGCGTTCGGCGCGGCGGCGGCTTGCAGTGCCGGCTGGGCCGTCTGGCCGAGGCTCGACTGCGGGCTGCCGGACTGGCCACCCGTGTGGCTGCCCGACTGGCCGTGCGCGTCCTGCGCGCCGGCGACCGGCACCTGCTGCGTGGCGGCGGCGATCTTGTCGGCGGTGGTCGGTGCGGTGCCCTGGAGCGCGGCGCGCTGCTGGGCGATGGTCGCCAGCGTGTCGGCCGGGCTCGGCGTGGACGCCTTGGCGGTGGCGTCGGCGGTGGCCGTGGCCGGCAGTTGCGCCAGCGGGTCGGTCTGGGCCGGGGCGGCGGCATCGCCAGCCGCTGCGGCGGCTTGTGCGGCTTGTGCGGCCTGTGCGGCCTGTGCGGCGGCTTGCGCGGCAGCCTGGCCGGTCAGCGTGGCCGGGCCATTGAGACCATTGAGACCATTGAGACCGTTCACGCCATTCATACCATTCAGGCCAGCGAGGCTGTTCAGCCCGGTGGGGTCGGCAGCGGTCTTGTCGGTCGGAGCCGGTTGCTGGGGCAGCGGTTGCAGCAGCATCGCGGCGGCCAGCGCGGCGGCAGCGGCGGCGGCGTCAGAGGCCACAGTGCTGTCTTCGCCGTTCTCGGCATCCTGCGTGGTGTCCGTGGCGGCATCGGCCTTGCCGGTGGTCTTCCCGTCGGCATCCTTGGCCGGGCGCGTATTGGCCTGCGCCGTCTGGGTGTCGCCCTTGTTCTGCGTCGATGGTTCGGCCGACTTGTCCTTGGCTGCCGTGTCCCTGGCGTCCGCCTTGTTGCCGGACGGCTTGGCGGGCACGCGCACGGCGGGTTGGCCGCTCTCGCGCGCGCGGGTCAGCGCGTCCTTGAACGCATTCGCTTCGGCGCTGGCGCGGGCGTCGCCGGCCGTGCCGGAGGTCGGGGTCTTCAGGCCGGCGTTGCCGACGAGCTGGCTGATATCGATCATGTTCTTGTTGGCAGGTTAGTTCTGGCCGCTGGCCGGCTGGCGGGCCATGCGGGCGGCGTATTCGTCAGTGGAACGCTGCTCGCGCCGCGCGGAGACCTGCTGCTCGCGCACTTCGGCGCGGGTGATCAGCGTGTCGAACGAGTTCTGGCGGCGCTTCTGCTGCTGCCAGTTGGCACGGCCAGCCAGCAGGTCGGCCTCGGCCTTGGCCAGCGCGCTGGTCTGCTGGCGGATGGCGTGGTCGAGCGAGTCGAGAAAGCGCGAGAAGTCCTGCCAGCGCCCCGAGGTCATGCCCTCCGCCGCGATGGCCTGCATGCGCGTGCGGTACTCGTGACGGTATTCGGTCAGCGCCAGGAGCTGCTGCTCGGCCTGCGTGCGCAGCCCCTGCAGCCGGCCCAGCTCGCGCGTGGCCTTGTCCGTGTTGTCCTGGGCCAGTTCGGCCAGCGTGTTGAGCGGGGTCGGCTTAGCCATGGTGCGTCCTCTCGAAGAGATCGTGCAGGCGGGCGATTGAACCCTCGTAGTCCGCGCGCTCGTGGATGTCCTGTTGCAGGAACGACTCCATGCGCGGGTGCATGCGGATTGCGAGGTCCAGTTCCGGATCGTTGCCGGGCACGTAGGCGCCCACGCTGATCAGGTCACGGTTGCGCTGGTAGCGCGACATCAGTTGCTTGAAGCGCCGCACGGAGGCGAACTGCGGCGGCTCGATCAGCGCGGTCATGGCGCGGCTGATCGAGGCTTCCACGTCGATGGCCGGATAGTGGCCGCTCTCGGCCAGGCTCCGCGACAGCACGATGTGGCCGTCCAGAATCGCGCGGGCGGAATCGGCGATGGGGTCCTGCTGGTCATCGCCCTCGGTCAGCACGGTGTAGAAGGCGGTGATGGAGCCGCCGCCCTCGGGGCCGTTGCCGGTGCGCTCCACCAGCGTGGGCAGCTTGGCGAACACCGAAGGCGGATAGCCCTTGGTGGCGGGCGGTTCGCCGATGGCCAGCGCGATCTCGCGCTGGGCCATCGCGTAACGGGTGAGCGAGTCCATGATCAGCAGCACGTGCTGGCCCTGGTCGCGGAAATATTCGGCGAGGCGCGTGGCGTAGGCGGCACCCTGCATGCGCAGCAGCGGCGAGGTATCGGCCGGCGCGGCCACCACGACCGAGCGCTTGCGGCCCTCTTCGCCCAGGATGTTCTCGATGAAGTCCTTCACTTCGCGGCCGCGTTCGCCGATCAGGCCGACCACGATCACGTCGGCGCTGGTGTAGCGGGCCATCATGCCCAGCAGCACTGACTTACCCACGCCGGAGCCGGCGAACAGGCCCATGCGCTGGCCGCGTCCCACGGTCAGCATGCCGTTGATGGCGCGCACGCCCGTGTCCAGCACGGTTTCGATCGGGGCGCGCATCAGCGGGTTGATCTGCTTGCCGGCCAGCGGGACTTCGGTGGCGGCGGTGATCGGGCCGAGGCCGTCGAGCGGACGACCGGCGGCGTCGAGCACGCGGCCCAGCAGGCCGTGGCCTACCGGCAGGCGCTTCGAGCCGGGTTCGCGCGGCGAAGCCATGCCGGACGGTTGCGGCGACGGTTCGAGCGGATAGACACGGGCGCCCGGCACCAGGCCGGCCACGTCCGATTGCGGCATCAGGTAGAGGCGGTCGGCGCCAAAGCCGACCACTTCGGCCTCGGCCGTGCGCGGGCCGCCATGGGCGTGCTGCGTGCCCGGCAGTTCGATCAGGCAGTCGCTGCCCACCGGCATGCGCAGCCCCACGGCTTCCAGCACGAGCCCGGCGGCGCGCGTCAGGCGGCCGCAGGCGCGCTTGCTGTCCACCTCGGCGATACCTGCCGAGGCGCCGGTCAGCGCGTCGCGCCAGCGCGCGGTGTGCAGCGCGGCAGAAGCGACATCGGCGGGTGCCGACGGGGGCATCGGCTGGGCCGGCGCGGCGGGCTGGGCGTCATGCATGCGGGGGCTCCCACGGGTCGTTGCGGCCCAGGGCCTTGATCACACGGCTCCAGCGGGTGGCCAGGCTGGCGTCCAGTTCGCCGCTGGCGGCGCTGGCGATGCAGCCGCCGCGCGCCACGGTGGCGTCGGCGCGCACGGTCCAGCCGGCGGCTTCCAGTTCGCCGGCCAGGTGGGTTTCCACCAGCGACACGTCTTCGGGATTCAGCAGCAGGCAGGGCGAGCCGGACAGCCGCGGCTCGGCCGCCAGCAGTTCGCGCGCGGCGGGCAGCAGCGCGGCGGGATCGGTCTCCATGGTCTTGCGGACCAGCTGGCGGGCCACATCGAGGGCCAGGCCGACCAGTGCGTCGGCAATCTCGGTATCCACGCGGCCAAGCGCGTCGCGGAAGTTGCCGGCCAGCTCCTGCAGCCGGGCGGCTTCATTGCGGGCCGATTCCAGGCCGCGCGCATAGCCTTCGCGGTGGCCGTCGCCATAACCCTGGGTCTGGCCCTGGGTGTAGCCCTGCGCATAGCCTTCCTTGCGGGCGCCTTCGCGCATCGCATGCAGGGCTTCGAAATCGATGGACGGCGGGGGCGGCGGTTCGGCGGGGAGCTGGACGGACTCAAGCGCCCGCTTCAGCGCGTCGCGCGGGTCCAGCGACACCATCTGCCAGCGCTGCCAGGCGTCCCCGCGCGAGCGGGCGCGCACCGGGCTGGGCGGCTCGAACGCGCTGAAGTTGTCGAACGGGTCGCTGGCACCGGCGCCACTGCCATTGCCGATGCTGGTGCCGGTGTCGCCGCGGGCAGGCCCGCGGCTGGCGGCAAAGCCGCGCTCAAACGTAGGCATCGTCGCCTCCGCCAATCTGGATTTCGCCCGATTCCGCCAGGCGTCTCACCACCTGCAGGATGGCCTTCTGCTCGGCCTCCACCTGCGACACACGCACCGGTCCCAGCGCTTCCAGGTCTTCGCGCAGCATCTCGCCGGCACGGGTGGACATGTTGCGGATGAACTTGTCGCGCAGTTCCTGCTGGGCACCCTTGAGCGCCACGATGAGCGATTCGGTAGCCACTTCCTTGAGCACGCGCTGGATGCCGCGGTCGTCCACTTCCAGCAGGTTCTCGAACAGGAACATCTCGTCGATGATCTTCTGGGCCAGGTCGGTGTCGTGCGTGCGCACGCCGTCGATGACCGCTTCCTCGTGGGCCGTGCTCATCAGGTTGATGATCTCGGCCGCCGTGCGGACGCCGCCCATGCGGCTGCGCTTCAGGCTCTGGCCGGCCAGCAGCTTGGTCAGCACGTCGGTCAGCTCCTGCAGCGCGCCCGGCTGCACGCCGCCGAACGTGGCGATCCGCAGGATCACGTCGTTGCGCAGGCGGTCCGTGAAGAAGCCCAGCACTTCGGACGACTTCTGGCGGTCCAGGTGGATCAGGATGGTAGCGATGATCTGCGGGTGCTCGTCCTTGATCAGCTCGGCCACCGAGGTGGCGTCCATCCAGTTCAGGGAGTCGATGCCGCCGCCCGGATCGCGCGATTCCAGGATGTCCTCGATCACGGACAGCGCGCGTTCCTCGCCCAGCGCCTTGTTCAGCACGCTCTTGATGAACGAGCTGGAGTCCACGTTCAGCGCCAGGTACTGCTCGGTCTCGCCGCGGAACTCGGCCAGCACCTCGGCCATTTCCTCGCGCGTCACCGACGACAGGTTGGCCATCGCCGAACCCAGCCCCTGCACTTCACGGGGCGACAGATGCTTGAAAACCTCGGCGGCAGCGTCCTCGCCAATCGCCATCATCAGGATGGCGCTCTTCTGCAGGCCCTGTTCGGGCATTCCCTTACTGGCGTTCGTCATGGGCCATCCAATTCTTGATTACGCTGGCGACCAGGCGCGGGTCGCGTTGCGCGGCGTCGCGCACCAGGGCGAGATCGCTTTCGTACTTCGCGGCCAGGCGCAGGACTTCCGGATTCTGGGCTTCTTCCGGCGGCAGGAGCACGGCTTCGCTGGCTTCCGTCGTCTCGGAGGGCGCGGGCAGCGGCGGCGCGGTGTACTTGCGCAGCACCGGACGCGCCACCTTGAACCACAGGAACATCGCCAGGATGGCCAGCAGCAGGTAGCCGACGCCGGTCTTGGCCAGGTCGATCATCTGCGGTTGCTTCCACAGCGGCAGCTCGGGTTCCTTCTCCGCGTTGTCGGTGAACGGGCTGTTGACCACGTTCAGCGAGTCGCCGCGGTCGGCCGAGTAGCCCATCGCTTCCTTGGTCAGGTTCTCGATCTGGGCCAGTTCCTTGGCGGACAGCGCCTCGGTCACCGGCTTGCCCTTGGCATCGAGCTTCTGGCGGTAGTTCACGACCACGGCCACCGACAGGCGCTTCACGCCGCCCGGAGCCTGCTGCACGTGACGCACCACGCGGTCCACCTCGTAGTTGGTGGTGGCGTCGCGGCGGCTGGTGCTCGGGCCGGTCTTCTCGGCGGTCTGCGTGGCCTGGTTCGCGTTGGCCTGGGCCGGCGGATTGGGCTGGCCCGGCTGGCGCGGCGGCTGCGGCGTGGTCACCGGGGCCACGGCGGCGGCCGGCGGCTGGTTCGACAGCGCGCCCGGCACGCCGCCCACGGGGGTGGCGCCCTGCGTGCTCGACTCGCTGGTCTGCTGGCTGCGGATGACCGCCTTGGTCGGGTCCTGGTTCGGCTTGTAGCTTTCGTCGGTGTGCTCGACGGACGAGAAGTCCACGTCCGCGGTGACCTGGGCGTGGACGTTGTCCTTGCCGAGGATCGGCGCGAGGATGGCTTCCACGCGCTTCACGTAGTTCTGTTCCACCTGCTGCACGAACTTGAGCTGGCTGGCATCCAGCGAGCGGTCGTTGGTGCCGGAGAGCAGGTTGCCGTGCTGGTCGACGATGGAGATCGACTTCGGCGTGAGTTCGGGCACGCTGGACGAAACCAGGTGGCTGATCGCGGCGACCTGGCCTTCATCGACGGCGCGGCCCGGGTAGAGCTGCAGCACGATCGACGCGGTGGGCTTCTGGCGCTCGCGCACGAACAGGGTGGGCTTGGGGATGGCCAGGTGCACGCGGGCCGACTGCACGGCGCCGATCGACTCGATCGAGCGGGCGAGTTCGCCTTCCAGGCCACGCTGGTAGTTGACCTGTTCGGCAAACTGGCTGATGCCGAACTTCTGGTTGTCCATCAGCTCCATGCCGGTGTTGCCGCTCTTCGGCAGGCCCTGGCTGGCCAGCTTGAGGCGCATTTCGTGCACCTTGTCAGCCGGCACCATCAGCGCGCCGCCGCCTTCGGCGAACTTGTACGGCACGTTCATCTGCTGGAGGGAGGCCACCACGGCGCCGCCGTCGCGCTCGGACAGGTTGCTGTACAGCACCTTGTAGTCCGGCGTGCGCGACCACATCACGCCCACGGCGATGGCCGCGACCAGTGCCGCCCCGCCCAGCATCATGGGCAGGCGCGGATTGGCCTTGAGCTTGTCGACCAGTGCCGCGCCGTTCGGCAGGGTAGCTGCCGCGTTCATGCGCGCGACTCCGGCGCGGCAGGGTTAGTCCTGCCCTTGCCACTTTCGCCTTGGCTGCCGTTAATCATTTCGGCTTGGCTCACATTACGCTGCTGAAAAAACACGCGCACTCCCCGCTGGTTGATAACAGGCCGGGGCGGTGCGTCGATACGCTTGGATCCGCCAGATCCGGCACGGTAGCGATGATCGGCCAGAAGGCTGATGGACAATCGGCTGAATAGGCTAGGTTTTCCCGCCGAATTCATCCTTTGGGCTGGGAGCGGGGGTGGGTACAGTGCGAGCACTGAAAACGGACTGCGTGTGATGTATCAGGCGCGTGGCTCCGGAAACCCCTCTCACAGAACCGGACGCGTCATGACGATCTCCTCGATTGAAGGCATGCTCCAGCAACTGCGCGGCCTGGCGCAGGTGGCTGGCGGCGGCAGCACCAACCAGGCCCCGGCGGCCTCTACCGAAGGCTTCGCGGGCGAACTGCAACGCTCCATGCAACGCCTGAACGCCGTGCAGGACCGCGCCTACGGCCAGGCCGAAGCCTTCGAAATGGGCAAGCCCGGCGTGGCCCTGAACGACGTGATGATCGACATGCAGAAAGCCAACGTGTCGTTCCAGACCGCCGTCCAGGTCCGCAACCGCCTGGCGGCGGCGTACCAGGAAATGATGAATATGCCGGTTTGATGGCAGTTCTCCGACCCGTGCAGCGGTTGGGGCGTGGGTCGGGAACGACAAAAAGGCCATGTTGCGCTGCCGCGACATGGCCTTTTTGCCGTCTGTCACCCCCTCAGACCCTGAAATACTCCGTCGCCGCCCGCTCGTAGGCGGGCTTGCAGATCAGGTCGCCGGCGTCGCCGGCGTAGACCAGGCAGTCGCCCGGGGTTTCGCGGTTCAGCACGCTGACGCCCTGCGAGATCACCGAGCCGTTGCGGACGTGGCTGCGGCCGATGATGGCGGTGTTGGGGTACATGACCACGCCGTCGCCGATGACCGGGGCCACGCCGTGGTTCTTGCCCACGGTGGAGTTCTGGTACAGGACGAGGTAGTTGCCGTAGGTGGCCTTGGCCAGCACGATGCCGACGGAGTGGCCGATGAAGAACACCTCGGGCATCTCGATCTCGTAGAACAGGTCGATCGCGTTGAGCGCCTTGTTGAGCAGGAACAGCTTGGTGCAGGCCTCGCCGTGGCGCTCATTGCGCCAGATCGTGTTCGAGAGGTAGTACAGGTACTGGCAGTACTGCGACGAGTGCAGGTAGTTGAACTGGCCGGGGCGCCACATGCGCACGGCGTCGATGCAGTGGCCCACGCGGGTCAGGGCCTCGTCCATGTGCCGGGACACCACGGGCAGCAGCGCCGCGTGGCGGCCGTCCGGCACCAGGTTGGCCACCTGGGCGCAGGTGTAGGCGGCCAGCGACTCGCGGGTATGGCCGATCAGTTCCATGGCTTGATCCCCTCCAGATAGCTCGCCACCACGTCGCGTACGTCGCGCGGGGCCACGCCGAGGCCGCGCAGTGCCTCGGTGCTGCACACGGCGGCCCGTTGCACGGGCGAGGCGCGGGTCAGCCCGATGTCCCAGCCGAGCCGGTTGAAGACCTCGGCCAACTCGCCGTTGGACACATTGGCGCCGCTGGCCAGGTTGAAGATGCCGCTCGCGCCGCCCGTGGACATCGCGGTCAGTGCGCCGACCACGTCGTCCAGGTGGATGTAGTCGCGCACGAAGCCGGCGTCGCTGTCGAGCGTGAACGCGCGCTCGGTGGCGGCCCGGATCAGCCATTCGGACAGGAAGCCCGGCGCTTCGGGCGCCCAGTCGAACACGCACGAGAGCCGCGCCACGGCGGCGCGGCCGGCGGCCACGGTCAGGCAGAGGTTTTCGCCCAGCCCCTTCGACAGGTCGTACAGCGCGCGCGGGCTGGCCGGCTGCAGCATCAGCGCGGCGGCTTCGTCGCCCACGGGCAGCTGCGAGGTGTCGTAGAGCCGCGTGGAAGACAGGTAGACCAGATGCGCGAAGCGGTTCGCGCGCAGCACATCGGCCAGCAGCGAGACGTGCGCCGTGACGGTGTCGAACGGGCGCGCCGCGAAGTCGGCCGTCAGGCCGGCGCAGTAATACACATGGCCCAGGTCACGGGTGAAGAGCGCGCGGTCGCCGCGCGCGGGAACCCAGACCTCATGGCCGGCACGCCGCAGCGTGTCCGCCAGGCGGCGGCCGACAAAGCCGGCCCCGCCGATCACCGTACAGCGCATTGCTTTCCTCGGTGTCGATCAGTTGACGGGATGGTGGAGCGCCGGGTCACGGTGCCACAGCAGCTTGGGGCTCACGCCCGGCACGACCGCGAAGTCCTTGCCCGCCAGCAGCGCCGGGTCCTTCACGGCCACCATGTTGAAGCCGTGCGCCGGGCCTTCCAGGTAGACCTGGTCCACCGGCACCAGCTCCACGGGGCGGCCTTCCATGTTCACGTTCGAGTTGAAGTCGCGCACGGCGTAGACGTGGTAGCCGAAGCCGGTGAGCATGCGGATGATCTCGGCGTTCTGCAGGCCGGCGCTCCAGTCCACGTAGTGGCGGTGCACTTCGAACACGAGGTTCGGGGCTTCGCCGGCCGGGCGGGCCAGCTGCTTCGCCGCGCCCTTGAACACGTTCAGTTCGGCGCCTTCGATGTCGAGCATGATCAGGCCGAGCTTGTCCACGTTCTGCTGGGCGCAGTATTCGTCGATGGTGATCGTCGAGAAGCTGTCGTCATCGGCGGGGCCGTCGGTGTGCTCGGCATGGGCGAATGAGTCGTGGCCCACCAGGCGTAGTTGCGTGGTGCTGTCCGACCACAGGCCCAGGCGCCAGCTCCGGATGTTTTCCACGTGGTTCAGCGAGGCGTTGTTGCGCAGCATGCCGAGCTGGTCGGCATTCGGCTCGAACGCGTGGCAGGTGCCGCCGGCCTGCGCCAGGCGGCGCGCCATCAGGATCACCTGGTCGCCGAAGTAGGCGCCCCCCACCACGGCATGGCCGCCGCGCTCGCACAGCTTCAGCAGCAGCTTGGTGGTCTGCGGCTCCCACACGTGGTCCGGCTGCGGCGGCGTGCTCATCAGGAAGTCGCGCGCGATCTTGGTGCGGTACAGGAATTCGAACACCGTGCCGTCGGCCAGCGTCTTGCGCAGGCGCGACTGCTCGTTGTACATGGCGTCGACGATCGGGCCGGTAATGTCGTCACGCACGCTGCCTTCGTAGGCGTCCAGGTCTTGCTCGATGCTCTTGCACAGGGCGATGACCTTGTCGCGGGCGGCGGCGCTGCCGCCCACCGTGCGCAGGGCGTCGGACAGCTTTTGCAGATGTTCAGTCGTCATGGGTGGCTCCGCTTGGATTGTCAGGATCGAATAAAAGGGGTTGTCAATGCTCGCCAAGCCCGGCGAGCAGGGGAAGCGCCAGGTCCTTCGCGGAGACCATGCGGTCCGCGCAGTCTGGCCAGTCAATGCCGATGGCGGGGTCGTCCCAGCGTACGCCGGCACTGCTGCCGGGCGCGAACGGCACCGTCATCTGGTAGAACACCTCGGAGAGCGCCGTGCGGGTCTGGAACCCGTGTGCGACGCCCTTCGGGATGTAGATCGCCCGCTGGTTGTCCGCCGACAGCTCCACGGCCTGCCATTGCAGGTAGGTGGTGGACGCGCGGCGCAGGTCGAGGATCACGTCGTACACCGCGCCGGTGGTCACGCGCACGAGCTTGTCCTCGGCATGCGCGCCGGTCTGGAAGTGCATGCCGCGCAGGATGCCGGCGCGCGTGTTGCGCGAGACGCTCTGCTGCACGAAGTGCGCGTCGAGGCCGTGCTCGGCGAACGCCGCCACGCAGACCGTGCGCGCGAAAAAGCCTCGCGCGTCGGGCAGCGGTTCGGGGTCCACCAGCCAGGCGCCGGCGATGCGGGTCGGGGTGAAGATCACGGCAGGACCACGGTATCGGGAATGGGCACCACGAAGCGGCCGCCCCAGGCGCGGATGCCGGCCATCTGCTCGATCACCTCGTCCTTGATGTTCCACGGCAGGATCACCAGGTAGTCGGGCCGGCTGGCGTAGATGGAATCGGGCGAGCGCACCGGAATGCGCGTGCCGGGCAGCAGCTTGTTCTGCTTGGCCGGGTTGCGGTCCACCACGTACTCGATCAGGTCGGCGTCGATGCCGCAGTAGTTCAGCAGCGTGTTGCCCTTGGCGGCGGCGCCGTAGGCGGCCACGCGCTTGCCGGCGCGGCGCGCCTCGATCAGGAAGGCCAGCAGGTCGCGCTTGGCCTGGCGCACGCGCTCGGCAAAGCGGGCGTAGCGGTCCGGCGAAGTCAGGCCGCCGGCGACCTCCTCATCCAGGCAGGCCTGCACGGCCGGCGTGGTGGCGCGGCGCGAGGCCTGGTGGCAGGCAAACAGGCGCAGGCTGCCGCCGTGCGTGGGCAGGTGCTCGATGTCGAACACGCGCAGCCCGGCGCGGGCGAGGATCGGCACCAGCGCCGTCAGCGACAGGTAGGAATAGTGCTCGTGGTACAGCGTGTCGAACTGGTTCTGTTCGAGCAGGCGCAGCAGGTGCGGGAACTCGAGCGTGATCACGCCTTCCGGCTTCAGCACGATCGGCATGCCGCCCACGAAGTCGTTGATGTCCGGCACGTGGGCCAGCACGTTGTTGCCGAGCAGCAGGTCCACCTCCCAGCCTTCCACGCGCAGCGCGCGCGCGGTGCGCTCGCCGAAGAACAGCTCGCGGCTGTCGATGCCCTTGGCGCGCGCGGCTTCGCCGGTATTGGCGGAAGGCTCGATGCCCAGGCACGGCACGCCGTTCTGGTGAAAGTACTGGAGCAGGTAGCCGTCGTTGCTGGCGAGCTCCATCACGCTGCTCGCCGGTGTCAGGTCGAAGCGCTCGGTCATCGCCGTCACGTAGCGGCGGGCGTGTTCGAGCCACGAGGTGGAGAACGACGAGAAGTAGACGTAGTCGTCGTGGAAATGGGTTTCCGCCGGCGTGGCGTCGCGCAGCTGCACGAGCCAGCACTTGTGGCACACCATGGCGTGCAGCGGATAGAACATCTCGCCCTGTGCGATGTGCTCCGGCCGGATGAAGGCATTGGAGACCGGCGACAGGCCGAGGTCCACGACGGTTTGCGTCAGCGGTGCGCCGCAGGCGCGGCAGCAGGGGGTAGGAGCGGTGGCAGCAGTGGTCATGCGCAGAATTGCTCGATCTGTTGTTCGGTGATGGCGCGGGCCTGGCCCGGCTCGTGCTGGACGGTGCGATACCAGCGTGCGGTGGCGGCCAGCGCCTCGTCCAGCGTCCAGCGCGATTGCCAGCCCAGCAGCGTGTGCGCCTGGGAGGAATCGAGGTACAGGTTGCGGGCCTCGTGCGGCGCAGCGCCCGGTGGCGGGCAATGCGCCCACTGGAGTTCCGGCCAGTGTTGCTGCAATCCGCCCAGCACGCGCGCTACCGGGAGGTTGTCGCGCGCTTCCGGGCCAAAGTTGAAGGCGGTGGCCAGCGCGGCGTCGCCGGCCAGCAGCCGGGCGCCCAGCAGCAGGTAGCCGTGCAGCGCTTCCAGCACGTGCTGCCACGGCCGCGTCGCCTGTGGGCTGCGGATCTCAAGCGTGGCGCTACGGGCGGCAGCGCGCGCGGCGTCGGGAATCAGGCGGTCCTCGGACCAGTCGCCGCCGCCGATCACATTGCCGGCGCGCGCGGTGGCGAGCAGCACGCCACGCTCGGCCAGGAACGACTTGCGATAGCTGGCGGCCACGAGTTCGGTGCCGGCCTTGCTCGCGCTATAGGGGTCATGGCCGCCGAGCGGATCGGTCTCGCGGTAGCCCCAGAGCCATTCCTTGTTGTCGTAGCACTTGTCGGTGGTGACCACGATGACCGCGCGCACGGACGGGCAGGTGCGCACCGCGTCGAGCAGGTTGACCGTGCCCATGACGTTGGTGGACCACGTCTCGGCCGGGTCGCGGTAGCTCGCGCGCACGAGCGGCTGCGCCGCCAGGTGCAGCACGATCTCGGGTTCGGCCGCGTGCAGCGCGCGCGTGAGCGCGGCGGCATCGCGGACATCGCCCACCGTATGCTGCGCGAGCGCCGGCGCCACGCGCGCGGCGTCGAACAGGCTCGGCGTGGTGTTCGGGGCGAGGGCGTAGCCGCTGACGCGCGCATCCAGCCGCGCGAGCAGCAGCGCCAGCCAGGCGCCCTTGAAACCGGTGTGCCCGGTCACGAAGACGCGCCGGCCTGCGAAGGCGGAAAGCGCCGCCGACGGGGAAGCAGTCGACACCATTACCAGCGCTTCCAGGGCGCCTTGCCGGATTGCCAGAGGTCTTCCAGCAGGTTCTTCTCGCGCAGCGTGTCCATCGGCTGCCAGAAACCGGTATGTTCGAACGCGGCCATCTGGCCGGAGCGGGCGAGTTGGCGCATCGGCGCTTCTTCCCAGCTCGTGGTGTCGTCCGGAATCAGGTCGAGCACTTCCGGGTGCAGGATGAAGAACCCGCCGTTGATCCACGCGCCATCGCCGCGCGGCTTCTCGGTGAAGCCGCACACCTTGTCGTTGTCGCGCTCGAGCGCGCCGTAGCGGCCCGGCGGCTGCACGGCGGCCACGGTGGCACGGCGGCCGTGCTCGCGGTGGAACGCGATCTCGGCCGTGATGTCGATGTCGGACACGCCGTCGCCGTAGGTGAAGCAGAACGGCTCTCCGGGCGTCAGGTACTCGCGCACGCGGCGCAGGCGGCCGCCGGTCATCGAGTCCTCGCCGGTATCGACCAGCGTCACGCTCCACGGCTCGGCCTTGCGGTGGTGCACGGCCATGCGGTTCTCGCGCATGTCGAACGTGACGTCGGACATGTGCAGGAAGTAGTTGGCGAAGTATTCCTTGATGACGTAGCCCTTGTAGCCCAGGCAGATCACGAACTCGTTCACGCCGTGCGCCGAGTACATCTTCATGATGTGCCAGAGGATGGGCTTGCCGCCGATCTCGATCATCGGCTTCGGCCGCAGGTGCGATTCCTCGGAGATGCGGGTGCCCAGGCCCCCGGCCAGGATGACGGCCTTCATGCTGCCACCTCCTCGGCGGCGGCTTCGGGGGCGGCCTGCGTAGCCACCTCGATGCCGATCACCTCGAACACGGTAGGCGGCGGGGAGGCTTCCAGCACTTCCAGTGCCAGGCCGAACTGCTCGTCCAGCAACTGGGCGAGCGCGGACTTGTCCAGGCCGAGTTCGTCGAGCCAGAGCGCCAGCTTGCGGTACAGCGGCAGCGCGTACGGGCGCATGCCGATGGCTTCCACCAGCAGGTCGATGGCCGCGTCAGCCTCGCCGTTGTGGTACTTGAATTCGGCCAGGCCGTAGGCCACCACCCAGTTGCGGTACCAGGTGGACGTCAGGTTCTCCAGCACGTTGAGCAGCGGCACCCATTCCTTCAGGTGGATGTGAGCGGCCACCGACATCACGAGGTCCTCGGCGGGATACCACGCGCCGGCGAAGAACAGGCCGGAGCGGCGCGGTTCGGTGCGGGCGGGAATCGGCTTGGTCTCGCTGCAGATCTCGGTCAACTGGTCCTCGAACCAGGCGGCGAAGCGCTGCGCGTCGAACATCTCGCTCTGCTCGGCACGCGGACGGATCGACATGCGGATCTCGTTGAGCTGCTGCACGTCCGAAGCCAGCGCGCAGGCCACGTCGACGTACTGGGCCTCGGTCTCGCAGATCAGGTCGTCCAGGCCGGCGGCGTGCAGGAACGGGGCCGACACGCGCTGGTGGAAGGTGTCGCCGGAGAAGGTCACCACGGGCACGCCCATCCAGATGGCGTCGCAGGTGGTGGTGCCGCCGGTGACGGGCGCGGTGTCCAGCGCGATGTCGATGCGGTTGTAGGTCACGTACTGCGCGGCGCCGTCACGGTTGATCAGCTCCACACGGCTGGTGTCGATGCCATGGGCGACCATGCGCTCGTAGAGCATCTCGCGCACGTTGTCGCGGTCGCAGCCGGTGGCTTCCACCAGCATGCGGGCGTTCGGGCAGCGTGCCAGCACGGCGCTCCACAGCCGCATGGTCTTGGGACCCAGCTTGGCGATGGTGTTGCACGAGCCAAACGTGATGTAGCCGTTGTTCAGCGCCGGGGTCGGCTGCACGCGGAACTGCGGGTCGTAGATCTTCAGCGGGTTGGTGACGATCGGGTGGTAGGCGCTGAACACCGGCGCACGGAGCAGTGTTTCCGTGTAGTTGTGGTCGAAGCCCTCCGGATCGGCGGTCCAGTCGGTCACGCGGTACTCGATCTGTTCCATGCCGGTGGTGCCGGGGTAGCCCAGCCACGTCAGCTGCTTCGGGGCCAGGCGGTGGACCATGTAGGTCAGCGGCGAGGCGCCCGTGTAGCCGCCCAGGTCGATCATCACGTCGCAGCGCTGCGCGCGCACGGCCTTGACCACCTCGGCCTCGGACATCCTGTAGAGGTCGTGGAAGCCTTCCGCGTAGACGCGGATCTTCCTGGTGATGTTGTCGTTGACGTTCGACAGCGAGAACAGGTGCACCTCGAAGCGCGTGCGGTCCAGGTTGGCGATCAGCGGGATCAGGAAGTAGGCGCAGGCATGGCGGCGCAAGTCGTTCGACAGGATGCCGATGCGGATCCGCTCGCCCTGGCTGGCCTGCAAGGCCGGGGCTTCGACGGGCGTGCGGGCCAGCGTGCGGGCCCAGTCGGTGGCCTCGCGGCGCAGTTCCTCGGCGCCGATGGTTTCGTCGTAGAGCAGCGAGAACAGCAGGTTGGAGCGGTTCACGCGCTGCAGCGGGTCCAGCGCGCAGGCGCGGCGGAACACCGGAATGGCTTCGATGGTGCTGCCCGATTCGCGCAGCGCCGAGGCGTAGTTGCCCACCGCCACCGGGTCGTTCGGCAGCAGCGCGGCGGCTTTCTCGCCGGCCAGGCGGGCGCCGTAATAGTCGCCGGTATAGAACATGGCCGTGCCGAGCACCTGCCACAGATGGGCCGAGCCAGGCTGGAGTTCCAGGCTGCGCTGGAGCAGCGGAATGCCGGCGGCGTAGTTTTCCAGTGCCACGTCGAGCGCGCCGACCAGGCCCAGGAAGCCCGGATGGTTCGGGAAGCGCTTCATGCCGGCTTCCGCCAGCCGCTTGGCTTCCTCGCTATGGTTCATGCCGGACAGGCACAGCGATTCGATGTAATACGGTTCGGGGAGCGTGCCGGCGCTGCGCTTGGCGGCGCGGGCGAGCTTCAGCGCTTCCGCATACTTGCTGGCGTTGTAGGCAGTCCAGGCCTGCTGGATCGTCCGCTGCGCGGGACTCGAAACGTTCTTGGTCATGGCGTTGTGCTTTGCAAAGGCGCGGTGTCAGCCCGGACAGCAGACGGGCTGATCGATGCATGCACAGTAACAAGGGACGTTCCGCGCCATCGGCCGGAACACGGGCCGAAATTGGCGCTATTTCAGCGGGGGTGCCGTTTTCGGCGCCTCGGGGACCGGGTCAGATGAGGGTCAGGCGGGGTCAGGTGAGGGCCGGAAGGGATGCCGCCGCATCCGGCTGCTCCATCCGGTGCAGCCAGACCAGCAACTCGGCCACGGCTACATAGAGCTGCGGGGGAATCTGGCTGTCGAGGTCCACCTGCATCAGCAGGTTGACCAGCGCCGGGGAGCCGTGCACGTAGACGCCGGCCTCGCGGGCACGCGCGATGATGGCTTCGGCGGACAGGCCGTAGCCCTTGGCCACCACGCGCGGGGCCTTGTCGGCGGACTGGTAGGAGAGCGCGACGGCGGCGCCGCGGTTCGGATCGTTCTCGCTCATGACTGGGCTGCGGGAATGGCGTCCAGGCGCGCTTCCACCTCGGCGGCCGCGCTGACGTTGAGGTTCAGCAGGGAGATGCCGTGGGCTTCGAGCTGGCCGCGGAAGTCAGCGCCTGCTTCGGCCAGACGGCCAGCGGTGGCGCGGTCATCGGCCACCAGTCGCGCTTCCAGACCGTGCGCGCCGAGAGTCAGCACGGCATCGACATGCCCGAGCCGGGGCAGATCCAGCCGCAGCCGGGTGCTCCAGGTCGCGGCATCTGCCGAGGTAGGCGAGTGCTCACCTTGCTGCTCGCGCGTGACTTCCCAGTCCATCGGCATGCCGGGCCAGGCTTCCACGGTCCAGCGGAACTGCTGCGTGGCGAGCAGCTCGAGCTGGTGGCGCACCACGCCTTCGCTGGCCGGGTGGACTGGCGGGCCGACGTCGGCCTGCGGGGGGGCGGCGGGCTGGTCGGGCGCATTCCAGCTGGCGATGATCGCCGCGCGCTGGGCCTGGGCGATATGGTGGCCTTCGTGCGACACCTCGGCCGTGATCTGGTAAGCATGCGCCGCCGCATTGGCGTGCGCGGCACGGCGCTGTTCGGCGGCCGGTGTCGAGGGCGTGGCCTGGCCGGGCGTGGCGCCGACGGGCTGGCCCGGTTGGCCGGCCTGGCTCCCTGCGTCGGCGCCATGGCCGCGCGCTGGCTGCGCCGGTACGCCGGTAGTCAGCGGAAAGATGGTCGGGCGCGTCAGTTCTGCCAGGATCGCGGCGCTCGGGGCCTGCGCGGGCGCGGCGGGCGGGCCGCCATAGGGCAGCAGCGCCACCGGCGCACCGGCGCYGGGCGCGGGCTGCTGCGGTGGCGTCGCGGCGGGCGGGGCCGTCTGGGCCGGCGGGGCGGGCTGGCGCAGGCCGGCCTGCGGCTCCTGCAGCAGGGCCGACAGCGGGCGCTGGCCCACTACCCATTGCGCCACATGCGATTCGTAGAACAGGCCGCTCTGGTCGACCAGCGTGGCGAGCGCGGCGGACAGCGTGGCGGCCGACGCGTTGCCCGCGCCGGGCGCGGTGGCCAGCAGCGGGGCGCGCGTCTGCAGCGGCTGCGCATCGCCCGATTCGAACAGGTCGAGGATGGCGCGCGCCGCGAAGCTCAGGGTCTCGCGCGTGGAGGTGGTCAGCGCGTTGCCGCGCGCGTCCATGGCGCCGGGGCCGACCGCGCTGGGCGGCCGGGCCTGGACGGTCTCGCCCGTGGACGACTGCACGTCGCCCTGCGAGACGTCGTGCACCGGCATCAGCGCCGCGAGCTTGTCGATGGCCAGCGCCGGGCGCGAGAGTTGCGTGTCCGGTGCAGCGTGGGGCACCAGGGCCGCCGGGATTTGGATGCCAGTCATGGGCGCGTGTCAGCGGATGGCGATGGACGTGATACGCGTCGGTCGATCCCTTCCGCAAGCACGGAAGGGCAGTGGATTCAGGCGGCGGCGCCGTAGGCGGCGGACAACTCGAGCTTGCGGCGCGAGCTGTTCAGCAGTTCGCCCAACTGGGCCAGGCGCGGCATGGTCAGGTCGCGGATCCGGGCGTCGTAGGCCAGGATGCGCTCCAGCAACTGGAAGCGGCGCAGGCGTTCGTTGTCGGAGAACGGCTTGGTGTGGTCGAGCAGGCGCAGGCGATCCACTTCGGCCATGTAGACCTGCTGGAGATCGTTGAGCGCATCCCAGTTGGACGCGCGCGCGGCTTCGAGCATCTGCTCCGAGAGCACCAGCAGCTCTTCGTAGCTTCTGACGATGGGGGACATATCGAACATCTCAGGATTCCTGCAGGGCCGGCTGCGTGATGGCGGTCGGTGCAGCGGGCTCGGCGTCAGTGGGCGCTGCCGGGTCGATGGCGGTCCAGGCCGAGGCAAGATTCTCGAGCAGGGCATCCACTTCCGACAGCAGGGTAGCGTCGCCGCGCAGGTTGGCCAGCATCAGGCGACGGGTCATGTATTCGTACAGCGATTCGAGGTTGGCGGAGATTTCCCCGCCCGCCTCGTGGTCCAGCACCGCGCGCAGCCCGTTGTCGATGATGTTGATAGCCTTGGAGATGGCATTGCCGCGCGCCTCCAGCTCGCCATTGTCCAGGTGGAACCTGGCACGGGCGATGGCCGAGCGGGCGCCGTCGTACAGCATCGCGATCAGCTTGTGCGGGCTGGCGCTCATGACCCCGGTCTGTACACCGACCTGGGCATAGGCATTGATGGCTTGGCGCGCGAACATGGTGAACTCCGGTGACTTACTTGCTGCTGGTGCCGTTCATGGCCGCGAACTGCTGCGTCAGGTAGCTGCTGGTCTGGTTCAGCTTCGACACCAGCAGGTCCAGCTGCGTGAACTGCGCGCGGTAACGGTCCATCGTCGACGTGACGCGGTCCTGCGTCGCCGTGTACTTGTCTTCCAGGTCCTTCAGCGTGGCGGTGATGCCGTCGGTGGCTGCCGTCAGTGCGCCGGAGGTGCCGTTCAGCGAGTCGACATAGTCGGTGATGGTCTTGCCCATGCCGGCCGAACCATCCACACCCGAGAAGAACTTGGTCAGGTCCTGGAAGTTGTCCGAGAGCGCCTTGTTCAGCTTGTCGTCGTCGATTTCCAGCTTGCCAGCGTTGCCGGTGGTCACGTTGAACTCGATGCCGAGATCGGACAGCGTGACCGAGCCGCCGTTGCCGTCGGACATCGGGGTGGTCAGCATCGAGCGCAGGCGCGTGGCGATATTGCGCAGCGTGCCGTCGCCGTTCAGTGCGCCAGCCGTGCCGGCATCGGTGTCGAACGTGGTCAGCGAGCCGACGGCCGACAGGATGTTGTTGTACGCGGTGACAAAGCCTTGCACGCTGGCCTTGATCGACGCATCGTCGCGCGTCACGTTCATGGTCGTGGTGCCGGTGGACTTCAGCGTCAGGGTCACGCCCTGGGCCGCGCCCTGCACGGTGTTGCTCTGGCTGGTGACGTCGATACCGTTGATCTTCAGCGTGGCGTTGGCAGCGGCCACCTTCTCGGACATGCCGTTCGGC
Organism: Cupriavidus sp. 10L45; assembly: GCF_056395225.1. Taxonomy (NCBI): domain Bacteria; kingdom Pseudomonadati; phylum Pseudomonadota; class Betaproteobacteria; order Burkholderiales; family Burkholderiaceae; genus Cupriavidus; species Cupriavidus sp. 10L45. Next base: position 274,197 of record NZ_JBFTJC010000001.1, read on the forward strand.
TGCGTGGCCACGGCCGGGTCATAGGCCACGATGTCGCTCACGGCGCTGTCGCTGGCGCTGATACGCATGCCGGACTGGGTGCCGGTCTTGTTGGACGTCAGCACAATATGGTAGGGCGTGCCGCTGCCGTCGTTGATGATACTGGCGGTGACGCCGATATTGGCCTTGTTGATCGAGTCGCGGATGCCTTCCAGCGAGGTATCGGAGCCGATCGTCACCGTCTTGGTGCTGGTGGGCGTGCCGCCCGTGGCGAGGTCGGCGCCGAAGTCCACCGTGATGGTGCCGCCGCCGATGGCAGCGGTCTTGTCGGCCACCGACTTCGAGACCAGCGATTGCGCCGCGGCCAGCGAGGACACGTTGATGTTGTAGCTGCCTGCCACGGCGGTAGCGTCGGTGGCGGCGCTGAGCACGCTATCCGAGCCCACGGCGGCCTTGACGGCGCTCCACGTGGCGGCGGTGTTCAGCGTCTTGGCGGCGGCCGAATAGGCATCCAGCACGCTCTTGATGGTGCCGTAGCCGGACAGCTTGGCCTGGTAGCTCTTGGCCTGGTTGTTGATCTGCGTGAGCGGAAGTTCTTCCGCTGCCTGGAGCTTGTCGAGCAGCGTTTGCAGCTCGAGGTTGGAACCGATACCGATGGAAGAGATTGCCATGACTGTTCTACCTATTGTTATTTGTCTTCAACTGGGTGATTGCAGAGGTCAGACGGCGTGGCTCACGAACAGGCCCTGGAGCTTGTCGATCGCGCGCGCCAGGCGCACAACGTCTTCATTCGGCATTTGCCGGATGATCTCGCCCGTCTCCTTGTCGAAAACCGTGGTGATGACGCGGTGCGTCTGGTCGTCGATGGCGAAGCGCAGGCCAATGGAGGTGGTCTTCAGCACGTCCACCAGCTCCTGCACCGCGGTGGCGGTGTTTTCAGGCGCATCGGCGGCGGGCCGGGTGTCCGCGCGGTCGGCTTCATGCGACGGGCGAACGGCTTTTACCGTGGCGGTCGGGGCGGCGGAAGCCGGCGCGATGGCCACGGTGTCGGCGGGAATGCGGGCCGCCGGAGTGGAAACGGGATTGGGAGTTGCCATGGTTTGCTCCGTCCGGTGAGGCGAGGGGTTCTGCTCGGTTGAAACGCTTTGCAGGCAGTGGGCTGCCTGCAAAACATTCCGGCAAAAAAGCCGGGCCTTGCGGCCCGGCCTTCTTGCGGCGCGGCGATTAACGCAGCAGCGACAGCACGTTTTGCGTGGTCTGGTTCGCTTGCGACAGCACCGAGGTACCAGCTTGTTGCAGGATCTGCGCGCGGGTCATGTTCGACACTTCCGTTGCGTAGTCAGCGTCTTCGATGCGCGAACGCGAAGCCGACAGGTTGTTCACCGTCGTGCTCAGGTTGTTGATCGTCGACTCGAAGCGGTTTTGCACAGCACCCAGGCTCGAACGCAGGCTGTCAACCGAAGCCAGTGCGGAGTCCAGCGTCTTCAGCGGGTCAACCGTGGCAGCTTGTTGGAAGTCCGAAGCTTGCAGCGAAGCGCCCTTGATCGTGAAGCCGGCGGTGGAACCCGACACCGAAGCGTCGCTCGGCTTGACGGCGATGTACATCGTCGTCGAGGTAGCCGTACCGTTGCCAGCCAGGCCCTTCGAGGACAGAGCGGCGTCGTCGGCGGCGGTCAGGCCGGTCATGCTCACTTGCACGAACCAGTTGCCCTTCGAATCCGTCACGACGGATTGCGAGTTGATGGCTGCCGAGGTGTTCAGGCCCAGAGCGCGCTGGATGTCAGCGGCGGCGATGCCGGTTGCCGAAGCAGCCGTCACCGGGGTAGCGGAACCCAGAGCCGTTTGAGCGGCGGCGGAACCGATCGAAGCCGTGGCACCTTGCGGGCCGGCAACGCTGAAACCAGCGACGCCCAGGGTCTTCGAGGTGATTTCCTTCAGGGCGATCGAGATGGTTTCGCTGTCGTTGGCGCCAACCTGGATCGACATGTTCTGGTCCTTGGCCAGAACCTTGACACCGTTGAACTGGGTCTGAGCCGACACGCGGTCGATTTCCGACAGACGTTGCTTGATTTCGTCCTGGATCGACTTCAGGTCCGAACCCGAGTTCGTACCGTTGGCGGCTTCCACCGACAGTTCACGGATACGTTGCAGGTTGTTGTTGACTTCGCTCAGGGCGCCTTCGGTCGTTTGCGCGATCGAGATACCGTCGTTGGCGTTACGCGAAGCTTGCGTCAGGCCCTTGATGTTGGCGGTGAAGCGGTTGGCGATGGCTTGACCAGCAGCATCGTCCTTGGCGCTGTTGATGCGCAGGCCCGACGACAGGCGCTGGATCGCGGTGTTCAGCGACGATTGCGACGTGTTCAGGTTGCTCTGCGTTTGCAGCGACAGAATGTTGGTGTTGATGACTTGCGCCATGGTACGACTCCTATATGCAATGTTTTAGGCATTCCGGCGGGTGCCGTAACGTTGGCTGCCTGCGTTGCAGGGCGTAGAGTGCCTCCGTTGCAAGGGTTATCGACAGGGCGGTAGGAGACTTTAGAGTGATCTTTGCGAGAGTTTGCGGGCGCTGCCCGGAACCCCCGGCGTTATTGCGGATGGCGGCCGGCCCGGGGAATGGGCGGGGCGCCGCCGGCGCAGGCCGGCCTGGCGGCGTCAGCGGCGCTTGCGGGTGCGCGGTATATATAGACGCACAAAATCCGGCGACGCCTCGGCGTCCAGCACCGCTGCGTCGGCTTCCGGCGCGTGCGCCGGCGTCACCACGGTAATGGCGCGCTTGTAGACCACCGTGGGCATGGGATCCTCGCCCGTTTTGCCCAGCAGAATCATGTAATTGTCCGAGGCCAGCACGATCCCGGTCAGCCGCGTGCCATTCGAGAGGTGCACGATGACGGTATTGCGGCTGGCGCTGTGGGCCGCAAAGTGCAGATGCTGCAACTTTCGGCTGGGACGGGGAACCTTTTTTTCCTGCTTCACAACTTCTCCGGAAGAGCCCGCGAGGGTTCTGGCGGCGGTCAACGGTCCGAGGACCAGGCGCATGGATCGAGGTCGCACTAAAAGTGACGGATGGCGCGCCCTGATCCCGGCGAGATATGAAACATTCGCTCTCGGAGCCGGGGCAGGGGCTCACCTTCATCACGTTAACGGGCGCGCACACCGAACGGTTGAATGGCGCCATCCGGCCGAGCAATTCGGCCGGCCTTGCGAGGAGAGAAGGGGAATACTTCAGCCGGGAGGGTAACAAAGTTTTACAAGTGTTGACAAAGTTGGCCCGCGAACAATGCCTAGAGGTAAAGCTCTATTTATTTTATTGATGCAGTCGGTGTGATTGAAGTAGCACCTTCGTGGTCGGCGCCTGACAGAAAAGCAACGTTTGGGTCGCAATCCGCTCGCACTAAAGCTTTCTGGGACGCTGCCGATAACTGCCGATATGCCCGAATGTGCGGCATGGCATGACATGGAACGCGAAAGTGCTCAATTCGTTACAGCCGCTATCAGGGCATTCCCTGATAGAAGCCTCATTTACACCTCATGTAAGCAGGTTTATATTCCGGGGTTCGGACCGGTTTACCCCCGGTCTTTCACAGCAGTCCTGAAAGCCTACGAGCACCCCGCGCGTGGGCTTCTTTTTTTTGCCCTCGTCGTTTCGTCGCGGTCTGTTGCCGCAGTGGCCGTGATCGGCCGGGCCGGAGTGCCCGGAACAGATTAGACGCCAGTCGTTGACGCGGCAATTTGACGAACTGCCGGCACTTTTCCCCCTATTTCGATTTTCCGCTCAAGAAGCGCACCGGCCTGCCCGATAGCGCTGATGGCGACACCCGGATTCCGGTGGACGCTAGACGTACATCCAACATCGAAAAAGAGAGAAAGGTACGCTGAGATGGGCTTGCGAAACATGGGTATCGGGGCACGACTGTCCCTGGCATTCTGTGCGGTGGTGTTGCTGCTGGCGGCCGTAGCGGCCGTGGGCGTGACGGCGCTGCGCGGGATGAACGATGCGATGCACCAGGCGGTGGAGCAGCGCCTGCTGCGCGTCATCGACCTGAACCACGTGAAGGAAGGGGCGCTGCAGATCGGTGTGCTGGTGCGCGACGCCACGCTGACCGAGGATCCGGCGCTGGCCGCCCAGAACATCGACAAGGTGAACAAGCTGCGCGACGAGATGCGCGCCAGCCTGGAAACCCTGGCCAAGATCATCGAGGCCAGTGGCCGGGCCGAGTCCAAGGCCATGTTCGAGCAGCTCAACCAGACCCGGACCACCTACAACGGCCAGCTCGACCTCGTCATGCAACAACTGCGCGGTGGCGACTTCAATAGCGCCCGCGCCGGCCTGATCGTGACGCTGCCGGCGGCGCAGGGCGCCTATTTCGACAAACTCGACGAAGCCGCCGCGTCTGGCCGGAAGATGGCCATCGACGCCGTGGCCGAGGCTTCCGACCACTATGTCTTTGCCCGCAACCTGCTGATCGGCCTGGCGGCCGCCGCCGCCGCGATCGCCGCGCTGCTGGGCCTGGCCATCACCCGCTCGGTGACGCGCCCGGCCGGCCAGGCGCTGGACGCCGCCGAGGCGCTCGCCCAGGGCCGCTTGGGCCACGCCATCGCCGTGCGCACCCAGGATGAGATGGGCCGCATGCTTGGCGCGATGGAACGCGCCTTCGGCCAGCTTGGCGTGCTGGTACGCGGCATCCAGCAGGCCGCCGGCTCGATCGACACGGCAGCGCGCGAGATTTCCAGTGGCAATACCGATCTCTCCCAGCGGACCGAGCAGCAGGCGGCCTCGCTCGAGGAGACCGCCGCGTCGATGGAGGAATTGACCTCCACGGTGCGCCAGAACGCCGAGAACGCCCGCCAGGCCAACCAGCTGGCGGTCAACGCCTCGGATGTGGCCACGGAAGGCGGCCGGGTGGTGCGCAGCGTGGTCGACACCATGGATGGCATCTCGAAATCCTCCGCACGCGTGGCCGAGATCATCAGCGTGATCGAGGGCATCGCCTTCCAGACCAACATCCTTGCGCTGAACGCGGCTGTGGAAGCGGCCCGCGCCGGCGAGCAGGGCCGGGGCTTCAGCGTGGTGGCGGCCGAGGTGCGCAGCCTGGCGCAGCGCTCGTCGTCGGCAGCCAAGGAGATCGGCGAACTGATCAACAGCTCGGTGCGCCAGGTGCAGGACGGCGCCAAGCAGGTGGAAGTGGCCGGCAAGACCATGGACGACATCGTCGGCGCCGTGCGTCGTGTGACCGACATCATGGGCGAGATCAGCGCGGCCAGCGAGGAGCAGACCGCCGGCATCGAGCAGGTCAGCCTGGCGATTACCCAGATGGAATCGGTGACGCAGCAGAACGCGGCGCTGGTGGAGCAGGCCAGCGCGGCGGCCGAGAGCCTGATGCAGCAGGCCGGCGGGCTGGTGTCCGAGGTGGCGCGCTTCGACCTGGGCGGCGTGCGCGCCCCCGAGGCGCGCGCGCCCCAGGCCGTGATGACGGCCGCGCCGCGCATGGCCGCCCCGGCCAAGCTCCCGGCAAAGACCCCGGCCCTGGCTGCGCCGGCCCCCGCCCGTGTGCGGGCCATCAGCCGTCCGGCAGCGCCTGCGCTGCCGGCCAAGGCATCGCCTGCCCCGGCCCCAGCCCCCGCACCCCGCAGCGCTCGCGCCCCGGCCGTGCCGGCGGCGGTGCGTCCGCCGGTGGCGCGCAAGCCGCAGCCGTCGGTGCTGGCCGCGCGCCAGCCGGCCACGCCCGCCAAGCCGCGTCCGGCAGTGACGCCCCAGCGCAAGGAGCCCGTGCTGTCCACGCCGGCCCGCCGCCGTCCCGCAGCCGCGCCCGCGCCTGCCACGGTCGAGGCTGGCGACTGGGAAACGTTCTGATCGACCGTCCCCACTTTCAGGCGGCGCCAGCGTCGCCTGAAAGCCGCCTGTAAGCCGGGCGGCACTTCGGCAAGCAGGGCCGGCGGCATGCGCCTACAATACCGGCTCTCCTTGACCAGACAAGAGCAGACACGGCCGGTCGCGCCGCCGTCTGCCACGCAGGCCTTCCATGTCCGCCCCTTCCGTGCCGCCTCCCCAGCAGTCATCCCCCCAGCCGTCCCTCCGGTCACCTGACGCCTCGCCGCCAGACGTGCCCGTCATGCAGGTGCTGTTCGGCCTGATGCTGGCCATCCTGCTTGGCGCGCTGGAACAGTCGATCGTGGCCGTGGTGCTGCCGGACATCGCGCTGCAGCTCAACGGCTTCGAGGATATGGCCTGGGTGATCTCGGCGTATCTCGTTGCCTCCACCGTGGTGACGCCGATCTACGGCAAGCTGTCCGACGTGCTCGGGCGCCGCTCCGTCCTCTCGTTCTCGATCATCCTGTTCCTGCTGGCGTCGATTTTCTGCGCCATGGCCACGACCATGCCGATGCTGATCCTCGCCCGCATCCTCCAGGGCCTGGGTGGCGGCGGCCTGATCTCGGTCTCGCAGGCGACCATCGCCGATGTGGTGCCGCTGCGCGAGCGTGGCCGCTATCAGGGCTATGTGAGCGGGGTCTGGGCCGTGGCGAGCATGGCCGGGCCGGTCATCGGCGGCTACCTGGCGCATTTCCTGTCCTGGCGCTGGATCTTCTGGATCAACATCCCGCTGTCCCTGCTGGCGCTGGTGGTGGTGCGCCGCGCGCTGCGCCACCTGCCCGTGGGCGGGCGCCGGCACCGCATCGACTACCTCGGCGCGCTGCTGTTCGGCGGCGGGCTCTCGGGCGTGCTGGTGTTCCTGACCCGTCTGGGGCAGGGCCACTCGCCGCTGGAATTCCAGACCCTCGGCCTGCTGGTGGCCGGCGTCGTCGGCATGGTGCTGTTCGTCTGGCAGGAGCGGCGCGCCGTCGACCCGGTGATTCCGCTGTCGATGCTGCGCGTGCCCACGGTGGCCATCTGCTGCACCACGCTGTTCCTGTGCTTCTTCCAGCTGATTGCGATGTCGGTGTTGCTGCCGCTGCGCTTCCAGGTGGTGGGCGGCGCCCATGCCGACACCGCCGCGCTGCGGCTGGTGCCGCTGACGCTGGCGATTCCGTTCGGCGCCTATATCTCCGGGCGGCTGATGTCGTGGAGCGGCCGTTACAAGCCGATGCAGCTGGCCGGCTCGATCATCGCGCCGCTGGCCATCGTGGCGCTGGCGTTCATGCCGCCGCAGGCCGTGATGGCGTCCGCGCTGGTGATGATCGTGCTCGGGCTCTCCATCGGCCTGCAACTGCCGAGCGGGCTGGTTGCCACGCAGAATTCGGTGCCGCCGCAGCAGGTGGGCATCGCCACGGCGCTGACGGCTTTCTCGCGGCTGCTGGGCGGGGCGGTGGGCGTGGCCGTGCTGACCACGGTGCTGATCGCCCTGCTGCGTCATAGCGGGATGGCCGTGAGCGACCTGAGCGGCGGCGAGGATGTGCTGATGAGCATGTTCCGGCGCGCGATGGGCGCGGCCAACGATGGCGACGCCGCGGCGGTGCGCGTGGCGGCCGAGCAGGCGTTCCGCACGCTGTTCCTGTTCAGCGCGGCAGTGTCCGTGATCGCCCCGTTCCTGGTGATGCGGCTGCGCGAGACCACGCTGCGCGGCAGCCCGGTTGCCGCTACGGCCGCGGCCAGCGCGGCGGAATAACCCGGCTTACCTGTTACGCGCTGCGCGCCACGCGCCGCCGGGCGCGGGCTGCCAGCCCGGGGCCGAGCACCCAGCGCAAGGTGGGCGCCAGCGCGCCCATCGCCGGCACGGCCAGGGTCCGGCGCACCGAGCGCCGGTGCAGCCCGAGCGCCTCGCGCGCCCAGGACGGCAACAGCGCCACGCCGGCATCGGCCATGGTCCGCACGGCCGGCACCAGCATCGGATTGGCCACCGGCATCGCCATCACCAGTCGCACCACTTCGCGCGTGCGCTCACTGTTAACTAAATAGGGACGCTGGGCTTCCAGGTAGGCGTGTACCTCGGCGCGGGATCTCGGCACGTCCGGCGCGCCCAGCAGGGCGGCCACGGTGGCTTCCTCGGCGTAGTAGCGGTCCTGATCGGCGGCCGAGAGCGGGCCGACATAGCGCAGGTATCCCGCCAAAAAACTCGACACTTCGGCCACATGCACCCAGGTCAGCAGCGCGGGGTCGTCGGCGGCGTAGGGCTGGCCGTTTGGCGCGAGGCCGCTGATATTGGCGTGGATGTGGCGCACGCGCTCGATCAGCCGCATGGCGTCCGCACGGCTGCCGTAGGTGGTGCCGGCGATGAACTGCGCGGTGCGGCCGAGCCGGCCCTGCATGTCCGTGCGGAAGGTGGAGTGGTCCCACACGCCGGCCAGCGCCAGCGGATGCAGCGCCTGGAGCAGCAGCGCGCTGACGCCGCCGGCCAGCATCGCCGGGAAATCGCCATGCACGCGCCAGCAGACTGCATCGGGGCCGAACAGGCCGGGATCGCCCGGCGGGTTGTCGTAGTCGATCGACAGGCCGGAGTTGCTGCGTGTGAGCGCGCGCACCTGCGCGCCGGCATGGCTGCGCAGGCGGGTCAGCAGCGGAGGGGTGGCGGGTTCCGTGGGGGGGCCGGGGACGCGTGAGGACATGCCGCTGGGGCGCCTCCCTGGCGCCCGGGGCCACGGGTCAATGAGTGGGGACGGATCAGTAGTAAATCAGTAGTAATGCAGGTCCGTGGCCTTGCCCCAGAATACACGGTACGCGTAGACCGTGTAACCCAGGATGGTGGGCAGCACCACCGCCGCGCCGATCAGGATCACTGCCAGCGATTCCGGCGCGCTGGCGGCCTGCCAGATGTCGATCTGATCCACCACGAGGTAGGGGAACAGGCTGTAGGCCAGGCCGTTGAACGCCATCAGGAAGATCACCGCCGTGCCAGCGAACGGCACCCAGCACCAGCGGTCGTTGCCGCGCGCGTGCAGGTCGCGCATCTTGCGCAGCAGCCGCTCCACCCCCACGAACACGCCCAGCGTAATCAGCGGAATCGGCGCCAGCAGGATGATGTTGGGCAGCGAGAACCATTTCTCGAAGATCCGCGCGCTGACCAGCGGCGTGACCACCGAGATGGCTGCCACGCCCAGCGCCGTCAGCCACAGGCTGCGCCGCGCCCAGTAGATGGCGCGCAGTTGCAGGCTGCCGGTGGTCTTCATGATCAGCCAGCTCGCGCCGAGCAGGCAGTAGCCGGCCACCAGGCACAGCCCCACGGCCACCGCGAACAGCAGGTTCGGCAGGTCGTAGCGGAAGCCGGTGATATAGAGGCCGAGCATCAGCCCCTGCGAGAAGCTGGCCAGCAGCGAGCCCGCATAGAACGCGAAGTTCCACCACGGCTTGTGCGGATCGCGCGCCTTGACGCGGAAGTCGAACGCCACGCCGCGGATGATCAACCCCGCCAGCATCATCGCCACGGGCAGGTAGAGGTGGGTCAGGATGGCGCCGTGCGCGAGCGGGAAGGCCGTCAGCAGCAGCCCCACGCCGAGCACCAGCCAGGTTTCGTTGGCATCCCAGAACGGGCCGATCGAGGCGATCATGCGGTCCTTGTCCGCATCGTCGGCCCGGCGCAGCAGCACGCCCACGCCAAGGTCGTAGCCGTCCAGGATCACGTAGATCAGCATCGCCAGCCCCATCAGGGCCAGGAAGACCAGCGGCATCCAGCCGGCCGGCTGGGTCAGGTCGGGAAGGGTGGCCGGGTTCATGACTTGCTCCTGGGTTGGCCGGGAAGGACGGGTTGCGGTGTCTGGAAGGCGTCGGGCGCGGCGGTATCCTCCGGCGGGGCGCCGGCCTTGCGGGCGAGGTGGAACACCACCGAGATATAGGCCACGATCAGCGCCAGATAGAGCGCCAGGTACATCGCCAGCGTGCTGGCGATCATCGCGGCGGGCACCTTGGAGGCGGCCTGCGCCGTGGTCAGCACGCCGTAGACCAGATACGGCTGGCGGCCGATCTCGGTCACGTACCAGCCGGCGACGAGCGCCACCCAGCCGGAGAAGGTCATGGCCACCAGCGCGCGGGCCATCCACGGCGCGGGCTCGCCGCGCCGGCGGAACTGCCACGCGCCGATCCACGACACGGCCAGCATCAGCAGGCCCACGCCGACCATGATGCGGAAGGCGAAGAACAGCGGGGCCACGGGGGGATGGCGGTCCGGGAAGGCGTCGATGCCCTTGATTTCGCCCTCGAGGTCATGGGCGAGGTAGAGCGAGGCCAGCTTGGGAATGGCGATTTCGAAGTCGTTGGTCTGTGTGCGGGCGTTGGGAATGCCGAACAGCACAGCCGGCGCGCCCTTCTCGGTCTTCCAGATGCCCTCCATCGCGGCGATCTTGGCCGGCTGGTGATGGAGCGTATTCAGGCCGTGGAGGTCGCCCGCCACGATCTGCAGGGGGATCAGGATCGCCGCGAGCACCACGCCGGTCCGCATCGCATGGATGACATCGCGCCCATGGTCCCCGCGCAGCCAGCGGTAGGCCGAGACGCCGGCCAGCAGGAAGGCCACGGTCAGCCCGGACGCCAGCAGCATGTGGGTCAGGCGGTAGGGGAACGACGGATTGAAGATGACTTCGAGCCAGCTCGTGACGTGGGCGCGGCCATCGATCATCTCGAAGCCGGCCGGGGTCTGCATCCACGAATTCAGCGCGAGGATCCAGAACGCCGACAGCGTGGTGCCGCCCGCCACCAGCAGCGTGGCGATGGTGTGGGTGCGGTTGCTGACGCGCCGCATGCCGAACAGCATGATGCCGAGGAAGGTGGCCTCCAGGAAGAAGGCGGTCAGCACCTCGTAGGCCAGCAGCGGGCCGGCGATGTTGCCGACGGTTTCCATATAGCCAGGCCAGTTGGTGCCGAACTGGAAACTCATGGTGATGCCGCTGACCACGCCGAGCGCGAAAGTCAGGGCGAAGATCTTGACCCAGACGCGGTAGGCGGCCATCCAGCTTTCATCGCCGGTCTTGCCGTAGCGCAGCTTGAAGAACAGCAGCACCCAGCCCAGCGAGATGCTGATCGTTGGGAAAAGGATGTGGAACGTGATGTTGGCGGCAAACTGGATGCGCGCCAGCACCACGGGGTCGAGACTGGCAAACACGGGCTACTCCTTGCGGGGGCGGGAGGACTTTGCGGGGGGCTTGGGGGCTTTCTTGGGGGCGGCGGCGGGGGACTTGTCGGCGCCCTTGTCAGCGCTCTTGTCGCCGCCCATGCCGATGGCACTGGCGAAGCGGTCCTTGACGTCGAGCAGCTTGGTCACACGGGAGCCGAGCCGCATGAGCTTTTCCAGCGTGGCGACGTCCAGCCGCTGCATGTCGCCAAACCACGTGGTCACCAGCAGGATCAGGCCGTACATCTCCTTCATGCGCGCCTGGGCGTGGCGGTCTTCCGGGGAGGTGGCCGCCTCGAGCTGCACTTCGCGCAGCATGGACAGCGTGGGATCGATCTCGCGGCGGCGGCGCTCCTCGGCCAGCGTGCGGAAAATCGCCCAGACGTCATCGGGCGCGGAAAAGTACTCGCGGCGGTCGCCCGGCTGGTGGGAGAGCTTCACCAGACTCCAGGATTCCAGTTCCTTGAGGCCGATACTGACGTTGGAGCGCGAGAAACCGAGCGATTCGGCGATTTCATCGGCATTGAGGGGGCGCGAGGCGGTGAAGAGCAGGGCGTAAATCTGACCGACCGTCCGGTTAATACCCCAGCGGCTACCCATCTCACCAAAGTGAAGGACAAAGCGCTGGATCAGGGGCGAGAGCTGCATGAACGTTTCGAACTTTCAGTAATTTGTGAAAGTTTAATACGGATCAAGGGGGCATGCAGGAGTTTTTGCGGTGCGTCAAAAGGTCACAGAAGCCATCGTCAGCATGATCTTCCCCACATTCTGGTTGGATTCCATGCGGTGGTGCGCATCAGCTGCATTCTTCAACGGAAACGTGCTGTCGACGACGGGCATCAGGCAGTGGCTTGCAAATCGAGGAAGCCACGTATCTGCGAACCGGCGAGTCATGGCATGTTTCACCGCTGGCGGGCGCGATTTCATGACCGTTCCCATGATTTGCAGGTGTCGGTAGAGCACTCGATCCAGCGGAAGCTCGGCGCCTTGGATGCCGCCAAGGATGCCAACTTGAACCAGCCGGCCGCCAAAGCCCAGGGAGCGAATGTTGCGTGCCAGGTAGGGCGCGCCGACGAAATCGATAATCACATCGACGCCGCGCTCATCGGTGACTTTATTCACCACCGCCTCGAAGTCTTCGGTCTTGTAATCAATGGCGACATCGGCGCCGAAACCGATTACGGCTTCGCGCTTGCTGCCGTCGGCCGTTGCCAGCACCCGGGCACCTACCGCGTGCGCCAGTTGCACTGCGGCCGAGCCGACGCCACCAGCCGCCGCATGGATCAGTACCGACTCGCCTGATGCCAGCCGACCAAGATGACCAAGCGCCTCCCAGGCGGTGACGAATACTTCCGGCAGCGCGCCCGCATGCACGTCGTCCAGCCCATCGGGAATGTGCATGGCCATGCGATAGTCGATGCGTGCCAGCTCCGCGTATCCGCCGCCGCCCACGATTCCCATGACGCGATCCCCAATGGCGAAACCCTGCACCTCTGAGCCGATTGCAATCACCTCGCCGGCAATCTCCAGGCCCATGATGTCCGAATCGCCGAAGTTCGTGCGCCCGTACCCCCCACGCCTGTGCGTCAGATCCGCTCGGTTCAGACCGGCAGCACGATTGCGCACCAGCAAGTCATGGGGCCTGACCTCCGGATCCGGCACATCGGTGAGTTGCAGAACGTCGGCGTCGCCGAATTCGGCGAAGGTGATGGCTTTCATGGTTTGTCCCTGGTGGATCGCGCTTGCGCCGGACGACAGCCGCCCGAACATTGGTAGCCAGTATAGAGTTGCACATCGATGAATCGATGCGGCAATATTCAGCTTCTCCAATGCAAAAACGCATCACAAGGCCGACAGCATGAACTGGGATGACACACGGGTATTCCTCGCCGTGCAGCGCGAACGTACGCTGCGCAAGGCCGCCAAAGTAGTGGGGCTGGACCAGGCTACTGTCGGACGGCGCATTGCCGCGCTTGAGCATGCATTGGGCGCCACGTTGTTCTTTCGGGCGTCGGATGGCTACGCCCTGACATCTGCTGGCGAAAGTGTCCTGAAAGCAGCGGAGAAGATGGAGCAGTCCGCGCATGAACTGGCCAGGCAGGCACAAGGTGTGGACAATCGGCTGGCGGGTGAGGTGAGGGTGACCACGACAGATTCGCTCGCACTCGCGTTCGTGATCCCGGCGATTGCCAGCTTGCACGTCGAACATCCGGACGTCAGGGTGCAATTGAGCACCTCCACACAAGTGCTCAACCTCGCTCGGCGCGAATCGGACATCGCCATTCGTACCCAGAAACCGGAAAGCCCCGACCTGGTGGCACGGCGATTGGCCCGCTGGCGCGTGGGGCTCTATGCAACGGAGCATTACCTGAGTCGCCACGGCGAGCCTGAACGTGGGACGGGATTCACGGGGCACGATCTCGTGCTCTATCAGCCGTTCCTGTCGGGCAGCAGTAGGCCCACGCTGGTGGGCGAGCCTATCCATGCGGGACGCATTGTCGCCAGTGTGCACTCAAGCCTGATGCTGCGAGCGATGATCCGTGCCGATATCGGTATCGGCGAGGTGCCGGTGCATATGGGCGAACGGGATGGGCTGGTAAGGATCTGGCCCGAGCTTTCAAGGGCGGCAGCCTACGAAGTCTGGCTGGTCACCCACCAGGACCTCCGTCATACCGCGAGGGTTCGGGCGATGATCGATGCCATTGCGGCGCGCTTTGAGGCCGAGGGATGAGGTGCAACGGTGTCTATAGCGCTATTTTTGCGTGCGCCTGATTGGTGGACCGGTTTTACCTGGGCGCCCAGCCCAAGGCAGTCGGGCCGCCCCGGGCAATGAATTTCTGGTCTCGACCCGGAAGGGACGCTAGAACCTGCCAGAAATCGCCGTTCGGTGGACCTTCGATCTAAGCGGATTCGTCTGCTTCCTGAACACTGTAAGTGACACCGTGGCCTTCAGGTAGAAGGGCGATGACATTCCTTACAGCTTGCTCGGTTTTGGGTCCCCAATCTCGACGCATGAGATATGTCATATCGTGATGAACTAGTAGTCGCTTTTGATCTTTGAAGTAGCTACGTTCGAGATTTTGGCCGGCAGCCATAGCACGCGGCCCCTCTCGTCGGAGGAATTCGTCTATGCGAAGCGAGCCTTTCGCAGACACGAAGAGTTGTGGCTTCCAAGGTATGGCTTCTTGAATCTGCTGAATGGAAACGTTAGATTCGATTGCGATCTTCACAACGTTAAAGATCAAATCTCGTTTGCTCAAGGAATCGAAGTCTTTGGACGACGTGTGAAGGGAGTACTTTGCGAGATTACGCGCGGCTCGCTCGCTTTCGGCGATTTTTTCAGAAGCCACCTTGTTTCTGACAGCAATCTGATACTCCTCCGCGCCAGGCAGTGGGATAAATCGGTCTACGTCGAGGAACACCTTGCCGTTGTTACTGTATGGCGTCAGACGGGCGCACGAAATGTTGAGACCGCTGTCGTTAAGCCAAAGGACCGTCGATGTGATCTCCTTGTGGAAAGTGGACGCGGCCAACACTATGCGCACGGATTCGCCGAATTTTGCGTCGGCGTCGAGAAAGTCGGCGATCTTCTGCGCAGCTCCTTCCTCCGCCATCCCGCGAGCGCTCAGATAGGTCTGATACGTGTCAATTGCCTGGGTAAGCGTCATTGTGGACACCATTGCGGCGTAGCGGAGCGCTTGCAACTCCATGTGGCCTGCATCGTCTCGCTTAAGCTCAATGACAACTAGATCACCCGTTTTGTGGACGCCGAGCAAATCGATCCGCCGGTTGCCTTCAGACCAACCACTGAACTCTTCAGAGATAACCAACGTATGTGGTGATATGACGTCGATGCATTCCCGCAGAAGCCGTTGAATATCTCCGCGCTCACGCAATCCTAGCTCCGAAAACGCCACTTTCTTTAATGGCTGAATCGCGTCACTACATATCTCATACACTGGCATATCTAGTTAAGTCCGAAGTACTTCAATCTCTGAAATGCGAACGTGTAAGCCAGCGTGGCAGACGCACGTGCCGGCGACCGCCATATCTTCTCAGTCTGTGCGTTGCTGTTATGACCATCTTACTGATTATATCCGGGAAAACTTCCAAACCAGTCGTCACACGCTGCTATTGCGCACCTCGGGAAAACAAGCATGTGTACGACCACTTTGGGAAGCGAATGCCAATGATTCTTCATGGCCGAACCCGACCGTCCAAGGCTCGTCCGTCCATTACATAACGCTCACCACACTCCGACTCCCGGAAGTCACAACCGATTCCGCCGGCCTAACCACCGATGCAAAATCCAACAAAATTACCTTGAAATCGACGTCCTTCGACGTGTACCGCCTGATCGGAATCCCCGCCGATTCCAGCACCTGATTCTTCTGCCCATCCCGCTTCTTCGCCCGCGCGCTGCTATGCGAAGCGCCGTCAAGCTCGATCACATACAGCGGTCGCATTGTCCCGCGTTCACAAACGAGATAATCGACATACTTCTGCGAAAAAAGACTCCGAGCGCCGTACTCCTTCCCTTTGTGCTGCACGAAAGACGACATGGCCACCTGTGGAAACACATGCGCGTTTCGCAGGGCAATGACTAACCGCTCGTAGAGATGGATTTCGTCGTCGCGCATGAATGGTGCCTTGCGGGAAAACTGATAGCGCTGCGAAGACCCGTCCCCGCCACGCTTCGTCTTCATCGCGCCTAGCACGATAAAGACGAGCGCCATGAACAACGCCAGGCCGAACAATGCCTTCATATGACCCCTCGATATTTTTGCTCTGTGTGCCGCATTAGCTGGCGATATCGGTGCCCGGAGGCCCGACCGCCGATTATGGCGAGAGGACTATAACCTCGCATGCCCCAAACGGAGGGTTCCAGCCACACTTGCCAAAGCGATCACAGCACCGGAAGAGGCAATCTTCGCAGGAGGCCGGCGTTCGCTGCCGCAGGCAATCGCGGGCGTTGTCTCCGGATTGTGTGCAATCGAGGCGAGCATGTCGACCGGCGCCTTCTGGCCGAAGAGCGCCGACCGGTCTCAACCCGTGCGTGTCAAAGCGGAGGAGAAAAACGGGGGCGGGACCGATCAGATCTGCTTGCAATAGAACGTCGTTCCGCAAAGCTCGCCGGTAGGCATCAACGCATAGTTCGGAACATCCCCCACACGGTGCCAGCCTACCCGCTGATACAACCGTTCTGCGGCACCCCCGGTGACGGTATCGAGGACCAGAACAGTTTTGCCTTCCTGTCGCGCGGCAACCTCGGCGGCAACCATCAGTTGCTGTGCGACGCCGTTTCGTCGGGCGCGGCGGTGTACGAGCATCTTGGCGATATCGGCGCGATGCGGTTGGTTCTCCGGTTGTGCAATGATGACTTGCACCGTGCCGACAATCTGTCCAGCCTCATCCTCAGCGACGAGCAGAACCCGTCCGCCATGTGCCACATCGGCGGCGACATTGCGCCAGAACGCGGTCGCTTTCTCCCGTTCGATTGGCAGCATGAAGCTTACCGACGCGCCGCCTTCTACGCAGTCTATGAGCACATCCGCGAGTTCCTCCACACAAGCGTGAGCTTCTTCCGTATCGACGCGCCGCACGATCACATTGCCGACCATCCATTTCCCCTGGGATTGTTGTTGGACATATTCGCGAGCGCCACGAGATAGCGCGCGGGCTTTCTGGCTGGATTGCGGAACGTGATCGGCGCGTCCAGGCGCATGGTCAGGCAATCACCGGTTTCGAGTCGCCAGCTCTTGTCGCCGATGGTCATTTCCATGGTCCCTTCGATGATCCAGACCTGCTGATGCACCTCTGTCACTCGCGCCCCTGTCTCGTACGTGACGCGCTGGCCAGCGGGAAAGCTCACCTCGACAAGCTGGATCGGGGACGGTGCGATGGACGACAGGTTGCGACGGACGTACCCCGACGCCGGATCGATCCAGACGACCTGTTCGCTGGCGCGCGACATCGGTGAGGGATCCGAGGTTTCCTCGGCTTGCTCCTCGAACAACGAGGCGAGCGTGACGTTCAATGCGGCAGAGAGTTTGTCTAGAACGGAAGCAGTGGGGCTACTCTGACCGCGCTCGATCAGGGAAATGGCGGAGCGACTGACGTTGCTGCGTTCAGCCAGCGCGTCGAGCGACCACCCTTGCGCATCGCGAAGTTCTTTCACGCGGCGAGCGATGACAGCGTTGATGTCCATGCATCTAGTAAAATAGAATTTATGTCTTGTAAACTAGAATAGATGGGCGGGCTTGTCAAGCTGCCCGCGCAACGGCGGTGTGCTCAGGACCAATGGCAGAAGCTGGCCGGACCGGGCCGTCGGTCCACACTCACAGGACGGCCAGGCTCAATTGGCGGCTCGCGACCCAGAGCCGTCATTTGGAGACTGGATATCCACCGGCCGCAATTTTGACAACAGCGGCCGATGAACCGCTGTCGTCCCGGTGACAAAGGGTCCGCTTTACGTCGCCGATGCCATCTGCGCGGTCTCTGTGCTGGGCAATTCCGTCGTGCCATCGCCCTCAGCGCCATCGAAGGTCACGGTGACAGAATCCGTTGCGGCGAAGCCGGGGTTGGTGCAGCGGGCGACGCCCACGTCGTTTGTCGTGGCGGCGCAGGTTTTACCGGAGGCCGTGGAGAAGTTCAGTGTCTTGCCCTGTATCGGCCCCCAGTCGCTCGTCAGTCGTGCGGACACGTCGTTGATGTTCGGGCCGCCAATGGGCAACTCGAGTTTCGTGACGCGCCACACGGACAGGTTTGCCGTGGTGTCCACCCGCGCAACCATCGCGGCTGCGCATTGGCGCAAGATCGCGGTAGCGCGCAGGACCTTCTTATTGCCGACGACGAATGGATTGTTCGCCGGCATGCCGGATGCGTTGATGGTCACCATGTTGCGTTGCGAGCCGTCGAACACCGGATGCGGGTGGATGGAGCCGACCACGCCTTCCGATCGGGCGAGCTTGTAGGTGCGCTCCACGGAGTCCAGATAATTCCTGGATTCGTTGACCGTTGCGGGAATTGCGGACCCACCTACCACGATCACCTTGATCTGCTTGCCCTTGTCGAGCACGGGCAGGACCGCGCTGACCGAACCCGGCGTATGGCCAGGCGTGGCAAGCAGCGACACCACGCGGCCACCGAGCGTCATGGTCACAGGGTTCGGATCGGTCGAGTCGATCTGATAGGGCGCGTATGCCTTGCCCGCTGCGTCGCCGGAACCCAGCAGGACGCGGGGGCCATAGGTCGTCTTGATTTCCAGTGCGCCGCCGTCGTGGTCGCCGTGGCCATGCGTGAGCAGCAGATCTTTTACCGGAAGCGCCGCGCCGACGCCGAGGGACGTCAGCGCAGGAACCGAGTACTGCTGCACCTCGGCGGCGTTATTAAGCGCATCGAGGATCATGAAGCTCGTCGGCGAGCGGAAGATGTATTGCCCCACATAGCGGCTGCCGACGTACCAGACGTCGTCGAAGATCTGCGTCAGGGGCAGGCGTGCATTGTCTGCGATCACTTGGCTGCGGAGGGCCGTATTGTTCTCCGGATACATGCAGTAGTACTTACGGTACGTATCCAGAAGCGCCTGATCCCCGCCTGCGTCGCGCGTCGCCGCCGCGAGGTGCCGGTCCATTTGTGTTGCATAGGCGGGCTCTGGATCGACGGGTGTCAATGCCGCGAAGCGGTCGACGACCGGGGGTGTGGCCGGAGTCGTCGATGCGGCCGGCGGATCGTCGCTGCCTCCGCAAGCGGCGGTAATTGCCAGTACGGCCATGCCCGCGCCGATGATCGCCGCTTGGGCTTTTCGTTTCAAATGTTCCACCATGTCTCCTCGTCTAGTTGTTGTGATGACAGATGCTGCTTGTCCGGACCTCGTCCGGAATGGGTACTAATCGTTGAAGCGGTAAAGCAGGGCAGGATTGGTCGCGAGGATGCTGTCCCGCACGGGCTGCGGGAACCAGCGCGCGAGCAGGTTGGCGAGCGTGGTGTCGTCGGGCTTGACCGACTCCGTTGCGTGAGGCCAATCGGTTCCCCACACGAGGCGCGATGAGAACCGGTCGGCGATGCCAGCGACGAAGTCATCGAGCGGATGGAGGTCGGGGCTGCCGTGCGGCACCGCGATGTAGGCGCCCGATAGCTTCAGCCATCCGCGGCCGCTTCCGAGCAGCTTGTTGACCGCGCGTGTCATCAGGGGGGCGAGCGATGGTTCGGTGCAGGCCCGTGCGAAGTGATCGACCACGATATCGATGCCGAGACCCAGCAGATGGTCCACTTCCTGCACGAAATCGTCCGGCACCATGTGGACTTGCAGATGCCAGCCAAGGTGACGAAGCCGCGCGGCCAGCGGCTTGGCCATCGAAATGTCGGTCGCGCCTCTTTGGACAAGATTGAAGCGCGCGCCAACGACGCCTGCAGCTGCCAACCGTTCCAGTTCCCCATCGGAGGTGTCCGGAGTGACGACGGCCACGCCTCGCGCGAACGGACCGAAATATTGCAATGCCGCGAGCGTGGCCCGATGGTCGGTGCCATACGATGACGGCTGGACGATGACATTGCGCCTGATGCCAAGGCGCTCGCGAAGACGCTCGTATTGAGCGGGCGTCGCGGCATCATGCGTCAGCACTGCGTTGTCCAAGAACGGTAGCGCCGGATCGAAGATGTGCATGTGGCAATCACATGCGTTCTCAGGCATGGCGAACGACGGCGCGTCGGTGCCTGTCGAGTGAGGAACGTTGTCCGTCATTGCGTGACGCTCCTGAGTCGTATCAGCGTTTGGCCGCCGCGGAGGTGTTCCAGAACCGATAGGTGCGTTCGAGTTCGGATTTGGCCTCCGGAATTGAGGATGACTCCACCAGATCCAGCGACATATCGCTCACTTGCTTCCGTACGTCCGGGTCGGCGAGCGTCTTGCGCAGGGCCGCGTTGAACTTGTCCGCGATCGCCGGTGGCAGGTTCTTCGGCGCGAAGAACGCATTGAAGCTGTTCAGGTTCAGGCCCGGCACGCCGCCTTCGGTAAAGGTCGGCACGTCGGGCAGTACGGGCGAGCGCTTGTCGCCCGTGACCGCGAGCAGGCGAACCTTCTTCGCGCGCGCCATGGTCACGGCTTCGGGAGAACCGGTTACACCGGACGCGAGCTGGCCGCCGATGAGTTGCGGCATCATCAGCGCAGATCCGTTGAAGGGAATGGCTTCGATTGCGACGCCCGACTTCTTGCCGACGCTCCTGCCGATGAGATCCGGCATCCCGCCCATCAGCGGCACACCGTAATTGCGTTTGCCAGGGTCGTTCTTCGCCAGCTCCATGAACTGCTGGAGGGTCGTTGCGGGGCTGGTGGTCGGGACAGAGAGCACCCACTGGAAGCGGGCGACGGTGCCAACAGCCGTGAAGTCGCGCAAGGCGTCATACCCGGCCGTCGGGGTAATCAACGGCACGATCACGACGGAGTGGTCCAGCGCGAGCAGATACACGGCGCCGTCGGCGGGTGCGTTCTTGACGTAGGCGGTGCCGATCTGGCCGCTGGCGCCGGGGCGGTTCTCCACCACCACGGTGTGGCCGAGTTCCCTGGCGAGTCCTGGTGCAAGCAGGCGAGCGAGCGCATCGGTGGCGCCGCCCGCGGCGAACGGTACGACGATGCGGATGGGGCCGGCGTATTCCGCGGCGTACGCGGCAGTAGATACGGTAGTGCTCAGGGCGAGCGCCGCCAGCATGCGCATGAGGATGTGCATGAGTGTCTCCAGAATCTTTTGGGAAAGGCGCTTCTTCGAGCGCTCCTGGGATGCGGAAGAACGCGCCCGCTGATGGGCGCGCTGAGATCAACGGAGGCCGAAGCGCTCCAGGGTCTCGCCCAGCTTGAGCAGTTCCACCATCGTCTTGCCTTCCTTCAGCGCCACGCGCATGGCTTCTTCCTTCTCCTCGCGCTCGATGCTCTTGTTGATGACGCTCTCGACCTCATCGGGCGAGACCACCACCAACCCGTCACGGTCGCCGACGATGATGTCGCCCGCATTAATCTGGACGCCGCCGAAGTGCACCGGCACGTTGACCTTGCCAGGCTGGTTCTTGCCGGTACCCTTGATGGACAGACCGCGGCAGAACACGGGGAAGCCCATCTCAATGATGGCGTTGCCATCGCGAACCGAACCGTTTACGACGAGGCCTGCGAGTCCAAGTTCAAGCGCGGCCAGCGTCAGGATGTCGCCCCACGGTCCTGCTTCGAGAAAACCCTTGGCGTCCACGACGAGCACGTCGCCGGGCTTCGTCTTGGTCAGGGCGTAGTGGATCATCAGGTTGTCGCTCGGCCGGATCTCGACGGTGACGGCCGGGCCGGCCATGCGCAGGGTCGGGTCCAGGGGCTTGAGTCCCGAATCGAGCGCGCCTTTCTGGCCCTGGGCTTCATGGATGGTGGCGGTGCCCAATGCTTTCAGGCGATCGATGTGCTGTGCGTTGGCGGACATGTCGTCTCCGTTTAGAGTGAATGCGGTGTGTCGTTGGTGAGCGCATAGTACAAAATAAAAACAATACAGTTCAAGGACAACTTAATGTGGTGCGGGTAAACGTGGAAAAAACGCGAACATCTTGGTGGGTAACCGCGGTATCTCGGTGGTATGTGTACATTAAAAGTACAACGATGCCCACGCGCCCGCGCGTCGCTCAGCGGGCGCCGGCGCATTTGGTAGCATTGCGACGCTGGCCGCCTCATGCGGTCCGGTGGGGAGTGACCCCGAGACGCGCGTCAGGAAAATCAGAAAAGCGATGAAAAAGGGCAGCGAACAGACCTACGAAGTGCTGAAGAAGCGGATCGTGGCGGGACACTACACGGCGGGCACTCAGCTCAAGGAGGAGCACATCGCCGAGGACATCGGCGTGAGCCGCACGCCGGTGCGTGCCGCCCTCAAGCGACTGATCGACGATGGCCTGGCCGTGCAGGAAAGCGGGCGTGGCGTATTCGTCACAGGCTTTACACGGTGGGATATCGAAGACATGTTCCGGCTGCGCATCCGCCTCGAGCCCTTTGCCGCGCGCCTGGCGGCCGAGCGGGCCGATGCGTCCGTCATCGCGCGCCTGAAGCAATGCAACCAAGAAATGGCCGGCGCTATCGAAGGGGCTCGCGATTCGGAAAGTGGCATTGAGGCGGTGCAGGCCGCGAACAGTCGCTTCCATCGCCTGATGCTCGATGCAGCAGGCTCCCAGCGGCTGAAGACGATCCTGGAGACCATGATCGACATGCCGATCATCACGCGCTCGTTCTTCCTCTACGAGTACGAAGACCTGTTGCGAAGCCTGCAACACCACCGTGATATCGCCATGGCCGTCGAGTTGCACGATGGCGACTTGGCCGAGCAACTCATGTCCGTGCACCTACTGGTGTCGAATCAGCGGTTCATGAGCCGGCGCTTGGACAGCTTCGAGCCACGACCGATCGACGTACAAAAATAGAACAATGTAGCGACTGCGGCGCACATTGCGGAGAGGTGACCGCGAGCATTTTCCACGTTTACCCTGCACTCTGTCGATACCCGTTGTCCTGGCTGTATTTTTTTTGTACTCTTTGGCTTCATCAGCAAGGAGGCGGTCTTGAACATCGCAATTATTGGCCTAGGCGAAGTCGGCCGGTGCTACGTCAGCACACTCGCCACGATTCCGGGCACCACTTTCCAGTTTTGCGACACCCACCTGTCGCAGACCGGCCAGGAGCTCGCCACAAGCTTCGACCTCAGTGTTCACGATCAGATCGGGCCTTGGCTCGCCGATGCCGACTGGGTGCTGTCCTGTGTGTTCGGCGCGGTGGCGCTCGACGTGGCAGGGCAGTGCTTCGACCACATGAAGCTAGGTGCGCGCTATGCCGACCTGACGACGGCAAGCCCGGGGGACAAGCGCGTGGCGGCCGTGCGTGCGAAAACCAAGGGCATCGGCTACGCGGACGTGGCGGTTATGGGGGCGATCTCGCTCGCCTTGTCGAAGACGCCGCTACTGTGCGCGGGCGATGCCGCCGACGACTTTGCAGGACTTATCCAGCGCGCGGGCGGCAATGCGCGGGTCGTCGATGGCGGTGCTGCGGGCGATGCCATCTCGTTGAAGGTTCTGCGCAGCGTGTTCACCAAGGGGATGGAAGCGCTGGCGGTGGAACTGCTCATGGCGGCGGAAAAACAGGGCGTGCGCGCGAAGCTGTATGGCGTGCTGAAGGACATCGACGACAGTCCGCTCGAAGACTTCATCAACATGCTGGTGCGCACGCACACGATTCATGCGCGTCGCCGCACCCACGAAGTGGCGGAAGCCCAGAAAGAACTGCGCGGGGCGGGGCTGACGTCGCTCGTGCTGCCCGGTGTGGAGGCCCGCTTCGCCAATACCGCCGCAGCCATCGAAACCAGCCCGGTGGGAGAGAACCCGTCGCTCGAGGACGCACTGCAGTGGCTGCTTAGCCAAGCCGCATAACGACACAAGTATCACCACGATAAAGAATTTCGGAGACAGGACATGCGTACCCTCTATCTCGCAGCAACTGCAGCGATCCTTGCCACGACGTTTGCGGCGCCGGCAGTGTCCGCTGAGGACAAATACCCCAACAAGCCCGTGCGCATGCTGGTGGGCTTCCCGCCGGGCGGCTCGGCGGACATCAATGCGCGGATCATGGCGCAGGGATTGGCATCTCAGTTTTCCGCCTCGATTGTCCCTGACAACAAGCCCGGCGCCGGTGGCAATATCGCGGCGACCGAGGCCAAGCGTGCGGCGCCGGATGGCTATACGATCTTCTACAGCACCTCGGCCATCGTGCTCGCGCCGTCCCTGTACCAGAACGTTCAATTCGATGCTTTCAATGATTTCGTCCCGATCAGCCTGACCGCCAACATCCCGCTGGTCCTCGTCACGACGCCAAACCTGCCCGTGAACAACGTCAAGGAACTCGTTGCGCATGCGAAGGCCAATCCCGGCAAGCTGAACTACGCGTCGTCAGGTTCGGGCGCACTGCTGCACCTGGGCGGTGCCCTGTTTGCCAAGGAGATGGGCATCCAGGCCACGCATGTGGCGTACAAGGGCAGCGCGCCCGCCATCACGGACCTGATCGCCGGTGCAACGCAGTTCATGTTCCTGCCGCTCAACGAGGCCACGCCGCATATCAAGGCGGGTAAGCTTAAGGCGCTTGCGCTCACCAGCAACAAGCGCACGCCGATCCTTCCCGACGTGCCCACCATCAAGGAAGCGACGGGCCTGGATTCGCTGGTGATGGGCGCTTGGCAGGGCATTCTGGTACCCAAGGGCACGCCCGGTGCCATCGTCGCGCAACTGCGCGATGCGACGGCGCACGCGTTGCAAGACAAGTCGGTGCGTGCCAAGCTGCAGGACCAGGGCTCTGAGATCCTGGGGGGAACGCCGCAGCAATACACGGACTACATGAAGAGCGAATCTGTCCGCTGGGCCCGCGTGATCAAAGAATCCGGCGCGAAGATCGAATAAGCGCACAAGTAAGCGAAGGGGCTTCGCCATTGCCACGTACTTGCGTACGTGGCATTTTTTTGGCAGGAATAGTGACGCTTTGCTTCCGCGCCCTCGCGCACATGCGGTAGATGTCCGATCAAGGCGAATCGTCCCATGTGCGCGACCCTGGCTGACGCGGGTCCGAGAGGCATTCAATAGCAGCCATCCACATTCACGCTGCCTCCGTCCGCTAATGGCCGAATCCGGAAGTCCGCTGGCCACCAGGCGTCACCGCCGGGCCGGACTTCGTAGCCGACCCATTTGGGCCGCTCAATCAACCCCTCGGTAACGGCTGTTGCCTACCTCATATCGGACGTTAGGCATGGGGATCTCCCCATGACTGTAATTCCTTCGGGTGACATCACGAGGGCCATCAAAGAAAGTGCTTGACCTTCCCATAGTGGGAATGTCCACGCTCACCGTGTTCTTCAATCAATACCCGCCGACAGCGTCGCCACCGGTTACGCTTCGCACGCCCGAGCGGCTTTTGCAATGGCTCCGGCAGCCAAGCGGCTGGCGGGGTATTTCAGCAGACCGGCTATTGAAAATCACCAAAAAGCGGCTATCCTAGGCGCTGCTCCGACACTCTAGTCCATCGTGCGACACATCGTCCGCCGGCATTCATGGTTTGCCGGCATCCTTCTAGTTGTGTTCCTGTCAGTCCAACTGGCAACGGCCGCCTATGCCTGCACCGCAGGCCAGGGCGAACTGGATGGACAGCCGTCGATGGAGACGATGGAGGCGATGCCGTCCTGCGCCGACATGGTCGAACAGGACGCCGCGCAGCACGACGGCCAGAAGGCGCTCTGCATGGCGCACTGCCAGGCCGATACCAAGCACGCCGATCATCCGGCGCCGCAGGTTCCAGCGTTCATCCCGATTCTAGTCAGCACTGTCGTCGAGCCCCCAATGCTGGACGCCGCGCCGCTATTTGCCGAGCGCGCACAGGCGCAGCCGCGTGCGCCACCGCCGCCGCACGCCATTCTTCACTGCTGTTTCCGCACCTAGCCTCCAATACCACGCCATATCGTTGTCGCTCCCAAATCCCTGGGGGCGGTGGTCGTTGTATTCGGAGGCTTTATGTCATTCCCGCGTTGCCTGAGGCTGGCGCTGCTCTGCACGTCCGCCTTCGGCATGTCGGTGTCGCTTGCCGCGGCACCACATGCCGTCCCGTCCCTATCCATTGAAGAAGCCGCTGCGCTGGCCACGGCGCGTGCGCACGATGCCGAAAACACGCACGGCGCTGTCGAATCAGCCGTGCAGATGGCCGTGGCGGCCGGCCAGTTGCCTGATCCCGTGCTCAAGGTTGGACTGAACAACGTCCCCACCGATGGCCCGGACAAGTTCTCGTTGAGTCGTGACTTCATGACCATGCGTTCGATTAGCGTGATGCAGGAATTTACGCGTGCGGACAAACGTCGGGCGCGCACCGCGCGCTTCGAGGCCGAGGCCGCTTCCGCCGATGCACAGCGCCTCGTTGGCGTGACCAATGTCCAGCGCGGCGCCGTAGTGGCATGGATCGACCGCTGGTACGCCGAGCAGGCAGCGTCGCTGCTAGGCCACCACTCGCATCCGTTGAGCCTGGCGCTGGAAGCTGCCAATGCGGCCTATCGCAGCGGCCGCGGCACGCGTGCCGATGTGCTATCCGCGCAACTGGAAGTACAGAAACTACGCGACCGTGAAAGCGAGAATCAGACAGCCCTCGATATCGCCACAGTCAATCTCTCGCGCTGGGTAGGTGCAGACGCCACGCGCCCCCTCGGTAACCGTCCGACGCTGGTGATACCGGACCGCGTGGAGCAGCTCGTCCGCACGCGCTATGACAGCGTTCCGGAAGTTGCCGCCGCCCAGCGCGACGTCACCCTTGCGGAGACGGAAGTGCGCGTGGCGGATGAAGTGCGCAAGCCCGACGTCACCGTCGAGTTGATGTACAGCCAGCGCGGCTCGGCTTACTCGAACATGGCATCGGTCAATGTGAGCTTCCCGTTGCCGTGGGATCGCGCCAATCGCCAGGACCGGGAAGTCTCCGCGAAGCTTGCACAGGCCGAGCAGGCGCGTGCCAAGGCGGAGATCGCCCAGCGCAATACCGACGCGGTAGTTGGTGCGCGACTCGCGGAAATGCGCCGCAATCTGGAGCGCCTCAAGCGCTATGACGACGCGACGCTGCCGCTGGCCAATGCGCAGGCGGAAGCCGCACTGACGGCCTATCGCGCCAATGCCGGTTCGCTGCTGGCAGTGGCTGAAGCCAATCACCGCGCCATCGATACCGCGCTGGAACGGCTGGCCCTGGAACAACGCACGACAAAGCTCTGGGCCGAGCTCACGTTCCTGACTCCGCTGCCGACTGCGCAAACCGCTTCTGCCATCAAGGATTTCAAATGAGCCCACGACTGAAGATCGCCGCAGCGTGTCTCGTCATGATCGGAGCGGCCGGGTACGCCGGCTATCGCTTCGGCGTCTCGCAGGGAATACCTGCCATGCCTGGCAAGCCGGACACGAGCGCGATGGCTAAGGGTGGTGACATCGATCCGCAAACCGGAAAGAAGATTCTCTACTGGCATGACCCGATGGTGCCCGGGCAGCGCTTCGACAAGCCTGGCAAGTCGCCTTTCATGGACATGCAGCTTGTTCCGGTTTATGCCGAGGCCGACGATGCCGGCAGTGGCGGTGTCACCATCGACAGCCGCGTTAGCCAGAACCTGGGCATCCGCACGGCAGAGGTGAGGTCCGCGCACATCGCTTCCGTACTCGAGGCGCCCGGCAATGTGGCGATCGACGAGCGCAGCATCCACGTCATCCAGGCGCGGACCACTGCCTTCGTCCAGCATGTGGGCGTGCGCGCTACGCTCGATCCGGTACGGCAGGGGCAGACGCTGGTCAGCCTCTACTCGCCGGATTGGGTGGCGGCACAGGAGGAATACCTGGCCGTGGCACGATTGCCGTCAACGATCCAAGGCGACCTGGTCGGTGCTGCAAAAGCGCGCATGCTGCAAGCCGGCATGACGCCGGGCCAGGCCGATGCGGTCGCCCGTTCGGGCAAGCTGCAGACGGGCCAGGGCATTGCCAGCCCGCTGGATGGCGTGGTCACCGAAATCGCCGTACGCGAGGGTATGACGGTCACCCCCGGTATGACGCTGTTCCGATTGGCGGATCTTGGCCAGGTGTGGGTGATTGCCGAGGTGCCCGAGGCCCAGGCGCGTGCCATTGCGCCCGGACAGGCCGCCACGGTGTCGGCCACCGCTGCGCCGGAACTCGTGACCGGCAAGGTCGATGCGATCCTGCCCGACGTCAATCCGGCCACGCGTACCATCAAGGTCCGTATCGTGTTGCCGAACAAGCAGCGCCGGTTGGTGCCGGGCATGTTCGCCAACGTGCGGTTCGATAGCGGCGAACGCCAGGACGTGTTGCAGGTTCCATCCGAAGCTGTGATTCGCACGGGTCAGCGCAACATCGTCATTGTCGATGCGGGCCCGCAGGGCTACGTCTCCACGGAAATCCGCACGGGGCACGAAGCCGAAGGCATGACCGAAGTCCTTTCCGGACTGCGCGCCGGCCAAAAGATCGTTGTCTCCGGCCAGTTCCTGATCGACTCCGAAGCCAGCCTGCGCGGGACGTCGCAGCGGCTGGCGTCGCCCGCCGCTGCGTCGGCGCCTGCCGCGGCTGCGCAGGCGCACGAAGGTACAGGCCGCATCGAGTCTGTCAATGCGGGCGGACTGACCATTTCCCATGGCCCGATTCCCTCGGCGCAATGGGGACGAATGACCATGGATTTCGCGACGCACGATGCGGCGTTGCTGAAGGGTCTGAAGCCGGGCGATCGCATCCGGTTTCAATTCCGTCTCGATCAGGATGGCGCGGCCACGCTATCGTCGGTACAACCGACCGGCGCTGGGGGAGGCAAGCCATGATTGCGCATGTCATCCTCGCGTCGATACGTAATCGCTTCCTCGTGCTGCTGGCCACAGTCATGCTGATGGCATGGGGACTCTGGGCCATTCGCAGCACACCGCTCGACGCCTTGCCAGATCTGTCGGACACGCAGGTCATCATCCGCACCACGTTCCCGGGCCAGGCCCCGCAACTCGTCGAGAACCAGGTCACCTATCCGCTGACCACCACCATGCTGTCGGTGCCTGGCGCCAAGACGGTACGCGGCTATTCGTTCTTCGGGGATTCCTTCGTCTACGTGCTGTTCGAGGATGGAACGGATCCCTACTGGGCGCGCTCTCGCGTGCTGGAGTATCTGAATCAGGTGCAATCCCGCCTGCCGCCCGCGGCCCGGCCCGCGCTGGGACCCGACGCCACCGGGGTGGGCTGGATCTATGAGTACGCGCTGGTCGACCGCACCGGCCGGCACGACCTGAGCCAGTTGCGTGCGCTGCAGGACTGGTTCCTGCGCTTCGAGTTGAAATCCTTGCCGAACGTCGCCGAGGTGGCGTCGCTGGGCGGCATGGTCAGGCAGTACCAGGTAGTACTGATGCCGGACCGACTGCGTGCCTACAATCTGTCGCAAGCCAAGGTACTGGCCGCGATTCGCGGCGCCAACCAGGAAGCAGGGGGCTCCGTGCTGGAGCTCGGGGAAGCGGAGTACATGGTCAGGGCATCGGGCTATCTGAAGACACTCGATGACTTCAGGCAGATTCCGATCGAGACGAGCAGTGCCGGCGTACCCGTGCGTCTGGGCGATATCGCCACGATCCAGCTCGGCCCCGAAACGCGGCGCGGCATCTCCGAACTCAACGGCGAGGGCGAAGTGGCGGGCGGCGTCATCGTCATGCGCTCGGGCAAGAATGCGCTGGAGACGATCGACGCGGTCAAGGCCAAGCTGGAAGTCCTCAGAAAGAGCTTGCCGGCAGGCGTCGAGATTGTCACGACCTATGATCGCTCCGCGCTGATCCACCGAGCGGTGGACAACCTCAGTCACAAGCTCGTGGAAGAGTTCATTGTCGTCGCGCTGGTCTGCCTGCTCTTTCTGTTTCACCTGCGTTCGGCCTTGGTAGCCATTGTGTCGCTGCCGCTTGGCGTGCTGGCCGCGTTTCTCGTCATGCGCTATCAGGGCGTGAATGCCAACATCATGTCATTGGGTGGCATCGCCATTGCCATTGGGGCGATGGTGGATGCTGCCGTCGTGATGATCGAGAATGCGCACAAGCACCTGGAGCGCTGGCACGCGGAGCATCCCGGCAAGCCATTGGAAGGGGCCGATCGCTGGCGCGTGATCAGCGATTCAGCGGCTGAGGTGGGGCCGGCGCTGTTCTTCTCGCTGCTGATCATCACGCTGTCCTTCGTGCCTGTGTTCACGCTCGAAGCGCAGGAGGGCCGCCTGTTCTCGCCATTGGCCTTCACCAAGACGTACTCCATGGCGGCGGCGGCGGGGCTGTCGATTACGCTGGTGCCTGTGCTGATGGGATACCTGATTCGTGGGCGCATTCCGGCTGAACAGGCCAACCCGCTTAACCGCTGGCTGATCCGCATCTACCAACCCATCCTCACGAAGGTTCTTGAGTATCCGAGGACAACGCTCGTGGTGGCTGCCATCGTGCTGGCGGCGACGGCATGGCCAATCATGCGAATCGGCGGCGAATTTATGCCGCCGCTTGATGAGGGCGACGTGCTCTACATGCCATCGGCGCTGCCCGGCCTTTCCGCTGGAAAGGCGGCGCAACTGCTGCAGCAGACCGACCGGTTGATCAAATCCGTGCCGGAAGTCGCCACCGTCCATGGCAAGGCCGGCCGCGCGGATTCCGCAACCGATCCGGCGCCGCTCGAAATGTTCGAGACCACGATCCAGTTCAAGCCGCGCGATCAGTGGCGCGCGGGCATGACGCCGGACAAACTGGTGGAAGAACTCGATCGCGTGGTGAAAGTGCCGGGGCTGTCCAATATCTGGGTGCCGCCGATCCGCAACCGCATCGACATGCTGGCCACCGGCATCAAGAGCCCGGTGGGCATCAAGGTGGCGGGCACGGACCTGAAGGAGATCGACCGAATCGCCACTCGCATTGAAGAAACCGTGAAGACCGTGCCCGGCGTCACATCGGCGCTGGCGGAGCGCCTGACCGGTGGACGCTACATTGATATCGATATCGATCGCTCGGCGGCTGGCCGCTACGGACTCAATATCGCCGATGTACAGGGCATCGTGTCCTCGGCCATAGGTGGCGACAACATAGGCGAAGTGGTCGATGGACTGGCGCGCTTTCCGATCAATCTGCGTTACCCGCGCGACTACCGCGATTCAGTCGAGCAATTGCGCAGGCTGCCCATCGTCACTGATCGCGGACAACAGATCGTCCTCACCGATGTAGCGCGCATCCAGGTGGTGCAAGGCCCGCCTATGCTGCGTAGCGAAAACGCGCGGCTGTCAGGATGGATCTACGTCGACATCCGAGGACGCGACTTGCAATCTGCTGTTCGTGATATGCAGGCCGCCGTTGCCAAGACAGTGCCGATGCCGGCCGGCTATTCGCTGAGTTGGTCTGGACAGTTCGAATATCTGGAACGTGCGAGCGCAAAGCTGAAGATGGTGGTGCCATTCACCTTGGCGATCATTTTCGTGCTGCTTTTCCTGGTGTTCGGTCGTCTGGACGAAGCGCTGCTGATCATGGGGACGCTGCCACTGGCCTTGATCGGTGGTTTCTGGCTGTTGTACCTGCTTGGCTACAACCTGTCTGTAGCGGGCGTTGTCGGCTTCATCGCGCTGGCAGGCGTCGCCGCAGAATTCGGCGTGATCATGCTGCTCTATCTCAAGCACGCCTGGGAGGACCATCAGGCCCGTGGCGAAGCGGATGCCAGCGCCTTGCTCGCTGCGATCCAGGAAGGCGCCGTACAGCGGGTGCGTCCCAAGGCGATGACGGTGGCCGTTATCCTGGCCGGGTTGATCCCAATCATGTGGTCCCATGGCACGGGCTCCGAAGTCATGCAACGCATTGCGGCGCCAATGGTGGGCGGCATGGTCACGGCGCCGCTGCTGTCGCTGTTCGTGGTCCCCGCCGTGTACCTGCTGATCCGCCGTCGGCAGACGACAACCTTCCCTGCTGTAACTCACCCAACAACCCTCAAGGAGGAAGAAGCATGAAGACGTCCATTAACGCAACCCTTGGCACCATCGCGCTTGCGCTAACCATCGGCATTGTCCCGCCGGTATTCGCTGCGAATATGGAAGGCATGGACATGAAGCCAGCCGCCGACGCCACCAAGACACCTCAACCGGTGCCGGCGGAGGTCCGTAAGATCGACGTCACAACAGGCAAGATCACGCTCAAGCATGGGCCCATCGCCAACTTGGGCATGTCCGGCATGACGATGGCATTCCCGGTCAAGGATCCCACGATGCTGAAGACGTTGAAGGAGGGCGACAAGGTGTCGGCAACGTTTGACACCGTGGACGGTAAGGCAACGGTGATCGATTTGCGGAAGTGAAGCACCTTCTTGCAGGTGCTGATGGTTCATGGCGCGAGCCATCAGTATTCGTATCCGTCCGAAAGAGGATTTCAATATGTGTCGGACCTGCCAGCCAGGATGCCGCTCCGGACGTACGGGGCGGCGCAATTGATACGAAGCATGGGAGTAGGGTGTTGCCAACTTGTCAACGCCAGACGTCCGCTTTACACCCAGTTTTTCGCCCATAGCTGGCTCGAGGGCCGACTGGCCGAACTGAGACCGACGATCTGACATCCTCTTCGTAACTCTATTCGCCGCGTCCCCAACTTAGCATCAGTTCGGCTGACAGCCCTCTCCGCAACGGGAGGGCCTGTTGTAGCCGTGTCACATCGTCAGGTGTCCATCTATTTGATGGCAAACCTCACCGTGATGGTCTTTCCGTCGGCGAATGTCACGGTCGCTACGGCCTTGGCACCCCGGGGAAGCGGGACGGGTTCGCTCGCGACCAGGACGTTGTCAGATCCCGGCGTCAGTACGGTTTCGTTCTTCTCCTTGCCTGACAGCACCGTCAGCTTGCCCTTCGCGCCGCTGACGGATTTCCTGGCGTCATGATCGTCCACGTAAAGATTCGGTTTGCCATCCTTGTTGACCAGCTCGAATTGCAGGTCGCTGGCCGTCTGGACCACACCACCATACTGCGCCGGCTTGGCGCCATGTGCATGAACGAGTCCGGTGGCGCCAAGGGTGAAGGCGGCCAAGCCAATCGCTACGAGTTTTTTCATGTGTTTCTCCATGGAGATGGGCGACTTGAAGGGCGTCGCCACAGAGCCCGTCGTTCAGTAAGCGTCCCGGCCCCATTCATGGACCATGCGTTGGATCGGTTCGCGCCCAAACAGCCAGACGATGAGCGGTGTCAGTACGGCGTCCAGCACAGTAGAACTG
This sequence comes from Cupriavidus sp. 10L45, assembly GCF_056395225.1. NCBI lineage: Bacteria > Pseudomonadati > Pseudomonadota > Betaproteobacteria > Burkholderiales > Burkholderiaceae > Cupriavidus > Cupriavidus sp. 10L45. The sequence continues at coordinate 307,010 of NZ_JBFTJC010000001.1, forward strand.
AGCAGGCCCCCGAAAATCACCACTGCCACGGGGTGAAGGATTTCTTTCCCAGGCGCATCGGCGGAGATCAGCAGCGGGACGAGGGCAAACGCGGCCACCAGCGCCGTCATCAGCACGGGGGTGAGCCGCTCCAGCGATCCGCGTACCAGCATCGGCACGCCGAACGGCTCGCCCTCGAGCCGGCACAGGTTGATGTAGTGGCTGACCTTCAGGATGCCGTTGCGCGTAGCAATGCCTGTCAGCGTGATGAACCCGACCATCGATGCGACCGATAACGTCAGCCCGCCGAGCCACATCGCCACAACGCTGCCAATCAGCGCGAAGGGGATGTTGGCCATGATGGCCAGGGTCAGCCGATGAGAACGATATCGGGAGAACAGCACGAGATAAACCATCACCAGCGACCCGATTGCCAGCAGGACGATCAGCCGGGTGGCCTGTTCCTGGGCCTGGAACTGACCTTCGATACTGGCGAAGTACCCGCCGGGTAGTCCGGTGCTGGCAATGGCACCCCGCACACCTGCTATGACGCGGGACATGTCGGAACCATCGGTGTTCGCATAGACGACAATGCGGCGCCGGCTGTTCTCGCGACCCACCTGGTTGGGACCGTCGGACTCCTCCACGGTGGCGATGGCTGACAGCGGAATTGCCCCACGCGGGGACTGGATCATGATGCGTGCAAGGTCCTGCGGGGTACGACTTGCATCGGGCAGGCGCACCACAAGATCAAAGCGCTTGACGCCATCGATGACTTGCGAGATGCGCGTCCCGTCGGCAAGCGTTTGCAGGGCCGAGAGCGCGTCGCCGGGGGTAACGCCATATTGCGCGGCCTTGCGGTAATCGAGCCTCACGTTAACCTGCGGAATCAAGACCTGCTTCTCCACGGAGATGTCGACCAGGCCGGGGACGCCCGCCAGCTTGCCGCGCAGGTTCTCCGCCAGGCCGCGGAGGGTATCGAGGTCGTCGCCGTAGATCTTCAGGGCGATCTGGGCACGCACGCCAGACAGGAGGTGGTCGAGTCGATGGGAAATGGGCTGGCCGATGGCCACCGACGCCGGCAGCGTCGCAAGCTGCGCGCGGATCGCTGCCATGACCGCTTCGCGACTACGGCCTGAGCGATGCAGGTCAATATCGACTTCAGAGGAATGCACACCTTCCGCATGCTCGTCCAGTTCCGCGCGTCCGGTACGGCGACCCACCTGAACGACTTCCGGCACCTGCCGGATCAGGGATTCGGCCAGCGCCCCGATCCGGTTGGACTCGGCAAGCGATGTCCCGGGGTTGAGCATCAGCGACATGACAAGCGAGCCTTCGTTGAACGCGGGCAGAAATGCTCGGGGCATGAACGGAACGGTGGCGGCAGCCACCAGCACCAGGGCCACGGCAACTGCCAGCACGCGACGGGCGCGCGGAAACGACCATTCCAGCACGCGGGTCTCCACCTTCTTGAGCCAGCGCACAAGTGGGCTGTCCGGATGGTCGAGGCGCTTCATGCCCGGGAGCAGGTAGTACGACAGCACAGGCGTTACCGTCATCGACACCAGCATCGATGCAAGGATCGATACGATGTAGGCGATGCCCAGCGGCGCAAACAGCCGGCCTTCAATGCCCGGCAGCGCAAACAGGGGGACGAAGACCAGCACCACGACCAGCGTGGCGTAGACGATGCCCGAACGCACCTCGACGGATGCGTGCCAGATGACGTCCAGTGCCGGAGGCGGGGCGTCCATGGCACGCCGTTGTTTCAGCCGCCGCAGGATGTTCTCCACATCCACCACGGCGTCATCGACCAGTTCTCCGATTGCGATGGCCAGCCCACCCAGCGTCATCACGTTGATGGATTGACCGAGCAGATGGAATGCCAGCGCCGTAACGGCGAGGGACAAGGGGATGGCGATCAGCGAAATGGCGGTGGTGCGCGCGCTCAGCAGGAACGCAAACAGGACGATCGCCACCATGATCGCGCCATCCCGCAGCGCCTCCATGACGTTGCCGATGGAGGCTTCGATGAAGTCCGCCTGACGGAACAGGATCCGCGGCGCGGCAAGGCCGGCAGGCATCCCTTGCTTCAACTCGGCAAGGGCCTGTTCGAGATCGTGCGACAGTTTGACGGTGTCGGCGGCCGGCTGCTTCTGCACGCTGACGATCACTGCGGGCTGTCCGTTGAAGCCAGCATCTCCGCGTTTTACCGCTGCGGCATGGCGGACATCCGCAATCTGCTCAAGCAGCACGGGCGCGCTGTCCCGATATGAGACGGCGAGGCCACGGAGATCTTCAAGCTGTCTGGTGCGACCCAGGTTGCGGATCAGGTACTCGCGTCCGTTGAGATCGATAAAGCCACCGCTCGTGTTCGCAGCGAAGTCGCGCAAGGCGCGCGTCACCTGCTCCAGCGTGACCCCGAACTGCGCCATGCGTGCCGTATCGGGTTCCACCCGCAGTTGGCGGACCTCGCCGCCGATCGGAATGACCTGCGAAACGCCTGGTACCGACAGCAGGCGCGGCCGGAGTACGAAGTCCGCATATTCGCGAGCGGCCATGGGGCTGGCCATTTCGGGATCGATGGGCAACGCGACCAGCATGATCTCGCCCATGATCGACGATACGGGGCCGAGGATCGGCGTCAGTCCGCCGGGAAGTTGTTCCCTGACCAGTGCGAGCCGCTCGGATACCAGTTGCCGGTTGCGGTAGATGTCGCTGCCCCAGTCAAACTCGGCGTAGACGATGGACAGGCCAACGCCCGAAACGGACCGCACGCGGGTCACGCCCGGCATGCCATTCAGCGCCGTCTCGATGGGGAACGATGCGAGCAGTTCCACTTCCTGGGGAGCCATACCGCCAGCTTCCGTGATCACCGTGACAAGTGGTTTGTTGAGATCAGGAAACACGTCCACGGGGGTGCGCCAGGCCGTGAGGGCGCCGTACACCATCAGGATGGCAGCCAGGGCCAGCACCAGCAGCCGGTTGCCGAGGCTCGCGCGAACAATCCAGTTGAACATGGCGCGCCTCTATCGGATCTGGTTGATCAACGCGGCGCCTGTGACGACCACCCGGTTCTCCGGCGACAGTCCCCGGGTGACGATCACGGTGCGCGCATCGAGCGTGCGGACTTCAACGAGTTGCGCAATAAAGCGCTGCGTCCCGGACTTGACCCAGACGACTGGCTCGTTGTTCGGGTTCCGTACCAATGCCTCGCTGGGTAATGCAATGCCCTGCATCGTGTCGGAGAGCCGCGCCAGCACGGTCAGGGGCTGGCCCACCGCAAGCGTCGACGCGCCGTCTGCCAGGCTGAACGTCAGCGGCACCGCACCATTCTTCAGGCTGCGGCCCGCGCCGACAAACTTCAGCGCACCGTTGGCTTTGCCGCCGTCCGCCAACACGCCATCTCGGATGCGGCCGACCAGGGAAGTGTCGGCAGTCTGGGCCTCGATCAATAGATGCAGTGGATCGACTATTTCGAACAACACGTCCTGCGGCGCGACCACTTGACCAGCGACCACGTTGGCCGAGGCAATCACACCGCTGGCGGGTGCGCGCAACAGGGTCGTCGGGTGCAGGCTGGTTGCCACCGCGTCGCGCTGGCCGCTCAGGCTCTGGACCTCCGCACGCGCGGCATCGATATCCTTGCGTGGAATGCTGTCCTGCAACGACTCCAGACGCTCCAGGCGTTGCCGCGCCAGCTTGAGGTTGGCCGTCAGCGTCGCAAGTTGTGCCTGTTGGTTGCCGATATCGAACGGCTCGTTCTTGTGTCGAAGCACCGCAAGCGTCTGCCCCTTTGCGACGCGTTGCCCCAGCAGCGGGAAGCCGTCTCTGGGTGGTTCGAGCCAGCCCGGGTGACCGGCCTGCACGCGGCCACCGGCGTTCGGATCCATCACCACGATTGCGTTGAGGGTTACCGATTGAGGGTGCTCTCCACTCTGCGGCATCATGGTGCGAATACCCATGCGGCGCTGCGCCAGCTTCGGCACCTGCACGCTGCCGTCCGGGAGGCGGAACAGACCAATGCCGGCACCGACGGCGGCGGTGTCCAGGTGTTCCCCGTTCGGCCCGTGGGCGCCGGGGGCGGCCCACACGGACATTGCTTGGCTTACGATCAGCGTGAAAATAGCGATCACCATCGTTATCTTGTTCATGGTGGCGTGGCCTTCAGGAAATGGATCGGCGAGCACGAATTCGCCAGAGAATGGCAATCAGGAGGAGCACGGCGAGAAGCGCCGCGACGAACCATGCAACACGCCCTAATTGACGATGGCCATGGCTGTCCGTACCCGGTGCCACGGCAAGCTTGCCTTCGATGAGGTCGGTATCGTTGCCCGTCACCAGCGTAAAGACGAGCGCGTGGTCGCCGGGCTGGCGCAGCGCGGCAAGGAGCTTCGGGTCGGTGAAGGAGAAATCCCCGATGTCGTGATGCATCTTCGACTGCGCCTTGATCGTGCCGAGTTCGACATCGAGCGTTCCTGTCGTGACCGGCTCGTTCGTGTCATAGCGATCGACCAGGACGGACAGCTCATCCTCGTGCAGCGTGCCGACCAGCTCGAAGCCTTCGGTATTGGCTTCTATCACGGGAAGCGTGGTGGCGGCGCCGGCAACGGTGGCTGGCGCATCCAGGTGCTCGCCGTTGGGCCCGTGGGCGCCAGGGGCTGCGTGTGCAGTCAGCGTGACGCAGCACAGCCACGCGATGATCGGGATTCGTTTCATGGCAGGACTCCGAGGGCCTGATTCAGATTGGCAATGGCGAGGCCACGGCGTGCGCGCATCCGCGCCAACTCCGTTTCCGCTTCCAGTGCCTGGTTTTGGGCGCGCAAGACTTCGGGCAAGCCGATTTCGCCGGCGTTGAACGTCTTGCGCAGCAGGTCCGAGCGCTCCGACAGCGTGCTGCTACGCTGGCTGATCAGTTCGAGCTGTTGTTCGGCCAGCGCTAACGATTTCCGGGCGGCATCGATTTCCGATTGCACGATGCGTTCGGCTTGGTCCCGTTCCGCGCGCGCGGTCATCAGTTCGGTCTGCGCGGCCGTTTCGCGAGGCAGGTTGCGCGCATCCGTGGCGAAGGGGATCCGGATGAAGACGCCTATGGTCTGGTCGCTCGGCAGGCCGCCCCCCGCCGTGTCGCGTCGATAGGTCAAACCGACCTCGGGTGGGTCACGACGAGACTTCTGCAGGTAGCCGACCTGACGTTCGCCGCGTTCCACGGCGCTTTGCGCGGCGTCAAGCCGGGGATGGGAAGTGGCTGAGCCGTCGGAAGCCGGCGTTTCCTCGAATCTCGCGGGCAGTCCGTCCGAGCCCGTGGTCTGCATAAGGCGCGCGCGGGTCTCCACCAGCCGCGCTTCGCTCTCTGTCAGCAGCGCCTGGCTTGCAAGCAGTTCCTGTTCCGCGAACAGCAGATCTGTCCGCGCAAGGTCGCCTGCAGTCAGGCGGCGCCTGACGTCGTCGCGCAGTGACTGCGCGACGATCACGCGGCGCCGCACTACGTCTCGTTCTGATTCCGCGGCGGCAAGTTGCCACACCCGTTGTCGAACCTCGGCGGCGACGGCGAGTTGGCCCAGCCTGACAGCCGATTCCGCTTCGGCGGCCTGGGCCTCCGCGAGCGCGCCGCGCGCACTGCGCTGGCCGGGCATCCAGATCGGCACGCCCAGCGCAACCTCGCTTTCCCGGACGCCGCGACGATCGGTAAGCTGGTCGCCGCGATGCCGCAAGTCGATAGAAGGTGGCCCCGCAATCAGCGCGTCGGCCTGGACGCGGCTGGCAGCGGCTTCCAGCCGACGGCCTTCGGTCGCCTGTACGGCAACCGACCGCTGCCAGGCGGCATCGAACAGGGCGCGCAAATCCGAAGATGGACTCTGCGCGCAGACATTGGTCAGCATCCCCAAGGATGCCGTCAGGCATAGCAATAACTTCCGCATAAGATCCCCAAACGCCAAAAGCTCGAGCAAGCGTCGCGACGGGGCACCGTGTCACAGCCGGACACGGCGAGCAGAAAAAGACAACGCCCCGCCGTCAGGCGGGCACGTGAGGCGGTCGTAAGGGGGGACTGTATGCAGGCGTCGGAATGGCGCTTCCTGCAAAGGATGGCACGACTTGTTGGGTATCCAGCAGCAGCGGGAGCGCCACGCACAGCAGTGTGCCAGGGAGGTTCGACATCAGGTCGAAATCGAGTTGATGCGTCGCAGAGGCAAGGGAATCGTCCTCCTCCATGGCGCCGTCATCGTCGTGGTGGTGCTGCAAATGCTCGGCATGCGCGACCAGATGATCCATGGCTTCGCCCGACATATGGACGAGTTGTCGCTCCACTGCGCCAAAGGCCTGCAGTGGCAGAATCAGCATCATGAGAATGGCTATGATTCGCGACATGGCACGGATTCTACATGAGCAAGATGGCCCTCGACACAATCCCTTCGTGTTCGGGGGATACCGTCGATGCTCCTGACATTGTCGCCAGCCAGGTAGACAATAGGCCCCGTTAGCATTCCAGCCCTCCTGCAATGTCCCTTCGCACCGCATATCCGGCTTTACTTGCCGCACTGCTTTTCGGCGCCAGCACGCCCCTGGCCAAGGCCCTGACCGGCGCGGTATCACCGCTCCTGCTTGCGGGCCTGCTTTACTTGGGCAGCGGGTTCGGGCTCGCGCTGGTGCTCGCGGTTCGGCGGTTATGGCGCCAGCACGCTTCACCAAGTGATGAAATCGGCATACCCAGGGCTGACTGGCCGTGGCTACTGGGCGCCATCCTGGCCGGTGGCGTCGCCGGTCCCGCACTGCTGATGACGGGCCTCGTGACGACCAATGCCGCATCGGCTTCCTTGCTTCTGAATGTAGAAGGCGTGCTGACTGCCGTGATCGCGTGGGTGGTGTTCAAGGAGAACGCCGATCGTCAGATTGTGCTTGGCATGATAGCCATTGTTGCAGGCGGGCTGCTGCTCTCCTGGCAGCCTGGGAGCCTGCAGATGTCCGTCGGTGCGCTGCTCATTGTCGGTGCTTGTCTTTGCTGGGCGGTGGACAACAACCTGACACGCAAGGTATCGAGCAACGATGCACTTCTGTTGGCGTGCCTGAAGGGGCTCGCCGCGGGGCTGTGCAATACGATGCTCGCTTTGGGGCAGGGTGCATCGATGCCGTCCCTGGCCGTCGGTGCTGGCGCGATGATGGTCGGTTTCGCTGGGTATGGCGTCAGCCTTGCGCTATTCGTAGTCGGCCTGCGTGTCCTCGGCACAGCTCGCACTGGCGCCTACTTTTCCGTCGCCCCGTTGTTCGGGGTATTGATCGCTTTCGTCATTTGGCCCGAGGTGCCGAGCGTGGCCTTCTGGATCGCCGCCGGATTGATGGCGCTCGGGGTATGGCTGCATTTGCGGGAGCGGCATGAACATGAGCACATGCATGAGCCGTTGGATCATACGCACGCGCACCGGCATGACGAGCATCATCGACATACGCACGACTTCCCGTGGGACGGCCGGGAACCACACCGGCACCCCCATCATCACGAGGTCATGGTGCACAAACACCCGCACTATCCAGATGTCCACCATCGCCACTCGCATTAACTCATCGCGAATGGCGATGACCGTTTTGTGAGGTAAATCTGCCGCAAGTGGAAGAAACTTCAGTGACCGCAAATGGCCGGCAAGCGTCCGCTCGCCGGCCATGATGCCGTCACACCTCGGTTTGCTCCGCCATTTCGAGGGCATCGTCGACCTCGATGCCGAGGTATCTCACCGTGCTCTCGATCTTCGTGTGCCCGAGGAGTAACTGCACCGCGCGCAAGTTCTTCGTCCGCCGGTAGATCAACGAAGCCTTCGTTCGCCTCATGGTGTGTGTCCCGTAGGCCGAATCATCGAGCCCGATCGAAGCGATCCAACAGTGAACTAACCTGGCGTACTGCCGCGTCGAAAGATGAGCCGAGGCGTGAAGCCGGCTTGGGAACAGATAGTCTGATGGACGCAGACGGTGTAATCGAATCCACGCATCAACGCTTTCGCGTGTCTGTTCGGTGATCTCGAACTGCACCGGTCGATGGGTCTTTTGCTGCGTTACGGTCGCCCGCGCAGCCACGTGGCCGCCGTGGCATATGTCCTGGACCAGCAGCCGAGTGAGATCGCAAGCGCGGAGCTTGCTGTCGATTGCTAGGTTGAACAGCGCCAGCTCGCGCGCGCTCGCGGACATCTGCAGCCTGGTTCGGATCGCCCAGATTTCCTTGAGCTTCAGGGGCGGCTTCTGACCCGTGATCTTTCCCTTGTTCCACGGTATGCGAGGCGCGGCAGGAGAGTTTGCGGTGTCCATGATGATCTCCTTTCAGGTGAAGGGAGATCCAGTTTGCGCTTTTTGCAACGGTCGCTATCCGACCCAGAGCTGCCCCTCGTGCTTACCGGAAGCGGACGCTTAACTGCTGAATCCAGCCGGCCGACTAGTTCAACTGGCCAGAGTCGGCTGCGACGAGGGGGTGGACGCCGCCGCGTGAATACTCATACGGCGCGGACTCTGCTATTGATCGAGCAATGCTTTGCCGCTGGTGACCGAATGAACGACTCCAGTCCCGTTTGGCTAGACACGAGTTCAAGCCAGGGAACCGCATGGTCGTGCAGCGCCCTGAGCAGGCCTGGCTGCGGTGGATGCGATGCATTGACTGACCTGATGTCTTCGAAAAGGCTTTCAGGTGCAATGCGCTCCAAACGCGCACGAATGTGGCACCGGTACTCGGGCGGAAAAGTCTCTTCGCCTAGTGCCTTCAAATATACGGCGACATTCACATAAACTTGCTCGCCAAACTGACTCTTTTGCAGATTGACGAGTTGGAATGCCTCTGCCGTTTCCCTTGTCCAGGTCCTGGCTTTCTTCTTGAACCCTAACGCTTTCAGGCTAGGGGCGAACTGAGCTTCCACAGGCAGCATTTTGGCACCTATCCGTCGTGTAGAGAGGCCCGACGAAGTTGCAGGCCCGATAAGCGCGCGCTCTCTCTTCCCGTTGCAACGTAGTCGATTTCTGAGCCATCTACGTATTGTGCGCAATGTAGCGATGCATGTCGACTGGCAGCTTATGGCCGGACTCAGCCTCCGGTTAGGAGGTCAACGGTGACCCTCGTTGGCTCGGGCATTGGCGGACTAACGAGTGCTGGTCACGTAGTCAGGGGGGATGGTCTGAGGCTGAGGCGGCCTAGGCGAGCTCATCGGTTGGCGAACGCACGGCTCGAAATTGAAACTGAGTTGCCGTCCGGATCTTTCGCGTTCGCAAAACAATAGCCGTCCGCCTTATGCGTAGAGCCAAATTCGAGCCCACGCGCGGAGCAATGCTGCTTGAATCTCTCTACGTCCTCTACGTCAAAAACCAGCTTAACCGAAGCTTGGCCTGTTTTGACGCTTTTCGCGGCCTGATGAAGCATCAGAATCGCGCCTCCATGCGCCGATTTCAATTCCACGACCCGATCGTCGTCGCGCGATTCGGCCGAGAAGCCAAAGTAACGCTCGTAGAAAACGCGGGTGTCATCGATGTTCCTCACATAAAGCATGATGCGATTGAGCGATAGGTTCATGTCCGCGACGATAAGAATTTAAAGAGTTATCGAACTATTATCACGCAGTGTCGTTCAATCCGAATTTTTTGTCGAATGAGAACTCATTTTCGCGATCCTTTCGACCGACCGTTCCAGGCCGGGAGCAGCCAAGACTGAGAGGGGCGCGGCGACGGCCGCGCTACGCGTCGGCCCCCTGTGCTGGGACAGGACAAGTCGCAGGCGCTCTTATTACTCCTGCATTTCCGTCAGGCGCCATTCCCGAAAGTTGGCGTACCGGCAGCTGCGCTCCGAGTCGTCAAGAACGAGCATCAGGACAGGCGGATCGCCCGAGCGGTCGTTTCCGTCAAAGCACGCAACATCCCCGCGGCCATCATCGACCTTTGCAAACGGAACTAGATTCCTGCCACCACGGGTACGGATCTCGTAGGCCAGCCGACCGGCCTTGGAATTTGCGTCGATGAACCACCACTGGCCGACGGGCGTGAATCGCGCCCCGGCGGCGATTTCGACGAGCTCTCGAGGGTATAGAAAACCCTCGGGCAAAAGGTCAGGCGGGTATAGCAGGAAGCTTCGCATTCACTTGACGATATTACACGGTGTGAACGGCTGCTCCTGGCCGGCAAGCGCCCGCTCGCCGGCCGATCTCATCAAACTTCAGTCTGCTCCGCCATCTCAAGGGCATCGTCAACCTCGATGCCGAGATATCGCACGGTGCTCTCGATCTTCGTGTGTCCGAGGAGCAACTGCACGGCGCGGAGATTTTTCGTTCGCCGGTAGATCAACGAAGCCTTCGTTCGCCGCATGGTATGTGTTCCATAGGCCGAATCATCGAGCCCGATCGAAGCTATCCATCGGTGAACTAGCCGGGCATACTGCCGCGTCGAAAGATGCGCCGAGGCGTGGAGTCGGCTCGGGAACAAATACTCTGGTGGACGCAGGCCACGCAATCGTATCCAGGCATCGACGCTCTCGCGTGTCTGCTCGGTGATCTCGAACTGCACCGGCCGATGTGTCTTTTGCTGCGTCACTGTTGCGCGTGTAGCCACGTGGCTGCCGTGGCATATGTCTTGGACCAGCAGCCGAGTCAGATCGCAAGCACGAAGCTTGCTGTCGATTGCTAGGTTGAATAGGGCCAAATCGCGCGCGTTCGCGGACATCTGCAGCCTAGTTCGGATTGCCCAGATTTCCTTAAGCTTCAATGGAGGCTTCTGACCCGTGAGCTTTCCCTTGTTCCAAGGTATGCGAGGTGCGGCAGGAGAGTATGCGGTGTCCATGGCGATCTCCTTTCAGGTGAAGGGAGATCCAGTTTGCGCTTTTCGCAACGGTCGCTGTCCGACCCATTCCGGTCGGCCAGCCGCAGACTTCCAACGGCGGCTATTCGAGGATGAGCTGCCGCACATGGTCACAGGCATTCCCCATTCAACCGCCTCGCGCAGGCAGGATTCCCGACGCCCGCCCCTCATTAGCAGACGCGATCCCGGTCATGGAAGCGTTGCATCCAGTAGGGGAATGAAAGTGACGGTTCAGATACTTTATCGAGCCGCGCGCACTGTTCGGAGGTTAGTGCGAGATTCTGTGCATCGAGGTTAGCTACGAGTTGCTGGCACGTGCGGGCTCCGACAATGACGGAAGTGATCTGCTCGCGCGCAAGCAACCAACCTAATGAGACTTGAGCCGTCGTGGCCGCCAGTTCGTCGGCGACTTCACGCAATACTGCGAGGATCGGCTCCGCGCTGACTGTATCTACCGGCGGAAAGTCGAGCTTCGCACGCCGCCCGGTAGCTTCGCCATTCTGCGGGTACTTGCCGCTCAGGTAGCCACCTGCGAGCGGACTCCAGACCAGAAGACTCATTCTGTTTGTCGCTGCAACCGGCATTATCTCGAGTTCTATATCGCGGCTCGTCAGCGAATAGTGCACCTGATTGCTCACGACATGAGCCCGATCGGTACGGGACGTTATCCCGACGGCCCGCTCGAGATCGCCTGCACTGAAATTGCACACGCCAATATGGCGGACTTTTCCCTGCGTGACGAGGTCGTCCAGCACACGAAGCGTCTCGTCGAGCGGAACAAGCGCGTCACGGTCATGCAACTGGAACAGGTCGATGTGATCGCGACCGAGTCTCTTCAGACTTGTCTCGACCGAGCGCATGATGTGTGAGCGGCCCAATCCCACTTCGTTCTGGCCGCTGCCGGTACGCAGCCGAACCTTGGTCGCGACGAGCATTCGATCTTCGTCCAGCCCTAGCGCTTTCAGCACATGGCCCACGACCTCTTCTGAGCGACCTTGCGAATAGGCGTCCGCCGTGTCGATCAGGTTGACTCCACGTTCCACGGCCATCGCGACGAGCCGGGCGGCCTGATCGCTGTTCAAGCCGGCAATATTGCCCCAGATGCCCGAGCCGGCACCGAACGTCATTGCGCCCAGGCTCAGCCGTGAGACGCGTAGCCCGGTTCTGCCAAGTGTGCTGTATTCCATCGTGTATTCCTTGTTTGAACGAAAATCTGATGCACCGGTAGAGTAAGACCTGGAGTCCACGCGTCGCGCCATCGACTCTGGTCAGATTCGACGCAACACAAGCTCGCCCAGAACGGTTTCCAGTTCGACGTGGCCGCGCAAGATTTCGTCGGAGCTGCTTTCGAAATCGATCCAGTCTTCGTTGAAGCCGTCCAGCATGCGCATGCGAGGTAGAGGATGCTTCATGCCCTGCTTGCGGAACAGCGCTTCCCACGTCTTCCTTTCGACAACTTCCGCACGCACCTGACGACGCAACACGCCGGCGAAAGCGACTGCGAGATCGTTAGGACTCACCCGGCGTGGGCCCTCAAGCTCGACGATGCGCACACCGCGCCACGTCTGCTGAAGCAGTTCAGCAGCAACGCGGCCTACGTCCGCGGTGGCGACCATCGGCACCGGCTTGTCGAGCGGATGCAGGTAACTGGAAATGACGCCATCGTCGCTTGCAGACGCAACATCCCATGCGGCGTTCTCCATGAACCAGGCAGGCCGCAGGAAGGTCACCGGCATGGGCATCTCGCGCAGCGCATGCTCCATCAGCGTGCGTTGAGTGAGCAGGTTGACCTCGTCGGCCTGTGCGCCGATCGTCGAGAGGCAAACGACCTTGTCCGGCCGCGCCTTCAGGAGTGCCGCGGACACAGCCTCAATTACTGTGCGCGCTTCAGGAAACCCAGGCTCCGGATCGAACTCCGAAGGCGGCAGGATGAAAGCGCCCGTCGCGCCTTCGAACGCTGCGGCGAGCGACGAAGGGTCTTCCATGAAAGCCGTCGCGATCTCGCAACCTCGTTCTGCCCACGCCTCCGCCCGCGTCGCATCCCGCACGACTGCGCGCACTGGCTGTCCGGTAGCCAGCAGTTCGCGGGCCAGTGCGCCGCCCACCTTGCCGGTGATTCCTGTGATTGCATACATTGCTCGTTCTCCATGTGTGGATATATCGTGTGACGCAGCCTGGATGTGCCGACGCTCAACCACTCAGGCGCGACGCAAACCGTCGTAAAACGCCTGCTCGAACTGTCCGTATAGGTTCACGACGCGCGCATCGTAGAAGGGCAGCATCTGCGTAAAGAGCGATCCGGCGACCCGCTTGACCGGATCGACCCAAAAGTAGGTGTTCAACAACCCGGCCCAGCTCACGCTGCCAGCGCTTCGTCCGTGGGGTCCTTGCTCTGTATTGATGTCGAACGAAAGCCCCCACTTGTGCGCGGTCCCCGGAAACTGATCGAAGCTGTTCGACCACGACGGCTGCGCGGTCCTCATTTCCGCGACCTGCAGATCGCCAATGTGATTGCGGAGCATCGTCGCGACGGTGTCGGCGCGCAGCACGCGTTCGCCGCCATACGTGCCGCCGTTCAACAGCATCTGCAGAAACGCCATGTAATCGCGCGGCGTGCTGAAGAGTCCGCCTCCACCCATGAAAAACTCGGGGCGCTGGTTGATCTCGAACGGCTCGGGCGCAAGTGAGCCGTCCGCCTGACGCCTGTGCATGGTCGCGACTCGCTGCTTCTGCTTGCTACCGATGAGAAAGCCCGTGTTGCGCATGCCCAGCCGATCGAAGATGTGCTCGCGAAAGTAGACTTCCAGCGACTGATCGGTCACGGCCTCGACCAGTTTGCCGACCCAGTCTATGCTGATGCCGTACTCCCAGCGCTCGCCCGGCTCGAACTCGAGCGGCGCCGCGAATGCACCGTTCATCGAATAGCCGATGTCCGGCATGCCCGTTACCGTCTCGTACCGACTGAGCTTGTCGCTCCAGATGCTGTAGGTAAAGCCGGAGGTATGCGTGAGCAGATGGCGCACCGTAATCGCATTGCGCGCAGGACGCAGCTTCGACTGCCCCGAGACGTCGAATCCATCGAGGATTTGAGGCGACTTCAACTGCGGCAGGATCTCGCCCGCAGGTTGATCCAGCCGCAGTCTGCCCTGTTCGATGAGCTGCATGCACGCGGTTGCGGTAATCGCTTTTGTCATCGACAGGAGCCAGAAGACCGTGTCAGGACTAATAGCCTCGCCGGTGCGTGCATTCCCCCGGCCACAGGCGCCCTCGTAAACCAGTCCGCGGTCCGTTGCGCCCATGGCGACAACACCAACCACCGTGCCGTCGTCCACCGCCCGTTGCAGGCATTGATCGATCGAACTATGGGCCGGGTGATGGGCCAGCGCGGCGTCGCCACTCGCACGCTGCGGTACTGCCCGCGCGTCGCGGCTTGCGACGCCACCAAGTGTCGCAAGAGCCAGCAGGCTCGACGCTCCCTTCAGGAGGCGACGACGATCCGTTTGAACTGCCATTTTCCGTTCCTTTCCAAATGAATGAATCGCGACATCACAGTGCTTCGGTGGTGGGCGAGCAACGCGCGCCGCGATCGGTTCCAGTTGATGCGTCCAACGGTCGCCAGAGCAACAATGAAAATGGGCTGTGCATGGCGACTTCCTTCGATTGGCGAGACCGGATGTCTCGGTGAGACGTATTCTGGACAAGCACCAAACAAAACAAAATGACATGGATGTCATTGGATAAGTGACAACGCATCACCAATTTGGCATGATCCCAAGACACGATCAGCACTGCTGCGCGGCGAAGCGTTTGCATTCAGGTAGTCGGTCGCGCTCCGCCACACGTATTAACTCGAGAAACCATGAGATCCAGTAGCGAGAAGCTTTCCGGCAGCATTAGCGTGTTCGCCGCCGTAGTGGATGCGGGAACGTTTGTGGCCGCTTCGGAGGTGATAGGAATGACGCCGCCGGGCGTCAGTCGGGCAATTGCGCGGCTGGAAAAAAGGTTGAACATCCGGCTCTTCAGCCGAACAACGCGTTCCGTCTCCCTGACTGAAGAGGGCCGCCGCTTTTACGAGGAGGTCATGCCCCATCTCGCCGGGCTTGAGGAAGCAGCGGCCGCTGCGGCAGGTGGCGCGTCCGCTGTGCGTGGAAAGCTGAGAATCAATCTGGATCCTGTCGTCTACCGGACCATTCTCGGGCAACAACTCGATGCGTTCATGGACGCACACCCGGAACTCGAAATCGAGTTCATCGCGCGAGACAGTCTTGGCGACCTCGTCATGGACGGCTTCGACCTCGCTGTGCGATTCGGCGAACCCAAAGCGTCTACTCTGATCGCGAGAAAGCTGCTCGACACCCGCATCGTGACGGTCGCAGCGCGATCGTACGTTGCTCGCTGGGGACGGCCGTCAAGACCCGAGGACCTCGAAGGTCGAGGCCACAGATGCCTTGAGTTTCGCAACCCGGAGACAGGCAAGCCATTTCAGTGGGAATTTCATCGCAAGCGAAGACGTATTGTGGTCGACACTCACGGACGACTCACGGTCAATGATCCGGGTGCCCTGCTCAACGCATGTCTCGCCGGTTCGGGAATCGCGCAGATGTTGCTGCTCGGTGCCGAGCCTCTGATTGCTGACGGCCGATTGATCAATCTCTTTCCCGAATGGGTAGACGAACGGTATCCTTTATACGTCTACTACGCGTCCCGGCACTACGTGCCGGCAAAGACCCGCGCTTTTCTTGACTTCGTGGTGGAACTGACAGGCAATCACGAGCGCGCCGGGGCGCGCTAATGCTGTCGCGGCGGACTGGTGAGGCCATATCGAATGGCCGGGCACGTATGGGTTGCGGTCTGCCATGATCAGGTTACGAACGTCTAGTGCTGGCCGAACGCGGAAGTTCCGCGGTCGCCAGGCCCGCCGCAGCTACGGATCCTCGGTTCCGACCCTTAGCCGTCGTCGATATCTCTAGAAAGTGGACGCTCCGACGTCGCCTTCGCGACCATTGGACTCATGTGGGCTACGACTCGATGAAGCAACGATACCCGCAAGCGTCGCGCACACGGCCTCGATGTTGTCAGGGCGCAGGTTTGTCGCACTGAGTAGTAAGCCGCCTTGCGCGTGATTGCGGCGAAGGTACCATGCGGAGAGTGCCGAAGGTGCGAGGCCGCGTGCGCGGGCAATGCCGACAACCACGCGGTCGTCGGCGGTTTGTGGCAGCGGTGCGATCACACCCAGACCCGCCATCAGCGTGCCCGGCAGAAACTCGCTGACATGCGCCAGCGTCAGGCGGCGCCGTTCGCCATAGAGTGCCTTCATCTGGCGTAAATGCCGCAGGTAGTGCCCATCCCGCAGAAACTCCGTCACCGCCAATTGGGTGGTCCGGTTCGGCGCCGGGGCCAACACGGCGCAGACCTCCACCAGACGCTCCGCCACTGCGCGCGGGGCAACGACGAAACCGAGGCCCAGCGCCGGGCTGATCGTTTTGCTGAACGCGCCGATATGAACGACACGCTCGGCGCCCTCGCCGGCGGCAAGCGCCGGTGCGGCCCGGCCGTCGAGCTGTAGTTCTCCGAGATAGTCGTCTTCGATGATCCAGCCCCCCCTTGTCGCCGCCCATTCGAGCAGCGCGCGCCTGCGTGCCGGCGACATCGTGACGCCCAGCGGTGCATGCTGGCCGGGCGTGACCAGCGCCAGCAAAGCGTCTGGCGCGCTGGCGACGCCGGCTTCGACGCGCAGCCCCTCGGCATCAATGGGTACGGGTACGACCTCGGCTCCGGTCACTTCCAGTGCTCGCCTTCCGAGCGGATACCCTGGCTCCTCGAGCCACGCCTTGCGGCCGTGCGCGCGCAGGGCGGTCAGTGCCAGCATCAGACCCTGCCGGTATCCACTGGTAACGATGATTTGATCCGGATGACATTGCATCTGCCTGCTTACGGCCAGGTGGCTCGCGATCTGGGCTCGCAGGGCAGGCTCGCCGCGCGGATCAGCATAGGCCGTGTAAGCGAAGGCATCGGCGCGTACGGCACGCGTCCGCATGCGGGCCCAGAGCTTGGCGGGAAACGCGTCGTGGGCAGGTACGCCCATTTGGAACGGAAGCGGGACGCTCGAGAACGGGCGGGTGAAATCCGCCAGAGGCCCATCGAGTGCGGCTTCGCCGCCGGCTCGCCCGACAGGTAGCCGCGCGCATACGTGTGTGCCCGCGGAGCCCGCGCCGAACACCAGATTCTCGGCGATCAGACGGTCGTAGGCGACACGGATGGTGCCGCGGGCGACGCCAAGCTGCGCAGCGAGGTCCCGGCCGGAAGGAAGACGCTGTCCAGGTAGGAGCCGACCCTCGACGATCGCCTGTCGCAGGCTCGCATGGATCTGGTCGCCGATCGGCACGGCGGTGGCGCGGTCCACCAGAACGGACAGCACGGCGGGCGAATTCGGGTGATTCATTTTGGGCCAGTCGTTTCTCCACTTTTTGGGCCTGTATCTTCAATGCCTGGCGGAGTAACTTTGCGTTATGACATGAATCGCGGCCCAAGTCGATAGGCGGCTCGGGCGCGCGGACCGCGACGCTAGACCCCATCACCAACAGAAAAGGACCGAGATGACCCGCTTGAATTGGCAAGAGATAGCGCCTGACGGCGCGAAGGCGCTTTTTGGTATCCACCACTATGTCACGAAGAAGACGGATCTCCCCGAGGAGCTTGTCCACCTCGTGTTCCTCCGCGTCTCCCAGATCAACGGATGCGCGCATTGCATTGACATGCATAGCCGCGATCTCAGAAAGACCATGTCGGTCGACAAGATCACGCTGGTTCCGGTGTGGGATGAAGTACCGCACCTATTCGCCGAGCAAGAGCGGGCCGCGTTGGCCTGGGCGGAGGAAGTGACGCGCGTCAGTGAGACGCATGCCTCAGACGAAGCCTATGCGGCCGCATCGGCAGCATTTTCGCCCAAGGACCTCGTTGATCTCACTATTACGATTGCCGCCATGAACGCATTCAATCGTCTCGGCGCCCCGTTTCGGCTTCCAGTTGCGGCAGCGGCGTAATGCGGGAACGCAGACCGCCCTCATGCATTCAGTCGGGTAGCCCACACAGTTGAACACTGATCCTTCAACACTCCTTTATCGACCGAGGGGTGCTCGAAGGGCATTCAGCCATTTTCCGTTTCCGGTATCAGCCGATCCTCCGAATAGAGCCAGATCTTCGGAGAAAAATCGGGCTAATTGAGCGGGAATCTGGTGCAAGTAAGTGGTTTGGAAGCTGCAGAGTCGCGCTAATGGAAATCAAGCCAGCAAGGAATCAAGTCTCGACTGCTGCCTGTGCCAAAGCAGCCATTCGTTCAGCGATGGGCAATGACGGTTACTGGCCGGAAAGGGACCTCGACGCGCCGCGATCTTTATCGTAGCTAACAGTTACGTTCGCCGTCGGCGCCATCGACCAATCCACTTCCAACCTGTAGGGCGATTCTAAACGTGCCGACGCACACGTCTTAGGACGTCGCCAAGTAGGACTGCGACCTGTAGTACCACCACTCTCCATGTGCCCAGTTACTGTGAGACAGATCGTCCCTTTTGGATTTGTCGGTGATTGACGTCCCATTAATTTCGAGACGGGACAAAAAGATCACAGAAGCACTAGCGCGCATGCGGGCCATTACCGTACTGGAAGGGAGGCTTCGAAGCGCGTTCCCACTTCAAGGTCGGATTGCGCCCGGAGGGTGCCACCATGCGCTTTCACAATCTCATGGCAGATATACAAGCCAAGTCCCAGTCCAGCGGCAGCGTCCTGCCCTGCAGGGCGCCAATAGGGTTCGAATAGCCTTCCCAGATCTTCAGGGGCGATGGGCGTGCTGCCTGGCGGTGCGGGATTCGAAGCACAGGGCGGGGGCAGAGGTGTGGTTTTCGGTGGGCGCGGAAGCGCACGCCGTCGTCCCAGCATATCACCGCACTTCCGCATGGCAGCCTCCAAGAGGGCGAAAAAACTCCTAGCACCATCCAGTGGGATGGTGCTAGGATGGTTGCAGACCTAACCACTTAGCGGGCGACATGGAACGAAAAATGGACCTTGCGGCACAGGGCGGCGCACTTCGCCCCAAGGGCGGCGAGACCGAAAAAATCACCATCAACCTTGGGCCGGTGGACCTCGGGCAGATCGATCTGCTGGTGGAAGAGGGCTTCTATTCGAACCGCACGGATCTGATCCGGACCGCCATCCGCAATCAACTGGCCGTGCACCAGCAGGCCATTCATGAGACGGTGACGCGCCGCGCGCTGGTACTCGGTCTGCAGCATTTCTCGAAGCAGGACCTCGAGGCGGCGTTGGCAGCCAATGAGAAACTGGCCATCCATGTTCTTGGTCTGGCAAGTATTGCTGCCGATGTGAGCCCAGCGCTGGCATCGGCGACGATCGAATCGGTTGTTGTACTCGGCGCGTTTCATGCACCGCCCGCGGTCAAGGCCGCGCTGGCAGGACGCATACGGTAGCTTGCGGCAATGTCGCCGCGCCCGGTTCTTCGGGCCAGATGGGAAATCAACGTGAAAATGAACGACGCGTTTCTCGCCTCGATGCATGAGGCCATGCAGCTTCTTCAGACCGCAGGCCCGCTCGAGGCAACCGCCGTTATCCAACGGGCGCTTCGCCAACATTCGGCGGATGCACCCGCGCCGGAATCGCCGCCGATGCCGGCACAGGTGGTCCAGCACCTGCTGGAGCATCGCACCGCCGAGCCGGCTCCGGCTCCAGCTCCAGCTCCAGCCTCACGCGCCGAAGCCGTGGCAAAGGCGGGAGACTTCAGTCAGCGACGATTCGCCAATGAAGCTGGCAAGCGCGCCTACAAACTTTACAAGCCGACAGGCGAGGTGCACGGCCCGATGCCGCTGGTCGTCATGCTGCATGGTTGTACCCAGGATGCCGATGATTTCGCAGCGGGTACGCGCATGAATGCGCTTGCAGACAAGCTCGGCTTCATGGTCCTGTATCCGATTCAGCCGGCCGATGCCAATGCCTCGAAATGCTGGAACTGGTTCCGCCCGGGCGACCAGCAAGCGGGGCGTGGTGAGCCGTCGATCCTCGCGGGCATGACGCAGGAGGTCATTGCGCGCCACGGCGTCGATCCCGATCGCGTATACATTGCGGGCCTGTCAGCGGGCGGGGCGATGGCCGCCGTGATGGTCGAACGCTATCCCGAACTGTTTGCCGCGGCCGGCGTCCACTCGGGACTTCCGGCGGGCTGCGCCCATGACCTGCCATCGGCGCTCGCGGCGATGAAAGGCGGAAAGGGGCTGGGCGCTTCCAGGCGGGGCGCGTCGCCGCACGCCACGCCACGGCGCCCCTTGATTGTCTTCCACGGCGATGCCGACCACACTGTGCACCGCGCCAACGGCGACCGGCTGATCGAGCCCTACGAACAGGGCAGTGCCCAGAAGCGGATCGAGCGCGACGCCAGTCGCGCCGGCCGCCGCTACACGCGCAGCCTGATCACCACGCCGTCGGGCGTCGATGCCGAATACTGGCTGCTCCATGACGCCGGACATGCATGGTCAGGCGGAGGCACAGGCGGTTCGTACACCGATCCCAAGGGGCCAGACGCCAGTACGGAAATGCTCCGGTTCTTCCTGGCCCATCCGCGCCGTCCGCTGCCTCATCAATAAGAGACAATCCGCCGGGTGACGGTGGCGGTGGCGAGCCACTGACTCGCCCCTGCGACCCGTAAGCCCGCATCCCTCCCATAGTCGGGTGTATCGGTCCCGCACACCCCACTTCGAGACGCGTGCGATAGCGCTGCCTGCGTGATACCGTGCTCGCCGCCCTCACACTCTATCTGCCGACTATGGTCGCCATCCTGCTTCTGGTTGCCGCATTTCTGTTCATGGCCATGCTGTTGCCGGTCAAGGTCACCCTCGCCGTGGTGGTGATTACCGTGGTGATCGGCTTCGTGGTCAAGGTCGTCGCCAGGATGGTGACGGGCGAAGACCCGACCGTGGTCGAGGCCCTGAAGGCCGTGTTTGTAGCGCTACTGTTCAACGCCATCGCGGCGGCGGCCATGGCCAAGCTGACGGGCGGATCGCTGTCCGGCCCCGCCTCGCTCGTGACCTGGGTGGTGACGTTCATCGCGTTCTCGTTCGGCTTCGTCGTGATGCTGAAGGCCACGCTCAAGCAGAGCGCCGTGATCTCGCTGGTGTCCTCGCCGATCGCCGCGCTGATTCTCTTCGCGGCCGTCAAGATCTGACAGCGGCGCGGCCATCGCGCCGCGTTCCCCCGGCCGCTCAGGCCGTCACCCGCACCTTGCCATCTTCCGACCACAGCAGTTGCACGCGCTGGCCCGGGTAGAAGCTGCCTTCGGATGCCGACTGGGTGATCGCCTGCAGCCGGCCGTCGGGCAGCCGGACCGTGATTTCATATCCGGGGTGGCGCTCCACGCCCGACTCGATCTCGTGCCCGGCCAACCCGCCGGCAAGGCCGCCGGCCACACCTGCGAGCAGCGAACCATGGCCGTGCCCGATGGCGCTGCCGGCCACGGCGCCCAGCAGGCCGCCGCCCAGTTCGCCCACCAGACTCGATCCCTGGCTGCTGTCGTCGATCTGCACCAACCGCACGCGCTCGACCGTGGCCATCGTCACGGTCTCGGGCAGCGAGGTCTGTCCGGCGCTGTAGACGCTGCCCGGCGGCGCGTACTCGGCGCAGGCAGAGGCAAGCAGCGTGCTGGCCAGCAGCATGGCGGCCAGCGGGAAGTGCAGCGATGAAGGACGACGTGTGGAAAACATGGGCGGCTCCTGTCGGACATTGACTGGAGCCACTCTACGGCTGGGCGGCGCAGGGGCGTTTTCCGAAAGCCGGGGACTTTGCGTGTTCGCAGGATGCTATGGCGCCAGGTGGCTGACAAACAGTTCGGCCAGCATGCGCGCGGACGTCCCCAGCGGCATCGCGCGCAGGCGGATGAGGCCGGCCTGCATCGGGGGCGGCAGCGGAGATAGCGCCGCGAACGCCTGCAGCCCGTTGCCATACATCGGATCGGCCAGCAGTTGCGTGGGGCAGTAGCCGATGGCATCGGTGCGGCGCATCAGTTCCGTCATCAGCGTGGGCGATGTGCACGCCGTGATCTGGCGCGGGACGGGGAGGTCGCTCGTCCGCAACCATTCCAGCAACGTCTCGCTCTGGCTGCCCGGGGACAAGTTCAAGGTCCACCGGGCATGCTCCAGCGCCTGCCAGCCCGTCGCACCGGCGAGCGGATGGCCGACTCTGCCGGCCGGGACGGCGCTGACCTCGAACAGCGGTTCGAAGGCCAGTTCGGGCGGCAGCTCGTCCGGATCCGCGATGGCGATGGCGAAGTCCAGCCGGCCTTCGATCAGCCGTGGAATCAGGTCGGCAAGAAATCCTTCGCTCAATGACAGCCGCGCATCGGGCTGCCGGGCGGTGAAGGCCTCCCAGACGCGGGGCAGCACATCCAGCGCCAGAAGCGGGGTGACCGCCGCCGCCACGTGCGCGCCGGCACCGCCCTGCAACGCCCGGATCTCGTCCCGGGCCCGCTCCAGCGACGCCAGCGCCAGGCGGGCGTTGGTGAGCAGCACGCGCCCGGCCGCCGTGAACTCCACCCCCTTGTG
Source organism: Cupriavidus sp. 10L45 (assembly GCF_056395225.1). Taxonomy (NCBI): domain Bacteria; kingdom Pseudomonadati; phylum Pseudomonadota; class Betaproteobacteria; order Burkholderiales; family Burkholderiaceae; genus Cupriavidus; species Cupriavidus sp. 10L45. The sequence continues at coordinate 329,398 of NZ_JBFTJC010000001.1, forward strand.
GCTGCGCACGAGCAGCTCCGTCCCGACATCGTCCTCGAGTTCGCGCAGCGCCTTGGTCAGGGCGCTCTGGCTGAGATGCAGGCTCCGGGCAGCGGCACGGATGGTGCCGTTTTCGGCGACCTGGACGAGGGCTCGGAGCTGGTGCTGGCGCATGACAAGGGTTCCAGGGGAGGGTGGCGATGATGAACACCAAGGGTGTTCACCATGGAAAATATATCGCCAATTGGTTTTCTCCGGGAGCCATATGATGGAGCGGACCAGAACCGATCCGACCCCCCATGACCGACGCGAACTGCAGTGACCCCGATGTGGACAACATGACGGCCTGGCGGCGGCGCTTCCACAGTCACCCGGAACTCGGCTTCGAGGAATTCCGGACCAGCGCCTTCGTGGCCGGCAAGCTGGAGGAATGGGGCTACGACGTCACCACGGGCATCGCTGGCACCGGGCTCGTCGGGCGGCTTCGCTTCGGCAAGGGCAGCCGCCAGCTCGGCCTGCGCGCGGAGATGGACGCGCTGCCCATCCAGGAGGTCACGGGGCTGCCATGGGCCAGCCAGATCCCCGGCAAGATGCATGGCTGCGGCCACGATGGCCACACGGCGATGCTGCTAGGCGCGGCCCAGCGTCTGGCGGCGATGCAGCGAGAGGGCGTGGATTGGGATGGCACCCTGCACCTGATCTTCCAGCCGGCCGAGGAACTGGGCGGCGCAGGCGGGGCGCGGCGGATGATGGACGAGGCCCTGTTCGCGCGCTTTCCGTGCGATGCCGTGTTCGCCATGCACAACTATCCGGGGCGCCCGGTGGGGCGCTTCTATGTCAAGGAGGGCGCGTTCATGGCGTCGTCCGACCGCGCCGTGATCACCTTCCACGGGGTCGGGGGGCATGGGGCGATGCCCCAACTGGCTGTCGATCCCACGATTGCCGCGGCTTCGACCGTGATGGCGCTGCAGAGCATCGTCGCCCGCAATGTCGATCCGCAGGCTGCCGCCGTCATCACCGTAGGGCGCCTCGAGGCGGGAACCACCTACAACATCATCCCGGAGTCGGCCGAACTGGAACTGAGCATCCGGGCGCTGCAGCCCGAGGTGCGGGCGCTGCTGGAGCGGCGCATCCACGAGGTGGTCGAGGGCCAGGCGCGCGCGTTCGGCCTGCGGCACGCCATCGTCTATGAGCGCGGCTATCCGGTACTGGTCAACACCGCGCCGGAGACAGCGCTCGCCGTGCGGGTCGCCCGCAAGCTGTACGGGGCTGATTGCGTCGATGACGACGCGACGCCGCTGTGCGCCAGCGAGGACTTCGCCTACATGCTGGCCGAGCGCCCCGGCTGCTACCTGATGATCGGCAATGGCGACAATGGCCACGCGGGCGGCGTGCCGACCGGCCCCTGCAGCGTGCACAACCCCTCGTACGATTTCAACGACCGCTGCCTGGATACGGGCGCGGCATTCTGGGTGGCGCTCGCCACCGAATTCTTCCACCCCACTGCCTGACTGCCATGAACTCGATTCGCAGAATGCTTGCCCGTTGCACGTTTGCCGCTGTCGCTACGGTTGGCCTGCTCGCCACGCCGGGCGCGGGCGCGGCGGACGCGTATCCCTCCAAGCCAGTCGTGCTGATGGTGCCGTACCCGGCCGGCGGGCTCTCCGATGCCATTGCCCGCAGCATGAATACTCGGCTGTCGAAGGCGCTGGGCCAGCCGGTGCTGGTGGAGAATCTCGGCGGCGTCAGTGGCGCCATGGCGGCGCAGAAGGTGCTGAACGCGCCGGCGGACGGCTACATGATCTTCCTGGGCTCGCCGAACGAGGTCATCCTGTCGCCGCTGTCCAATGCGGCGGTGAAGCTGCGTACCGAGGATTTCCGCTTATTGACGCCGGTCACCGTCAACCGGCTCGTGATGGTGGCGCGGCCCGACCTGCCGGTCCGCAGCGTCGACGATCTCATCGCGCTGGCCAAGGCCAATCCGGCCAAGCCGCTGACGTACGGCAGCGTCGGTCCCGGGTCGATGTATCACCTGGTGACCGAGGACATGGCGACCCGGACCCATATCGGCGTGAGCCACATCCCCTACAAGGGCATGGCGCCGCTGATGCAGGACCTGGCCGGGAAGAACGTCGACTTCGCCATCCTGCCGTACGCGGCCAGCTTCCGTGGCTTGTCCGATCAGGGGCGGTTGAAGCTGGTCGGCTGGGCCGGAAACAGCCGCAGCAAGGTCGATCCCGCCATCCCGGCCTTCGGCGAAGGGACGCAACTCAAGGACTTCGACCAGGCGACCTGGGCCGGCATCATGGTCAAGCAGGGCACGCCGGAGGCCGTGGTCGCGCGGCTGCACCAGGCGCTCGTCGAGACGCTGCAGGACGCACAGGTCGTCAGCGGTCTGGAGGCGACCGGTGCGGAGGTGGCCAAGCCCAGCTCGGTGGCTGACGCGCAGCGCTTCCTGCAGGCAGAGACCGGCAAGTTCCGCGCGATGGCGAAGCGGATCCATCTCCAGCCGCAGTAAGCCAGGACCGCAATGTAGAAAGGCCCGTGCCGCCATGCAACATCGCATGGCGGCACGGGCCTTTTTTAGCTAGCGCCTCAACGCCTCAGGTCAGGCGCGGCGTGCCGTCAGCCACTTGTCCGACGCCAGCGGTTCCGTGCAGAGGCGCACTTCGCCGATCTGGCCGAGGAAGCCATTCGACGGGACGTTGCCGTAGACACCGCCGCCCACAAAGAAGCGGCTGGCAGCATTGACGGCGGCGATGCCGCGCGTGTTCGACGCGTTGCGCAGCACCGGGGCGCCTTCCACGTACATCACCGTCTCATTCTTCGCCGGGTCGTTGACCACGGCGACGTGGACCCACTTCTCGGCGATGATCTCGCCAGACCAGTTTGCGGCCGGGTTCTTGGTGCCGGCCGTGCTCGGCGTGACTTCCCACTGCACTTCGCGCAGGCTGGAGATGGCGAAGATCAGCGGGCTTTCGTCGCCGTCGCCGCTGCCAAAGCCGGCGACCGTGCTGCGTCGGCCCTCGCGCTCCATGATGTTCATCCACGCGTTGTTGCCGGCCGTCCATGACGCCGGCACCTTGATGAATGCCTCGACGGTGTAGCCGTTGTCGAACGTCAACGCATTCAGGGCCGCCGTGGTCTGCGTGGCGAAGTAGCTCATGCGCTGGGGACTGTTCAGTGAATTGGCGAACTTCACGCTTCCCGGGGCAGCCGACAGGAAGTGGTGATCGTTCGACCACGTCAGGTCGCCCAGTTGGGCCGCGCCGCCGTTGGCCAGCGCTTCACGCGAGAGCGGATTGGCACCGGTCAGGTCGTCGATCACCTGGCCGACCGGCACGGCGGCGCCGTCGGTGCCGCCGAAGAAGCGCCAGTGCGCCACGGTGGAAGCCACCAGCGGGTAGTCGTTGGTGTCGGCGGCGGCCTTCTTGTCGGTCAGGCTCGGCTCGGTGTAGTTGGCCAGGATCGCGGCCTTGGCGCGGTCGTTGATCGGATCGTTGCCGGCCGCCGGGATGGCGAAGTCGGCGTTGAAGCGCGCAAAGCGCTTGCGGAAATCGAAGTCGATCTCGAACTGCTGGTTCTTGTCGGTCAGCACCGCTACGTCGAACTCGTTCAGCGTCTCGGTGGGCTTCTGCGGCACCCACGGCGAGAACGAGATGACCTTGATCTTGTTATTGGTCAGGTCGAATTCGTACAGGCGCATCAAGCCGTTGCCGCCCATGTACGCCATCTGGTAGTCGACCACCATTTCCTCGACGGGGTTGCCGAAGTCGTTGGTCTTCGTGAGGTGCGCAGCGCCATGGTAGTGGCCGTTCAGCGTCATGAAGATCTGGTCGTTGTCCTTGATCAGCTTGTCCCACAGCATCAGACCGTACGGCACTTCCAGCGGGCTGACGCCATCCGGGCCGATATTGAGCAACTGGTGGGTCGAGAGGATGACCGGCACCTTCGGGTAGCGCTTGAGCACGTTGCGCGCCCAGGTGATGGCGGCGTCGGAGGCGCGCCACGACATCGACAGCACCATGAAGCGGTTGCCGTCCACGTCGAAGAAGTGGTACTCGTGGAAGCCCGACGGATCGCGACCGCCGAAGGTGGCCTGGCGCTGCGCGCGGGTGGTCGGGAAGGTCTTCAGGTACGGCTCGTTGGCCAGGTTGCGCTGCGCGTCGGTGTTCGACGCCTGGCTGCCGGCGTTGACGTAGTCCACGTCCGAGATCACGTCGTGGTTGCCGGCCAGGATCGAGTACGGCGCGCGGGCCGCTTCCATGACTTCCATGGCCTCGTCGGCGATCTGCCATTGCAGCGGCTTGCCCTGCTGATCCACCACATCGCCGAGGTGGATCGTGAACGGGATGCGCAGGTCGGCGGCGTTCTGCGTGATCCACTTGGTCTGCGCCAGGAACGGCGTGGTGCCGTACTTGCGCTGGAACTGCAGGTTCTCGTCAGTGGTGGCGTAGCGCGAATAGAACTGCGTATCGGGCAGCACGGCGAGCGCGAAGCTCGAGACCTTGCCGGACGGCGTGGAGCCACCCGGCGTGGTGCCGGGCGTCGTGGCCGGCGTGCCGGGCGCGGCATCGTCGCCGCCGCCGCACGCGGCCAGCAGGGCCGAGGTGCCGAACGACATGCCAAGGCCCGCCCTGAGCAGCAGGCGGCGCTGGCGGTCTGGAATGCCCTCGAGCTTGACGGTATCGATTGCGGATGGCTTGCCCGGTGTCTTGCTTTGCATTTCTACTTCCCTGTTGACCCACGAAAAGCCCGTGATTCTGGAGAGCGCTCGTGACAGGGTGTTGATCGAAATGTGACGGTTCGGATTGACGGAGGGTCCTGCAGATGAGCACGCCGTGCGGCCTTTCCTCGGCCGCACGGCGTGCATTCCGACTAACAGAATGACGTTTAGAGTGTGTCCTCTAAACCATCAGGACGGCGGTGGCAATACCTTGCCACCGTCCAACAGACAGGCGTCGCGCTGTCGCGACAGGACGTTATCTGTAGCGCTTACATACATTTTGCGTCGTGATTTAAGATCGCCCCGCATCACTTTGTGCCAATAACAATACATTTGAACGGGGTGTCAATGAAGTCCAATTTTTGTCGTGGAATCCGACGGGCGGGCGTGCGCGCGCCGCAAGCGTCCTGTATCCCCCTGGCTGTTGCGCTGCTGTTTCCGACGGGCGCGTCGGCCGGCGAATATGTTGCCTCCAGTCTCGCCGAGCTGCAGTCGGCCATTACGGCCGCCAATGCGGACGGCGATGCCACTGCCACCATCCGCCTGAGCGCTGACGTGACCATGCCCGGTGGCGTCTGGTCAATCGGCTCGCCTACCAAACCAATCACGCTCGATACGAACGGTTTCGTGCTGACGAAGACCGGCGCGCTGGGGAACTATGTGACATCCGCGACGGGACCGCTGACGTTGAACGGCACCTATACGGTTGCCCCGGACACGGCGGGCGGCACGGCCATGTTGATCAGCGGAGGCGGCCAGGCGATCGTCAACGGCACCGTGACCGGCGGCAACACGACGGTGGCGGGCAGCGAGAGCGGGGTCGCCGTCTCGGTGCTGCCCAACACATCCGTCGTCAACAACGGTTCGATCAAGGGCGGCAGCGGAACGAATTCTGCCAACGGTACGGGAGGCGTATCGCTCTCGACCAATGCCAGATTGGTCAACTCGGCCACTGGCACCATCACGGGGGGCGATGCCTCGGGTGGCCAGGCCGGCACCGCCGTGAACCTGACTGCGACCGTCACGGGCGGCGTGGTCAACGCGGGCACGATTCGCGGGGGCGCCGACCTGAGTGGTGGCGGGGCCGGTGGCGTCGGCATACGCGTCCAGGCGGGTACGCCTACCGTCACTAACTCGGGGCTGATCGAAGGGGGGGCTGGCGCGGGGGCTATCGCCGTATCTGGCTCCGCCGGAACGCTGACGGTCGTCAACGCGGGCACCATCCGCGCCGGTACCGGTTACGCGAATGCCATCGAATATGCCTCGGGCGGCACGGGCCGGGCTGTGCTCGAACTGCAGGCCGGCTCCAACATCGTCGGCAACGTCGTCGCGAACGACACGGTGGCCAATGACACCTTCCGCCTCGGCGGCGCCACCGACAGCGTGTTCGATGTCTCGACCATCGGCGACACCGCGCAGTACCGTTACTTCGACAACTTCGTGAAGACCGGCGCCAGCACGTGGGCGCTGATCGGTGCCGGCACGGTCACCGCGCCGTGGACCGTGGACCAGGGCACGCTGCAGATCGGCAATGGCGGCACCAGCGGCAGCCTGGCCGGCAATGTGGTCGTCAACAGCGGCGCCACGCTGGCGTTCAATCGTTCCGATGCCCACACCTATGGCGGCATCGTGTCGGGCGCGGGTAGCCTCGCGCAGAACGGCAGCGGCACCACCGTGCTGACCGGCGCCAACACCTACACGGGCGGCACCGCCGTCAACCTCGGCACGCTGGCCATCGACGGCTCGATCACCAGCCCGGTGACGGTAGCCACGGCCGGTACGCTGTCCGGCACCGGCACGATCTTCGGCAATGTCACGAACAGCGGTACGGTGACGCCGGGCGGCGGCTCGGGCGTGCTGACCATCGCCGGCAACTACATCGGCAACGGCGGCACGGTCCGCGTGAACACGGTGTTTGGCGGCGACGCATCGGCCACCGGGCGGCTTGTGGTGACCGGCGATACCTCGGGCAGCAGCCAGATCCGGGCGGTCAACATCGGCGGAGGGGGCGCGGCCACGGTCGAGGGGATCAAGGTCATCGACGTGCAGGGCGCGTCGAATGCCACCTTCACGCTCGCTGGCGACTACACATTCCAGGGCCAGCAGGCAGTGGTGGCCGGCCCGTACGCGTACCGGCTGGTCAAGAACGGCGTGTCGACGCCGACCGACGGTGACTGGTACCTGCGGTCCACGCTGGCCGAAACGCCTGCTGTCGGCGCCTCGGCGTCAGCCGCCGCCACGCCGCTGCTGGCCCCGACCGTGCCGCTGTACGAAGCCTATTCCAGCGTGCTGCAACGCTTCAACGAGCTGGGCACGCTCCAGCAGCGCGTGGGCAATCGTTCGTGGTCGCCCAACGCCGCCGTGCAGGCCGAGCAGGATGCGGGCAAGCCGGTCATTGGCCGTGGGGCGTGGGCGCGCGTGGAAGGTTCGAACACCCATATCGATCCGTCCACCAGCACGACCAGCGCCAGCTACAACGTCCGCATGTGGAAGTTCGAGGGTGGCGTGGATGCGCCGGTCATCGAGAATCAGGCCGGCACGCTGGTGGTGGGGCCGACCTTCCACTATGGCGTCGCCAATTCCAACGTCTCGTCGATGTTCGGCAACGGCGCGATCGATGCCACCGGCTACGGCTTTGGCGGCACGGCGACGTGGTATGGCAACAATGGATCGTATGTCGATGCCCGCGCGACCGTGACCTGGTACGACACCGATATCCGCTCGTCGACGCTGTCGACCAAGCTGGCCAACGGCAACCGGGGCAGCGGTGTAGCCACCAGCGTGGAAGCCGGCCACCAGCTCGCGCTGGGGGGCAACTGGTCGATCACGCCGCAGGCGCAGCTCGCCTGGTCGCAGGTGCGCTTCGACGCGTTCACGGACCAGTACGGCACCAATGTGTCGCGCGATAACGGCAACAGCCTGGTCTCGCGCCTGGGCGTGTCGCTCGATCACGAGGCCAAGTGGACCGCCGGCAACGGCAAGACGAGCCGCTCGCACGTCTACGGCATCACCAACCTGTACTACGACTTCCTGCACGGCACGTCGGCGCGCGTCGCCGACCTCAGCGTCGTCAGCAAGGAGCAGGCGCTGTGGGCTGGCCTGGGCATCGGTGCCTCGCTGAACTGGGACGACGATCGCTACACGGTCTATGGCGAACTGCTGGCGCGCACCAGCCTGCAGGACTTTGGCGACAGCAATGCGATTGGCGCCAAGCTTGGCGTGCGTTATCGCTGGTAAGGCAGCGGCGCGACCCCATGACTGTCCGGCACAGAAGGGATGCCGGCTCATGTCTGACCGGAGAAGCACCGCTGGTCAACCGTGTAACCGGCTGCGATCTCCACCGCCTGTTCGACGAACGGCAAGGTCAGCGGATTGCCGATTTCCTTGTGGAAGGCGATCCACAGTTCAAGGGTTGGTACGTCCCGATTGGCGATCCGTCGATAGACCACGCCCTTGACCGGCTGCGCGGCGGCCGAGGCGGGCACCAGGGACACCGCCACGCCGGCTGCCACCATCGCCATCATGGCGTGGTGACGCGCCCCGTCGTGCATGCACGACGGTACGACGTTGTGCTCCGCCAGCCAGGTCATCATCAGGTCGTGCGCATACTGGCCGTGACGCCGTTCGAGCGTGGCAAGGCTTTGGCCATCGAGGTCACGCGCATTGACGCTGGATTTTCCGGCCAGCGGATGGTTCGCGGGGGCGGCCAGGACATAAGGCTCCGACATCAGGCGGCGCGCCTGCAGACGGGAATCGGTGACAGGCGGCCGCAGGATCGCCACATCGAGTTCGTTTCCCAGAAGGGACTGGATCATCGCTTCGGAGCTGGTCTCGCGCAGCGAGTACAGGACGCCGGGCACATGCGCCGAGAATTGCCGCAGGATGTCCGGCACCAGTTCGATGGCGGAGATCGCGGTCAGGCCGATGCCGAGGTGTCCGACGTTCTCCCCGCGATCCGCCTGGGTCACCATTTGCCGCGCGCGGTGCTCGATGTCGAACAGCTTTTCCGCCTCCGCCCGCAGGACCTGGCCTGCCGGCGTCAGTCGCACGCTGCGCTTGTTGCGCTCGAACAGCTGGGCGCCGATCTGCGCCTCCAACTGCTTGATCTGCAGGCTGAGGGGCGGCTGAGTCATATTCAGCCGCCGCGCCGCGCGCGTGAAATTGAGCTCGTCAGCCAGCACGAGAAACGAGGTCAATACGCGGAGTTCGAGGGGCGTGTACATATACAGGATTTGTATAAGTCAGATACAGAAGTAATATTGGAAATATAACTCGCGAGTACGCAGAATGTCTTCACCCAGTCCCCATCAAGGGGGCGAGACCAGAACAACTGCGCGAGACATGATCATCCAACACCCCCTCGACGACCGCCTCCCGGCGCTGCTGCGCAGCGGCGAGCCCCTCCGCGGCATCTTCACCGCCTTGCCCAGCCCGGCCATCGTGGAGATGTGCGCCTACGCGGGCTTCACCTTCGTCATCATCGACAACGAGCATGGCGCGGCCGGTTTCGAAACGACCGAGCACATGCTGCGCGCGGCGCGTGCCAGCGGGATCATTCCTGTTGTGCGCTGCTTCCCCGGCGATATGGCGCGGGTACTGGACATGGGGGCGAGCGGCGTCCAGGTGCCCATGATCGAGACCGCCGATGCGGCGCGCGACCTCGTGCAGCGCGTCCGTTACCCCGCCATCGGCCGGCGCGGCAGCGCCTTCAGCAGTCGCGCGGCCGGCTATGGCGCCTTTCCCGGCGCTCCGCACACCACGCGCAGCAACGAGGGCGTGGCGCTGATCGCCATGATCGAGACGCCCGAGGGCGTGGCCAACGCCGCGGAAATTGCGGCAGTCGAGGGAATCGACGCAGTGTTTGTTGGCCCCAACGACCTGTCGCACGCAATGGGCTTCGGCAACGACTGGAAGGCGCCGGCCGTGGCAGCGGCGATCGAGCAAGCGCTGCGTGCCATCGATGGTCAGGGCAAGTGCGCGGGCATCATCGCGCTGGGCGCCGACGACGAGCAGCGCTACGGCCAGTTTGGTGCGCGCTATTTCGCCACGGTCGCCACCACGCTGATCACGCAGGCGTTCCGGCAGGCGGCGCAGCCTCCCGACATGCCGGCGCCGACGCTGCGTTACTAGTTCGGCCCGGCACCGGGCCAGTCAGTGGCTCGCCATTCCCCATTCACGACGACATTCGCGTGCGCCGCTACGGCAAGCCGCGCCAGGCAGCATGAGCGCACGCCGGGGCGGGCCGGTCGATTTCGGCGGCAGCGTAGTGCTGGTGACGGGCGCAACGGGCGGCCTGGGTCCGCCATCTGCCACGCGTTTGCGGGAGCGGGCGCGTCGGTGGCGGCAGCTCTATTGAGGCGGGGCCTCCCTACAAGAACTGGAGACAAAACATGAGATTCATGAATCGCTGCGCACTGCGCGTTGCCCTGGCAATGGGAGGGCTCTCGCTGGTCATGGCCACGCCGGGCGTGTGGGCCGATACCTGGCCGAGCAAGCCAATCAAGTATGTGGTGCCGTTCTCGCCGGGCGGGGTGTCGGATGCCACTGCCCGCATCGTCGCCGAAGGCCTGTCGCAGCGATTGGGACAGCCAGTCGTCATCGATAACAAGCCAGGCGTATCGGGCATCCTGGGGACGCAGTTTGTGGCCCGTGCCGAGCCTGATGGTTACACCATCATGGGCGGCACCATTACCACGCACGCGGTCAATCCCTTCTTCTACAAGAAGCTTGGCTATGACCCGGTCAAGGACTTCGTGGCGGTGAATCTTGTGGGCACGGTCAGCAACGTGCTGGTGGTGTCGAACGACAGCCAATACCAGTCGGTCGGCCAGATCGTCGCGGCCTTGAAGGCCAAGCCTGGTGCGTTGACGTTCGGCACGGCGGGACCGGGCAGCTCGCAGCAGTTGTCGGGCCAGTTATTCCAGAACATTACGGGTACGCGCCTGCAGCAGATCTCCTACAAGGGCGGCGCAGCGGCGATGACGGACCTGATAGGCGGCCAGATCGACATGGTGTTCGAGACGGTTGCCGCCGCCAAGCCCATGCTCGACGGCAAGCGCGTGCGCGCGATCGGCGTGACGTCGGCGCACCCGCTGCCGAGCCTGCCCGGGGTGCGGCCGTTGGCGGAGCTGGGTCTGAAGGGCTTCGAGATGCAGTCATGGCAGGGCATTTTCGCGCCAGCGGGCACGCCGAAGCCGATTGTCGATCGCCTCGCCACCGAGATCGCGGCTGTCGTCGCGACGCCGGCCGTGCAACAGCGCTTGCGCGCGCTCGGCGTGGAGCCGGAGGGAAAGCCGTCCGCTGCCTTCGCCGCGTTTCAGCGCTCGGAAGTCGCAAAGTGGGGCAAGATCATCCAAGCCGCCGGGGTGGTACCAGAATGAGCGAGACAGCACCTGCTTCCTGCTTTACGCCCCCGAGTACTTCAACGCCTTGCGCAGCGTCGATAATGACGACCCTGAAAAGGGCGTTGCGAGCCTCCGCGGACATCCATTGACGTGTGGCGGGCTGCCCCCCCCCGCCCATGCACCGAAAACGCAGGTCATGCACCGAAATGTCCTCGCGTTAACCCTGTCCTGGCGCCGCCGCGCGGCATATCCCCCCTCATTCCCCCCAAAAGTCCTACGGGTTATTGCCCGTTGCCCCATGGCACGCCTGTTGCATAGGATTCAAGTGACTTGAATTTGGTGCAGAGGACTTTCCTCGATGTGTTCCGGCGTATGGTCGGCGCCTTGCACCCGTTCGGTCAGGCGCCGGGCCTGCCGCCCGTTGGACATGTCTATATAGGGGAACAGAGTGCTGAAGAAGAAAACTGCGGCCGCCGCCGCGATTGCCGCCGCTGCCACGGGAGTGGTGCTGATGTCCGCGCCGGCGCAGGCAAAGGACGTCGTCAAGATCGCCTTTGTGGGCCCGCTGACCGGTGGCGTGTCGTCGATCGGCTTGGGCGGGCGCAATTCCGCTGACCTGGCCATCCGCCTGCGCAACGCCGATCCCAAGGCCAAATACACCTACGAACTGGTCGTCCAGGATGACGAATGCCGGCCCAACGTGGGCGTGCAGGTGGCCACCAAGATCGCCGCGGACAAGTCGATCGTCGGCGGCGTGACGCACTTCTGCTCGGCCGTGGCCATGGGCACCGTGGGTGTCTATAACCGCTTTGGCATGCCGGCGGTCGTCTGGGGCGCGGTGCTCCCCGAAGTCACGTACGGCAACAACTTCAAGGAGATCCATCGCGTCAACGGCACGATGATCAACCAAAGTGAAGTGGCGGCCAAGTTCATGACCGGCCTGGGCTACAAGAAGTGGGCGATCATTCACGACACCACCGATTACGGCAAGGGTCACAACAAATACTTCAGTGAATTCCTGAAGAAGGACGGCGGCACCATCGTCGGCACCTTCGGCGTGACCGCCGACCAGCAGGATTTCACGACCGAACTGACCAAGATCCGCGAACTGAAGCCGGACGTGGTCTATTTCGGTGGCCTGACGCCGCTCGGCGTCCGCATCCGCACCCAGATGGAGAAGCTGGGCATCAAGGCCCAGTTCGAAGGCACGTCAGGCATCAAGTCCGATGCCTATATCGAAGGCGTGGGCAAGCCCCTGTCCGAAGGCTCGCTGGCCTTTATCGAAGGGGCGCCGGTCGAGAAGCTGGCCGGCGGCCAGTTGTTCATGGAGCGCTATACGCAGCAGAAGTACGGCGAGCCGCCTGAAGCCTATGGTCCGTTCGCCTTTGTCGCTGCCAACCTGATCATGGATGCCGTCGAGAAGGTCGGCCCGGATCGCAAGAAGGTCCGCGACGTGCTGAACGGTACGAAGGACGTCGACACCATTATCGGCAAGGTCACCTTCGATGAGCACGGCCAGAACGTGGTGCCGCTGATCACCAAGTACGTCGTCGAGGACGGCAAGTGGGTGATCTGGGAAGACAGCGCCTACGCCAAGGGCAAGAAGAAGCTGGCCGGACTGTAAGCGTGGCGCCTGAGCCGGGCCCGCGCCGTCTGCGGACCCGGCCTGGCACTGCTGGACGGTCTATTCAGGCCATTCTGGGGATACCGATGAGTGTATTGGGACAGTACGTCTTCAACGGGCTGATGCTCGGCATGATCTACGCCATGGTGGCGGTCGGCTTCACGCTGTTCTTTGGCGTGCTGGACGTCATCAAGTTTTCTCACGGCGATGTGCTGATGGTGGGCGCCTTCGCAGGGCTTGCCGCATCGGCCGGCGTGTTGGCGCTGCATGTGGATTCGCCGTGGCTGCAATTGCTGGCCATCGTGGTGTGCGCGATTGTCGTGACCGGCTTGCTGGGCGCCGTGATCGCCCGCTTCCTGATCCTGCCCTTGCGCAAGGCGCCGCCGCTGAACACCCTGCTGGCCACCTTGATGCTGGGTACGGTGCTGCGCGAAGCCGTGCGCCTGTTCTATCCGGATGGATCGAACCCGAAACCGTTTCCCGCGCTGCTGCCCACCACGGAGCTGTCGCTCGGCGCGTTGACGCTTCGCGCCGATAACCTGATCTTGCTGGCGGCAGGTGTCGCCATCATCATCGGCGTCCATCTGTTGATCACGCGCACGCGTTTTGGCATGGCCATCCGCGCCGTGGCACAGGACGGCGAGACGGCGCGCCTGATGGGCATCAACTTCGAAGTGGTGGTGCTGGTCACGTTTGCGCTGGGCTCGGCCATGGCCGCGCTGGCCGGCGTGATGAACGGCCTCTATTACAACGAGATCAACTTCAACGTCGGGCTGCTCCTCGGCGTGATCGGCTTCGCAGCCGCCATCCTGGGTGGACTGGGCAACCTGTACGGCGCCATCCTCGGTGGCTTCCTGTTCGCGGCGCTCCAGGTGCTGGGCAGTGCGACGTTGCCGGCGCTGGTGCCCGATATCCCGAGCGCCTACAAGGATGTCTTTGCGTTCGCCGTGGTCATCGTGCTGATGGCCTTCAAGCCGACCGGACTTATTGCGGAGAAAGCCAGTGAACGTGTCTGACAACGTCTCGAATCCACTGCCCCCTGCCGTGGTTGGCGCCGGTGGCAAGCAGCGCAGCCCGGCCGTGGTGCTGGGCATCGCGGCCATCGTCATCGTGGCCTACCTCTATCTGTTCCTGCACGCGGAATCGCAGCTCTCCGTGGCCGCGCTGCTGGCACTGGCCGTCGCAGCGACGGTCATCGCAGGCAAGTTCAAGGTCACGCGGGCCGTGGAGCAGGCTGCCGCCCGGCGGCCCGGGCTGTCGCGGCTATGGTCGGTCGTGGGCACGCTCGTGCTGATCGTGCTGTTCCACGAAAGCCATTTTGTCTTGCTGATGCTGTGCGCGGTGCTGTTGTATACCACTGCCTGCCTGGGCCTGACGGTGCAGTTCGGTTTCTCCGGTGTATCCAACTTCGCCGGCGCGGCGTTCTTCGGCATTGGCGCGTACGCCACGGCGGTGCTGGCCGCGCATACGCCCATCCCGTCGATCCTTGTGATCGTGCTGTCCGGCATCGCGGCTGCGGTCATCGGCTCGCTGCTGATCGCGCCGGTGTTGCGGACGCGTGGCCACTACGCGGCGCTGGTGACCATCGCGTTCGGCATCCTGTTCAAGACCTTTCTCGAAGTCAACGATGTGCTGGGCGGTCCGCAGGGCCTGCAGGTGCCCGGCATGACGCTGTTCGGCTTCCAGTTCAACGAAGGCTTGACGCTGTTCGGCATCGACGTGTCGTTCTACGCCAGCTACGCACTGCTGAGCCTGGCGATCTGCGCAGGCACCTTTGCGGTGGTCAAGGCACTGGAGCGCTCGTGGGTGGGGCTGGCCATGGACGTGGTGCGTACCGATGAAACCGCCGCTGCGACCTTCGGCCTCCATATCGCGCGCTGGAAAGTCATCGCATTCATGCTCGGCAACTTCTTCGCGGGCGTGGCGGGCAGCGTCTACGGCATGGTCACGGCGTTCGTGGCACCGAACAACTTCACGTTCGCCGACTCGCTGCTGATGCTGTCGATCGTCATTCTGGGTGGTCTGGGCAATGTCGTCGGCCTGATCCCGGCCGCCATCATCGTGCTGGTGCTCCCGGAGAAGCTGCAGTTCATCCAGGAGTACCGCTTCCTGTTCTACGCGGCGCTGGTCATCGCCATCCTGCTGTTCCGTCCCGATGGGCTGCTGCCGCGCAAGATCCGTCTGTTCTTCCCGACCCAGGACGCCAAATGAGCGACGCGATGATCGAGGTACGCAATCTCACGATGCGATTCGGCGGCCTGACTGCGCTGGACAATCTCCAGCTCGACATCCGCCGCGGGGAAGTGCTGGGCCTGCTGGGGCCGAATGGCTCCGGCAAGACCACGTTCTTCAACGTGCTCACGGGCCTCTACAAGGCCAGCGCGGGCACCATCACGTACAACGGCGAGAACGTCATCGGCAAGACGCCGCAGGACATCTATCGTAGCGGCGTGGCGCGGACGTTCCAGCGCTCCCGCCTGTCGCTGCCCCTGACCGTCTTCGACAATATCGTGATCGGCGACTACCAGCACATGCAGCACGGGCTGGTGTTCAACCTGTTTCGACGCAAGGCATTCCGGGCCGAGTATGAACGCTATGTGGAATCTGTGCGCGAACTGCTGGGCATCTTCAGCCCTCCGCTGGTCAGTCGGCTATTCGAGCCAGTCGAGTCGTTCACGATGATCGACCGTCGCCGGATCGAGGTCTGCCGCGCCCTGATGAGCCGGCCACGGCTGCTGCTGCTGGATGAACCTTCGGCAGGCATGACCCATGACGAAACCCATGAGCTGATGGACGACATCCTCCAGGTGCGAAGCAAGTTGCAGGACTTGTCCGTCGTGCTCATCGAGCACGAAATGAACGTGATCGAGCGCATCACCGATCGGTGCGTCGTGCTGAACTACGGCAAGAAGATCGCCGAAGGCACGTACGCCGAGATCACCGCCGATCCCGACGTGCAGACGGCCTATCTCGGGGAGGAAGCCGCATGAGCGATAACACGTTGCGCGTGGAGGGCCTGAGCACGGGCTATGACAAGGTCAACGTGCTGCATGACGTCTCCATCGAAGTGCCGCCCGGCAAGATCACCTGCATCCTCGGGGCGAACGGCGCGGGCAAGAGCACACTGATCCGGGCGATCCTGGGCCTGACGCCCGCGCGCAAAGGCCGCATCCTGTGGGATGGCGTGGACATCGCCGCGGAGAAGACGCATAACGTCATCGCGCGCGGCATTTCCTGCATACCGGAAGGGCGCAAGGTATTCCCGCGCATGACCGTTGCCGAGAACCTGGCACTGGGCGCCTTCCTGGAGGCCGATCCGGCCAAGGTGCGGGAGCGCATCGCGCGCGTCTACGAGATATTCCCGCGCCTGCGCGAGCGGTCCGCACAGTTGGCCGGCACCATGTCGGGCGGCGAACAGGCCATGGTGTCGATCGGGCGCGGATTGATGGCGCAGCCGCGCCTGCTGGTCATCGATGAACCGTCGCTTGGCTTGTCGCCGCTGTACGTGAAGGAGAACTTCAAGGTCATCCAGCAGATCAACGAGCTGGGCATGACCGTGCTGCTGGTCGAGCAGAACGCGCGCCAGACGCTGGCGATTGCGCACCAGGGCTATGTGCTGACGCAGGGGCGCGTGGTGGCGCAAGGCTCGGCGCAGGCGTTGCGTGAGAATGACGAAGTGCGCGCCGCCTACTTTGGCTGAGTGCTGGCGGATCGATTCTGGAGACTGAAGCTTTGGACCAATATCTCGATCTTCCCGTGCGCGAACTGGTGGCGCGCATGGCCCGTCGCGAGCTGCGCGCGGAAACCGTCGTGCAGGCTGCGCTCGATCGCATCCGGGCGCAGGACGATGTCATCCATGCGTGGCAGCACGTTGGCGGTGAAGCGGCCATCGCGCAGGCGCGGCGTCTGGATGCCGGCACTGCGTCAGCGGCGCTGCACGGCGTACCGCTCGGCGTCAAGGATCTGATGGATACGGCGGATCTGCCGACGACATACGGATCGCCGATCTACGCGACGCATCGACCTGTGCTGGATGCCGCCGCCGTTGCACTGGCGCGAAGTGCTGGCGCGGTGGTGGTGGGCAAGACCGTGACCACGGAATTCGCGACATTCCAGCCGGGCCCCACGTGCAATCCACGCGCGCCCGTGAATGCCCCGCGCACGCCGGGTGGCTCGTCGAGTGGCTCTGCCGCCGCCGTGGCGGCTGGCATGGTGCCGCTGGCATTCGGCACGCAGACCGCAGGGTCGATTATTCGGCCTGCCGCCTACTGTGGCGTGATTGGCTACAAGCCCACCCACGCGACGTTGCCGCTGGCCGGTATCAAACCGTTGTCGCCCAGCCTGGATACGGTGGGTGTGCTGGCCCGGCGCGTGGACGACGCCGCGTTGTTTATCGGTACGCTGGCACGCGATGTCTCGATTACGGAGGCTTGTGCCCAGGCACCGACCCCGTTGCGCGTCGGCATCGTCCGCACGCCGCACTGGGAGCGCGCGGGTGCCGATGCGCGTGCCGCGCTGGAGACGGCGGTACGGACGCTGCAGGGCCTCGGCGCGTCGATTCAGGATGTCGAGTTGCCCGTCGCCTGCCATGGTCTCACCGAGGCCCAGATGGACATCATGGCCTTCGAAGCCGTCGCCGCGTTCGCACCGGAAGCGCGCGATCGGGCAGCGGATTTCAGCGCGGCCTTTGCCAGGCAGCTCGAAGTGGGGCGTGCGGTGACGGGCGAGCGCTTTCGCGCTGCGCTGGCGCTCGCGGAACAGGCGCGCATGTCGCTGGCAGTGTCGCTGGAAGGATTCGATGTGGTCCTGGCCCCCAGCGCAGAAGGCGAAGCGCCCGAGGGCCTAGCCGCTACCGGCGACCCGATTTTCTGCCGCATGTGGACGCTGCTCGGTACGCCTTGCGTCCATGTGCCGACCGGAACGGGCGCTGGCGGCATGCCTGTCGGCGTGACAGTGACCGCGCCACGCCACGCCGATGCGCGCGTACTGGCCGTGGCACATCGTTTATCTCAGGCGCTGGCTCTGGCGGCCTGACACCAGGAGAACATGTTGAATCGCTTGCATCAGCCCGCCGAGGCCATCGTGGATAACACCGTACAGGCCCTCGCCGAACGGGCACAGGACCATGTCGACGCCAATCGCCTGGCGGCATC
Source organism: Cupriavidus sp. 10L45 (assembly GCF_056395225.1). NCBI lineage: Bacteria > Pseudomonadati > Pseudomonadota > Betaproteobacteria > Burkholderiales > Burkholderiaceae > Cupriavidus > Cupriavidus sp. 10L45. Next base: position 347,224 of record NZ_JBFTJC010000001.1, read on the forward strand.
GCTCACCGCCTTGGCGCAGTTCGGCGGTCGTGACGACGGCGGCGTGTCGCGCGAAACGCTGACAGCCATCGACCTCGCGTCGCGCCGCCACCTCGTCGATCAGGCGCGCGCGCTGGGCTGCCAGGTCAGCATCGACGATTGCGGAAACCTGTTCTTCCGGCGGGCTGGTAGCGAGGATCTGCCTCCCGTGCTGACCGGGAGCCATGCCGATACCCAGCCGGTGGGCGGCAAGTACGACGGGGCGTATGGCGTGCTGGCCGGCCTCGAAGTGATCGCGGCGCTCAACGCGGCGGGCATCGAAACGGTGCGACCCATCGAGGTGGTGTCGTGGACCAACGAGGAGGGCAGCCGCTTTGGGCCCGGCGCGATGGGCTCCAGCGCCTTCGTCGAGCCGGCGCGGCTGGCCGGCTATCGCGATGCCACCGACCAGACCGGCGTCCGGTTTGGCGATGCACTGGACGCGGCGCTGGCCGCCAGTCCTGACGTGGAGCGCGTGCCGATGGCGCGACCGATGTCCGCCTGCGTGGAACTCCATATCGAGCAGGGCCCCGTGCTGGAGGCTGCCGCCGTGCCGCTCGGGGTCGTCACGGGCATCCAGGCGGTGCGATGGTTCCGCGTGGAGTGCGCAGGCACCATGGCACACGCCGGCACCACGCCCATGGCCGTGCGGCGCGATGCGATGGCAGTGGCCGTCGCCATCGCGCAGGACCTCTACGCGCTGGCCCCACGCGAACCGGGGGCACCGGGCGCGCCGGAACTGCGCCTGACGCTTGGCCAATGGGCGGTGGTGCCGAATTCGGTCAACACCATCCCGGGCAAGGTGACATTCACGGTGGACATGCGCTGCCTGGACGATGCCGCCCTCGATCGCGCCGAGGCCGCGCTGCGGCTGGCCTGCACGCGTCATGCCCCGGCCTCCGACGTAGCGATCACGCGCTTCTTCCATCGTGGCCCGACGTACTTTCCCGAATCCATGCTGGCGTCCATTCAGCGCGCCTGCGGGCGGGCCAGCCAGCTTGCTGGCCGAGCGCCGCCGATGCGGCTCACGTCCGGCGCCTTTCACGATGCCATGTACGTGGCCGATCATTGCCCGACCGCGATGATCTTCGTGCCGAGCAAGGACGGGATCAGCCACAACGCGGCGGAGGACACCGATGCCACGGACCTGTTCCTGGGCGCGCAGGCGCTGGCGTACACTGTCGCCGAACTGGCCTGCCGCCGGCCGTGACCGACCCCCGGTGCGCGTGGCGGCCCCTTTGAATACCAACCAACCAGCCAGCCCGCATGGCAAAGACCGCGAGCCCGATCCCGCAAGAGCCGGTCGACAGCAAGTCGGCCACCCTGACGCTTGGTGTCAAGCTGCGCCACGCGCGGCTGGTGGCCGGCTATACCTTATTGCAACTGGCTAACAAGGCCGGTTGCTCCGAGAGCCTGATCTCGAAGGTCGAGCGTGGCCTGGCCACGCCGTCATTCACCACGCTCCACCGGCTGGCGGTGGCGCTCGATACCAATATCGGCGCGCTCACCAGCGAGGATGACGCGCACAAGTCGCCGATCCTCCGTCACGGCGAACGGCCCGTGATCCGTGTGGGTGGCGTGGCGCTCGAACGCGTGGTGCTGCCCAAGCGCGGCGGCCTGCTGCAGGCCAACATCCACATCGTCTGGCCCGGCGAAGCCAGTGACGGCCAGATCGAGCATCAGGGCGAGGAAGTCGGCTACGTGCTGGAAGGCAAGCTGGAGCTGATGCTGGGCGACGATATCTACCTGATCGGCCCGGGCGATGCGTTTACGTTCTCGAGCCAGGTGCCGCATGGCTACCGCAACGTCGGCGATGTCGTGGCGAAGGTGCTCTGGGTGAATTCGCCAGCGACGTTCTAGGCGGTCACGGGTGCCACGTCGCCGGCTTGTCGACGGGCATGGCCGGCCGTTGGCTGCCCGCCATGGCGTACGAAAGCTTGTTCGCTGCATCGACGACCGTCTGCGCGAGTTCCAGCAGCCGGTCTTCCCCCAGACGCGCCGTCGGTCCCGAAATACACATCGATCCCAGCAGCCGCCAGTGCAGTCCGAATACGGGCGCCGAGACGCTCGATACCTCCGCTTCGCGCTCCCCAAGCGACAAATGGAAGCCACGGCGCCGGATCGTTTCATAGAGGTCGCCGGGCTCCCCTGAGAAGGCGAGGATCACCCGGCCGGGCGATCCACTGTCGAGGGGCAGGGCCGCGCCAATCCGGACATGGTGCCGGATCGCCTGCGGACCTTCCACACGCACCAGACAGGTCCGCTGTCTGCCTTCGCGAACATAGAACGACGCGCTTTCCCCGGTCTTGATGGTCAATTCGCGCAGCACCGGCTCCACCACGTCCTGCACGTTGAAGGTCGCCTGGTAGCACGCGCCCAGCCAGCCGGCCGCACGCCCAAGCCGCCAGCTCCCGTCTTCCTTCTGCACCAGATAGTTGTCCGCCGCCAGCGTGCGCGCCAGCCGCAGCACCGTGGTCTTGTGGATACCCGTCCTGCGGCTCAGTTCCGCCAGGGACAGCTGCGGATCGTTGACTCCGAAGGCCTCCAGCACGCGTAGCGCCCGCGTGACCGCGATGACGCCGCTCGCGGCCTCCTCAGTACCTGCGGGGCTGATTTCATCACTTTTTGGGTTCATGGCACGAAACGCGTTGCGTGGTACGAAACGGCATTGTATGGCGTGAAACGTTCGACAACAATCCGTCTCACAACACAACGAGATTCGGAGACAGTCATGAGCGCGATTCGCCGCTGCATGTTCACCCTTGCCGTCACTTTGCTTGGCGCTGCCCACGTGGCGGCCGCCGCACCCGCCTATCCCTCCAAGCCGATTCGCGTCATCGTGCCGTTCCCGGCAGGCGGGGGCACCGACATCATCGCGCGGGAAGTGACCAACAAGGTTGCCATGTCGACGGGCTGGACCTTCGTGGTGGACAACAAGCCCGGCTCGGGCGGCAACCTGGGCGTGGACGCCGCAGCGAAGGCCCCCGCCGACGGCTACACCATCGTGCTGGGGCAGACCAGCAACCTTGCCATCAACCCCACACTGTTCAGCCATCTGCCTTATGACCCGGTCAAGGACCTGACGCCGATCAGCCTCGTGGCCAGCGCGCCGCTCGTCCTCGTGACGCCGGTCAGCTCACCCTACAAGACCCTGGCCGATGTCATCAAGGCCAGCAAGGCAAAGCCGGGCGCGCTCAATATCGCCTCGCCCGGCAATGGCACCGTCGCCCATCTCTCGGGCGAGTTGCTGCAGAAGACGGCCGGCATCAAGCTGATTCACGTGCCGTACAAGGGCGCCGCCCAGGCGGTGAACGACCTGATCGGCGGTCAGGTCGACCTGTATCTCTCGTCGGTGCCGACCCTGCTGGCCCATATCAAGAGCGGCAAGCTGCGCCCGCTGGCGGTCACCTCGGCGAAGCGCGTGGACGATCTGCCCCAGGTACCCACCATCGCCGAGTCCGGCTACGCCGGTTTCGAGGCCTCGACCTGGTTCGGTTTCGCCGCACCGGCCGCCACGCCGAAGGACATCGTCACGCGGCTGAATGCCGAGTTCAACAAGGCGCTCAAGTCGCCCGATCTGGCGAAGAAGCTGAACGACCAGGGTGCGCTGGTCCTTGGCGGCTCCCCCGAGGCGTTCGGCACGCAGATCCGTCAGGACATCGCCCGCTGGGCTTCGATCATCAAGGACTCCGGCACCAAGCTGGACTAATCCTCCTCTCCCTTTCCCCTTGCCTACCGGAGCCAAGCCATGAGCCTGCCCAATATCAACCAATCGTTTGAACGCGTATCGGCCGCCGTTGTCGCCAAGGCCGCGAAATTCCAACCGGCGATTCTCGCCGACGTCGCGGGCCGCCGTGGCGCGCTGCATGGCCGCATCAAGGCCCTGCGCCCGAGCATGAAGCTCGCTGGTCCGGCCTTCACGGTCGAGGTTCGCCCCGGCGACAACCTGATGATCCACGCCGCGCTGGCGCTGGCCCAACCGGGCGACATCCTCGTCATCGATGGCAAGGGCGACCAGACTTCCGCGCTGATGGGCACCATCATGATGAACGCGGCACGCCAGCTCGGGCTGGCCGGCGTGGTCATCGACGGCGCCGTGCGCGACAGCATCGAACTGGAGGAAATGCAATTCCCCGTCTTCTCCGTGGGTACCAACCCGAACGGCCCGACCAAGGAAGTCGGCGGCCGCATCGGTCACCCGGTCTGCGTCGGGGGCGTGACGGTGTACCCGGGTGACTACGTCTGCGGCGATGCCGATGGCGTGGTGGTGGTCGAGCGGGACAAGATCGAGTCGCTGCTCGCCGCCGCAGAACACAAGGAAGCGGCCGAAGCCAAGCGGATCGCACAGATCAAGGAAGGCAATACCACGGCGCCGTGGCTGCTGGCCTCGCTGGTGACCGCCGGCGTGCTCAAGCAGGGAGAAACGCTGTGACGAGCCGGCCCGCCATCATCGTGACGGGGGCGGACCTGGCGCCCGAAGCCCTCGCCATCCTCCACGACTACACGATCGTCTTCGCCGGCAAGACCCCGCAACCCGCTGACCTGGTCGCCCTCGCGAAACAACAAGACCCGGTTGCCATCATCGTCCGCTACGGTAGCGTGACGGCCGAGGTCATGGATGCCGCCCCGTCACTGCGGGTGATCGCCAAGCACGGCAGCGGCACGGATACCATCGACAAGGTTGCCGCCGCAGCGCGGGGCGTGGAGGTGCTGGCGGCGGTCGGTGCCAATGCCGCCGCCGTGGCGGAGCATGCGCTGGCGCTGATGCTGGCCTGCGCCAAGTCGATCGTGCCGCTCGATGCGCGCATGCACGGCGGCCACTGGGACAAGGCCACGCACAAGAGTGTCGAACTGAGCGGGCGCACCGTGGGACTGGTTGGCCTGGGCACCATCGGGCTGCGCTTTGCGCGGATGTGCCACGCCATGGATATGCGCGTGATCGGCTTCGACCCGTTCGCCAGGAATCTGCCCGACTACGTGCGGCCGGTCGGACTCGAGGCGATCTGGGCCGAGTCCGACGTGATCTCGCTGCATTGCCCGCTGACGGACGACAATCGCAAGATGCTGGACGCCGACGTGCTCGCGCGCTGCAAGCGGGGCGTGATCGTCGTCAACACCGCGCGCGGCGGGCTGATCGACGAACCGGCCCTGCTGGCGGCGGTCCAGTCGGGGCAAGTGGCTGGGGCCGGGCTCGATAGCTTCGCCGTCGAGCCGATGACCGCGCCGCATATTTTCCACGGGCAACCGGGCGTGATTCTGACGCCGCACATCGGCGGTGTGACGGGTGCGGCCTACGTCAACATGGGCGTGGCCGCGGCCAAGAACGTGCTGGGGGTACTGAACCGCGAGCGGGAGCCGGTACTGACGAAGGGCTAGCGGGAGGCCACCTCCGTCCGCGATACGCATGGCGACCCCGCCTGGAGCGGGGCGATCAAAAAGACACAGCAGTTTGGAGACACACATGACCACGCAACAACGCGGCGCCGGATGGCTGCCGCAACTGGTAATGGCGGCGCTCGCCGTCCTTTCGATGGGCGTGCACGCCGAGACCTGGCCGGCCAAGCCCGTCAAGATCGTCGTGCCCTATCCGCCGGGCGGCGCCGTTGATGCGGTCACGCGCAAGATGGCGCAGCGCCTGACCGAGCAGACCGGCCAGAGCTTCTTCGTCGAAAACAAGGCCGGGGCGACGGGCACCATCGGCGCGGTCCAGGTGGCGCGATCGGCGCCGGATGGCTACACGCTGTTGGCCAACGACACGACCTACGCGCTGCTGCCCCATATCTTCAAGAAGCTCCCGTTCGACTACGCCCAAGACCTGCAGCCGGTTTGCGCCTATGTATTCGCGCCGATGGGCGTGGTGGTCAAGGCGGACAGCAAGTTCAAGACGCTGAACGATCTGGTTGCCGCCGCGAAGGGGGCGGACAGCAAGATCTCCTATGGCTCGGGTGGCCCGGGGTCGACGCCCCATTTCGCCAGTGAGGCGCTCGGGCTGGCCGCCGGCGCGCACTTCATGCATGTGCCCTTCAAGGGCGCGGGCGAGGCGACCGTGGCGCTGCTGGGTGGCACCGTGGACTTCCAGATGGCCTCCATCTCGGGCGTGATCGGCCAAGTGCAAGGCAACAAGCTGCGCGTGCTCGCCGTGAGCGGCGACAAGCGCCTGCCGGCATTGCCCGGTGTGCCCACGTTCGCCGAGGCAGGGGTGCGCGGCTATGGCGTCACGAACTTCACGGGTCTTTGGGCGCCGAAGGGCACGCCGGCGGATGTCCTCGCTCGCCTGCAGAAGGAAGTCGCCACGGCGATGGCGACGCCCGACATGCGCACCTACGCCGAGAGCATCGGGGCCGATGCCGGCTATTGGGACGCCGGGGCCTTCCGCAAGGAGATGGGGGCGCGCACGGCGTTCTGGGGTAAGGTCGCCACTGCGACCGGCTTCGAGAAGCAGTGACCGGGCGGACACCCTGCGCAACCCTCTTCAGGTAATCGACATGTTCCTCCTCACCCCGCCAACGATCCGCCAGCCAGCGCTGTTCAGCAGCCTGCCGGAGCGCTATCGCAAACGTCGCCAGACTGATTGGTCCGACGCCAACCAGGGGGGACGGGCCATCGACTCGTTCCTCGAAGGTCCGGTCGTCGACGATGCGGGCAATGTCTACGTGACGGATATTCCCAACGGTCGCATCTTCCGGATCGACAACGGGGGAGGGTGGGAGGTGATCGCCGAGTGGGACGGCGAGCCCAACGGCATGAAGTTCATCGCTCCCGACCAACTGCTGGTCACGGACTACCGCAGCGGGCTGATGGTGGTGGAGACCCGCACGGGCGAGGTCCGGCCTTATCTGGCGCGCCGCAACACGGAAAGCTTCAAGGGCGTGAACGACCTGACGCTCGACTCGCAAGGCAACGTGTACTTCACGGACCAGGGCCAGACCGGCCTGCACGACCCCACCGGCCGGGTCTACCGGCTGACCCGCGAAGGCCGGCTGGACCTGCTGCTGTCCAACGTGCCGAGTCCCAATGGCATCGTCCTGTCTCCGGACGAACGTTTCCTGTTTGTGGCCGTGACGCGGGGGAACTGTGTGTGGCGGATGCCGCTGCTCGCAGACGGGAGTGTGTCCAAGACGGGGCAGTTCTTCACGTCCTATGGTCCCAGCGGACCCGACGGGCTCGCGATGGACCAGTCCGGACGCTTGCTGGTAGCCAACCCGGGGCTCGCCTACGTCTGGGTGCTGAATCACCGGGCGGAACCTGTCGAGGTGATTTGTGGCACCCCCGGCCACTCGTTGACCAACGTGGCGTTCGGCGGCCCGGCGCGCAAGACGCTTTACGTGACTGACTCCACCGCAGGCGAGATTCTCCGGGTCGAGATGGATGTGGCGGGCATGCGCTCGCCGCTGCTAGCGCCTGGCCTGCAGGAATGACGAGGGCGGCGCGCCCAGCGCCTTGCGGAACATCGTCGAGAACGCGCTCGGGCTGTCGTAGCCGAGATCGAGCGCCACCTCCGTAACGGGCGTGCCGGCCGACAGGCGCGACAGCGCGGCCAACAGGCACGCCTGCTGGCGCCATGCGCCGAACGACATCCCCGTTTGCTGTTGGAACAGGCGCGCGAACGTGCGCGGGCTGCAGTGGAGCTGCCGCGCCCAGTCATCGGCGGATGCGCCGATATCGGGGTGCGCCAGCAGTGCCGCGCAGAGCCTGGCGAGCGCCGGGTCGCGCGGCATCGGCGCAAACAGCGGCAAGGTCGGCGCGCGGTGCAGTTCGAACAGGATGAGCTGCATCAGCGCCCCGTCGCGGCTGTCCGCCGTGTAGTGCGCGGGCACGTCCGCCGAGGCCAGCAGCAAGGCATGCAGCAGCGGACTAACCACCAACACCTCGCAGCCCGCACCACTGCGCGGCGCCGACTCCGGCAGCACGTAGACGCTGCGCGTGCTGACCCCGTTCATGCGCACCCGATGCGGCTTCTGCGCCGGAATCCACACGCCCGTATAGGGCGGCACCACCCACGCGCCTTCCTCGGTGCCCACCTCCATCAATCCCGTCATGCCATACAGGAACTGGGCGCGGCGGTGGCTGTGCGTGTCGAGCAGCGTGCCGAAGGTGTAGTCGGTGCCGATGGCCAGTGCGGCACACGGGCTGGCATCGACGCTGTCGAGCGGAACATTGATCATCGGGACACGAGAGACGTTGGCAGGATCTCGAAGATTATTGTCCAAACATCGCAAGTTTGCCAGCCGCATCCGCCGTATCGTGATCATCCGTTCGATGGGAAACGAGGGCTAACGATGTCGATGTACGCGGTACTCATGCTCTGCGGCGGCCTGGCCGGCGTGACGACGGTGCTGTTCGGGTTTGGCGGCGGTTTTGTCGTGGTGCCGCTGCTTTATACGATGCTGACGATGACGCACGCCGCCGGCAGCGCCGTGGCGCAGGCGGCCATGCAGATCGCCGTGGCCACCTCGTCGTGCGTGATGATCTTTGGCGCTTCCATGGCGACGTGGCGCCACCATCGCGCCGGCAATGTCGACTGGCCGCGCATCCGGGCGATGGGTGCCTATATCGCCGTCGGTGCGGTCGTTGGCGCCGCCGCCGCGAGCTGGCTCAATGGCGACTGGGTGCGGTGGGCGTTCGTCGCCTATCTGGCCGTGACCATCGTGGACAGCACGCTGCGCCCCGGATTCATGCATGCCGGCCCGGGCACCGTGCGGCCGATGACCGCAGGCGCGACGGCCGCCATCGGCATCGGCATCGGGGCGATTGCCGCTTTCTTGGGCGTTGGCGGCAGCGTGATGACCGTGCCGCTGATGCGCCGGCGCGGGGCCACCATGACGCAGGCGACGGCGATGGCCAATCCGCTGTCATTGCCGATGGCGATTGCGGCCACCGTCACCTACGTCGCGCTGGCCTGGCAGCACGGCGCGACCTTCGGGCCCGGTCACGCCGGCTATGTCGACCTGCTGGCCTTTGTCGTGCTGGCGGCCGGCTCCTGGGTGGGGATCCGGCTGGCGGCACGCTGGATCGGCCGCATCCCGGACCGCGTCCACGCTGTCACGTATGTCGCGCTGCTCGCCCTGGTGCTGGTGATGATGGTAGCGGGCGGCAGCCTGGCGTGACTCGCCGGGCCTCAGTTGTCGATGAAAGAGACGAAAGCGTCGAGTTCCAGCCGCTGAATCGCCATGTTGTTCTCGGGCACGCTGTTGTCCGCATAACCCAGTGACATGCCGGCCACCACCATCTCGCAGTCGGGAATGCCGAGGCCCTTGCGGAGCACATCGGACTGCAGCGACCAGATCTGTTGCGGGCAGGTATCCAGCCCCTCCGCGCGCGCAGCCAGCATGACGTTCTGCAGGAAGCAGCCGTAGCAGAGGAAGCTGGCCCACTCCAGGCAGCGGTCCATCGTGAAGATCAGGCCGACCGGCGCGTCGAAGAAGCGGAACTGGCGTTCCACGTCGCGCCGCCGCCCGACGATATCGCTCCTGGCTACACCCTGCGCGTCACCGAGCATGCCGCGGAAAATGTTGAAGCGTGACGAATACGGCGCCGGCAGATCCTTGGGGAAGAACGGATACTCGTGGGCCAGCGTGTCGGGGCCGGCGCGGTAGGCGTCGACCGCGGCATCGGTGATTCGCTCGCGTGCGCTGCCGGTCAGCACATAGCATTTCCAGGGCTGGGTGTTGCTTGAACTCGGCGCGTACTTCGCCACCGACAGGATGTCCCTGACCGCCCGCAGCGGCACCGGCCGGTCCAGGAACGCGCGCTTGCTGCGGCGCCCGCGAATCAGTGTCTCGGTGAACCGCGTGGCCGCCGTGCTCATCTCCGTGTCCATCGCCATGTTCATCGCCGTCTCCATCTCAGCCTCCAATTCCATTTCCATCGCTCTTTCTCCGTGGTGGGGTCGTGGTGAAAAAATCATAGCCGCGTGGTGGACGGTGAAAAGATGGCGATGCTTGCATGCTTCGTCCGAGAACGATGAACGATGCACCGCACCGGCGCGTCATGCGTGAAGACGGTGCCGAAGTCCGAGGGTTTACCTGCGTGAGCGGAGGTGAAAAACGTGCCGCTTGCACCGCTGCGTGGCCGCGATGCACCGTTGGCAGGCGCGCGCCAAGGCACGCATTCCGGCGTCCATATTCATGGACGCAATGTTCCTGAAAGCCGCGCGCACGGCTGAATCCGGATCGCCTATCTTCTCACTCGGGATCGATGCATCGATTGCATGCGACACACGTTGGAGTGAGTGGATGAACCAGTTGAAATGCCTGCCGCAAGAAGAAATTGTCTGGGGACACGACATCCTGGAGGACGTTGCCGCGTCGCTGGGAGACCGCGGCATCCGCCGCCCGATCACGTTCACGGTCGGGTTCCTCGAATCCTTGCATCGTAACGTCCTGCAGCCCGGCATCCGGGATGGCGTGGGGGCCTTTATCGACCTGCCACCGCATGTGCCGGACTTCGCCGTGCGCGACGGCCTGCAAGCGTGCCTCACGCGTGACGCGCAGTCGATTGTCGCGCTGGGCGGGGGCTCGGTGCTCGACGCAGCGAAGGCGGTCTCCTACGCGCACTTCAAGCAGACCGGGCGCTACCTGCCCATCGCGGCCTTCCCGACGACCTTGTCCGGTTCCGAGTTCTCCCACTACTTCGGTGTGACGGAGACGGACGGTCCGCAGAAATTCAAGCGCAGCTACGCCGTGCGCGAAACGGCGCCCAAGATCGTTGCCATCGACCCCCGGCTGGTCATCGATACCCCGCGCGCGCTGTTGCTGAGCTCGGCCATCAAGGGCATCGACCACGCGGTGGAAGGGATGCGCAAGGTGGGCGTGGATCATCCGCACGCGATCCTGGCCGCGCGGGGCGTCGAGCGTTTCCTCGCCGTGCTGGAGAAGTGGCCGCAGCAGCTTGAGACACGGGAAGCCATCGCGCGCGGGCTGGTCTCGACCGAAGACCTGCTGCAACTCCAGCTTGGCGCCTGGCAGTGCTACTTCTATCCCGCATCGGTCATCTACGGACTGAGCCATCGCATCGGGCACATCCTCGGCGGCACGTTCGGGCTGCCGCACAGCATGACCTCGTGCATCACGCTGGCGCCCGTCATTCGCGCCTGCGCCGAAGCCTATGGCGACAAGTTCGGCATCTTCGCTTCCGGCAAGGGGGACGTCACCGCTGCCACGGCACTGGCCAACCGCATTGCGGATGTCGTGGACGCGCTGCAACTGCCCAGCCGGCTCGCCGCGTTCGATTTCGACCGCGCGAAGCTGCCCGAGGTGGCGGCGCTCCTGAAGCAGAACTATCCCGCCGAGGTCGGCGACCTGGGCGACCACGCCGGCCAGAAGCTCGATGCATTGCTGGAGAGCATGTGGTGATGACCCATCTCGACGTCCATCCTGATCTCCATCCCGACCATCACCACCGTGATCTGCTGCAGTCGGCCCGCGCGGCCACGCAACCGGCCGGCCTGCGCAAGACGCTCGATGCCCTGGCGACGCGGCAGATATCCGCAACCGCGCTGGCGGAGCAGGCGCTCCACGCGGCGGAAGCGAGCCAGCGATCCATCAACGCCTTTTCGACCATCGACTGGGACCGCGCGCTCAAGGCGGCGGCAGAGAGTGACCGCCGTTACGCCGACAATCGGCAGCGTCCGCTGGAAGGGTTGCCCATCGCGATCAAGGACCTCATCGACACCAAAGGCTTGGAGACCCGCTACGGCTCGGCGGCCTACCTCGGGCACCTGCCCGCCGCCGATGCCGACATCGTGAAAGCGCTGACGGAGCGCGGCGCGATCCTCATCGGCAAGACCACGACGCATGAGTTCGCGTGGGGCGTGACCACCGCCAGTACAAATTTTGGCGATACGCTGAACCCGCTCGACCGCACGCGCATCCCGGGCGGTTCCAGCGGCGGCGCGGCGGCGGCAATTGCCGATGGGGCCGTCATGGCCGGCGTGGGCACCGATACGGGTGGCTCGGTGCGCATTCCCGCCGCGCTGTGCGGCGTGGTCGGATACAAGCCGACGTTCGATACGTTCTCCACGCGCGGCGTGTTTCCGCTGGCACCCACGTGCGACCACGTCGGCCTGCTCGGGGCGCAGGTCGACGATGTGCTGTTGCTGGCCGATGCCCTTCATATCGAGGTACCCGAAAGCGATGCGTGGCTGTCCGCGCGCCTCGGCGTGATCCCGGAGATCGCGCCGGTGCCGACGAGCCCGGCAGTCGCCACGGCATTCAAGGGGGCGATCGGCCGACTGGGGCAGGTCTTCGCCTGCGTGGACGTCGACACGTCCGGCCTGTTCGATGCCGTATTCGATGCCTTCGCGACCATCGTGCTGATCGAAGGCGGCATCGAGCACTTCCGGCGCAACGATTGGGACCGCATCGCCACGCACTACAACCCGGAAACCGTCGACCGATTGCGGCGTGCGGAGACGATGGACCTGCGCGGCTATGCGGCGGCCCAGCAGACGCGGCGCCGGTTCACGGCCAGGCTGCACGAGGCAATGTCGACGGTCGACTACCTCGTGCTGCCGACCTGCCCGTGCGTCGCCCCCCATCTTGGCGCTGCAAACGTCGAGATCGGCGCGTGGTCCGGCACGGTCCGCGAGGCGCTGATGACTTACACCGCGCCATTCAACATCGCCGGGTTTCCCGCCATCTCGATTCCATTGCTCACCGGCGACTGCGGCCTTCCCGCGGCGTTGCAGGTCGTGGCCAAGCCGGGCGACGACGGCGCGCTGCTGCAGATCGCGCAGCAGATGGAGTTGCTGCTGCGCGCAGGCACGGCCCACGAGATTTGACCCCTCACAACCAGGAGACGACGATGGACGAAACCGTCAAGCCAGAGCGCGCCGCCCCGGCCAGCGCTTCCCCCGGGCAAACGCCCTACAGCGCGTGGATGCGCACCGACGTGCTGCACTCGCTGCAACACCCGGTCAGCGATCATCCGGGCGAGCATGCGTGGATCACGTCGGTGCAGGTGTCCGAGTTGTACTGGATGCTGATCATCAAGGAGCTGCGGATCGCCCAGGCGCAGTTGCGCGCCAATGACCTGACGCAGGCCATCAAGACCCTGCAACGCGTGGTCGCCCATCATGAGCCGCTTAACGCGACGTGGCGCTCGCTGGCGTGGATGACGCCCAACGACCTGCTGGCTATCCTGTCCCGCGCGGTAGCGACGTTCGGCAAGGACACCGCGCTCCAGGGCTGGACCTACCGGCAGATGGTCTACCTGCTCGGCATCAAGCAGGCGGAGCACCTGCAGCATTTCGAACCGCAACCCGCGCGCTGGGACCAGCTCAACACGACGCTGCACCAGCCGAGCGTCTACGACGACGTGCTCGGCTACCTGGACCGCCACGGCTTCGCGGTGCCGGCCACGGTAATCAAGCGCGACTTCAGCCAGGCCTATGCACCCAGCAAGGATGTCGAGAAAGCCTGGCGCGTTGTGTATGCCAACCCGAACCAGCATGTCGAACTCCAGCGTCTTGGCGAGACCTTGGCCGATGTCGCCGAGGGCTTCTCCGCCTGGAAGCACCTGCACCTGATGGCCACGCGCCGCACGTTCGGCGCCCGCCCGGCCTACTTCGGCACGGAGGGCGTTGCCTGGCTGCTGCCGTCCATGGCGGAGATCCCGTTCCCGGAACTCTGGTCGGCGCGCGGTTTCATCGGCGACCCGCCGGCGGCATGCCCGCACATGCACAAGTAAGGAGAACACAGCAATGGACCATACGAGATTGAAGAGTCAGGCGGCCGATGCCCGTGCCGCCGTGGCCGACCCCGCGCGGATCACCATCGTCGGGGACGACGCCGCGCCGCGTTTCGAGCTCTTTCATGCGGCGAGTTCGCTCTGCTCGCAGAAGGTGCGTACGGTCTTGGCCGAGAAGCGCCTGTCGTACCGCTCGAACGACATGATGATCCTCGGTTCGATGGGGCCGGCGGGTGTCGTCGCCGCCGAGCACTACCATCCGCCCTATGTCCGGCTGCGCCTGATCGCCGGGCGAGAGGTGGACAGGGCATTCGTCAGCGGCTACAGCGGGCGCACCTCGGTCGAGACCGAAGGCTTCGATCCGTGCGTGGTGCCGCTGCTGGTGGACTACGAGGCCGGCCGGGTCATCGCCGATTCGAAGCGGATCTGCTGCTACCTGGACGCGGTGTCCCATGACCCGGTGCAACTGGTGCCAGAGGACGCGGTCGCGCGCGCGGCGGTGATGCGGCAGGTCGATATCGTCGACAGGATCCCGAACGGCACGCTGCTCTATGGCTTTCATCCCGATGCGGATGCGCGGCCCGATGTGCTCAAGGCTGGCATGGAACGGGTCTACGACTACAAGATCATGGCGCTCGAGGCGATGATCGCCGCCAATGCGGACGATGCGGTGCTGGTGGCCGCCTATCGCGCCAAGATCGCCAAGGAGCGCGGTGGCAAGTCCGTCCGCCACGACGCGGCGTTCCAGCGGGCAGCGCGTCAGCACGTGGCCAGCCTGTTGAAGGATCTCGAAAACACGCTGTCCTCGTCGTCGGAAACCTATCTCAAGGGCGGCCCGTTCACGCTGGGCGATGTGCTGTGGGGCGTGAACCTGGTGCGGATGGCCTACCTCGGGCTGGCGTCGCTGTGGGAGGAACTGCCGAACGTCACGCGTTACGTGGAGCTGCTCGCCAGGCGCCCGTCGCTCTGCAAGGAGGCGATCCAGGCCACGCTCGGCGCGATGCCGCCTTCGCGGTACATGGAAACGGTGGCGTGCTGCGGCGAGGCCGTGGCGGCTTAGGTTTGGGGTAGAAGCAGTAACAGGAACCAGACGGAGGGGGCATAAAGAAGGGCGGGGACCACAAGTCCCCGCCCTTTCTCTTACCTCAAGCGACCTGGAGCGACCTCAAGCGGCCACGGGTTCCTGCTCGCAATGCAGCGAACGTGCCACGGCGGTCACGCGGCGGCCCTGGAAGCGGGCCACGGCCAGGTGGTCCTCGTCGGGCTTGTCGGCGTCGAGGTGTGAGACATGGGTCGCACCGTAGGGCGTGCCGGCCTTGAACATCACGGCGTCGGCGTAGCCCAGCGGCACGATGATCAGGCCCAGGTGGGCCATCGGCGTGTAGATCGACAGCAGCGTCGATTCATTGCCGCCGTGGCGCGACGAGGTCGAGCCGAACACCGAGCCGACCTTGCCGTTGAGCTTGCCCTGGAACCACAGGCCGCCGAGGCCGTCGATATAGGCCTTGAGTTCCGTCGAGATCGAGCCGAAGCGCGTCGGCGTGCCGAAGACGATGGCATCGGCCCACTCGGCGTCGGCCTCGGTCGGCGCTTCGTAGCGGTCGTTCATGGCGGTGGCGTTCTCGAGCCAGCCCGGCGCCTGGCGCATGACGTCGGGGCCGACCACCTCGCGCGCGCGGCGCAGGCGGACTTCCGCGCCGGCCTCGATGGCGCCGGCTGCCACGGCCTTGGCCAGCAGTTCGGTCGAGCTGTTGCGGGAATAGAAGGCGATCAGTACTTTGGGTTTCTGCATGTCAGGTCCAGACAGGGTGAAGTCGGTCAAACGGAAATGGGTTCGAGTCGCCCGAGCAACTCGTCCTTGCGGTCGGCCAGCCAGGGCGGCAACTGGAATTCCTCGCCGAAGTGGCCGGGTTCTTCGTCGATGGCGAAGCCGATATCGGTCGTGGCCGCTTCGAACATCACACCGCCCGGCATCTTGAAATACATGGAGCGGAAGTAGTTGCGGTTCACCGACTCCGAGGTATCGATGTAGCCCAGCGCCATGAACTTTTCCTTGAGGGCCATCTGCTGGTCCATGGTGTCGACGGCGAACGCCACATGGTGGATCGTGCCTTCGCCATAGACCGAGGAGCCCTGGTGACGATCCGGCTCATGCAGGAATTCGACAACCATGCCGGGGCCGCCCGTGTGCGTCTCGAAGCGGTAGTACGGCCCGGTCTGGCCGACCTGGCGGAAACCGATCGCCTCGCTCATGAAGCGGATCGATTCGGCCACCTCGCGCAGGGACAGCGTGATGCTGTGCACGCCGCGGATCGCGAACGCCTCGGGGATATCGCTGGCCACGCAGGCCGGGCGCTTGTCCAGATCCGTCTCGACCAGATCGAACTCGATGCCGCAGGGGTGATGAAAACGCTGGCGCCGCTCGTCGAAGCGCGCGGTGATGGCGCTGTCGTAGGCAATGCCCATCGCGTCGAAGCGGGCGCGCCAGAAGTCGAGCGAGCCGGTGGGCACCGAATAGTTGATGACCCGGACCTGGCCCGAGCCGGGGCGCGCCGCAACCCCTTTCTGCCGGAACGGGAACGAGGTCACCAGCGTGCCCGGGTCACCGTTGGCGTTGCCGTAGTAGAGGTGATAGATCGGGTCCTCGCCGTCGAGAAGAACGGTCTTCTTGACGAGGCTTTGCCCCAGCAGCTTGACGTAAAAATCCACATCCTCCTGCGCGTGTCTTACGCCGGCGGTCAGATGATGAAATCCCTTGATCATCGACATTGTCCTCTCCACTTGAGTATTGACGGTCACGAGACAGCGCGGAGCCGCTCATGTGCAACAGCTTAAGCGTTCAATATCGATTGGGCAGCGGTCAGATCGTGTACGCAAGGTTCGGCAAAACCGAACGATGGTCGTACGGCGGGGGCAGGAAGTACCAAGGTTTGCCCGGATGCCACTGGGCGCGCGCGGTGCAGTATGATCGGACCTCGATACCATACCGATATGACAGCCGTTGCCATCGCGACAGCGGACTGCGCGCCCCCATCCAATGCTCGATCTGAAGGACGTCTATTTCTTCGTGCAGGTCGTTGACCGCGGTGGCTTCACCTCGGCCGGCGAGGTGCTGCGCCTGCCGAAGTCGACGCTGAGCCATCGGGTCAAGGAGCTGGAAGCGTCGCTGGGCGTGCGGCTCATCAATCGCACCTCGCGGCAGTTCGCCATGACCGAGGTGGGCCAGGAGTTCTACCAGTACGCGATGAACCTGCTCCGCAGCGCGGAGGTGGCCGAGGAGGCGATGCGCCAGCGGCTGGCCGAACCCAGCGGCGTGATCCGCGTGACCACCGCCGCCGAGATCGCGCAGTTTGCGCTGCGGCACGTGCTGCCTACCTTCCTGTCAGAGAATCCCAAGGTCAAGATCGTCGAGACGGCCACGGACCGGCTGGTGGATATCGTGGGGGAGGGCTTCGACCTCGCGATCCGGGGCCATACCGGGCAATTGCAGGACTCCAACCTGATCCAGCATCCGCTGGCCAAGGCGCCCTGGTACCTGTTCGCGGGTCCGGAATACCTTGAGCGTATGTCCGTGCCGGCGGAGCCGGAAGACCTGATGACCCATTCGCTCATCGGCATGGTCAGCAAGGGACCGCTGCAATGGCATTTGCAGGGCCCCGACAAACGCACCATTACGGTGCCGATCGATCCGAGGTTCCAGAGCAACAGCCTGATTTCACTGAAGGAAGCCGCCTGCGCAAACATCGGCATCGCGGCGCTGCCAGGGTACATCTGCCAGACGGAGCTGAAGGCCGGCGCGTTGCGGCAGATCTTGCCGCAATGGATCGCCGCTGACGCGCGCATCACCGCCCTGATTCCCTACCGTATCGGCCTGCTGCCGGCGGTGCGCACGATGGTGGACTACCTCGCGGAGGTGCTACCCAAGGTGACCGCCTTCGACCGCGGCTAGTGACGCGGGGCTGGCGTTGGGTGAGCAGCGCACGGCTTTTCGCTACGCGCGATGAGTCGTCGTTGATCATTCACGGCTTCGAATATATGCTGCAGGCATCCCTCCCCACGCCGCACAGCGCGCGCCATGAACCGCAATATCTCCCTGCGTCACCTACGCTCGTTTGTCGAGGTGGCCAACGCCGGATCGTTCACCACGGCGGCGGCGCGCCTGTTTGTTACGCAGTCGGCGCTGACGGCGACCATCCAGCAGTTCGAGGAATCGGTCGGGCTCAAGCTGTTCGACCGCAACACGCGGCGCGTGGTCATGACGCAGGAGGCGGTCCGCTTCAAGGCCGAGGCCGACAGGATCCTGCGGGATTTCGACAGCGCCATCTCCGACCTGCAATCGTTCGCGGACAGCCAGAAAGGGCATATCCGCATCGCGGCGGCGGCGTCGGTGATCTACCAGTTCCTGGTCACGGCCGTGGGCAAGTTTCGCCAGCAGTATCCGGGCGTGACGTTCACGCTGCGCGATGCCGGCGCGGAGCAGGTCGAACAGATGGTGATGGATGGGGAACTCGACTTCGCCATTACCAGCCGCCACAAGGGCATCGACGAACTCTCCTACGTGCCGCTGCTGGAAGACCGCTACGGCGTGGTCTGCCGCGCGGACTATCCGCTAGCCAAGCGCGCCGGTCCGTTGCGCTGGGCGGACCTTGCGCCAGAGGATTTCGTCGCCTTCACGGCCGACACGGGCATCGGCACCTTCCTGCACGAGAACGCGGGCCACTGGCCGGTGTTCGGCGGGGAACATGACGAGATTTCGAGCACGACGTCGTTGTTCGCGGTGCTCAACGAAGGCGGGCGATTCTCGATCATCCCGGCCCTGGCGGCCAAGGCGGCGGGCTTCACCGACCTGGCCTACCGTGAGCTGGCCGCGCCGGTGCTGTCACGCGAGATCTGCCTGATCACGCGGCGGCTGCGCTCGTTGTCGCCGAGTTCGCAACGCATGCTCGACATCATCATGGACACCATCCGTGCGCAGGCGCTGCCCGATGGCGTGTCGATCATCGGCGAGGAAGCCGCCCCGCGTCGCGCCACGCGCCGGAAGGCGGGCTGAAGCGGCCGGCCCCGCGCCCGCGCCGCCCCAGCCCTTCCGGCGTTGCAATCGTCAGTCGAGGTTGATGTGCGCCTCGTCGATGACCTGCTTCCACTTCTTCGTCTCGCTGCGAATCGTGCTGGCCAGGCGCTCCGGCGGGCCGCCGGCAACGTCGAAGCCGAGACTGGTGAGCCGCTCGCGCACCGCCTTGTCCTGCAGCGCCTCGTCGAACGCCTTGTTCAACTTGGAAACGATGGGCTGCGGCGTGGCGCGCGGCGCCAGGAAGGCATACCAGCCGACCAGCTCATAGCCCGGCACGCCGGCTTCGGCCACCGTCGGCATCTGCGGGGCGTTGGGGGTGGGCTTGGCCGTGGTCACGGCCAGTGCGCGCAGCTTGCCTTCCTTCACGAACGGCATCGCCTCGGGCAGGATCGCGAACATCAGCGACGTCTGCCCGCCGATGAGATCCGTCAGCGCCGGCGCTCCACCCTTGTAGGGCACATGATTCATCTGCACGCCCGCCATCTTCTTGTATAGCTCGCCACCGAGGTGGGCCGGCGTGCCGTTGCCGGATGACGCGTAGCTCGTGCCGGGATGCGCCTTCAGGTAGGCGCTCAGCTCCTGCATGGTCTTCACCGGCACCGATGGATTGACGACGACCAGGCTGGCGAGCGTCGTGGCCAGGATGATCGGCGCGAAATCCTTCTGCGGATCGTAGGGCAGCGTCTTGTACAGGCCGGGGTTGGCCGCTAGCGCAGTGGAGGTGCCGAGGAACAGCGTGTAGCCATCCGCCGGCGACTTGGCGACATAGCTCGCGCCGATATTGCCGCTGGCGCCGGGGCGATTCTCCACCACCACTGGCTGGCCCATTTCCTCGCCGATCTTCTGGCCGAGCACGCGCGCGAGCACGTCGGTGGAGCCACCGGCTGGATACGGCACGATGATGCGTACTGGCTTGTTGGGATACGCGGCAACCTCTGCCGGCGTGGCATCGGCCGCGTGGGCAAGGGGCGCCAGCAACCACAGCGCGACGGGCAGGGACAGCGTCTTGAAGATGCAATGCATGACTACCTCTCCACCGGTGCGGCGTGGGTCCGCCCGGATGTTGTGTGGTAAAGGCACCCTCAGGTGCCGGCTCTTGTCTCCTCCGCATGCATGATGCGTGCCGATTCAGGTGGCGTAGCCCTGTTCCCGATCGTACGCGATGCGCTCGAAGTCCCGTTCGGTGGCCGGACCGAAGCCGCCGCCGCCCGGGGTACGCAGGATCACTTCGTCGCCGGGCTGCAGCGTCTGCGGCTGACGTGCATCCACCGCTTGCCCGTTGATCAGCACTTCCCCGCAGGCGCCGGCCTCGCCGCCGGCAAAACCCGGCGCCGGCACGATCAGCCGTTCCGTCAGGAAGACGATTGACAGGGGCGTGGGATGACGGCTGACGAAGCACACCTCCTCGCCGAGCCCGCCCCGCTGCCGGCCGGCACCGCCGGTGCCCGGGCGCAGTGCCTTGTAGCGGAAGAACAGCGGCGCGTCGCGTTCCGCCACTTCCACCGGCGTCGGCGAAATATTGCTCGGCCAGGACATGACGGATGCGCCGTCCTTCCCGGCCGTGGCGCCCAGACCGCCGTTATAGAAGAGCACCGTGGCGAAGGGGCGGCCATCCTCGCGGGTGCCGCTGAGGTTGGCGATCCACAGCGGCGAGCCGGCGCCGGCCATCACGCGCTCGGGCAGCACCTGCTGCATGGCGCCGAAGATGACGGTGGGCACGTAGTGGCCGGTGCAGGCGCGGCCCCCCACCGGCGCGGGCGAGCGCGGATTGAGCAGCGAGCCTTCCGGCGCCACGGCGCGGATCGGACGGAACAGCCCGTCGTTGTTCGGCAGGTCGGGCAGCAGCAGGCACTTGATCGCATAGGCCGTCATCGCGCTCGTATAGGCCAGCACGCAGTTGATGCCGCGCGGCTGCTGCGGAGACGTGCCCGCGAAATCGCACTCGATCTCGCCGTTGCCGATGCGCGCCGTCACGGCATAGGTGAAGCGCTCGCCAAAGCCGTCGGTTTGCATCGTGTAGCGATATTCGCCCTCCGGCAGCTGCGCAATGGCGTGGCGCATGGCGGCCTCGCTGCGGTCGAACAGCGCCTGCGCCAGATCGTCGATGCCGGGCAAGGCGTACTCGGTCAGGATGTCATGGAGCCGCGCCGCGATCAGTTCCACCGCGCCGACCTGCGACCAGATATCGCCCACGGTCTGCTCCGGCGTGCGCACATTGGTGCGAATCAGTTGCAGCAGCGTGTCGTCCACGTGCCCCTCGCGCATGAGCGGCATCATCGGGATGTGGAACCCTTCCTCGAACAGCTCGCGCGCATCCACCGAACGGATCTTGCCGCCGATGTCGGGCACGTGGCCCGCCGTCGCCGCGAAGCCCACCAGGCGATTGCCGTGGAATATCGGCTTGACCAGGCACACGTCGTTAAGGTGCCCCGTGCCGATCCACGGGTTATTGGTGATGAAGATGTCCCCCGGCCGCATATTGTCCGCACCGATCTGCGCGATGGCGGCGCGCACGGTGCGTGGCAGGGTGCCGATGAAGGAGGGAATGCTGCCGCTGTTCTCCGCCAACGCGCGACCCGCCGAATCGGTGACGACCACCGCGAAGTCGTTGGCCTCGGTGGAGAGGGTGGAGAAGGACGTGCGCACGATAAGCTTGGCGGCCTCGTTCACCACGGCGCGCACGCGCGTCCAGAACACTTCCAGGAAGATGGGGTCGGCGGCGGAAGCCGCGCCGGGCATGGGTTGGCGGGTCATGCTGCGTGCTCCTCCAGTTCGATGACGAGATTGCCGCTTGCCCCTTGCGTGACGCGGCCCTTCGGCCCCACGACCAGCGTGGAACCGGCATCCTCGATCAGCAGCGGCCCCTGCGCGCGGAATCCCGCTGGCAGCGCGGCGCGGTCGAAGACCGGGGTGTCCAGGTAGCCATCGGCCTCCCTGAAATAGACCTTGCGCCGGCTGCCGGGCGCGACGGCCACGCCTTCAGGCAGCGTTTCGGCGACGAAGGCCTGTCGCGGCGGGGCCTCGCCCGTCACGCGCAAGGTCACCAGTTCGACGGGCACATCGGGCGGGGTACGGCCAAATTTCTCGCGATAGCCGGATTCGAACGCGGCGATCAAGGCGGCGCGCACGATCTCCGCCGGCTGTTTGCCGGTGTAGGGGCCATCGGGCAGGCGCACCGACAGGTTGAAGCCCTGTCCGGCGAAGCGCCCGTCGGCATGGCGCGTCAGCCGTATCGGGCCGAAGCTCTCGTCCAGCGGCGCCAGCGCTTCGCGCGATTGCGATTCCAGTTCGGCAAAGGCGGTTTCCAGCCGCTCCAGCGAATCCGTGGCGGGCCGCACGCTCACCGTGCGCGAGCGGTCGGCGCGTGCCGGTGACACCAGCAGGCCGTATGCAGACGCCACGCCTGCGGCGGGCGGACACAAAATCGTCCGCACACCAATCTTCTGGGCAACGTAATACGCATGCAATGGCCCCCCGCCACCGGTGCACAGCAGCACGAAGCCGCGCGGATCGCGCCCACGCTCGGCCACGTGCACGCGCGCGGCGCCCGCCATGTTCTCGGCGACGATGTCATGGATGCCCCAGGCCACGCCGGTCACGTCACGCGCCAGCCGCTCGCCCGCGCGGCCAAGCGCCTCGGCGGCGCGCGCCACGCTGATGGCCATCGTGCCGCCAGCGAAGTAATCGGGATTGAGGTAGCCGAGCACGAGATTCGCATCCGTCACGGTCGGATCAGTGCCGCCCAGCCCATAGCAGGCTGGCCCCGGCTCGGAGCCGGCGCTCTGCGGCCCCACCTTGAGGAGGCCCAGGGCGTCCTGATGGGCGATGCTGCCGCCGCCGGCGCCGATCTCGATCAGGTCGATGGTGGTAATGCGGATCGGTAGGCCGCTGCCTTCGGCAAAACGCTTGCGCCGTGCCGCCTCGAAGCCGAACGTGATGGCCGGCTTGCCATCCTCCACCAAACACAGCTTGGCCGTGGTGCCGCCCATGTCGAAGGCCAGCAGGTCTGGCTGCGCATCGCGCAGGCTGTAGTGGGCCGCCGAGATCGCGCCGGCCGCGGGGCCGGACTCGAGCAGCTCGATCGGATTGCGCTTGGCCTCGCCGATATGGGCCAGACCGCCGTTGGACAGCATCATCAGCACGCCGGCGTGCAGGCCGAGCGCTTGCAGGCGACCTTCGAGTGCGTCCAGGTAGCGCGTCGCCAGCGGCTTGATATAGGCATTGGCGACGGTGGTGGAATTGCGCTCGAATTCGCGGATGACGGGCGCGACATCCGATGACAGCGTGACGTGCAGGGTGGGGAAATCGCGCTCGATCCAGTCGCGCACCAGCCGCTCGTGCGCCGGCGCGCCGTAGGCGTGCAGCAGGCACACGGCGAGCGAATCGACGCCTTGCTCCACCAACTGCCCCACCACCGCGCGCACTTCCTGGGCGTCCGGCGCCTCGATCTCATGGCCTTGCGCATCCATGCGCCCGCCAATCTCGGCGCGCAGCCGGCGCGGCACCAGCGCCGGCGCTGGCTCGATCGTCAGGTCATACAGGTCGTACTTGCGCTCGTGGCCGATCTCCAGCACGTCCCGGAAGCCCCGGGTCGTCAGCAGGCCGGTGGTGCTGCCGCGGCGTTCAATCAGCGCGTTGGTGAACAGCGTGGTGGCATGGACCACGCGCGTGACCCGCTGCGGGTCGATGTGGTGGGTGTGCATCAGCCGGCTGACGCCATCGGCCACGCCCTGCGCCGGGTCACCGTGGGTGGTGAGGACCTTCAGGCTGACGAGCCTGCCCGCCCCGTAGTCCAGTGCGACGACATCCGTAAAGGTGCCGCCAATATCAATCCCAATTGCCCACATCGTCACAAGGCACTCCCGTCGTCATGAAGTCGTCAGACGATGATAGGAATACCGATTGATGATGACCAATGAAAAATAAAGATCGATTGATCAGTGTTGGCGATATATCGTCGTCGGGCGCTATGCCGGCTGCCGTCTGGCCAGCAGCGTCACGCCCGGCGGCATGGGCATCTCGGTCAACGTATCGGTCAGCAGGGCCAGCAGCCGTTGCGCGCTGGGCGCCAGCGAGCGCAGCGGCCGGGTCATCACGCAAAGCTCGCGCGACAGGCGCGGGCCGTGCAGCTCCCGGA
Source organism: Cupriavidus sp. 10L45 (assembly GCF_056395225.1). Classification (NCBI taxonomy): domain Bacteria; kingdom Pseudomonadati; phylum Pseudomonadota; class Betaproteobacteria; order Burkholderiales; family Burkholderiaceae; genus Cupriavidus; species Cupriavidus sp. 10L45. The sequence goes on from NZ_JBFTJC010000001.1 coordinate 371,139, forward strand.
ACACGAGTTCCGGAAACTCGTTGCGCTGATACGCCAGCGCCGGCAGCACCGAGTAGTAGTTGCCGCGCGCCAGCATGGCGAAGAGGTAGGTGGTGCTTTCTACCTCATCGTGTTCGCCTTGCAGCATGGACCAGTGGGCGGCGTGCGTGCGCAGGAAGTGGCCGATGCCGGTGTCTGCGCTGAAGCCGACATAGCCGCCCGTGGGCAGGTCGGTCCAATCGATCGGCCGATCGAGGGTGGCGAGCGGCGAGTCCCGGTGGCAGACCGCGCCATAGCAGTCGCTCACCAGCGGCGTGTAGTCGAGTTCTTCCGCGCCCCGAAATTTGCTGTCGATGGCGAAGTCGACCTCCCCCTCAAGCACCAGCCGCTCGGTCTGCTGCGCGGCGGGGTTGCGCAGCGAGACCGTGATGCCCGGATACGCGTCGCGAAAGCGCGGCAGCGCCGGCACCAGGAACTGGCTGATGACCGACGACGCCGCGCCGATGCGGATATGCCCGCGCTCGCCCTGGGCCAGCGCCACGAGGTCCGAGACGGCGCCGTCGATACCGTTGACCAGCCGTTCCGCCTCGGGCCGGAAGCGCTCCGCATGCCCGGTCAGCGTCACCCGGCGGGTGGTGCGGTCGAACAGCCGGAGACCGAGCACCTCCTCGAGTTGCTGGATGGTCGCGGTCAGCGCGGACTGGGTGATATGGAGCCGCAACGCCGCGGCGGTGAACGAACCGGTCTCGGCCACGGCCAGGAAACAGCGGAACTGCTTGAGGGTGACGTTGTGACGCATCAGGCGGGTGCGAAGGGGTGATTTATCAGAATTTGGTAATAGTGGGCGCAAAAAAGTCGATTGTCCACGGTAATGGCCGTCTCTAGACTGTGTTCGCAACCACGGGGCTGCATACGTGGCCAAGCGAAAAAAATCACACCCTCTGCCCAGGATCCCCCCATGAAGAACCTGTTTGGTCGCGCCGCAGTCCTGCTTGCCTGTTTGCCCACCTTCGCCTTTGCCGGCCCGGAAGATACCTATCCCGACAAGGCGGTCCGCATCGTCGTGCCGTTCGCCGCTGGTGGCTCCACCGACGTGGTGGCGCGCATTCTCGCCGAGAAGCTGCAGGAGCAGTTCAAGCAGCCGTTCGTGGTGGACAATCGCGCCGGCGCCAGCGGCAATATCGGCGCCGAACTGGTGGCCAAGTCTCCCGCTGACGGCTACACGCTGCTGATGGGGGCCACCGGCATCCTGTCGATCAACGACCACCTGTACGGCAAGCTCAACTACAACGCGGCCAAGGACTTCGTGCCTGTGAGCTATGCCACGCAGAATGCCAACATCCTCGTGGTGTCGCCGGGCATGCCGGCTACCAACGTGGCGGACCTCGTGCAACTGGCCAAGACGCGCCCCGGCGCGCTGAGCTTCGCGTCGTCCGGCCCCGGCAGTTCCACGCACCTGTCGGGCGAACTGTTCAAGTCGATGACCGGCGTGAACATGCTGCACGTGCCCTACAAGGGTAGTTCGCAGGCGCTGACCGACCTGCTGGGCGGCAATGTCACGATGCTGTTCGACAACGCGCCGTCGTCCATCGGCTTCGTGCAGCAAGGCAAGCTCAAGGCGCTGGCCGTGACCAGCCGCAAGCGCCTTCCCGGCCTGCCCAATGTGCCGACGCTCGACGAAGCCGGCGTCAAGGGCTACGAATCGCTGTCGTGGAGTGGGGTCGTGGCGCCAGCCGCCACGCCGCGCGCCATCGTGTTGAAGCTCAACCGTGCGATCGATGCGATCCTGAAGTCCGATGACGTCAAGGCGAAGCTCCTGAATCTGGGCGTGGAACCGGTCGGCGGCTCGCCCGAGGACTTCGCGCGCCTGATCCAGGCCGAGCACGACAAGTGGGGCAAGGTCATCAAGACCGCCCAGATCAAGCTCAACTGAGTCACGCCCTGATCGTTATGACGTCTCTCCAGCCGGCCGCCACGCGTGGCCAGACCCTTGCCGAGAAGTTGTTGTCGCGCGCCGCAGGCGAAGCGGTCTATGCCGACGACCTGGCGATCTGCGTGCCGCATGGCGCGATGGGCACCGACGGGTCGATCCCGATGGCGCTCGACTACTTCCGCGACATGCAGCCCGAGGGCGACTTGCCGCCGCCAGCCTTTCCGGAGCGGCTGGTGTTCGCGCTGGACCACTATGGCGCCCCGTCGGGCGAGCAGGCGCTGCGGCTGCAGGACCGGGCGCGCAGTTATGCCCAGACCCACGGCCTGTGCGTGTTCGAGGTAGGCGAGGGCATCGGCCATCAATTGATGCTGGAACGTGGCCGCGTGCTGCCGGGCCAGCTCGTGGTCGGTGCCGATTCGCATGCGGTCAGCTATGGCGCGCTCAACGCGTTTGGCTCCGGTATTGGCTCGTCCGATCTCGCCGGCATCTTCCAGTGCGGACAGCTCTGGCTGAAGGTCCCCGGCACGCTGCGCATCTGGCTGACGGGCACGCTGCCGGCCTACGCTTCGGCGAAAGATGTCGCCCTGACCATGGCCCGGCGGCTCGGCGTGGGCGGGGCCAACTATCTGGCACTGGAGTTCGCCGGCCCCGGCGTGGCGACGCTCGATATGGACGACCGGATCGTGCTCGCCAACATGTCGGTGGAAATGGGCGCCAAGGCCGGGCTGTTTCCGTTCGATGCATGCACGGCGGACTGGCTGTCGGCCAACGCGTCCGTCGACCCGGGCCGCTACACGCCGGTCTCGGCCGACGCCGATGCCAGCTATGTCGATACGATGACCTTCGACCTCTCGGCGGTCGCGCCGCAGGTGGCGTTGCCGCACCGCGTGGACAACGTGGTCGATCTGGCCGACGCGGGCGATACCAAGATCGACATCGTCTACCTCGGCACCTGTACCGGTGGCCGCGTGAAGGACTACCGCGAGGCGCTGTCCGTGCTGCACGCACGCGGCGGCGTGGCGCCGGGCGTGCGGCTGATCGTCACGCCGGCGTCCGAACCGGTGCGGGCCGAGATGGAGCGCAACGGCATGCTGGCCGAGTTCGTCGCCCTGGGCGCCGAGTTGCAGCCGCCCGGATGCGGCAGCTGCTGCGGCACCTGCGGCAGCATTCCAGCGGACGGCCAACGCGTGATCTCGACCGCCAACCGCAATTTCAAGGGGCGCATGGGCAATCGCCATGCGCAGATCTTCCTCGCCTCGCCGCTTGCCTGCGCCACCGCCGCAGCGAGTGGCCATCTGGCGGACCCCCGAGACCTCGTCGTCACGCCATGAATTCGCCGTTGCCCGCCGTCGCCAGTCCCCGTTCCCTTGTCATCGAAGGCCGCGCCCGTCGTCTGGGGGACGATATCAACACCGACTACATCATTGCCTCCAGCCGCAAGAAGCACAGTGTCGATCCGCACGTGTTGCGGCAGTTCCTGCTGGAAGACCTCGATCCCGACTTCGCGGGAAGCGTCCGCGATGGCGACATCCTCGTGGCAGGGCACAACTTCGGCTGTGGCTCCGCCATGGAGGTGGCCGTCACGGTGGTGCTGGCCGCCGGCATCCGCGTGGTCGTGGCGAAGAGTTTTGCCCGCACGTACTGGCGCAATGCCGTGAATAACGGCCTGCTGCTGATTACCGCCGATACCGCCGATACCGAGGCCGTGCCGGAAGGCGCGCCGCTCTCGCTGCGGCTTGCCGGCGCGCAGGCCACGTTGCACGTCGGCGCCGAGGGCGCGCATGTGATTGCGTGCGAGCCTGTGCCCGATGTCGTCCTGACCATCCGCGAAGCTGGCGGCCTGGTGCCGTACCTGCGGCAGCACCGCCAGTTCCTCAAGCCATCCCGGCCGGGTTCCGTACCCGGTCCCATCAACCCACAACCGCTCTGATCATGCCCCTCATTGCTGAACGCCTGAACCGTATCAAGCCGTCGCCCAGTTCCATGGCGGGCCAGCGCGCCCGGGAGTTGCGCGCCGCTGGCCGCGACATCATCGGACTGACTTCCGGCGAGCCTGACTTCGACACCCCGCAGAACATCTGCGAGGCTGCCACGCGCGCCATGTCGGCGTCGCAGACCAAGTACACCGACGTCGGCGGCACGCCGGAGCTGCGCGCGGCCGTTGCCGACAAGTTCCGCCGCGACAATAGGCTCGACTACGCGCCCAACGAGCTGATCGTCGGCACGGGTGGCAAGCAGATCATCTTCAACGCCTTCATGTGCACCCTGCAGGCCGGTGACGAAGTCATCGTGCCGGCGCCGTACTGGGTCTCGTATCCGGACATCGTGCTGCTGGCCGAAGGCAAGCCGGTCTTCGTCAACTGCCTGCCCCAGAACGCGTTCAAGCTCACGCCCGCCCAGCTCGAGGCGGCCATCACGCCGCGCACGCGCTGGTTGGTGCTGAATGCGCCGAACAACCCGAGCGGCGCCACTTATTCGTATACGGAGCTGAAGGGCCTGGCCGAGGTGCTGCTGCGGCATCCGCACGTCTGGGTGATGACGGATGACATCTACGAGCACATCCTCTACGACGGCCGCGAGTTCGCGACCATCGCCCAGGTGGAGCCGGCGCTCAAGGAACGCACGCTGACCATCAACGGCGTCTCGAAGGCCTACGCCATGACCGGCTGGCGCATTGGCTACGGCGGTGCCCCGGCGGAACTGGTCAAGGCGATGGTCAAGCTGCAGTCGCAAAGCACGTCGAATCCGTCATCGATCAGCCAGGCCGCCGCGCTGGAGGCGCTGAATGGGCCGCAGGACTTCATCGCCGAACGCACCCGCGTGTTCCAGTCGCGCCGGGATGCGGTGGTGAGCGCGCTGAACACCATGCCCGGCATCACCTGCCATGCGCCCGAAGGCGCGTTCTACGTGTTTCCCTCGTGCGCGGCCTTGCTGGGCAAGACCACGCCCGATGGCAAGCGGATCGAGACGGACGAGGATTTCGTGATGTACCTGCTCGATGCGCAGAACCTGGCGGTGCTGCAGGGCGGCGCCTATGGCGTGTCGCCGTTCTTCCGCATCTCGTTCGCCACGTCGATGCAACGGCTCGAGGCCGGCCTGGCGCGTCTGCGCACGGCCTGCGAACAACTGCGCTGAATCACCGCTGACAAGGGAGCGTCCTGAATATGACCGATACCAACCAACCGGTGCAGTGGCCGGCCGGCTATCGCATCAACCCGCGCGCCGAGGGGCCCGCGAAAGCCATCGTCGATGCGTTCCGCGAGATGCCCGTGGCTGCCATCGGCGATGCCATGAGCCGCAACGTCGGCACCTACGGCCTGCGGCAGTATCACGCGCGGCTCGAAACGGTGCTCTGCGGGCCGGCCGTGACCGTGCGCGTGCGGCCCGGTGACAACCTCATGATCCACAAGGCGCTGATGATGGTGCAGCCCGGCGACGTGCTCGTGATCGACGGCGGTGCCGACGTCACGCAGGCCCTCGTTGGTGGCCTGATGCGCACCACCTGCGTGGCCAAGCGCCTCGGCGGGCTGGTGATCGACGGGGCGATCCGCGACCTGCTGGAGTGGGCCGAGGACGGCATGCCGATTTTTGCGAGAGGCCATACCCATCGCGGCCCGAGCAAGGATGGTCCCGGCGAGATCAACGTGCCGGTGTCGTGCGCAGGCATGGCCGTCATGCCGGGCGACCTGATCGTCGGGGATGCCGATGGCGTCATCGCGGTACCGGCGGCCGATGCCGCCGATGTCTTGCGCCGCACGCGGCTGCACCTGGAGCGTGAGGCCAAGATCCGCGAAACGAACCGGCTCGGCACGGCGGACCCGGAACGGTTCGACGCAGTGCTGCGCGAGAAGGGCCTGCCGATCTGATCGGCCCCCGGCTGGGCGTAGCGCTCAGCCGAACACCACCATCGGCGTACCCGGATGCACCGGGGAGTCGATGACGGCGGCGTCCATGCCGTAGACCGTAGCCAGATGGGCCGCGGACAGCACGTTCGCTGGCGTGCCGAGCGCGACGGTGCGCCCGTCGGCCAGCAACAGCAGGCGGTCACACCAGCGGGCGGCGAGGTTGACGTCGTGGAGCACGACCAGCACCGCGAGGCCATCGGTGCGGCTCAGCGTCCGCACGGCCTGGAGCAGCAGCAACTGGTGGCGCGGGTCCAGGCTGGAAGTGGGTTCGTCGAGAAACAGCACGCGGTACTCGTCTGCCGCCCGGCAGGCCAGCACCTGCACCAGCGTGCGGGCGAACTGTACGCGCTGCTGCTCGCCGCCGGACAGGCTCTGGTAGGCGCGCGGCGCCAGGGCGCTCACGTCGGCAATCTCCAAGGCGCGGTCGATCAGCGTCGCGAGCGCACGCGGCGTCAGTTCGGGAAACGGGTAGGCACCCATCGCCACCACCTCGTGCGCGGGCAGGTCGAAGCCGAGCCCCGGCGATTGCGGCAGCACGGCGCGGCAGCGCGCCAGCGACGCCACCGACCACGCCGCCATCTCGCGCCCGTTGAGCAACAGGCCCGGCTCCGGGCTCAGTTCCGGCTTCAGTTCGCCGGCCAGCGTGCCGAGCAGCGTGCTCTTGCCGGCGCCGTTGGCGCCCAGCACGCCAAGCACTTCGCCGGCGGGCAGGTCGATATCGATGGCGTCCAGCACGCGGCGGCGGCCACGGCTGCATTGCAGGTTGCGTGCAGTCAGCATGTCAGGCGCTCCGGCGCGTCAGCATCCACAACAGGAAAGGGCCGCCCACGAGGCTCGTGACGATGCCGATCGGCAGCTCGGCGGGAATCACCACCGTGCGCGCCAGCCAGTCGGCCAGCGTCAAGGCAATCGCGCCACCAGCCAGCGTATTCGGCAGCAGCCAGCGGTGATCGGCCCCCAGCGGCAGGCGGATCAGATGCGGTACCACCAGCCCGACAAAGGTGATGGTGCCGGTCACGGCGACGATCGGTCCCACCAGCAGCGCCGTCAGCACGATCAGGCGCCGGCGCAGGCGCGCGAGGTCGAAGCCGAGGTGCTGCGCTTCCCGCTCGCCCAGCAGCAGCGCGTTCATGGCGCGCCAGTCGCGCAGCATCAGCGCGCAGATCACCACCACGAGCGGTACCAGCCAGGCCAGCATGCTCCAGGTGGCCCCGGCCAGACTGCCCATGTTCCAGAAAGTGAGGTTGCGCAGCTGCACATCGCTGGCCTGATAGGTAAAGAAGCCGACGATGCTGGCGCAGATGGCGTTGATGGCCACGCCGGCCAGCAACAGGTTGGCCACGCCGGGCCGCTGCGAGCCGAGGCGATAGGCCAGTGCGGTGGCGATCAGGCTGCCGCCGAACGCTGCCGGCGCGATGCCGAACAGCCCCTCGGCGCCCAGCACGATGGCCGCCACCGCACCGGCGGCACCGCCCAGCGAGATGCCGATCAGGCCCGGCTCCGCCAGCGGGTTGCGGAACAGCGCCTGCATCACCGCGCCCGAGAGCGCCAGTGCGGCGCCCACGGTCACGGCCAGCACAATGCGCGGGAGGCGCACTTCGATCAGGACATTGCGCCAGATCACATCGTCACCGTCGGTGGCGCCGGACCACAGCAGCGGCAGCAGCTTGGCGTGCGGGATCGACAGCGCGCCGCTGGCGGATGCCCAAAGCGCGGAGACCAACAGCACGGCGCACAGGGCCGTGAATACGGCAAGCGGCGGACGCGGCATCAGCGTGCGGCGGCCACCGGGCGGGCCGCAAAGCCGGCCTGCAGCTGGCGCAGCGCGTCCGGCAGGCGCGGGCCGAAGCCGAGCAGCAGCAGGTCATCCATGACAACCACGCGTTTCTGTCGCGCGGCCGGCGTGGCGTTCAGGCCGGGCTGCGCCAGGAACTTGTCCACGCTGCCGCTGGCACTGACGGACATCGTCGTGGTGACGATGACATCGGGTTTGAGCGCGGCGGCGGCCTCGGCCGAGAACGGCTTGTAGCCGGTCTGGCCGGCCAGCACGTTGGTCGCGCCGGCCAGCGCCAGCATCGCGTCGGCGGCGGTGTCCTCGCCGGCGGCCTGCATCTTGCCGGTATGGCTGCTCACCAGCAGCACGCGCGGACGCTGCGCCGGCGGCTTGATCTCGCGCAGTTCGGCATGGAGGCGTTCCACCATGGCGGTGCCCCGGGCCTGCATATCCAGCGCGGCGGCCACGCCGAGGATGCGCTGGTCCAGCGCCGCCAGCGTGGGCGCGGAGGGCAGCACCACCACCTTGCTGCCCAGGCGCTGCAGTTGCTCGAAGGCCTGCGGCGGGCCGCTCTGGTCGGACGCCAGCACGAGGTTCGGCTTCAGGCTGGCAACGCCCTCCACAGAGAACGTGCGGTAGTAGCCCACCTTGGGCAGCTTGAGCGCCTCGGGCGGGTAGATGCTCGACGAATCGGCGCCGACCAGCGTGCCGCCGGCGTCGAGCGCATAGACAATCTCGGTGATGGCGCCGCCCAGCCCGACCACGCGGGCCGGCGGCGCCGCGTGGGTCATGCCGGCTGCGCACAGCAGCGAAAGCAGCGCCAGGCGCAGCAAAGTCATGATGAAAACTCCTTCCTGAAAAGACGGCTTACGCCGCCAGCGCCGTCGGGCACAAGGACTCCAGCAGGGCGCGCCACGCCGGCAACTCCGGCTTGCCGGGCTTGCGCTCGCCGAAGAACTGGACGATCAGCTCGCCCTCCGCGCTGTACAGCTCGAGCGACGTGACCCAGCCATCGACCGTGGGCTTGTTGACCACCCAGCTCGACGTCACCGCCGTGGTGTTCAGGTGCAGGTTGAAGGCCGGATCCAGCACGTTGAACCACGGGCCGGTCCGGACCAGCTTCTGCACCGGGCCGGTGTGGATCTGCACGATGCCGCGATTGGCGACAAAGCACATGATCGACAGCCCCATCTCCGCCGCCTGCTGCAGCATCGTTTCCACCGCGCCGTCGGCCACCTGCTGCGCGAGGTCCTGGCCGGCCGTGCGCAGCGCGCCGATGCGCGACACCTTGTGCTGGCGCAGCATGCTGAAGAAGTCGTGCGTGTCCTTCAGGCCGCGCCAGTCGGCACGCAGCGCTTCGGGGTCGGCGGGCTGGGCGGCCTCGGTGGACGCCGCGAACGGCACCACCACCACCGGCGTCACCGGCGTCCCCGCCGGCAGGGCGTGCCGGTCGATGTACGCCTGCCAGGCTGCCGCGTCGGTGTGGTCGGTGCGGTAGATCTTGTGCACCGCCTCGCCGGCTTTGTCGAAGAACTGGATGCTGTCCCGGCCGTTCTCGGTCACCGCGTAGAAGTACTGCCACGCGCTGAAGAACATGCGCAGGTCGATGTCCGGCCCGAGCACGATGCCGACCGGGCCATCATCGGCCTGGATGTTGTCGTAGTGGCCGTGCCGCTCGTGCACGGCGGCGTCGTTGCGGGACAGCGCCATGACCGACCCGAGCGAGCCGAGGTCGCGGAACAGCGCCTGCGCGGTGCCGCCCAGCTGGCGCGAGGTCACGCCGCAGCCGGCGGCCACCAGTTCGGCTTCGGTGGCGCCGAGGCGGCTGGCGCGCTCGCGGATGCGCAGGTCGGGTGTGGCGGCCACCAGCGCGGCGTGGCGCTGGCGCAGGGCTTCAAAACTATCTTGTGCCATAGGGTTCTTGGGTGTCGGGTATCAGGGCTGCACGTCGAAGTTGATGGTCCACGTCTGTGCGCTGCTGTTGACGTTCGGATCCGCGTACTGGATCTTGGTCAGGTGGAAGCGGGCGTAGGTGGAACCTTCGCCACCGCGCAGCATCACGGCGCCTTGCGGATTGGCGGCGATCAGGTGGGCCACGGCGGGCAGGCCGTTCGCGGCCGATGCGGCGGCGGTCGGGAAGTAGGAGAGCCAGCCGTAGTTCAGCGCGTTCGGGTAGGCGCCGGTGTACTTCGGGTTCAGCGCGGACGCGTTGGCGTCCTTGATCCACTGGTTGGCGGCCGTGGGCAGCGTCAGGTCCGGCGCGGTGAGGTCGGCCAGCGTGGCAGTGAGGTTCGAGGCATCGGTGAACTTCGACGCCACCGGCGCACCAGTGCCGTCATAGAAGCCCGCCGGCGTCTTGCCCAGGAAGCCCGCCACGGTGCCGCTGCCGGACTGGCCGCCGTTCAGCTTCACGTTGTAGCGGTTGAACGCGATATGCCACGTGCCGCTGGCCGTGCTGACGGCACCCGCCACCAGGTCGTAGTAGACCCAGTCCGCCGAGGCATTGACCTGGGCCGTGCGCACCACGCCCGGCGCAGTGCGGTCGATCCAGCGGAACGACGGATAGCCGGACGTGGTACCGCCCGAGCCGCCGTAGTAGCCAGTGACCTGCAGCGCGAAGACCGGCGCCCCCACGGTGCCCGTGGTGTCCGCGCTGGCGCTGTTGCTGGTGACGATGAAGGTGCGATAGGTGGGGTAGAGCAGGTGGTCGGTGGCGCTGGCCACGCCGTACTCGAAGGCTGCCGAGCTGATCGAGTTGCTGTTCGCGAACACGCCGGCAGCGGAGTCCTTCAGGAACACGGCGGCAGGCAGCGTGCCATTGACCGGATCGATGGTGGCGTTCTTCCAGGTGGACAGGTCAGCCCAGGTGTTCGCGAGGGGGCTGCCGAACACGCCGCCGCCGCCGGTACCGCTCGTGCCGCTATTGCTCCAGAGCGTGCCGGTGAGCCCGCTGCTGGTGACCTTCAGGTCCCAGCCGGTGCCCGTGCAGCCGGCCACTTCGGCCTTGGTGTTGAAGTCGTAGCACAGCGACGTGCCGGCGGCCGGCAGCGTGAACGTCCATTCGGCCGTCTGCGTGAAGCTCGACGTGGGCGTGACGGTCGGCGGCGCGACCACGCCGCCACCGCCGCTGGTGGGCGGCGTGGTGGCGGTACCGCCGTCGTCGCCGCCGCCGCCGCAGGCGGCAAGGGTCGCGGCGAGCGCGATGATACTGAGCGCGCCCAGCGCGCGGCGAGTGGTGGGTTGGGTATTGTTCATGGTAGTTCGCTCCCCTGGTTGCTTGTTGGAATCAGCGGACGACGTCGACATTGAATCGCGCGCCCAGATAGACAAAGCGCCCCGCCACGGGCCCGAAATCACTGGCATTCGAAAAATCGCGCTGGCGGCCGAACAGGTTGTTCACGCCCGCGAAGACGGCGGCATTGCGGCCGATGCGCTGGTTGACGACCAGATCGAGCGTGCCCCAGCCCGGCGAGCGCGCGCCGGTGGTGGAATCCGCCACTTCGCTGCTCTGGAAGCGCGCCCGAGCGGTGATCTCGGTGGATGGCAGCACGCGCCAGTCCGCGCCGAGCCGGCCCATATGGCGCGGACGGCGGGTCAGCTGCGCGCCGGTGTCGAGGTCGTCTGCGTCGGTGTAGGTGTAGGCGGCGGTCAGGCCCAGCGCCCCGGTGGCGCGCCAGCGCAGCGAGGTTTCCGCGCCCTGGGTGCGTGCCCGTGCCACGTTGCGGTAGGTGTAGGTGGCAATGCCGTTGACCAGCGTGAAGTTGGCCATGTCGGTCTGGATCAGGTCCGAGACGCGGTTGTAGAACAGGTTGGCATCCACCGTCACGCGGTCGCGCCAGCTCAACTGGCCGCCGAGCTGGAAGCTGTGCGACGACTCGGGCTTGAGGTCCGGGTTGCCCAGCACCATGTAGCCCAGCGAGCTGTGGTCGAACAGGTAGTGCCGCTCCTTGAGGTTCGGCACGCGATAGCCCTGGCCGTAGTTGGCGCGCAGCACGCCCTTCCAGTCCTCGGTGGCGAGCAGGTTGCCGCGCACGCCGATCTTGGGCGCGAAGTGGCTGCCGAAGTCCGAATCCTGCTGGCCGCGCAGGCCGACGATCATCTCCCAGGTCTCGCTGAACAGGATGTCGTTCTGGAAGTAGAGCTCGCCGGCGCGGCGCTCGGCATTCCCGGCCAGCTCGGAGGCGCCGTTGACGGTCTGGTCCAGCCGCTCGCGGTGGAAATCGGCGCCGAACTGCCAGAGTTGCGAGTACCAAGCCGGCAGGTCGAACTGGGTCGACACATGGTCGGTGCGCTGCGAACTGTTGCGCGTGGCGGTCTGGAAGCTGTTGGAGAACTCGCGCGTGGTGGTGTCGTAGGTCTCGGCCACGCCCGCCAGCCGGGCCCGCACGCCGTTGTCGAAGCGCCATTGCCCGCCGTAGGTATAGCGGTTGCGGTCGATATCCTCGGTCTTGCGCTGCGGCACGTAGTTGGGCGGGGCGTAGTACTGGTAGCGCTGCTCGTCGGTCTCCCGATAGGCGCTGGCGTCGAACCAGAAGCTGCCGGCCTGCGTGGGCAGCCACTCCAGCCGGCCCGCGTACTGCTGGCGGCGCACGGCGTCGCCGTGGCGGGTCCAGCCATCGGGGTCCACCGCGAAGCCCTTGTTGTCCAGGCCATCGGCGGAAAGCCGGCCGCGGAACTGCTCGGTGCCACCTTCCACGCGCACGTTGCCGTGCAGTAGGCCGGGCGAGCCATCGGCGTTCTGGCCGCCGTAGCTGCCGCCATCGGCCGTCATCGCGCCTGAAAAGCCCTTGCGGATGGGGCGCGTGATGACGTTGATCACGCCGCCCATGGCCGAACTGCCGTATTGCGCCGAACTGGCCCCCTTCACCACCTCCACCCGGTCCACGTCGGTCAGCAGGTACTGGGAGACATCCACCGTGGAGCCGGTGCTGGCCGTAATCGGCAGGCCGTCGATCAGCACCAGCACCTGGTCGCTGGTCATGCCCTGCAGCGTCACCTCGTAGCCCGACTTGCCGTGGATTTCCCGCAGTTGCAGGCCGGGCACGTTCTCCAGTGCGTCTTTCAGCGTGCGGGCGTGGGTGCGCTCGATTTCCTGGCGATCCACCACCTCGGTACGGATGGGCGTCTCGTCGATCGGCTTCTCCGAGCGGGTGCCGGTGACCACCACGGCCGGCAATTCCTGGCCGTCGGCAGCGAGGGCATGGGCCGCCGGCCACGTCGAAAGCAGGGAGCCGGTAACGAGCGCGATACGTGTGAGACGCATGAATTGAGAGGTCAATACGAAAGGAAGTACGAATGATAATGATTCGTATTGATTTGTACAACATGATACGTTTGGAAACATTTGGATACATTTGGGCAGGTCGAAGGCGCCGATTGCGGGCAGCGAGAGGAGAGGGGACGCGGGTAGAAGGCGGTGACATGGGCCGGCGCAGGGGGTGCGCCGCCCGAGAAAAACGGCAGCCGTCAGGGCTGCCCGCGCGGCACCACCGGCGCAGCCGGCGGCGGGGTGGCCGGCCGCTGGGGATAGACCGACGTACCGAAGGTGTTCCCCATGCGATGGCTGGTGGCGGCGTTGTTATAGAGCCCCAGCTGGTTCGATGGCCGTTGCACGATCGACTCGGACGACATCGTCGACTCTCCCTTGCCGGCCGGGCCGCCGCCCGTGGGTTTCAGCTTTTCGGTCAGGCAGTCGTACGAAGGCGCGCGTTCGCCGTTCACCTCCACTTCCACGCACGGCGCCGCCCAGGCCGACGCCATGGGCGCCGCGCTACCCGCCGCGATGGCGGCTATCGCCACCAGCCAGTTCTGCATGCCCATGTCGATGCCTCCGTTCGTGTCGTTCCTGTCGTTCCTGTCGTTCGTGTGGGCGCTCTGCCTCGCCCGAGTATAGCCAGCCGTGCCGCGCGGCCGCGCACCATTTTTTTCTCGATGAAGCTTTTGTGACAAACGACAGTCGGCGCCCGTGCCGGCCGTCTAGGCAACCGAGCGCAACGCTGACATGAAGGCTTTCCATCATGTCTCCCGCTGCCGAATGCATCCGCATCACGGGCCTTGGTCGAGGCCGCGGGCGCGCCACGGCACCGAATCGAACAAGAGCAATTGAGTCAACAATGCATGACGTGAAGAAGAACGGACCGCCTTCGAGCTGGAGTGCGGTGTGGCTGGCGGTCATTGGACTGGGAACCTCGGGTTTGGCAGGGGCGCAGCAGGCGGCAACGGCAGAGGCGCCGGCCGCCAGCGCCACGGCCGCTACCGCAGCTGAGGCCACTGCGCCCGCGCCGGGCAAGGCCGAGACGGCGCGGCGTGTCAACGTCAACGAGTACATCGTGCGCGGCAATACCGTGCTCGACGTCCGCTCGATCGAGCGGGCGGTCCGCCCGTTCCTGGGCCCGGACCGCACCATGCAGGACATCGAGGGCGCGCGGGACGCGCTCACGGCGGCCTACCAGGCCAAGGGATACCAGTCGGTCTATGTCGAACTGCCCGAGCAGCAGGTCAGCGGCGGCATCGTGTTCCTGCAGGTCAGCGAGACGCGCGTGGGCCGCGTGCGCGTGGTGGGCACCGAGTACAACTCGCCGCGCGAGGTGCGCGAGCAGGTACCGGCGCTGAAGGAAGGCGCCGTGCCCGACTTCACGCAGGTGCAGGCGGAGCTGACCGCCGTGAATCGCGGCGCCAAGCGCCAGGTGGCGCCGCTGGTCCGGCAGGGCAGCCTGCCCGGCACGATGGATGTCGACCTGAAGGTGGACGACAGCAGCCCGTGGCGCGCCAGCGTCGGCCTGAACAACGACTACAGCCCCGATACCGAGGCCCTGCGCGCCACCGCCTCGCTGGGGCACGACAACCTCTGGCAGCTCGGCCACAGCGCCTCGCTGAGTTTCTTCGGCGCGCCGCAGGACATGAACCAGACCAAGGTGTTCTCGGGCTCCTACGTGGCGCCGTTCCGGGGCACGAACTGGAGCGTGGAAGCCTCGGGCTACAAGTCGGACAGCAATGTCGCCACCGTGGGCGGCACCAGCGTGCTCGGCAAGGGCCATTCGGTCGGGATCAAGGGCACCTACACCGTGCCGGACACCGGCGCGTGGTGGCATGCCCTGAGCCTGGGCGTGGACTTCAAGGACAACCAGGAAACCACCCGGTTCGGCGCCTCCAGCGACAACGTGCCGCTCAAGTACGCGCCCATCACGCTGTCCTATGCGGGCTTCACCCAGAGCGAGCGCGGCCAGTACGGCCTGAATATCGCGCTGGTATCCGGCACGCGCAGCTTCCTCGGCTACGGCAGCAACTGGGAACAGTTCGACTACAAGCGCTACAAGGCGTCGCCGAGCTTCACCGTGCTCAAGGCCGATACCACCGGCAGCTACAGCTTCCCCGGCAACACCCAGCTCGCATGGCGGCTGGCCGGGCAGATCACCGATTCCCCGCTGGTGTCGAGCGAGCAGATCGCGGCCGGCGGCATGAACTCGGTGCGCGGCTACCTCTCGGCTGAAGCCACCGGCGACTACGGCGTGGTCGGCTCGGTCGAACTGCGCGCGCCGCCGCTGCCGTTCTTCCCCACCGTGGTCGAGGACTGGCGCGTGTACGCCTTCGTCGATGGCGGCCAGCTGCGGCTGCGCGAACCGCTGCCCGAGCAGGAAAGCACGTTCTCGCTGGCCTCGGTGGGCCTGGGCACCAGCTTCCGCCTCGGCCAGCAGGTCACGGGCCGCCTGGACCTGGGCTTCCCGCTCAAGGCCGGCCCCCGCACGGAACGCTTCGACCCACGCCTGAATTTCAGCGTCACCGCGAGTTACTGAGCGCGGGCGCCCCTCATATATCTACGGAGAACCCTTGTCATGCGACGCATCGTTTTGCTTCTGCTCGCGCTAGCGAGCACCCTGCTGCCGGGCCTGGCGCACGCCTGGTGGCAGCCCGACTGGGCCTATCGCAAGCCGGTCACGATCGATGCCGGCCCGCAGGGCGGCGCCATCGGCGGCGATGCCGGCCGCACGCCGGTGCTGCTGCGCCTGCATACCGGCAATTTCACCTTCGAGGGCGTCAGCGAGAGCGGCGCCGACCTGCGCTTTGTCGCCGGTGACGACAAGACCGTGCTGAACCACCAGATCGAACAGTTCGACCCGTTGCTGGGCATCGCACTGGTCTGGGTGGATGTACCGGCCGTCTCGGCGGGCAGCCCGCAGCAGATCTGGATGTACTACGGCAACCCCAAGGCACCCGCCTCAGGCAACGGCCAGCGCAGCTTCGACCCCGACTACACGCTGGTCTATCACTTCGCCGAAGCCAACGTGCCGGCGCGGGACTCCACCGCCTACGGCAACAACAGCCAGACCGCCGTGGTGAGCAAGGACGGCACCATCATCGGTCGCGGCGCCCAGCTTGGCACGGCACCGCTGATGCTGCCCGCCTCGCCGTCGCTGGCGCTCCAGGCCGGCGCACCGTTCACGTTCTCCGCATGGGTGCGCCCGGACCAGCTCGGCGCGCAGCAGGTGATCTATGCCCGCCGCGATGGCGCCAGCGAACTGGTGATCGGCATCGACCAGGGCGTGCCGTTCGTGCAGGTCAACGGCCAGCGCAGCCGCCCGGGCCAGCCGGTGCAGGCCGGGCAGTGGTCGCACCTGGCGGTCAATGCGGATGGCAAGGCCGTCACGCTGTATGTGGGTGGCCGCTCTGCCGCAACGCTGCCGCTGGCGCTGCCGGCGCTGAACACGCCCGCCGCCATTGGCGCACCGCTGACGGGGGCTACTGCCGAGGCCGGCGGCACGCCGTTCGCCGGTGCCATCGATGAACTGCGCCTGTCGAAGATCGCGCGCCCGGCGCCGCTGCTGCTGGCGGACGCCGTGTCGCAAGGCGCTGAATCGCGCCTGACGGCGTTCGGCCCCGATGAACAGCAGGCCGGCAAGAGCCACTTCGGCTTCATCCTCGCGGCCATGCCGCTGGACGCCTGGATCGTGGTGGCGCTGCTGGGCCTGATGATGGCCACGTCGTGGGCCATCATGATCACCAAGGGCCGCAGCTACGGCGCCAACGCGCGCGCCAACGCCGCCTTCATGACGCATTTCCGCGATACGTCCGCAGCCTCGCTGGACCATCTCGCCAAGACCGGCCGCGTGCCAGCGGAGGTGAAGGCGAACTCGTCGCTGTGGCGCCTGTACGAGGTGGCCACCGAGGAGCTGCACCGCCGCCACCAGATGGGCTACGACCTCAACGCAGTGTCCGACGCCACCATCAGCGCGATCCGCGCGGCGATGGACGGCGTGATGGTGCGCGAGAACGAGCGCATGGCACAACGCATGAACTGGCTCTCCACCACCATCGAAGGCGCCCCGTACGTGGGCCTGTTCGGCACCGTCATCGGCATCATGCTGGTGTTCGTGGTGGCGGCCATGGCCGGCGCCGTGGACATCAACTCGGTGGCACCGGGCATGGCCGCGGCGCTGCTGTGTACCGCCGCCGGCCTCGGCGTCGCCATTCCGGCGCTGTTCGGCTACAACTGGCTGGCCTCGCGCTCGGACGCCATCGGCGCCGACATGGCGGTGTTCGTGGATGAGTTCGCCACGCGCCTGGCCGAAGAGCAGGGCGAGGGCCGCCGCGTGCCCGCCGCGCTGCACAGCGCCTGACGGGGTACCGAAACCATGGCACACGCAGCCAAGTTCGGCACGAAGAAGCGCACCGGCGGCATCAACATCACGCCATTCGTGGACGTGCTGCTGGTGGTGCTGGTGATCTTCATCCTCACCAGCAACGCCAGCATCCCCGGCATCAAGGTGGATCTGCCGAAGGCCAGCGCCTCGGTGGCGCTGGAGAAGCCCAAGACCAAGGCGATCACCATCGACAACGCCGGCCAGGTGTTCCTGGACGCCTACCCGGTGTCACTGCCGGAGCTGGAGGAGCGCCTGCGCACCGAGAAGGCGCTGACGCCGGATTTCCCGGTGATCGTGCGCGGCGATGCCGCCGTGCAATACGCGAAGGTGGTGGAGGTGCTCGACCTGCTGCGGCGGATCGAGCTGAACCAGATCGGCCTCGTCACCGGCAAGCCGGCGTAAGGGAGACAGCGTGAACCGTCGCGATCCCCCGCCTGATTTCCGCGCACGCGTTGCGGTGCTCTGGCGTCGCTGGGGCGGGCACCTGATTGGCGCGCTGGCGTTCGTGGTGCTCGCGGCCGTGGTCTGGTACCTGCTGTCCGGCACGGCCAGCACCAAGCGCGAAGTTGCCGCCACGCCCACGCTGGTGCTGCCACCGCCGCCGCCTCCGCCGCCCGAGCCCGAGAAACTGCCCGAGCCGGAGCCGGAGAAGGTCAAGCCGGAAATCAAGGAGCCCGAGCCCAAGCCGATGGAGCCGCTCGATCCGCCCAAGGACGACAGCCCGCCCAGCCCCTCGAAGGACCTGGGCGACCCGGTCACCATCGACGGCGCCGCGCAGGCCGGCACCGATGCGTTCGGCATCGGCGCGGGCAGCGGCGGCGGCATGACCGGTGGCGGGGGCGGGCTCGGCAGCCGTTCCTACGCGTCGTGGCTGTCCAGCGCGCTGCAGCAGGCGTTTGCGCGTGACGCGCGCACCCGCCAGCTGGCGTTCGACGATATCCGCATCGACGTCTGGCTCGATGCGGACGGCACCGTCACGCGCGTGCAGCTCTCGCAAGGCACCGGCAACGCGAAGACCGACGAAGCGGTCCTCGCCATGGTGCGCGAATTCCGTGCCGACGAACGCCCGCCGGCCACGCTGCGCTCGCCGTTGCGCATGTCGATCAAGGGGCGCCGGCCATGACGATGCCGCGCGCTCCCCATTCCCAACACATCATGCAGAACACACCGATGAATCCCTCCGCCATCCACCCGCGCGCCACGCCCATCACGCGCGATCCACGCACCCGGCGCCGCGCGCAGGCGCTTGCCCTGGCCGTCGCGCTGCTGGCCGCGGGTGGCGGCGCCAACGCGCAGACCGCCGCCCAGGGCGACAGCACCATGGTCAAGCTGATCCGTGGCCTGATCGAGAGCGGCGCGCTGCGCAAGGACGCCGGCGAGGCCCTGCTGGCGCAGGCCCAGACCGAGGCGATGGCCGCGCAGCAGACCCAGCGCCAACTGGCGACCATGCAGGCGTCCAGCGGCACGGGTGCCGGGGCCGGTGTCGCCACGGGTGCCGCTGCCGGTGCCGTGACCGCCGCCGCGCTGCAGCCTGGCGACGTACGCGTGCCGTACATCCCGGAAACCGTGCGGGACGAGATCCGCGACGAGGTGAAGGTGCAGGTAATGGCCCAGGCCAAGGCCGAAGGCTGGGCCGCGCCGAACGAAACGCCGGAGTGGACCCAGCGCATCCATGTCGAGGGCGATGTACGCCTGCGCAACGAATCGCGCTTCTACTCGGGCAACAACAGCAATATCGAGATCGACTGGGCCGCCATCAACTCGGGCGGCGGCTTCGACGTCAACCCGAACACCAACCTGGCGCTCCCGCCGCTGCTCAACACGCGCCAGAACCGCACGCTCCAGTGGAAGGCCCGCGCGCGGATTGGCGTGCTCGCCGATGTGTCCGAGAGCGTGAAGGCCGGCGTGCGCCTGGCCACCGGCAACGACAACAGCCCGGTCTCCACCAACCAGACGCTCGGCGGCGGGCTGGCCAAGAAGGACGTCTGGCTCGACCAGGGCTGGCTGTCGTACCAGCCGTTCGAATGGGTCAAGGTCACCGGCGGCCGCTTCGGCAACCCGTTTGTGTCGTCGGACACGCTGTTCTCGAATGACCTGAATTTCGACGGCATCGCCGCGCAGTTCGACAAGGCGCTGCCTAACCGCGACATCTCGCTGTTCGGCTCGCTGGGCCTGATCCCGCTCGAATACTCGTCGGACGGCTTCCCGGGCAACAGCCAGGACAAGATGAGCAGCGAGAACAAGTGGCTGCTGGGCGCGCAGATCGGCGCGAGCTGGAAGGTGAACGACGACAACCGCCTGCGCGGCGCGCTGGCCTACTACGACTTCCACAACGTCAGCGGCCGGGTGTCCGACCCCTGCGCGCTGTACGCGGGCGCCACCAGCTGCAGCACCGACTGGAGCCGTCCGGCCTTCATGCAGAAGGGCAACACGCTGATGCTGCTGCGCAATATCGCGCTCAACCCGCTCGACCCGGCTAACACGCCGCAGCCGCAGTACGTGGGCCTGGCCTCGCAATTCCAGCTGCTCGACGTCAACCTGCGCTGGGACACCAAGGTGGCCGGCAAGTACATGCTGCGGCTGGACGGCAACTACATCCGCAACCTCGCCTACGACCCGGACGAGATGTTCGCGCGCGCCAACGGCGGCATTGTGAACAACTTCGGCGCCAGCGGCGGCACCAGCCGCGCGGACTTCAAGAGTGGCGGCAACGCCTACATGTTCCAGGCCACCTTCGGCAAGCCCACGCCTTCGGCACGCGGCGACTGGAACGTGCTGGCCGGCTACAAGCGCATCGAGCCGGACGCCATGCCGGACGGCTACAACGATTCGACCTTCCACATGGGCGGCACCAATGCGCGCGGCTACTACCTCGGCGGCTCCTATGCGTTCGACAAGAACGCCTGGGTGACCGGCCGCTGGATCTCGACCAAGGAAGTGTTCGGGCCGCCGCTGTCGATCGACACGCTGCAGCTTGAAGTCAACGCCCGTTTCTAAGGAGGACACCGTGTCCCATCCGTTCCTCTCCGGCATTGCCCTGGCCGCCGCGCTGTTGGTGGCCGGCGGCGCCGCCCATGCCCAGCAGGCCCCGGCCGGCCAGAGCATGGAAGAGCGTCTGCGCAACCAGCTCCGCAACACCACCGCGCAGCTTCAGCAGGCGCAGAACGAACTGGCCGTGCTCAAGGCAGGCGGCGGCAGCCAGCCCGCCGCCAAGGCTGGCGCGGCGCCGGCCGATGTCGATGCCCTGAAGAAGGAGCTGGAGGCTGCCCGTGCGCAGCTGGCCAGCGAGCGCCAGTCGCGCGAGGCGCTGCGCCAGAGCCAGCAGCAGGGCCAGGCGCAGGTGGAAAAGGCTGGCGCGCAGATCGCCCAGTATCGCGGCGCGTACGACGAACTGCTCAGGATGGCACGCGGACTGGACGCCGAGCGCCAGCGCCTGGCCGCCGAGACCACCGCGCAGAAGACCGCGCTGACCCAGTGCGAAGCCAAGAACGCGCAGTTGTACGCGGTGGGCCAGGAGGTGCTGCAGGCCTACGAGACCGTCGATCTCGGCACGGTGCTGAGCGCACGCCAGCCCTTTGCCGCGCAGAGCCGCGTGCGCTACGAGCAGATCGCGCAGCAGTTTGGCGACAAGCTCTACGAAGGGCAGTTCTCCGCCGCTGCGGCGGCGCAGGCTGCCCCGCCGGCCCCGCCCGCCCAGTCGGCGAGCCAGCCGGACGCCGCGCCGCAAAAGACGCACTAACCCCTCTTCTACCGATTTCAGATTTCAGGACCAGTTCATGACCACCATCGCCACCCCGTTCGACGCCGTCGCACAAACCATCGAACAACCGACCCCGACCCTCCTGCAGACCGTCACGCCGGAGCAGGTAGCGGACGCCGTCAAGGCGGCCGGCTGCGCCGTCACCGTTATCGAGCAGGAGGGCGTGCCGCGCCTGCATAGCGCCAGCCATGGCGTCGGCTTCCAGGTGCTGTGGGGCAACGCCGCCGCGCCCGGCGAGTATGTGGATTTCACGCTGAGCTGCCCGCTGCGCGTGCAGGGCGGCACGCTGCCGGAGGGCGTGGTGGCCGAGTGGCACCGCAGCCGGCGCTTCGCGCGTGTGGCGCAGCACGGCGAGTTTGTGGTGCTGGAGATGGATGTGATGGTCTCCGGCGGCGTCGCGCCCACCTATCTCGGCGTGGCGATGCAGCTCTGGGTGCAGATGATGGGGCAGTTCTTCCTGCATCTGCGCAACTTCCAGGCGGCCGGGACGGAAGCGGCGACGGAAGCGGCGACCGATGTAGCCGTCACCGATGACGTCACCGCCGCCACCGACGCCGTTGCCGGCTGAAGCTTGCCACGCCCCCCCTCCCGGAGGGGGGAGGGCAGTACGCCGCCTTGCAGTCACGGTTACGTCACACAGGAGTCCTACGATGCGGACCGGCTCAAGGCGCCCGCAAGCGGCGCCGTCGGGCATTCCTCAACGGACGACTCATCTTGGATCGTGATGGCAAGGCTGGTCGCATCGCCCAGTGCGCGCGCGCTGGTGGGTTACCTGACGCTGCTCGTGCTCTGCATGGCCTGCCAGAAGCTCCGCGCCCAGCAGGCCACGCCGGACGGCATGGCCGAGATCGCCTTCGACCTGCCGGCCCAGCCGTTGAAACAGGCGTTGGCGCAGTACGACAGGCTGACCAGCCTGTCCGTCTTCTTCCCTTCCGAACTCGCGGAGGGCCGCACTTCGAATCCGGTGCATGGCAGCTATCGCCCCGAGGACGCGCTGCGCAGGCTGGTGGACGGCACCGGGCTGACCGTGCAGGCCGCGGCGTCCGACGCCTTCGTGCTGATCCCCACACCCCGCCCGCCGGATGCGCCCGCGCCAGAGGCCACCGCCAGCCGGCAGCGCCAGGTCGACGGCGCGGTGCAGGCGCGCATCTACCGGGCGCTGTGCGCGCGGCCGTCGCTGGCGTTCGGGGAATACCGGCTGGCGCTGCGCGTGCATGTCGATGCCTCCGGCCATGTGCGGCAGGTGCGGCTGCTGGACACCACCGGCGACAAGGCACGCGATGCAGCCATCGTTGAGACCCTCGAACAGGTCGATGTGGGCCTGTCGCCCACCGATCCGTCGCGGCCCTTCGTGCTGCTGGCCCACCCCGTGCACTGCGACGCACGGGCGGCGCAGGCCGGCGCGTGCCGCCCGGCGTGCGAACGGCAGGCGGGCTGAGCCATGAGCGATTCCACCCGCGCCACCCTGCGCGACCTCCTCGCGCTGCGCTACGAAGACCTCAAGCGCCGCCTGACGTGGCGGCTCGGCTCGTCCGAGCTGGCCAGTGACGCGCTGCACGACACCTGGGTCCATCTGGAAGACCGCAGCGAGGAAAGCGGCCCGGTCAGCAGCCCGGCCGCCTACCTGATGCGGATGGCGACCAACCTCGCGCTGGACCGGCTCCAGCGCGACCGCCGCTATATGAGTGCGGACGAGGTGGACACGCTGATGCTCGAAATCGCGGATCCCGCCCCGGGGCCGGCGCAGACCGTGGCCGCCCGCGACGAGCTGGAGGCGCTGGCGCGGCTGATCGACAGCATGCCGCCCCGGCGGCGGGCGATCTTCCTCGCGGTGCGCGTGGAGGAGCGCTCCAACCAGGAGGTGGCGGTGCGCTTCGGCGTATCCACGCGACTGGTCGGTCTGGAACTGAAACGCGCCCATGAGTACTGCATGGCGCACATGCCGAAGCATGAGTGAAGAAATCGTGCCGATCCGCGTCCGCCCAACCGTCTTGTCTGTAAGCCTGCTGGCCGGGCGCTACCCGAGGATGGCTCGTCTGACGCCATGATCCCAACCATGAATGCTCCGTTCCCCCCGCCGCGCGAACTGGATCCCGTCGAGCGGCAGGCGCTCGCCTGGGTGCGCCGTGTCGCGGCGGGCGAGATCACGCATGCCGACGGCGCGGCGCTGCGGCAGTGGTGTCAGGCGAACCCTGCCCACGCCGCCGCCTTTGCCGCCGCGCGCGCCCGCTGGGCCCAGCTCGGCGAGGCCGCCGCGATGGTCAAGGCGCGCAACCCCGCCGCCATACACGCCACCCTGCCGGCGGCACGGCGTCCGTCCAGCTGGCAGCGGCGTGCGTTCCTCGGTGGCGCGCTCGGCGCCACCGCAGCGACGGCGGTAGCAGCCGTCGTCCACCCGCCGCTGGGCCTGTGGCCCGCCGCCAATGAATGGCGTGCCGACTACCGCACCGCCACCGGCGAACAGCGGCGGCTGGCGCTGGGCGGCGCCGTCGATGTCGAACTCAATACGCGCACCAGCATCGCGGTGTGGCCCGGCGCGGGCGGCACGCGCGGCATCGACCTGATCGCCGGGGAAGCCGCCATCGACCTGAGCCGTGCCGAAACGCCCTTCGTGGTGGCGGCCGGCGCCGGCCATACGCAGGCGCTTCAGCGCCAGGCGGCGCGCTTCGAGGTCCGGCACCTGGACGGCGCGGTGTGCGTGACCTGCATCGACGGCCAGGTACAGGTGGCCCATGCCAGCGGCACCGTGCAACTGTCGGGCGGCCAGCGCCTGCGCTACGACGACCACACGCTGGGCCGCGCCGAACAGCTCGATGCCGCGCGCATGCCGGGCTGGCGCCAGGGCTACCTGCGCTTCACCGATGCGCCGCTGGGCGAGGTGCTCGACGAGATCAATCGTTACCGTACCGGCAAGGTCGTGCTGCTGGACCGCCAACTCGCGGCGAAGCCGGTCACCGGCCGTTTTCAGATTCACGCGCTCGACAAGGCCATCGTCCAGATGCAGCGCTCGTTCGGGCTGCACGCGCGCACGCTGCCGGGCGGCATGGTGCTGCTGAGCTAGGTTTTTCGCAGGCACGGTGGTCCGGGTTTTCCCGGATCGCTGTCACGAAATCTTCAAGGAAAAGCTTGCCGATTCCCTTCGGCCCAATGGTCTAGGTCCCAGGAGCATCGACGGCGCTTGCCGTCGGTGGACATGACGACAGGGCCGCCACGCCACGCAGATTGCGAGAGGCGGCCCGCCAACGTTGCTTGACGGGATTGAGATCACCATGCAGATGCGCGCTCACAGCGGGAACATGCCTTCGCCACAACACGGCGGCGGCTTCCGGCTTCCGAATCCACGCCGCCGGCCGCTGGCCCATGCGATAGCGCTGCTGGTGGCAGCGGGCGGCATGCTCGATGGCGCGCACGCCCAGCAGGCCTTCAGCCGCGACTGGATGGCGCAGAAGAACATGATGCAGGGCACGGCGGCCGCCACCGGCCGGCTGCCCAACGGCATGCCGGCCTCCGCGCTGACCAACCCGTCCGCGCAGCAACAGCAGGCCAACCAGCAGCTTCAGCGTTCGATCCAGAACCTCGCCACCACCGCGCAGGCCATCGCCGCCATGCAGGCCGCGCAGGCTGCGGCGCGCAACGCCGCCGCGCAGGACCCGTCCGTCCCCGACGGGCTGGCCGAGGGCGGCCTCAAGGTCGATACCAACAGCCTGACGGCGGGCTGGCAGAACGCCCGGCCGCTGGACAAGGCCACCGGGCAGAAGGTTGTCGATGGCCGGACCGTGGTCTCCATCGAGCAGACCGGCGACCGCGCCATCCTGAACTGGGAAACCTTCAACGTGGGCCGCAACACCACGGTGGAGTTCCACCAGCAGGCCGACTGGGCGGTGCTCAACCGCGTGAACGATCCGCAGGCGCGGCCCAGCCAGATCCAAGGGCAGATCAAGGCCGATGGCACGGTGATGATCGTCAACCGCAACGGCATCGTCTTCAAGGGCACCAGCCAGGTCGACACGCGCAACCTCGTGGCCGCCGCCGCCGGCATGACCGATTCGCAGTTCCAGAAGGGGCTGTTCAGCGAGGCCAAGGGCAGCGGCTACGTGCCCACCTTCGCCAATGACCTGGTCTCGACGGCGACCGCTACCTCTTTCGGCAACGCCACCGGCGACGTGGTGGTGGAAGCGGGCGCCCGCATCGCCACGCGCACGCCGCAGAGCGTGACCGAGGGCGGCGGCTATGTGCTGCTGGCCGGCCGCGAGGCGCACAACCGGGGCACCATCGTCACGCCGAACGGCCAGACTACGCTGGCCGCCGGCGACAGCTTTGTGATTCGCCGGGGCATGGGCACCGACGCGAACAAGACGTCCACCACGCGCGGCAATGAGGTGGATGTGCTGCGCAACCCGGGCAGCACGGCCGGGCTGGTCACCAACGCCGGCCTGATCCAGGCCGCCACCGGCGACATCACGCTCAAGGGCCATACGGTCGAGCAGCGCGGCGTGCTGCTCTCCAGCAGCTCCGTCACCACGCGCGGCACGGTGCACCTGCGCGCCGAGGGCGATGACAAGAGCCGCGTGACGCTGGCCCCGGGGAGCGTCACCGCCATCCTGCTGGCCGACAGCAACGAGACCGCGCTCGACGTGCAGCGCGACGCGCTGATCAAGGATTCCGCCACCGCCAGCGAGGGCGGCTACAACCGGCGCGACCAGTCGCTGGTGCAGATCGCCTCGGGCGGGGACGTGCTGTTCGACGCCGATTCGCTGGCGCTGGCCACCGGCGGACAGATCCAGGTCAATGCCGCGCGGCGCACGCTGCTGGCCGACCGCGCCGTGCTGGACGTGGCGGGCGCCGTGGGCGTGCGCGTGGCGATGGAGTCCAACAACGTCGAGATCAACGTCCAGGGCAACGAGCAGCGCGACGCCCCGAACAACCGCGACTCCGGCAAGCTGAACAACACCACCATGTGGGTGGACCGGCGCTACCTCGTGCGCGTGCCGGCCGGCACCAACGGCGCCACCACGGACCGCTGGTACACCGGCGGCGGCCTGCTGGAAGTCAGCGGCTACCTGAACACGAGCGGCCACGGCATCGGCGAATGGGCCGCGCTGGGCGGCACCGTGCTGTTCGAAGGCGGCGAGCTGGTCTCGCGGGCGGGCTCGACCATCAATGTGGCGGGCGGCTCGCTGGACGTGCAGACCGGCAAGATCAAGCAGACCTGGCTGCGCGGCAGAGACGGCCAGCTCTACAACCTCGCCACCGCGCCCGGCGACATGACCTACGAGGGCGTGTATCGCGGCTTCGAGGCCGCGCACAAGCGCTGGGGCGCGAAGGCCACCGAGCAGTTCTACAACCCGCTGATCGCGCCGCGCGAGCGGCTGGAGAACGGCTACACCGTGGGCCGCGATGCCGGCCGCGTGGTGGTGTCCACCGCCTCGGCTGTGATGGAGGGCGATATCGACGCCACCGTCTATCAGGGCCCGCGCCAGGGCCAGGCGCGCGACGCCGGGCTGGACGGCTACCAGCAGTCCCAGATTGCCGCGCCGCGGCGCGGACAGCTGGTGATCGGCAAGTTGACGCCGCTGTTCGACCCCGCCACCAACACGATCCGGGAAATCCCGACGGCGGTGGCCGGGCAGGTCGACATTGGCGCGGTGCAGGGCATCGCGCAGGGTATCGCGCTCGAAGACGCGCTGCCGGCGGACCAGAGCGGCGGCCATATCCGTCTCGACGCGGGCTGGCTCAACGGGCTGGAACTCGGCGGTTTCACGGTCTTCGCCAAGGATGGCATTGCCGTGGATGCGCCGCTGGCCGTGGCGACGGGCGGCGCGCTGGGGCTGCATGCCACCACGGTGGACATCGGCGCGGACCTTACCGCGCGTGGCGGCACCATCGCGCTTGGGGACATCGTCAGCCGGGGCACCCCGGGCAACTGGATCGACCGGCCCGTCACCGACGCGCCCACCGGCACGGCAACCGTGACCGTGGCGCCCGGCGTCACCCTCGATGCGCGCGGCCTGTGGACCAATCTCAAGCAGGACCCGGGCAACATCGACGGCCTGCCCTATGTGAACGGCGGCTCGGTCACGGTCAGCAGCTCGGGCGACGTCACGCTCGGCGCGGGCAGCCTGATCGACGTGTCGTCCGGTGCGGCGCTGATGGCGGACGGCTCGCTGCGCGGCGGGCGCGGCGGCAATATCACGCTCCGCTCGAACCAGTATGACGTGGCCGGCACCGGCTCGGGCACGCTGCGCATGGATGGCGATCTGCGCGGCTACGGGGTGAACGGCGGCGGTACGCTGACCATCGACTCGGGGCTGGGCGTCGCCATCGGCGGCGGCCTGCTGGCCGAATCCGGCGTGCTGCGCGCCGGGGAATCGGTGCCGGTGCACCTGACGCTGGACCAGCCGTTCACGATCAAGGCGGGCACGGTGCTGCCGGTGGATTACACGTTCACGTCCGACACCGCTGCGCCGGGCCAGGTGTCGCCGGGCACCATCGCCATCGCGCCGAGCCGGCCGCTCACGCTCGCTACGCCGTGGGTGGTGCCGCCGGGCGTCGGCTTCAACCAGTTCGTTGTGTACGACACGAACGGCGCCTGGTACGCGAGCGGCACCACGGTGCCTGCTGGGACCGTGCTGGTGCGCACGCAGGGCGAAATGGGCGCCGGTTACGTGGTGCCGGGCAACGTGTTCCCGAACGGCATGCCGGTGGCGATGTACAGCACCACGGTCAAGGCGGGCACGGCGTTCCAGACCGACCATGCGATGGCCGCCGGAGACCGCCTGCCGGCTGGCGCGGTGCTTTCCACCGACGTAGCGGTCAAGCCGCTGCTGGTGCTGGATACCGACCTGTTCCAGACCGGCTTTTCGAAGTACGACGTATCGGGCCAGCAGGGCTCGCAGATCGCCAACGGCGCCACCGTCGACGTCATCATGCCGGTGCTGCGCCACGACACCACGGCGGCGCACAGGGTGCCCACCGGCGCGGACCCCTCGCAGGCGCTGGAGCGCTGGCTGCCGCCGCTGTGGGAGGAAGATCCGGTCCATGGCGTGCTGACGCAGCGGCGCGGCGCCGACCTCGTGCTGGGTGGCGGCAACGTCTACGGCCAGGCGCCGGTGACGGTGGGGCAGGGCGCCACGGTCACGGTCGATCCGGGCCACGCGCTGACGCTGCAGGGCAACGGCCAGATCACCATCGACGGTACGCTGAACGCCTGGGGCGGCAGCGTCGCCGTGTTGCAGACCGCGCTGGGCGTGGGCAATGCGGCGTCGCCGAGCGGCACGCCCGATGGCCGCTCGATCTGGATCGGCGGCGATGCCGTGATCGACGTGGCAGGCCGTGCGGTCACCGCGCGTGACGTGCAGGGCCGGGCCTATGGCGAGGTCGCCAACGGCGGCACCATCGAGATCGGCGCGCGCCACGTGGACGGCGCACGGGAGGTCGATGCGGCCGATGCCTTCGTGGTGGTGCGGCCCGGCGCGCGGCTGGACGCCTCCGGGGCGTCGGCAGTGGTGGACGTAGCCGGCGTCGGCCCGATCAACGTGGCCAGCAACGGCGGGGTGATCGCGCTCAGCTCGATGCGCGGCCTGTTCGTGGATGGCGACCTGCGCGCGGCAGCCGGTGGCGCGGGCGCGGCCGGCGGCACGCTGGCGATCAACCTGGAGACGCCGTCCTACCTCGGCGTGGACCGCAACACCCTGAAGGGCGCGGCCGTGGACGACGCGGTGCGTGTGCCGCGTGAACTGGTGGTGGCGCAGGTGCAGGGCGATAGCGGCCTCTCCGACGCGCTGCGCCCCGGCATGCGCGATGCCGCGCTGCGCTACGGCACCGCCCGTATCGGCGTGGACCGTGTGGCGGCCGGTGGCTTCGACAACCTGGCGCTGCTCGCCAACGGCCTGATCAGCTTCGATGGTGACGTGAACCTGGCCATGGGCCAGAGCCTGAGCCTGACCGCCAGCGCCATCGGCCTGGCCGAACAGGCTGCGGCCGGCACGCGTGTCAGCCTGGCGGCGCCCTATATGCGCCTCGCCGGCACCACGCGCAGCCAGGGCGAAAACGGCATCATGCCGAACCCGGTGCGCGGCTCCAAGAATTCCGGCGCGGCGGGCGGCACGCTCGGTGTGCCGCTGGTGGCGGACGGCACCAGCTTCCTGGCCGATGCGCAGTTCCTCGACATCGTGGGCGAGTTGAGCGTTGGCGCGCGCGGCGAGATCATCCAGAACGCCGTCGATCCGCTCAAGGTGGAGCGCGATGCCTTCGACCAGATGACGCTGCGCAGCGCCTCGGACATCCGCATGTCCGGCGCCGCGCTGCTGTACCAGCCGGGCGACCTGACGCTGGCCGCCTCGCAGATCTACCCGGCCATGCAGGACAGCGGCAGGGTCCTGGTCGGGCAGATCGACGGTGTCAACCAGTGGGGCAGCCCCATCCGCACCTTCGACCCGACCCGCGTGCTGAACATCGAGCGGGTGGGCGACGCACTCCCCGCCACGCCGTACTCGGTCTTCGGCACCCTGAGTCTCTCCGGCCCCACGGTCAACCAGGGCGGCGTCGTGCGGGCCCCGCTCGGCTCGGTCTCGATCGGGACCAGCGGCAATGGCACGGAAACCGGCGTCGTCAACGTGCTGCCGGGCAGCGTGACCTCGGTCAGCGCGAACGGGCTGGTGATGCCCTACGGCGGCACGCTGGACGGCCTGAGCTATATGCACAATGGCACGGACGTGGTGTACCCCGGCGTGGGCGCGGGGCCGACCATCAACCTGACCGGCCACGCCATCGATGTGCAGCCGGGCGCGCTGCTGGACATGACCGGCGGCGGCGAGCTGACCGGCGCGGCCTTCCTGGCCGGGCGCGGCGGCTCCACTGACGCGCGGATGAATCCGCTGGTGCAGGTGTCGCCGAAGGGCGGCTTCACGCTGCCGGGCCTGGGCACCAATCCCATCTACGCCATCGTGCCGGGCGCGCAGGCCGGCTATGCGCCGATCGTGGCCGAGCACGGCGCCAGCGACCCGGCCATCGGCCGCCAGATCACCATCGGCGCGGGCGTGCCGGGGCTGCCTGCCGGCACCTACACGCTGCTGCCCTCGACCTTCGCGCTGCTACCGGGCGCGTTCCGCGTGGAACTCAACGGCGCCAGCCAGGCTGGGCTGGGGCAGGGACCGGCGCTGGCCATGCGCAATGGCTCGTACGCCACCTCCGCGCAGCTCGGCACGGCCAACACGACCCTCCGCGATGCGCTGCCGACGCAGGTCTTGCTGACCTCGGCCGACAGGCTGCGCCGGCTGTCGCAGTACAACGAGACGAGCTACGCCGAATTCGGGCTGGCGAACGCGGCGCTCAACGGCGTGCCACGGCCCATGCTCGAGCGCGACGCCAAGGGCCTTCAGCTCGAATTCATCGCCGATATCCAGGCCGGCAAGATCGGTGACGCGCCCGCGCTGCGCTTTGCCAGCGGCACCACCGCCTACGGCACGCCGACGGGCGGCTATGGCGGCAGCGCGCTGGTCGTCAGCAACTCCGGCGACTACGAGATCCTGGCGGCCGGCGCGACGCCGCGGGCGCTGCCCGGCGGGGATCTGTTGAACCAGATCTCGCTGCACGCGGACGACCTCAATGCCATCGGCGCCAACCGCCTCGGCATCGGCGGCCTGCCCGCCGTGGTGCGCGCCACCACCGGCGCACCGCGCGACAACATCGCCACCTTCACCGGCAACGCCCGCAACATCGTGCTGCGCGAAGGCGCGGTGCTCAAGGCCGGCGAGGTGTTCCTCGTCACCGGCGCCAAGTCCGGCGGCATCGTCATCGAGCAGGGCGCGGGCATCAACACGCTCGGGCAGGGCAAGGCCGCGTGGGATTCCATGGACGGCTACGTCTACGATCCGGCCCGGCTGTCCGTGCTGGCGGTGTCCAACGGCTGGCTGGACCTGCTGCCGCCTGCCATCGGCAATGACCCGGCGCAGGGCCCGGGCCGCATCGACATTGGCGCCTGCGCGGCGGGCGCCGTCTGCAACGGCACCACGCAGCTCTATTCGGAAGGCACCATCGCGGCCGCCACCGACCAGACTTTCGAGCTGCGCGACACGGCGCGCTACGGCACGCGCAACCTGACGCTGGCTGTCGGCGGCATCAACGTGGGGAGCGAGGCGTCGCTGGCGGCCATGGCAGCGCGCAATGCCCTGACCCCGGGGCTGACCCTCAACCAGGGCGTGCTGGACCGCCTGCTGCGCGGCGACACCAGCGCGGGCGCGCCGGCACTGGAGAATCTGGTGCTGACGGCGCGCGACGCGGTCAATTTCTACGATTCGATCGAACTGTCCACCATCGACCCTGCCACTGGCAAGTCCTCGCTGGAACGGCTGGTGCTGACCACCCCGGCCATCTACGGCCTGGGAGACGCCGACGCCCGCGCCCGCATCCGTACCGACACGCTGGTCTGGAACGGCACCAACACCGCGCCGGGGCAGGTGGCGGCCGGTGGCGCCGGCAACGGCAGCGGGCAGTTCATCGTCGATGCCCGCCAGATCGAATTCGGCTACGGCCCGGGCACCCGTCCGGACACCATCCACGATATGGACCGGCTGGTGCTCGGCTTCGGCGGCGTGGAGTTGAACGCCAGCGAACGCGTCACGGCCAACCAGACCGGCTCGCTCGCGGTCTACCAGACGCGCGGCGCCTGGGATGCAGCCATTAACGCCTACGCCTACAACGGCGGCGACCTGACGATCCACACGCCGCTGCTGACCGGCGCGGCAGGCTCGGTCAACAAGATCCGCGCGGGCGGCGCGGTGAACGTGGCCGCGCCTGCCGGGGCTACCGCGCCCGCGCTGACGAATGCGGAGCTGATTGCCGCGCTGGGCGCGGAAGTCTCGCTCGCCGGACGCAGCGTGGCACTCGACACCACCGTGGCGCTGCCCAGCGGCAAGCTCACGGTGTCCGCCGAGGGCGATGTCGTGCTCGGCGATGGCGCCCGGCTGGACCTCGCCGGCCGCAAGGTCGATTTCTTCGACGTCAGCAAGTACAGCTGGGGCGGCGACGTGGTGCTGGAAAGCCAGTCCGGCAACATCCTGCAGACGGCTGGTTCGCGCATCGACCTCTCCGCGCTGGAGAACCGCGCCGGCAAGCTCACCGCCGTGGCGGTGGGGGCTGGCGCGGGTACGGTGGACCTGCGCGGTGCCATCGCCGGCGGCAGCACCGGCTACTACGATGCGGGCGGCACGTGGGTGCCGTACGCGGCCGGCGGCGCCGACATTCGCGGCCAGCACGTGGCCGACTTCATCGGCCTCAACCAGCGCCTGACGGCGGGCGGGGTCACCGGCGGCCGCAACTTCCAGATCAAGCAGGGCGACCTGACGGTGGGCGACGAACTGAAGGCGCGCGAGATCAGCGTCTCGGTGGATGGCGGCCGGCTGGTAGTCAACGGCATCGTGGACGCCAGCGGCGAGCAGGTCGGCAGCATCCGCCTGGCCGCGCGCGATGGCGTGACGATTGGCGGCGGCGCGCTGCTGGACGCCCATGGCCGCGTGCTGCGCGTGGACAGCTACGGGCAGGTGATCGAGGCGCCCAACCGCGCCATGATCGACATCAACGCGGGCCAAGGCCGGCTGACGCTGGCGGACGGCGCGCGCATGGACGTGCGCGCCGGCACCGACGGCACGCCGCTGTCGCTCGGCACGGTGGAGCTGAGCGCCCGCCGGCTGGGCGGCGCCACCGGCAACGACGTCGACATCGACGCATCAGGCAGCGTGCGCATCGACGGCGCGCGCGCGATCACCGTCAACGCGTTCCAGACCTACAACGACGCGCCGCTGGTCTCCGGCGGCACGGCCGATGGGCGCGACTACCAGTCCATCACCCAGGGCTACCTGGACCAGAAGCACGCGGCGAGCCTGACCTTCATGGGCAACGCGCTGGCCAACGGCGACCTGATGACCCGCAGGCTGGCCGGGCTGCGTACCTACGCGGACGCGTTCCACCTGCGCCCGGGCGTGGAGATCGTCTCGATCACGCCCGATGGCGACCTGCATATCGACGGGGATATCGACCTGTCCGGCTACCGCTACGCGAGCGTCAACCCGCATACGCAGCAGACCGGCGTGCGCGGCTCCGGCGAGGCGGGCGCGCTGGTGATGCGTGCCGGCGGGGACTTCAAGATCTTTGGCAGCGTGTCCGATGGCTTCGACGGCGCCGCGCTGCCCGTCACGCCGGACGACAACGGCTGGATGCTGGTCAAGGGCCGCGTGCCCTGGGGCGGCGACGTGGTGGTGCCGACCGACGGCAAGGTCACGCTGGCCGACGGCACCTTCTTCCAGCCGGGCCGCGCGCTCAACTACGCCTTGCCGATCCAGGCCATGAGCCTGCGCGCCGGCACCGAGCTGCCCACGCGCGCCACGCTGACAGCGGACCTCGTGCTGCCGGCCGGCACCGTGCTGGGCGGCGCCATCCGCGACGGCGCGGGCAATGTGGTGCATCCGGCCGGCACGGTACTGTCTGCCGCGCTCACGCTGACCACCGGCATGCAGCTCGACGCGGGCAACCGCCTGCCGGGCGCCGCGCATGTGGCGGCCATGACGTGGCCGGCCGGCGTGCCGCTGCCGTTCCCCGATGGCGCCGTGGTGGACATGCCCACCTACGGCCCGGTCAACGGCGTGGTGCTGGCGGGTGACCTGATGCTGCGCAAGGGCGCCATGATCCCGGCCGAAACCGTGGTGAAGCTGCCCGGCGACGCCACCACCGTGCTGATGCGCGACGCGGATGCCAGCGGCAACCAGGGCCGCACCTGGGCGCTGGCGCCGATGCTGGAGCAGGGCTCGCAGGCGTGGTCGATGCGGCTGGTAGGCGGCGCCGACCTCACGGCGGCCGACACCCGCGCGCTGCAGCCGCGCAGCACGCGCGGGCAGCTCCTGCTGGCCGATACCCACTACGGGCTGGCCCAGCAGACCGTGCTCAAGCCGGGCACGGGCATCCCGGGCCAGTACATCTGGGGGCCGGAGGCCTGGATGTTCGGCGAAGTGCCGGGCACGCCGATCAACCTCGAGGCGTATGGCGGTGAGGAAGCAGTGGCGGGGCTCAACGACCTGGGCCTCGGCATCCTCGTCGAGAAGATCGCCGATGGCACGCCGCCGGTCTATGAGGACAAGATGATGCCGGGGCGCCAGCAGATGTTCAGCGTGCTGCGCACCGGCACCGGCGACCTCGACCTGCTGGCCGCGGCCGACTTCACCATGACCTCGCCGTTCGGCGTCTATACCGCCGGCACGCAGGCGGCCGGCGTGGGTGCGGCCTATAACCAGGCGCGCGCCAGGGGCGCGGACGGCACGCTGCTGGGCGCTAACGGCGCCTACCTCGAACCGTTTATCAACGGCGGCGCGCAGAGCACGTACCAGGCGTGGTATCCCGAGCACGGCGGCAACGTGCTGGTGCGCGCGCAGGGCGATGTGCGCGGCGACATCATCGGCACCAAGCCGGGCACTATCCGCAACGACGACGCGCTCGGCCAGATGCGCATCCACTTCGACACCTCGGCCGTGGGCGGCTGGCTGTGGCGCCAGGGCACCGGCAGCGCGGCAGCGCCCGGCGAGGGCGTGCCCACGGCGTGGTGGGTCAACTTCGGCAGCTATGTGGCGGCCAAGGACGACCAGTACGCGGTGCAGGGCACCCTGCCGTTCCTGGTGGGCTTCACCGGTATCGGCACGCTCGGCGGCGGCAATCTGGTGATGGAAGCCGGCGGCAACGCCGGCATGCTGGAATCGCGCATGGGCAATGGCGCGCCGGTGCTCTCGCGGAGCCAGGGTCTGGTGCTGGCCGTGGGCAGCACGGGCCGCGTCTCGGCCGATGGCAGCACGCTGACGCAGACCGGCGGGGGCGACCTCGACATCCGCATCGGCGGCGGCCTGAACCCGGTGGCGGAAGTCCGCAACCAGCCCGAGAGCAATGGCGAGATCACGCCGCTGACCCGCTTCTCGAATCCGCGCCTGGACCTGAACAGCACGTTCGTCAACCTGCGCGGCGCGCTGCGGCTGGAAGCCGGCGCCGTGGGCGGCATCGAGCTGCGCTACGACCGTGCCGATCCGATGGAGACGCGCGCCTACCAGCCCTATGTGGCCACCTCGTCCATCGCGGGCGGCGGGCCGGTGCTGGTGGTGGGCGATGCCGGCGTGCGCATCGAGTCGCGCGGGGACCTGGTCCTCGGCGGCGTGGCGGATCCGGGCCGCGTGGCCCAGTTCCACAACGGCACGCCGTTCACGCTCGACGGCACCGCGCAGGATGGCGAGGGCTGGAGCTGGTTCTCGCTGTGGACGCCGTCCACCGCCATCGACCTGTTCAGCGCCGGCGGCAACCTGACGCCGTCCACGTCGTGGACGGACGACCGGGACCGCAGCAACCACAGCGCCACCGACGGCCGCTTCGTGATGCCGTCGATCCTGCGCGCGGCGGCGCCCAACGGCAGCCTGTACTACGGCAACGCGAGTTCCGGCCGGGTCAGCAACAACAGTCCGGAGCAGTCGCCGGTCGGCCTGATCCTGGCACCTTCGCCGGTGAGCCCGCATTTCGCGGTGACGGGCACCGGCGCGCTGGAGCTGCTGGCTGGCAATTCGATCTACGCCGCCGGCTACTCGGTGACCCAGTCCGGCGCCAATCCCACGCTGCTGCCGAGCCCGTTCAACCCCGGCTTCCTCGGCGTGGTCGGTACCGCGTGGTACGGCCAGCACGTGGTCGGCAATATCGACCCGCAGGGTCTGGCGCCCAGCGTGCTGTTCTCGAAGGGGGTGGAGAGCGAGCAGGCGTATCCGCTGTTCAGCCTCACGTCGCCCACCGCATCCGGCTATACCCGCGAGGGGCAGCCGCCCGCGCGCTTCTATGCGAACGCGGGCGATATCGTCGGCCTGCGCACCGGCACCATCATCTACGTGGGCAGCCTGACGGGCACGGTAGGCACCCAGAGCCCGTTGTACGAGGGGGGCGGGCCGGTGGCGATCCGCGCGGGGCGCGATATCGTCAACGCCGGCACGCCGCTGGGTACCTTTGCGATGGCACCGGAAGACGCGCTGGGCTGGTTCGGCCAGTACTACAGCTCCGAGCCCGACGCGCCGCTGCGGCCCACCCGGAACACGATCGCCACCACGCGCGGGAACCTGATCGTGCATGGCAACGACGATGACATCTCGGTGATCTCGGCGGGCCGCGACATCCGGGGCGGCAGCTTCTATGTGGCGGGCCCCGGCCTGCTGGAAGTGACCGCCGGGCGTGATCTCTACCTGGCGGACAAGGGCGAGCTGCGCAGCATCGGCGCGGTGGCTGGTTCGGCGCAGCACGACCGCTCGAACGGCGCGGCGATTGCCGTGGCCGCCGGCGTGGGCGCCAAGGGGCTCGACGGGCTGGGCTTCGACGCCTTCGCCGCGCGCTACCTGGATGCGGCCAATCAGGCCGACAGCGGGCGCCCGCTGGCCGATCAGCCGGGCAAGGCCGTGACCACCTACGGCGGCAAGCTGACGCTGGGTGACTGGCTGCGCGCCGAGTTCGGCTACACCGGCGACGAGGCCGGCGCCCCGGCCTTCCTGGCCGCCCGGCAGGCCGAGCTGGACCAGTCGCGCAAGGCGGCGCTGGCCGCCGGCACCGCGGCGCCCAGCCGCGACCTGCAGCGCGAATACGGACTGGCCGGCCAGCTACACCTGGTCAACTGGCTGACGGACCGCTTCGGCGGCAGCAACGGGCTGGGCGTGCATTTCGATGCCGCCACCATGGACGCGCGGCAGTTCCTCGCCGCGCTGCCGCCGGAACAGCAGCGCGCCTACCTGCGCAACGTGTATTACGCGGAACTCAAGGCCTCGGGCCGCGAGTTCAACGACGCCACCGGTCCGCGCGCGGGCAGCTACCTGCGGGGCCGCGAGGCCATCGCCACGCTGTTCCCGGGGCAGGCGGCGGACGCTCAGGGTGACTATCAGGGCGACCTGACGATGTTCAGCAGCGCGCGGTTCTACCAGAGCGGGCAGGACAACCTGGACGGGCGCTTCACCACGCGTCCCAAACCGGGCACGAAGTACCTGAGCAAGGCCGAGTGGCTGGCTGCGGGCAGCCCCGGCAGCGTGCCGTTCTACGACGTGCTCGATGCCGGCATCCACACCGACTTCGGCGGCGACATCAGCGTGTTCACGCCGGGTGGCCGGACGCTGGTCGGCGTGGACGGCGGCTTCGTGCCGGGCGAGGGTTCCGGCGTGCTGACGCAGGGCGCGGGCGAGATCCAGATGTATGCCCGCGACAGTATCCTGCTGGGCCAGAGCCGCATCTTCACGACCTTCGGCGGCAATATCCTCGGCTGGTCGGCGCAGGGCGATATCAACGCCGGGCGCGGTTCCAAGTCCACCGTGGTCTACACGCCGCAGCGGCGTACCTATGACGATATCGGTCTGGTGGCGCTGTCACCGACCACGCCGAATACGGGCGCGGGTATCGCCACGCTGAACCCGATCCCGGAAGTACCGCCGGGCGATATCGACCTGATTGCGCCGCTCGGCACCATCGACGCGGGCGAGGCCGGTATCCGGGTCTCGGGCAACGTCAATCTGGCGGCGCTGCGGGTGGTCAATGCGGAGAACATCCAGGTGCAGGGCAAGGCGGCGGGCATGCCGGTGGTGGCGGCGATCAACGTGGGGGCGTTGAGCAACGCCAGCGCGGCGGCGTCGCAGGCGGCCAGCGCGGCGCAGGATGCCGTGCAGCGCGACCGCGCCGCGGCGCGCCAGGGCTTGCCGTCGGTGTTCACGGTGCGGGTGCTCGGCAACGGCAATGAGGGCGACGGCAGCGCTGGCGCCTACGCGCCGCGAGGACGCGAAGGCGCCAGCGCCACGCCGCCGAAGTACGATCCGCAAGGCGTGGTGCAGGTGCTGGGGCAGATGGACCTGGGCGAATCGCAGCTGCGCATGCTCACCGCCACGGAGCGCAAGAACCTGGAGCGCTAAAGGACCGTACAGCGGCCCTGACTGCGACCCTTACTGCAGGGGGATGCCAGCGCGGGAAGCCAGTTGCTTCCAGCGCTGGATTTCCTCCTGCTGGTACTGGCGCATCTCGGCCGGGCTGGACATGATGACCGTCGTGGACTGTCGCTTGTAGTAGTCCTTGAGTTCCGGTGTCTCTGCCGCCTGGTGGAACAGCGTGGCCCAGCGGCGCACCAGCTCCGGCGGCGTCTTGGCCGAGACCGCCGCAGCCACCCAGTTGTAGGCCAGGAACTGCGGAATGCCCGCCTCCTGCGCGTTCGGCACATCGGGCAGCAGGTGGGTGCGCTGCGGGGCTGTGTACGCCAGCGCGCGCAGCTTCCCACTCTTCACCAGCTCGATGGCGCCACTGGCGTCCACCACCGCGAAGTCCACGGTGCCGGAGAGCGTCACGTTGATCGCATCGCCCGCCCCCTTGTAGTTGATGCCGGTGGAGCGCATGCCGGTCATGTCATTGAGCCATTCCGAATACAGCGTGTACGACATCGACCCGCTCGCGTAGTTGAGCGCGCCGGGGCGCTTCTTGCCGTCCGCGACCAGCTCCTCGACGTTCTTGTACGGCGAGTTTGGCGGCACGATGATCAGGCACGGGCCACGCGTCAGCAGGCTGATCGGCGCGAAGTCGGTCAGCGGGTCATAGGGCAGCTTGCGGAACGTGGCGGCGTTGGTGGAGAGCGTGGAGTTGCTGCCGATGAAGACCGTGTAGCCATCGGCCGGCGCGTTGAGCGCGGTCTGCACGCCGATAAAGCCGTTGCCACCCGGCTTGTTCTCCACCGTGACCGGCTGGCCGGTGAGGTCGCCGATCTTCTTGGCGAAGATGCGCGCGCCAGTGTCCGTGCCGCTGCCCGGCGGAAACGGCACGATGAACTTCACGGGC
The DNA here is from genome assembly GCF_056395225.1 of Cupriavidus sp. 10L45. Classification (NCBI taxonomy): domain Bacteria; kingdom Pseudomonadati; phylum Pseudomonadota; class Betaproteobacteria; order Burkholderiales; family Burkholderiaceae; genus Cupriavidus; species Cupriavidus sp. 10L45. The sequence goes on from NZ_JBFTJC010000001.1 coordinate 409,984, forward strand.
CGGTTGGGGAAGCTGGCGGCATCGCCCTGCGCCAGGGCGGGGAGGGCAGCCAGCGGCGCCAGCCCGATGGCCGCCGCCAGGGTGGCCAGCGTGTGCAGCGTACGACGCCGGGTTTGGTGAGGGATGGCGCGAACCTTGTCGTGTCGGTGTCTCATGGTGGTCTCCTCCGCAACGGTGATCCGTCGTCGTTTGATGGAGGAAGAGCCTACTGGCTCGCGCCGCACCGAGGCAAGGCTCGGCGGGGCATATCCGTTATGCGCGGGCCGGTATGCGCCGCGCAGGCATAGGTCCGGCTACGGGAAAACCATGCCTCGGGCGCGCCGCACCTATCGCACGCATTTCGGATATGCCGTCCGTGCGATAGGTGCGGCGTCTGCGGCTTGCTAATCTCGTCGTCACTTTCGCGGGGCCCCCGGCAACGCGACACATGATAACGACAGGAGACAGCGTGGACACAGCCGCCAGGATAGTGATCCGCCCAGCCGAGCCCGATGGGCCGCTGGCACCATTGCGGGCCGAGGTGCGGGCATTTCTCGCCCGGGTCATGCCGGACCGGCCGCGCCCGTTGCGCGCCAAGAGCTGGAGCGGCTTCGATGCCGAGTTCAGCCTGGCGCTCGGCGCGCAGGGCTGGATCGGCATGACCTGGCCGCGCGAGTTCGGCGGCCAGGGGCGTTCGATGCTCGAACGCTACGTGGTCCTTGAGGAACTGCTCGCCGCCGGCGCGCCGGTCGGCGGCCACTGGGTGGCCGAGCGCCAGAGCGGACCGCTGCTGATGCGCTACGCCGATCCGGCCGTCGCCGCCGAGATCGTGCCGCGCATCACCCGTGGCGAGGTCTACTTCTGCATCGGCATGAGCGAGCCCGACTCGGGCTCCGACCTCGCCTCGATCCGCACCCGCGCCGACCGCGTGGAAGGCGGCTGGGTCATCAATGGCACCAAGCTCTGGACCTCCAACGCGCACCGCTCGCACTACATGATTGCGCTGGTGCGCACCGATCGCGGCGCCGACGAGAAGCACAAGGGCATGTCGCAGTTCCTCGTCGACATGAACTCGCCGGGCCTGCAGGTGCGGCCGATCCGCAGCCTCTCCGGCGAGGAGGGCTTCAACGAGGTGGTGTTTACCGATGTCTTCGTGCCGGACCGCATGCTGATCGGCAAGGAAGGCGACGGCTGGGCGCAGGTGACGGCCGAGCTGACGTTCGAGCGCAGCGGCCCCGAGCGCTACCTGAGCAGTTACGCGCTGCTGCCCCAGATGCTCGATCACGCCGACGCCGCGGACAGCCGCCAGGCCACGGAGCTGGGCCTGCTGGTGGCGGAACTGACCACCCTGCGGCAGATGTCGCGCGGCATTGCGGCCATGCTGAATCGCGGGGAAAACCCGCAGGTGGCCGCCGCCAACGTCAAGGACCTTGGCGCGCTGTTCGAACAGCGAATTCCCGAGGTGGCGCACCAGCTGTTCGGGGATGCCCTGCAGGGGAGCGCGTCGCCGTTCGCGGCCACGCACCGCTATCTGACACAGGTTGTGCCGTCCTTCTCGCTGCGCGGCGGCACCCGCGAAATCCTGCGCGGCATCATTGCCAAGGGACTGGGGGTCCGATGAACGAACTCGAACGCATGCTGGCGGACAGCGCCAGCCGTCTCTTTGCCGATGCCGTGACGCCGGCCCGGATCGACGCGATGGAACACGGCCTGTGGCCGGCCGAACTGTGGGACCAGGTGGAGGCCAGCGGCCTGACCCGCCTCTTCGTGCCGGAAGCGGACGAGGGCGCGCAGGCCAGCTGGACCGAGGGCCTGCCGGTGCTGCTGGCCGGCGCCAACGCCCCGGCGCCGTTCCTGGACACCGCAGTGGCAGGCTGGGTCCTGAACCAGCTTGGCGTGGCGATGCCGGGCGGCCCCATCGGCCTTGCCGATCTCGCCGCGCCCGTCAGCGCCTGTCTGCATGACGATGGATGGGCACTCGATGGCGCGGTAGCGGTGCCGTGGGGCCGCTACGTGGGCCATGTGCTGATCCGCGCGATCGATGCCGAGACCAAGGCGCCGCTCTGGCTGCTCGCCGCGACCGGCGCCGCTGCGGTGGAGACCGGCGTGAACCTCGCCAACGAACCGCGCGACCGGCTCACCTTCCAGCGCGTGCCGGACAGCGCGGCCGTGCGCGGCGATCCGGCGGGATGGCCAGCGGCGCCACAGGCACTCGGCGCGCTGACGCGGGCGATCGGCATCGCTGGCCTGCTGGAGCGCATCCTGAACCAGACCGTGCAGTACGCGAACGAGCGGACGCAGTTCGGCCGCCCGATCGGCAAGTTCCAGGCGGTGCAGCAGCAACTGGCCATCCTCGCCAACGAGACCGTGGCCGCGCGCATGGCCGTGGCGTCCGCCTGCGCGGCGGTCGATGCCGGCGACTGGACCCAGGCGGCGATGGTCGCCAAGGTGATCTGCGGGCAGTCCGCCGGCCGCGCGGCGGCCATCGCGCATCAGGTGCATGGGGCGATCGGCTTCACGCACGAGCATTCGCTGCACCAATCCACGCGGCGCGTGTGGGCCTGGCGTGCCGAGTGCGGCACCGAGGCGTACTGGGCGGCCGAGATTGGCCGGCGTGCGATTGCGCGCGGCGGCGATGCGCTGTGGGCGGACCTGACCGCCGCGGCGGCCTAGCCTTCAGACGACACACGGGGAGACACCATGACATGGCTGAAGACGATGCTGGCCGGGGTGGCCGCCACGCTGCTCGCCTACGCGCCGACGGCGCAGGCGGGCGAGCGCGCGCAGGACTTCCCCTCGAAGCCCTTGCGGATCATCGTGCCGTTCACGCCCGGCAGCGGCTCGGACGCCTCGGCGCGCTTCTACGGCGAGGCGCTGGCGCGCGAACTCGGCCAGGCGGTCGTGGTGGAGAACCGGCCCGGGGCCAATGGCGTCATCGGCATCCAGGCGCTCAAGAGCGCGCCGGCGGACGGCTACACGATCCTGCTGGCCAGCAATTCGCCGATGTCGGTCAATCCCCTCGTCATCAAGCAGTTGCCCTATGACCCCGTCGCCGATCTGCGCCCGGTGGCGGGCCTGAGCCGCAATATGAATGTGTTCGTGGTGCCGCTGACGTCGCCGCTGAAGACCATGGGCGATCTGGCCGCCGCCGCGAAGAAGCAGGAGCGGCCGTTCAACGTGGGCACCTACTCCGCCGGCTACCAGCTCGCGGCAGTGTGGTTCGGCTCGCTCGCGGGCATCCGCTTCACCAATATCCCGTACAAGGGCCAGGCGCAGATCATGTCCGACATCCTCGGCAGCCAGCTTGACCTGGCGCTGGTCGATACCGGGGGCGCGCTGCCGCTGCTGAAGCAGGGCAAGCTGCGCGCGCTGGCGGTGTCCGGCGAGCGCCGGCATCCGGAGCTGCCGGACGTGCCCACGGTGCGCGAGAGCGGCTATCCGGACTACATCCAGTACAGCTGGGTGTCGTTCTACGTGCGCGCGCAGACGCCGGACGATATCGTCGCCCGGCTGGCCACGACGATGCAGGCCATCCTGAAGACGCCGGAGTCCGCCGCCTACGTCGCGCGTTCGGGGTCGAGCCTGATGCCCTACGACCCCGACGCGATGCGCAGCTTCCACCAGACCGAGATGGCGCGCTTCCGCCGGGTGGCGCAGGCGGCGGGCATCCGTCCGGAGTAGCCGCGATGGGGCGCAGCCGCCATGGACACCCCGGGACGTCAGTGCGCCAGCGGCGCGGCGGCCTGCGTCAGCAGCGTGCGCAGCACCGACACGAAGGGGTGCGTGTGGACGTTGTTGTGCCAGCACAGGTGCACCGGCACGGTCAGCAGCGGGTCCACCACTGGCGCGAAGCGCACGCCGGGATGGCGGCACAGCAGCGGGGCGAGGTAGCCGGGCACCATCGCGTACATGGCGGTGCCCGCCACGGCGTCCGGCACGGCCAGATAGCTGGTCAGCGTGCCGACGATGTTGCGCGTGGTGCCGTGGGCGCCGAAGTATCGGTCGATCAGTTTGGTCACGAGGCCGAACTGCGAGACATCGAGGCAGGGCAGCGGCGTCAGGTCGGCCGGCGTGGGATGGTCGCCGATCTGGCGATTGTCGGTGGCGCACAGGCAGCCGAACTGGGCGTTGAACAGCAGCTCCGCGCGCAGCGATTCGTGCTCCTCGGCCGGGTGGAAGGCCACCATGACGTCGATGGCGCCGCTGGACAGCGCGCTGACGCCGCTCGGCATCGGCACCGGCTGCATGCGCACGCGCGCACGCGGCGCGGTCTGGCGCAGCGCCTCCAGGAAGCCGGGCGCGATCACGGCCTGCAGGGAGTCGTTGATGCCGATGGCGTAGGAGCCGGTTTCCAGCGCCGGATCGTAGTCGGCCGCCTGGGTGTAGATTTGCTCGATCTGGCGCAGCACGTTTTCGAGCAGCGGCTGCAGTTCCTGGGCGCGGCGCGTGGGCAGCATCTTCAGCGCGCTCTTGATCAGCAGCGGATCGCCGATTTCGTCGCGCAGTCGCTCCAGCATGCGGCTGGTGGACGGCTGGGTGCTGTCGAGCCGCTTGGCGGCCTCGCTCACGCTGTTGCTCTCCAGCAGTGCGGCAAGCACCACCAGCAGGTTGAGGTCCTTCTTGCGCAGGTCCGCGAGCGGCAGGCGTCGGCCGCCCGTGGTGTCGCCCGTGGTGTCGCCCGGTCCGGCGAGGCTGTCTCCTTGCTCCATCGATGTCCCTAGATTTTGTAAGTTGAGGCCGGGCATCGCCCCTGGCGGGGTGCGTCCGGTGGACCCCCGCAGTGTATATCGATCCAGACATAACCCACTATTCGTGCGCCTGATCGGCGCCATCCAACCGAAGGAGACACCCCCATGCATACGAAACGTCCCGTGTCCGAGCTTTCCACCGACGTGGTCCAGGTCGCCATGACAGGCCATGTGGCGCAGGTGACGCTGCGCCGTCCGCCGCACAATTATGTGGACGAGGCGTGCATGACGCAGTTGGCCGAAGCCTTCGCCGCGCTCGACGAGACGCCCGAATGCCGCGCCATCGTGCTGGCGGCGGAGGGCAAGGCGTTCTGCGCCGGCGCCAACTTCGGCGCGCAGGACAGCAGCGTGGCGCGCGACCCGAGCCCGTTCTACCGGCAGGCCATGCGCCTGTTCCGCACGGCCAAGCCGATCGTGGCCGCCGTGCATGGCCCGGCCGTTGGCGCCGGCGTGGGGCTGGCGCTGGTTGCGGATTTCCGCGTGACGAGCCGCGACGCGCGCTTCAGCGTGAATTTCAACCGGCTCGGCTTCCATCCGGGCTTCGGCCTCAGCGTGACGCTGCCGCGCCTGATCGGCGAGCAGCAGGCGGCACTGCTGTTCTACACGGGCCGGCGCATCGATGGCGCGCGTGCCGTGGAGATCGGGCTGGCCGACGTGCTGGCCGAGCCCGGCGATGAACTGGCCCAGGCCCACGCACTGGCGGCGGAGATCGCCATTTCCGCGCCGATGGCTGTGCGCAGCACCCGCGCCACGCTGCGGCAGGGGCTGGCGGACCGCATCGTCGAGGGCAACCGGCAGGAGCTGGCGGCGCAGCTGAAGGAGTTCGCCAGCGAGGACTTCCGCGAGGGCGTGGCGGCGATGGCCGAGCGGCGCCTGCCGCAATTCCAGGGGCGCTGAGCATGGAGCGGACTGCCAAGAGCGATCGATCGACGCCCAACGCGCCGGCCGCCATCGGCCCGCTGCATGGCGTGCGGGTGCTGGACCTGTCCTCAGTCGTGCTGGGGCCGATGGCCACGCAGCTGCTGGCCGACATGGGCGCCGACGTGATCAAGGTGGAGGCGCCCGAAGGCGACCTGATGCGGGCCAACGGCGTGGTGCACCACGTGGGCATGAGTTCGATCTTCCTCGCCCTGAACCGCAACAAGCGCTCCATCGTGCTCGACCTGAAAAGCCCGGCCGGACGCGAGGCGCTGGAGCGGCTGATCCCGACCGCGGACGTGCTGATCCACAACATGCGCGTCGGTGCCATCGAGCGGCTTGGCCTTGGCTACGCGGCCGTGGCGGCGCTGAAGCCGGACATCGTTTATTGCGCCGCCACCGGTTTTGGCCAGGACGGGCCGCACCGCGACAAGCCGGCGTTCGACGACATCATCCAGGCTGCGTGTGGTTTCGTGGGGGCGGCGTCGGGGGATGGTGCCGCGCCGGACTACATGCCGAGCCTGATCGCGGACAAGACCACAGGGCTGGCGGTGGCCAACGCGGTGCTGGCGGCGCTGTTCCATCGCGAGCGGCATGGCGCGGGGCAGTACGTGGAGGTGCCGATGCTGGAAACCATGACCGCCTTCGTGCTGACCGAGCATATGGGCGGCATGACGTTCCCGGACAACCCGGGCAAGGCCGGCTACGCGCGGCTGCTCGGCGGCGGGCGCAAGCCGGTGCGCACCGCCGACGGCTGGATGAGTCTGCTGCCGTACACCGAGAAGCACTGGCATGCCTTCTTTGCCGAAGTGGGCCGGAACGACCTCGCCAGCCGCTACGACATCGCCAGCCGGCGCGCGCGCAATGCGCATATCCAGGCGCTGTACGGCCACCTGCGCGAACTGGCGCCCGAGCGGACCACGGCGCAATGGATGGCGATGTGCGAGCGGATGGACATCCCCGCCACGCCGATCTACGGCCTGGACGACCTGCCGGCGCATCCGCATCTGCGCGAAGTGGGTTTGTTCGAGGACTCCACGCATCCGGTGGTCGGGCCGATCCGCCAGATCCGGCCGACGGCGAAGTTCTCCGAAACGCCGACCGCGATCCACCGCCCGGCGCCGGCGCTGGGCGAGCACACGGCCGAGGTGCTGGGGGAGACGGGGATGGACGCCGCCGAGATCACGGCGATGATTGCCGGGAACGCGCGCTAGGCGTCGAGCGTGGGCACCGTGAACCGGAACACGGCGCCACGCGCCTCGTTCTCGCAGAGTTCCAGGGTGCCGCCATGGGCCTGGATGATCGATCGGCAGATCGTCAGGCCCATGCCCATGCCGCTGGACTTCGTCGTGCAGAACGGTTCGAAGAGCCGCACCGCGTGCTCGGGCGGTACACCCGGTCCGGAGTCGCGTACCGTCACCACCACGGCATGTCCCGCATCGGCGGCGGTGCGGATCGTCAGTTCCCGGGGGCCGTCGTCCACGGCGCTCATCGCTTCCACGGCATTCATGATCAGGTTCAGCATGGCCTGCTGCAGCTGGACACGATCACCCTTGACCGGCGGCAGATCCTCCGCGAGCTGCATCTGCACCGCCACGCCATGCTGAACGACTTCGCCGCGCGTCAGGGTAATGACTTCGCGAATCGCCTCGTTGATCTGCACCCCCTCCTTTTGCAGCGGGGCGTTCTTGAACAGGTCGCGGATGTGGCTCATCATGTCGCTGGCCTGCCGGGCGTCCTTGTTGATCCGCTCGAAGGCGAGGCGCGCTTCTTCCAGATTCGGTGGTTGCGCCGCGAGCCAGCGCAGGCCCGCGCTGGCGTTCATCGCACAGGCGCCGATCGGCTGCTTCAGCTCATGGCTGATGGAGGCCGTGAGCTGCCCCATGGTCGTGACCCGGTTGACGTGCGCCAACGCGCTTTGGGTTTCCCGGTAACGGCGCTCGCTTTCGCGGGCGTCGGCTTCGGCGAGCTTGCGTTCGGTCAAATCCAGCACGAACGCGACCCCCTCCTTGCCGCCGTCCTCGAACCGGGCCACGCCCATCATCACCGGCACCCGGCTGCCATCCTTGCGGAAATATTCCTTCTCGAACGGTTGCAGGCGGCCGCTGCGCTTGAGTACCGGCAACCGGTCTCGCAGATCCACCTCAAGCCAATCCGGCGGGGTCATCGCGGTCCAACGCATGCCGCGCGACCGCAAATCCTCGCGGTCGTAGCCGACGATCCGCAGGAAGGCGTCATTGGCCTCGACGATGACCTGGGTGTCCACCTCCCAGAGGAAGATGCCGATGATGTCGGCGTCCACCAGGCGCCGGATCCTGGCCTGGCTTTCCGCAAGCTGGCCGCTCAAGGCCATCAGCATGTTCAGGTCGGCTTGCAGGATGTCCCGGCACATCGACAGCAGCCGGAGAAACTGGTTGCTGTAGGCGTTCTTCTTCCGGTCGAGCACGCAGATCGTGCCGAACACTTCGCCATCGGGCCAGCTGATCGGGAGCCCCATGTACGAGATCATGCCCAGCTTGATATCCGGGTTGGCATTCCAGTCCACGTCCGCTAGGGCATCCGGCACCAGCAGCGGCTGGCGGGTCTCCATCACGGTCTCGCAATACAGCCCCGTATCCAGCGGGGCGGTTTCGGCCGCCTCATAAGGATTGCCCTCCGAATGGCTCGATACCAGCACTTCGATATTGGGTGCCTTGGTCCGCATGATCAGCGCGGACGGCACGCACATGATCTCGGCGAGCAGATTGACAATGTCTTGCCATTTGTCGACGGTTGACAGGGGGACTTCGATGGCGTGGGGCATGGGTAGGACGGGAAGTGCGAATCTGATGTTCTGCGGCGGGAATTCGGTTCAGATGGTAGCGCTAAACCGGAACGACTGAGATGACGGACACGTTACTGCCACATAAGTGACATATCAGGCATTTATTGTCGCCTTCGTCACCGTGCACGCACAAAGTCCAATTAAGGCTTGTTTTTTGCTGACCTGTCAATTATTGTTCAGGCAAATAACGCGCAGCACGGCCAAATTGTACGAAAAGCCCACGCTGCGCCACTTTTTTGCATGATTAACTGACAGGTCAGATAATGTTCGAGCAATCTAAGGGAATGCCGCGCGGGGTGAGTCGCCTGGCCAGGCCAGTGCTGTCGACCCTCGTGGTCGCGGTGCTGGCGGGCTGTGCGAACTATGCCGGCATCCGAAGCGACCGCCAGATGGCGCAGCCCGGCCAATACGCCACCACGCAGAGCCTTCCGGCGGAGCAGGGCCGATGGCCCGCGGCGGATTGGGCCGACCAGTTCGGGGATGCGCAACTCAAGGCGTTGATCGCGGAAGCGTTGAAAGACAGCCCGACACTCGACAAGGCCCGCGCCCGCGTGGCGGCGGCGGTGGCGTTCAGCGAAACCGCCAACGCCAATACGCTGCCGCAGGTGGGGGCCGGCTATAGCTGGACGCGCCAGCGCCTGACCGAAAGCACCTTTATCCCGCCCGCGTTCGCCGGCAGCTGGCAATCGGAAAACAAGGCCTTCCTCGGCGCCAGCTACGAGCTGGACCTGTGGGGCAAGAACCGTGAGGCGTTGCGCTCGGCCGTGTCGACGGTGCACGCCAGCGAGGCCGAAGCCGAGCAGGTGCGCCTGACGCTGACGAGCGCCATCGCCCGCAGCTACAACGAGCTGGGGCGTCTCTACGCCCTGCTCGACATTGCGCGCGACGAAGTCGGCCAGCGCACCGAAGTGCTGCGCGTGGCGCGGGGCCGGGTGAAGATGGGGCTCGATACCGAAGTCGAGCTGCGCACTGCCGAGGCCAATCTGGCCGCCGCGCAAGTCAGTGTCTCCGCGCTGGAAGGCAATATCCAGCGCACCCGCTATCAACTGGGCGCGCTGCTCGGGCAGGGGCCGGATCGCGGCCTGGCCATCGCACGTCCCACGCTTGGCGTGCGCGACGAGATCCATCTGCCGGCCAACCTGCCCGCCGACCTCGTCTCGCGCCGCCCGGACATCGTGGCCGCGCGCTGGCGCGTGGAGGCCACCACGCACGACATCAAGGTGGCCAAGGCCGAGTTCTATCCGGATATCAACCTGAGCGCGGCCATCGGCCTCGATGCCTTTGGCTGGGGCCGCTTCCTGCGCGCGGCGAGCCGCACGGCATCGGCCGGGCCGGCCATCCATCTGCCGATCTTCGACGGCGGCGCGCTGCGTGCGCAGCTCAAGGGGCGCTATGCCGAGTTCGACTTCGCGGTGGCGAACTACAACGACACGCTGATCCAGGCGCTGACCGATGTGGCCACGCAACTGGCCGATATCCGCGCGGTGGACGCGCAGTTGGTCAACGCCACGCGGTCCGACGAGGCCGCGCAGCGCGCGCTCCGGCTGGCGATGGCCCAGTACCAGGGCGGCCTGACCACGCAGTTGACCGTGCTCAACGCCCAGACCACGGCGCTGGCCAGCAGCCAGGTGGTGACCAACCTGCGCATGCAACGCCGCGACCGGCAGATCGCGCTGGCTACCGCGCTTGGCGGTGGGTACACCGAGACCGCCCAGACCGCCCAGACCGTCGAGACCGTCGCCCACACCCAACAGACAGCGGCGGCCCGCTGATCGCCCCCTTCCTTCGATAACAGACCCTCTCATGACCTCGACTCCTTCCTCCGCTGACAAGCCGTCCGCCACCGCGCCGAAGTCTTCCCGCAAGCGCCTGCTGGCGCTGCTGGGTTTGACCACGCTCCTGGCCGCCGCAGGCTATGGCGCCTACTACTACGGGGTGGCCCGGTTCCACGAACACACCGACGATGCCTACGTGAACGGCAACCTCGTGCAACTGACGCCCCAGGTGAGCGGCACCGTGGTGTCGGTCAACGCCGACGACACGCAGGTCGTGCGGGCCGGCGAACCGGTCGTGACGCTGGACCCTGCCGATACCCGCATTGCGCTGGCCAACGCCGAGGCCGCGCTGGGCCAGACCGTGCGGCAGGTGAGCGCGCTCTATATCAACAACGATGTGCTGGCCGCCACCGTGCGGCAGCGGGAGGCCGATGTGGCGCGCGTGCGTGACGATCTGCGCCGCCGCACGGCGGTTTCCGAGTCCGGCGCCGTGGCGGTCGAGGACATCGCCCATGCCCGCGATGCGGTCAAGTCCGCCGAAGCCGCGCTGGAGACGGCCCGCCAGCAACTCGCCTCGAACCATGCCCTGACCGACGGGGCCGCCGTGGCGGACCACCCCAGCGTGGAGGCCGCCGCCGCACGTGTGCGCGACGCCTACCTCGCCAATGCCCGCAATACGCTGCCGGCGCCGGTCACCGGCTATGTGGCGCGCCGCTCCGTGCAGGTGGGGCAGCGGGTGGCGCCGGGCAATCCGCTGATGGCCATCGTGCCGCTGGACGGCGTCTGGGTGGATGCCAACTTCAAGGAAGTCCAGCTCAAGCACATCCGCATCGGCCAGCCGGTGGCACTGCATGCCGACCTCTACGGCAGCACGGTGACGTACCACGGCAAGGTGGTCGGCTTCTCGGCCGGTACCGGCAGCGCGTTCTCGGCCCTGCCGGCGCAGAACGCCACGGGGAACTGGATCAAGGTAGTGCAGCGCCTGCCGGTGCGGATCGCCCTCGATCCGGCCGAGCTGCGCGCCCATCCGCTGCAGATCGGGCTGTCGATGCAGGTGGATGTGGAAACCAAGGCGCGTGGCGATGCCCTGGACGCCACACGCAACCCCACGCGCAACGCCGCCCCGGTCCGCACCACGTACAGCACGGACGTGTTCCGGCAGTACGGCGCCGAAGCGGATGCCGAGATCGACCGCATCATCGCGCGCAACCGGGGGCAGGGCGGCGAGCAAAGCGCGGCGCGCAAGCGTGAGACCCCCGCGCGCACCGCGTCGTAACCCAGCCATCCCCCAGCCATCACCGCAACCGGAGCCGCATCATGTCTACCGCGACCCCCTTCCAGCCGCCCCCGCCGCTCACCGGCGGCAGGCTGGTGCTGGGCAGCTTTGCCGTGGCGCTCGCCACCTTTATGAACGTGCTGGATTCGTCGATCGCCAACGTGGCGATTCCGACCATCTCCGGCAACCTCGGCGTGTCCGTCCATGAAGGCACGTGGGTCATCACGCTGTTCGCCGCCGCCAACGCCGTGGCCATTCCGCTGACCGGCTGGCTCACGCAGCGCGTGGGGCAGATCCGGCTGTTCGTCGGCTCGCTGCTGCTGTTCGTGCTGGCGTCATGGCTGTGCGGCATCGCGCCGAACCTGACCGCGCTGCTGGCCGCGCGCATCCTGCAGGGCGCGGTGGCTGGGCCGCTGATTCCGCTGTCGCAGGCCATCCTGCTCGGCTCGTTTCCGAAGGAGAAGAGTTCGCAGGCGCTGGCGCTGTGGGCCATGACGGCCACCGTGGGGCCGATTGCCGGCCCGGCGCTGGGCGGATGGATGACCGACAGCTACTCCTGGGCGTGGATCTTCTACATCAACGTGCCGGTGGGGCTGTTCGCCGCCGCCGTGACCTGGGCGGTCTATCGCGACCGCGAATCACCGGTGCGCAAGCTGCCGATCGACATGGTCGGCCTGGCCTCGCTGATTACCTGGGTGGCGTCGCTGCAGATCATGCTCGACAAGGGCAAGGATCTCGACTGGTTCGCCTCGCCCGTGATCATCGGCCTTGGGGTGGTGGCGCTGCTCAGCTTCGTCTTCTTCGTGATCTGGGAGCTGACCGAGCCTGACCCGATCATCGACCTGCGCCTGTTCAAGGGCCGCAACTTCCTGGCGGGCACGGCGGCGATCTCGGTGGGCTTTGCCTTGTTCTTCGCCAACCTCGTGGTGCTGCCCCAGTGGATGCAGCAGTACCTGGCGTATCCGGCGGTCAACGCGGGTCTCGTCACGGCGCCGCTGGGCATCTTTGCCGTGCTGCTGGCGCCGGTGGTCGGCAAGCTGCTGCCGAAGGCCGAGTTGCGTGTGCTGGCGACGCTGGCGTTCCTGGGCTTTGCCGCCGTGTTCTTCATGCGCTCGCAATACACGACCGGCGTGGATACCTTCACGCTGGTGCTGCCCACGCTGCTGCAGGGCATTCCGATGGCGCTGTTCTTCGTGCCGCTGACGGCCATCATCCTCTCCGGCCTGCCGCCGGAGAAGATTCCGGCTGCGGCTGGTTTGTCGAACTTCGTGCGGGTCTTCTTCGGCGCGGCCGGCACGTCGCTGGCCACCACGGTGTGGAACGATCGCGCGGTGCTCCACCACGCCCGGCTCGCGGAACAGGCCGGCCCGGGCAATCCGCTCTATACGACCGCGCTCGAGTCGATCCAGACGGCCATGCATCTGTCGCCGGACCAGGCCGTGGCGTTCTTCGAACGGGGGATGAATGCGCAGGCGATCATGCTCGGGCTCAACGATATCTTCTGGGTCTCGGCGGTGATCTTCGTCGCCATCATCCCGTTGATCTGGCTGACCCGGCCTGCGAAGGGCAAGATGTCGAGCGCTGCTGCGGCGGCCCACTGAGGGCCACCCCTTGCTGCTCAGGCGGCTTCGGAGAATTTGTGCAGCAGGCGCAGGAACTCGCTGAACTCCTCCCGCGAGAAATGGCGCAGGCGGTGGTTCAGCACATCCGGGGCGATGTCGGGCACGCGGCTGGCCACGTCCCGGCCCTTGTCGGTCACGATCAGGTTCACCACGCGCCGGTCTGCCTCGCTCCGCTGCCGCTGCAGCATGCCCTTGCTCTCCAGCTTGTCGAGCATGCGCGTCATCAGGCCGGTGTCGATCTCCAGCAGCTTGCTGATCTCCAGCGGCGTGCTGGCCGCGCCCTGCGTGAGCGACAGCAGGATGCCCATCTGCTGGCCGGTGATGTCCAGCGGACGGAGCGCCGCGTCGATCTCCATCAGCAGCCCGTTGCGGGCCTTGTTCAGATGGAAGCCAACGCTCTGCGTCAATCGGAAGTTCTCGCGGTTGTAGTGTTTCACGGCGCCTCGGAAAAGCCAGGAGCCGTCAATGTATCTGATGCGTCAGTCAATGGGAAGGGCGTGCGCCGAGGCCAGCAAGCGGGGCGCTCAGCGGATCACCTTCTGGGTCAGGCTCACGACGATGGCCAGCACGGCCACCACGGCAAGCGCGCGGAAGTGGTCAAGATTGGCCAGCAGGGCGGATTGCTGCGCGAGCACCTGCGCGATCTGCGCCGTGGCGAGTTCGGCGGCGCGCACCGGATCGGACGACGCGGCAATCGCCGCCGTGAAGCGCGCGTGGGCGTCCTGGAACTGCGGGCTGTTGAGGTGGATGGTGTCATGCAGCGTGCTGTAGTGCCGCGTGGTCAGCCATTGCTGGCCCACCGTGGCGATGGTCACGCCCAGCGCCTGGCCGAGCTGGCCGAGCATGTTCTTGGTCTGCTGCGCGTTGGAGAACACGGACTCGTCGTGCGCCACGCCGCTGAAAGTCTGCATGGCCGTCACCGGCATCAGGATCATGATGAAGACCCCGTAGAACGCGAGCGCCGGCAGCACGTGGCCCCACAGGTCGGGCGCGGGTGGCATCCGGCTCATCATCCAGGCCGAGATGGCCAGCGACAGAAAGCCGGCGACGAAGTACTTGCGCGGACTGGGCCAGCGCGGCAGCAGGCGCGAGACGGTCAGCCAGGTGAGCACGCCCGCCGACAACCCCATCGCATAGAACTGCCCGGCGGTGGACCAGGCATGCCCGAGCGAGCGCTGCAGGACAATGGGCAGCAGGTAGCCATTCGCGCCCAGCGTGACGTAGCAGAACGTGAACAGCGCCAGCCCGCACAGGTAACGCGGCTCGACCAGATGGCGCAGCCGCAGCAGCGGACGTTCGCTGCGGGACTCCGTCCAGATGAAGCCGAGCAGGGCGGTGCCGCCCGCGATGGCGCCGATCACCAGCCAGAGCCGGTCCGCGTAGAAATCGTAGTAGGAACGCTGCAGCACATACAGGACCAGGAAGCTGCCCACGGCCAGCGCGGCCAGCCGAATCGGATGGGCGTCCGAGCGTTGCGCGGGCGGCGCCGTGGCCTCCGGCAGGACGCTGGTGGCCGGTAGCAGCGCCAGCGTACACCCGGCCACCAGCCAGAAGATCAGCGGCCAGCGGTCCGCGCTGACGATGGCGGAGGCCAGCCAGGGTGCCAGCGCCATGCCGCAGCACACGCCGGACGCCAGCGCCTTGATGCCGAAGAATCGCGCCGGGCTGGGCGGGATCAGGTTCACGGTCAGCCGCGACGACGTCACCATGCCGGCACAGCCGAGCGCCATGACCATGCGGGCGACCAGGAAGGTCTCGTAGCTGTCGGCATGGGCGCACAGGAGCGCCCCCAGCGCCGCCGCCATCAGCGACCCCTGGACGTAGCGCCGCCATCCCACGCGCTCCACGATCCAGCGCTGCAGCGCGATCACCACCACCGCCACGCTGGCGTAGGCCGCCGCGACGGTGCTGTACTGGTCCGGGCTCGCGCCGATCTCGCCCATGATCGGCGCGGCGGAGAAGGCCACCATGCCGTTCTGGAGGAAGTCGATCGTGGTCAGCGCGCCTATCGTCAGCAGGAGACGTCGGGGAGGCGCGGAGGGCATGGCGGAAGGCATGGCGGAGGTCATGGCGCGCCTAGGAGTTGTCGTCGATGATGCGGCGCACGTGCGCTTCGGCGCGCGCCAGTTCGTCCGCGAACACCGTGGTGCGGTAGTTCTGGCTGGAGGCGTCGATGGCCACCAGCCGCTTGCCGTCCCGGGCGCGCGTATCGACGGCGACCTTCATCGACAAGCCGATCTGTAGCGGGTGGGCCGTCACTTCCGCCGGGTCCAGCGCGATGCGCACCGGCACACGCTGCACCACCTTGATCCAGTTGCCGGTGGCGTTCTGCGCCGGCAGCAGCGCAAACGCGCTGCCGGTGCCGGCGTCCTGCCCGATGACCCGGCCGTGGTACACCACCCGCCGGCCGTACAGGTCGGTGGTCAGCGTCACCGGCTGGCCGAGGCGGATATCGCGCAACTGCGACTCCTTCAGGTTGGCCGTGACCCACAGGTGATCCAGCGGCACCACGGACATCATCGACACGCCCGGGCTGACGCGCTGCCCCACCTGCACCGAGCGCTTGGTCACCACGCCCCCCACCGGCGCCAGGATGCGCGTGCGCGAGAGGGCGATGCTGGCATTGCGCACCTGCGCGGCGGCGGCGAGCACATCGGGGTGAGACCCCACCGACGTCCGCTCGACCAGCGCCTGGTTGCGCTTGAGCTGCTCGCTGGCCATGGTCAGGGCGGCCTGTGCGGCGCGTACAGCATGGCGCGCATGGATCAGTTCTTCGCCCGAGATCGCCCCGCTGGCGACCAGCGCCGAGCGCCGCGTCATGTTCTCCTGCTCCCGCGCCAAGTCGACCGTGCGCAGTTCCACATTGGCGCGATCCTGGCCGACGGCGGCAAACTGCCCGCGCACCTGCCGCACCGTGCGGGCGAGCTGGGCCTGCGCGGCCGCCAGCGCCAGCTGGGCATCCACGCCATTGAGTTCGACCAGGGTCACGCCCGAGGCGACCAGATCCGTGTTGTCGGCGAGGATCGCGGTGACCACGCCGCTGACCTGCGGCGTGACCTGCACCACGTTGCCTTCGACATAGGCATCTTCGGTGGAAACCTGGTCCCGGCCGTATTGCAGCCAATAGCCGGCGGCGCCGGCAAGCAGGAGGACGAGCAGGACGCCGCCGGCGATGCGCCGGCGCCGTGCCGGACGGAGGTCGACGGGCGGCGCGGCGGTGGCTTGCGCGGGCGTGGGCTGGCTGGCGGGATTCATGATGCGCTCCGGGTGGCCGCACCGGCGCCTTGGGCCGGCGCTGTCGCGGTGTCATACCCGCCGCCCAGCGCGCGGATCAGTTCGAGGTGCAACGTACGCTCCTGGGTTTCAAGGTCGATCAGCAATTGCTTCTGTTGCAGGACCTGGCCCTCGGCCGACAGCACCTGCAGATAGTTGCCCACGCCGCTGCGATAGCGCGACACGGCCATGTCATAGGCTTCCTGCGTCAGTCGCAGCGCCTGTTGCTGCTCGTCGGCGCGCTCGGCATGCCAGCGCAGGGACACCAGCTGGTTGACCACATCGTGCAGCGCGGTAATCAGCGTGGCGTTGTACTGCTCCGTTGCGGCGTCGTACTCGGCCTGCCTGACGCCGAGGTTGGCGCGCAGCCGGCCCCCGTCGAAAATCGGCAACGATAGCGCCGGGCCGATGCCAAGGGTGCGGCTGCCCGCGGTAAAGAAGTCGGACAGGCTCAGGCTGGACAGCCCGGCAAAGGCGTTCAGGCTGATGTTCGGATAGAACTCGGCCTTGGCGGCGCGGATGTCGTGGCCCGCCGCTTCCACGCGCCAACGCTGCGCCACCACATCCGGCCGGCGGCCGATCAGTTCGGCCGGCAGGGTGGCCGGCACCGCCGCCGCGTAGCGGTCGCGCAGTTGCGGGGGGCGGATGTCGGCGCCGGCATCCGGCCCCTTGCCCGCCAGTGCCGCGAGCTGGTTCTGGGTCAGCGCGATGATCTCGTTGATGGCGGCAAGGCGCTCGCGCGTGGCGGGGAGGGCGGCTTCGGCCTGCTTCATGTCGAAGGCCGAGTCGAGTTGCGCATCCACGCGCCGGCGTGTCAGGTCGAACGTGTTCTGGCGCTGGCGGTAGGTCTGCTCGGTCAGCGCGCGCTGGGCGTAGGCGGCATCGAGCCGCAGGTAGGTGCGCACGACGGAGGTGGTCAGCATCAGTTCCGCTGCGTGGTAGTCGACCTCGGCGGCGCGCACGCGGTCCAGCGCGGCGTCGAACGCGGCGCGGTTCTTGCCCCAGAAGTCGAGTTCGTAGCCGAGACCGAGCTGCACGTCACTGGCCCATTTCCAGCTGCCGCCGAGCGGGGGTGGCACAAGGCCGTTCTCGCTGAAGCGCTGGCGCGTGGTCCGCGCGTCCAGGTTGACCTGCGGATACAAGGCGGCTTCGGAGCGGCCGGCGAGCGCATCGGCCTGACGCACCCGCGCGGCGGCGATGCGCAGCGTGGGTTGCCCGGCCAGTGCCGTTTCCACGAGCGCGGTGAGCTGCGGATCACCGAAGCCTTCCCACCATGCGCGGTCCGGCCAGGCGGCCGGCGACAGGGGCGTGTCGGCGAGCGATGCGGTGGCGGCCAGGCGGTTGGGGTCATCGACCGTAGCTTGGGTCTTGAGCCCCTTCATGCTGGCGCAGCCCGGCAGGAATACCGCTGCGCCCAACACGCCAAGGCATACCCAGGCCGGCACGGTACGCGTCTTTGGCTTCGCCATCATTGCTTCTCCGCAACCTTCGCCCGGACGACATGGCCGGGGCTGAACATCGGCCCCGACGACAGGCCGGTTGCCTGATACCAAAGGTAGCGGTCGGCCCCGCACGCCGGTAGTGCCCCGCTGGCGCGCACGGTGTTGCCGGAGAGGCACCAATCCTGCGGGCGTTTTCGTTGTTCAATGGAAACCAGCAACAAGCGCACTGTCGTTCACCCCCGATTCTCAACCTCGCAGCAAAACAAGGATCTTCGCCATGTCTTCCGATCAGAGTCTCCCGAATCGCGTGTCACGTCGTAACCTGCTGCTCGGCAGCGCCGCCGCAGCCTCCGCGCTGGTGGCCACCAGCATTCCCGGCGGCGCCGAAGCCGCACAGGCCGCCAAGGGGGCCAGCGCCTCGGCAGCGGGCAAGCCGCACGGCAGCTACATCACCGCCCGCGACGGCACGCAGCTCTACTACAAGGACTGGGGATCGGGTCGGCCCGTGGTGTTCAGTCATGGCTGGCCGCTGCATTCCGATAGCTGGGAATCGCAGATGCTGCTGGTGGCCAGCTCGGGCTTCCGCGCCGTGGCGCATGACCGTCGTGGCCATGGCCGGTCGAGCCAGCCGTGGGAGGGCAATGACATGGACCACTATGCCGACGACCTCGCCACGGTGATCGAAACCCTCGACCTGCGCGACGCCATCCTGGTGGGCTTCTCCACCGGCGGCGGCGAAGTGGCGCGCTACCTCGGCCGCCACGGCACGCGTCGCGTGTCCAAGGTCGTCCTGGTCTCGGCCGTGCCCCCGGTGATGGTCAAGACGCCGGCCAACCCGAACGGCCTGCCGGTGGAGGTCTTCGACGGCCTGCGCGCGGCCCAGCTCGCCAACCGCTCGCAGTTCTATCGCGACGTGCCGTCCGGCCCGTTCTACGGCTACAACCGTCCGGGCGCCAAGCCGTCCCAGGGGCTGATCGATGCCTGGTGGGCGCAAGGGATGCAGGGCGGACACAAGAACACCCTGGACTCGATCAAGGCCTTCTCGGAAACCGATTTCACCGAAGACCTCAAGAAGATCGACAAGCCGACGCTGATCATCCACGGTGACGACGACCAGATCGTGCCGATCGACGCCGCCGGCCGCGCCTCGGCGAAGCTGATCAAGGGCTCCAAGCTGATCGTCTACCCGGGCGCGCCGCACGGCCTGACCGACACCCACAAGGAGAAATTCAACGCCGATTTGCTGGCGTTTATCCGCAGCTGACCTCGCAACTTCACCTGAAAGGCCCCCACCATGTGCAATGCCAACCCTGCCTACAAGGACCCGGCCGAGCCGGGCCTGCCCAGCGCCGACCTGACGCTGGACCTCGCGCGTACCGCGCTGGTCGTGATCGACCCGCAGGTCGACTTTATGAGTCCCGAAGGGCGGAGTTGGGGCGTGGTGGGGGAGAGCGTGACCGAGCAGAACCTGGTGCCCAACCTCGTCCGCCTGTTCGCGGCGGCGAAGCAGGCCGGGATCTGCGTCGCCATCTCTCCGCACTACTATTTTCCGCACGACCACAAGTGGAAGGTGGCGGGACCGGCGGAGATGTTCCAGCATGCCGTCGGCATGTTCGACCGCCCCGGCGCGCTGACGCTGGAGGGTTTCCGTGACTCGGGCGCCGACTTCATGCCCGAGCTGAAGCCTTATATCGAGGATGGCGACACCATCATCTGCTCGACCCACAAGCTCTATGGGCCGCAGGCCAACGATCTGGTCCTGCAGTTGCGCAAGCAGCGGGTGGATCAGGTCATCCTCGCCGGCATGGCGGCCAACCTGTGCGTGGAGTCCCATCTGCGCGACCTGCTCGAGCACGGCTTCGAGGTGGCGGTGGTGCGCGATGCCGTGGCCGGCCCCAAGCTGCCCGAGGGTGATGGCTACCATGCGGCGCTGGTCAACTTCCGCTACATCGCCAACGCGCTCTGGGACACCGACGAGACGCTCAGGCGGCTGGCGCGGTAAGCCGATTCAATCTGCCCGGTCGTCCATCCGATAGTGCGCCGCCATGAATTCGACGAAGGCACGCGCACGCGGCGTGAGATGTCGGGTGTGGGGGTACAGCGCGTAGTAGTGGCTGGTACCCAGCCGGTATTGCGGCAGCACGCGAACCAGCCCGCCCCGGGCCAGTTCGGCACGCACGGTGCGTTCGGTGAATGCCGCGATGCCCGTGCCGGCCAACGCCGCCGCGTACAGCGCGGTGATCGTATCGGTCGACATGCCACCCCGTACACCCACGTGTTCGACAGCCCCGTCCGGGGCTGTCAGCGTCCATTCGCCGGTGCGGTTTGCGCCCGTGAAGCTCAGCACAGCATGCTGCGCAAGGTCCGCCGCCGATACCGGCAGGCCGTGCCGCGCCAGATAGGCCGGTGACGCCACCAGCACCGTGTCCGATGCCGTCAGCGATTTCGCCATCAGGCTGCTGTCGGCCAGCGGTGTACTGCTGATGCGCAGTGCCACGTCGAAACGCTCGGCTACCAGATCCACGAAGTGGTCGCTGCACGACAGATCCAGGGCGATATCGGGAAAGCTTGCCTGGAAGGCCGGCAGCCAGTCCGGCAGCTCCAGCGTGCCGATGGCCAGCGGCACTGTCACCCGCAGCGGCCCGGCGAGATGCTCGCGTTCGCCGGTCATCGCCGCTGTCATGGCGTCCAGGCGCGCGAGGATGTCGAGGCTGTACTGGTGATAGCGCTCGCCCGCCGCGGTCAGCGCGAAGCGGCGCGTGGTGCGGTTCAGCAACTGCACGCCCATGGCGGCTTCGAGCTGCTTTAACTGCCGCGAGACGGTGGAGTGCGACATGTCGAGCCGCTCCGCCGCCGCCGAGAACCCCTTGGTCTCGACGATGCAGCAGAAGATGCGCATGGCAAGCAACTGATCCATGAAGTATCGATGTGTCCGGCCAAATGAGAAACGCCCCGCAGGGCGTTCCGTGAACCCGCTCAGCGCAGCGGCAGGCGGGTAATGTCGGCGGTGGTCATCACATCGCCGAAGGTGTCTTCGATCTCCGCGAGCGCGGCGCGATGCAGCGCGTCCTTGTCGACCTTCTGGCCGTCGGCCCGCACGATATCGCGCGTGGCGGAGGCGTCCGATGCTATCACAACGTGATAGCCGAGCGGCACCGCGTCCCGCGCCGCGCCGGCCACGCAGGCATGCGTCATCAGGCCCGCCACGATCACGGTTTTCACGCCCAGCGTCTTGAGGCGCCGGTCGAGATCGGTACTCGCAAACACGCTCACGGTCTGCTTGCGCAGCACGGTGTCCTGCGGGCGCGGCAGCATGCCCGGCTCGAACGACACCGTGTCCCCATCGGCCGCAAACAAGGCGGAGCCGGCCGGCGCCACATGCTGCACCTGGAACACCGGCATCCGCGCCTGATCCGCGAACGCCACCAGCCGCTGCGCCTGCGCCAGCGCACGCCGGCCGTCCGGGATGGGCAGCCGGCCGGAGAAGTATTCCTTCTGGAAGTCGATGATGACCAGCGCGGTGGTGCTGGCCTCGAGATGGTCGATGGGCTGGGCGCCGAGAATCGCGCGGATACCCGGATGCGGGTTCGCCCCGGCGGCGCCGGCCGATGCGGCCGATACGGCGAGCGAGACCCCGACGGTAGCGAAGCGCAAATAGCGTGGCAGATGGAAGTTCATGCAACAGGCTCCTCAGGAAAGAGGCGCCAGTCTAGGTACCGCCACGCTGCACTACAACGCCATGCGCCGCACAGGATTTGTGCGGGGGCTGCACAGGCGCGGCCAGCCTTCCCCTTACATTGGCTTCATCACCATCAGCGCGAACACGACCACCATCGCGGTGAAGGCCGGATAGCCGAGCAACTCCCAGCGGCGCGCGTAGTGCCAGTAGAGATCGGGCAGGGCCGTGCCGTTGTCATGCGCGGCGATGGCCATCCGGCACATGCGGATCTGGTACCAGACCACGGGCAGCCAGCAGGCGCCTGCGAACAGGTACAGCGCGCCGGAAGCCAGGATCCACGTGGACGTAAGCGGAAACCCGGCCACATGGAGCATGTACGCACCGGTCAGCGGCTGGATGATGACCGCCGGCGTGGTGAACCACCAGTCCGCCCGGACGACGAGCCGGGATACCACCGCGATGGCCTCCACGGACCCCGAGCGGTTGGCAAAGAACAGGTAGAACGCCGTCCCGAATCCGGTGCCGACCAGCAACACCGACGAGATGACGTGAATCACCTTGATGGCGAGGTATTCCATGATTCCGGCTCCATGTAGAGGATCAGCAGAATGGCGAGGATCGGCAGGTTCTTGAGCACCGGCCCGAACGGATGGGCGAGGAACTCCGGCATCGCCACGGCGATGACTGCCGAGTAGCCGAGGATCAGCGCTGCCTGGGCGACCCATAACGCGCGGCGCGGATACAGCAGGCAGGCCACACCCATGGCCAGGTCGAGCCCGGCAGCGCCATACAGGGCGACCGTCGCCGGCATGCCGTGAATGCCGGTGGCGCCCAGCAGCGCCAGGCTGTCTTCCATCGGATAGACGAACAGCGTGATGAAGGCCGTGGCCATCCAGACAATGGCCATGACCGCGCGCAACAGCGGCAGCCGCCAGGTGGCGATAGCGCGATGGCGCAGGGATTCCGCCTGGGCCGGGGCGATGAACTGGTCCACGCGCCGGGGCGGGTGACCAAGCCACGCCGTAATGGCCGCGTCGTCGTCGGTACATCCGGCCTGCAGCATGCGCCAGTTGTCCGGCGTGAGCGCAGCGCCGGGGACAAATCGCCCGAGCGCCGCAGCCATCGCCATCAGCGGCGCGGGCGCCGTCAGCCAGTGCGCTGACGGCAATCCCATGCCGCGTCGGTAGTGGTCGAGCATGCCTTGGTAGGAGACCTCGCTGCCGCCGACGCAGGCAAGCGTCTGGCCGGGCGGGGTGGCCGGGTCGATCGCCACTTCCACGATGGCGACGAGGTCGTCGATGTGGATCGGCCGGAACCGCGCGTCTGGCAGGGCGGGAATCGGCACCACCGGCAGCGCCGCCAGTGTGCGGAACATGGCGGCCGACGTGCCTTCGTCGCCGTAGACCAGCGAGGGATACAGGATCTGCCATGCGACGGCTTCCACCGGCAGCGCCCGCAGCGCCTCGTCGGCGGCATGCTTGGAGTGGAAGTAGGGCGTGTCGCCCTGCTCGGCGCCGAGCGCCGAGATCTGGACCACGCGGCGGACGCCAGCCTGGGCGCAGGCCTGGAACAGGGCTGCCGGCGCCCGGTGGTGCAGGTCGTCGAACCGGGCTTGGGCGCTTTCGACGATGATGCCGACCGCGTTCACGACCACGTCGATGCCCGCCAACCGGGGCAGCCAGGCCTCGACGGTGGTGTCCTTGCTGAAATCGATGGCGATGTCGCGGTCTGATCGTGGGGTGCGGACCCCCCGCACCACCTCATGGCCTGCCTGCTCCAGCCGCCTACAGATTGCCGCGCCGATGAAGCCCGATGCGCCGCAGACCAGCACCCTCCTGCGGGTGGGGAAGTGGTTCGTGATCTCGTTCATACTGTTTTTTCAGTAAAGACAGAAATACTGCGTGAAAAAGAAACGGGCAGTCGCCCGTTCGTCGTGGTGGCTTCAGGATCGTCTTCGCACGGCGTTGCTGATCTTGGCGGTCAGGCCCAGCGTCTTCATCAGCGTCTCCGGTTTCAGTCGCAGCATTTCATCGGCCAGCGTGCTCATGGTCTCGATGAACTTCAGGGTTTCGGCAATCCGCTCGCGGGTGCCAGCGTCCTCGTCCTCGAGGGCGGGATTGTCCAGGCATTCGCGCAGGGCCACAGCGGTGGGGTCGATCTCGCGCTGGCGCCGGCCTGCCACGATCAGCTTGAACAGCTCCCAGACGTCGCTCGACGTCTCGAAGAAGTCGCGGCGCTCGCCTTTTAGGTGCACCACCTTCACCAGATGCCAGGACTGGAGTTCCTTGAGGCTGTTGCTGACATTGGAGCGGGCCACGCCCAGGGTGTCGGTAATTTCCTCGGCGTCCATCGGACGGGCGGCCAGGTACAGCAGGGCGTGGATCTGCGCCACGGTGCGGTTGACGCCCCAGCGCGAGCCCATTTCACCCCAGTGGAGCACGAAGCGTTCTGCGATCGGTTTCAATTCCATGGATCGCATTCCATTGCTTCAGTAATTTCTGTCAAGAGAGAAATCACAACACCCTCCCAAACCACCACAGCGACAGCAACCCGGCGCAGCCGGCCAGCAGGGCGCCCAGCGCGGCGAAGAAGGCGGTGATTTCCACCTGGTTGCGTTTGTCGAACGCCAGCTTGGCGCTGAGGGCGCGGTAGACCTTCTTGAGCTGGCTGGCATCTTCCAGGCGGAAGTATTCGGCGCCGGTCACGTCGGCCACCTGTTTCAGGACCTTTTCGTCGAGCTTGACCCGGGCCGACCAGCCGTCCACCGAGAGCACCACGCCGTCCGTCGTGCCCACGCCTACCGTGTAGATGCGGACGCCGTGGGCGGCGGCGAGTTGGGCGGCCTGGACCACCGCCGGGCCGGCGTTGCTTTCGCCGTCGGAGAACAGGACGATGGCGCCCGAGGCGTAGGAGCCGGGTCGCTTGTCGTCGTCGCTACCCAGCGCATCGGCAGTCTTCTGCGGGGGGATGTCGTCGTCCATGAGGAGCGCGGCGTCGGGGGTGGCCTGCGGGAGCAGCGTGGTGAGCGCGATCAGCAGGCCGTTGCCGAGAGCCGTGCCGCCCTGCGGTTTCAGGCGGTCGATGGCGCTGGCCACGTCTTCCCGGTTGCGGCTGGGCGCGTGCGCCACGGCGGCCGTGGCGGCCATCGCCACCACGCCCACCTTGACCCCCGAGGGCTGGGCGTCCAGCAGCACCTTGGCGGCCTGCTGGGCGGCGCGAATGCGGCTCGGCTTCACGTCCTGCGCACGCATGCTGCCGGACAGGTCCATCACCAGCATGACGGTATCGATGCGGGACGGCAGCATCAGCACGGCCTGCGGGCGGGCGATGGCGAAGATCAACGCGCTCAGGGCCAGCAGCGCCAGCCCGGGCGACACGTGCCGGCGCCAGCCGGCGCCGCCCGTGGTGGTCAGGCCGACGCTGCGCAGCGCGGGATAGTGCACCGCTGCGCGGCGCCGGCGCGCATCGAGCCAGACATAGCCGGCCCCCAGCACCAGCACGAAGCCGAGCAGCCACAGCATTTCCGGCCACAGGAAACTGAAGAGGGGCAGGCGGCTCATCGCATCGATCATGATGCCCCCGCGCCGCTCGCGGCCCCTTGCCGATGGCGTCGCTGCCGGGCGAAGTGCAGCAGCGCCAGATCGAGCCGGGCGTAGGTCGACAGGGTCAGGCACTCCACGCCGGCCCGCGCGAAGCCCTGCCGCAACTCCGCCTCGCGCGCCTCCGCGGCGGCCGCAAAGCGCTTCCGGAAGGCCGGGTCATGGGTGTCGACGAACATCTGCTCGCCGGTTTCGGCATCCTGCAGCACCACCAGCCCAAGATCAGGCAGGGCCACTTCCAGCGGATCGACCAGCCGCACGGCGACGATTTCGTGGCGCCGGGCCAGCATGGCGAGCGAGGCCTGCCAGCCCGGCGCGCTGATGAAGTCAGAGACCACGAACATCACGGAGCGGCGTTTCGCCACGGACCGCGCGCGTTCGAGCAGGTCGCGCAGCCGGGTGTCGCCCGGCGAAGCGGCGGGCGTGGCCTGCATGCGGTCGAGCAGGTGCAGCAACTGGCGGCGCCCCGCGCGCGCCGGGATCACCGAGGTGGCGATCTCGCCCGCGCCGCCGTAGAACACCGCGCCTACCCGGTTGCCATAGCGCGTCAGCAGCAGCGCCAGCACGGTGGTGAAATCGTTCAGCAGGTCGCGCTTGCGCACGCTGCCCGAGCCGAAGTCGATCGAGCCGCTCAGGTCCAGCAGGAACCAGACTGCCACCTCGCGGTCTTCCTGGAACTCGCGCACATGCGGCGTCTGCAGCCGCGCGGTCACGTTCCAGTCGATGTGGCGCACATCGTCGCCGGGCCGGTATTCGCGCAGATCGGCAAGATCCAGCCCGAAGCCGCGGAACAGGGTGCGGTAGTCGCCCTGGAGCATGCCGTCCAGCCGGCGCACCACGGTCCATTCCAGGCGGCGGACCAGCGCCTCGGTCTGGCTGACGCGCGGGCCGCCCAGCGGCGCCTCCGCAGGCGGGGGGGCCGGCGGGAGCGGGGCGGCGGCGGCAATGCCGTCCGCGCCGGCCCGGCGCCTACCGAACAGCCGCCCGAGCATGGGTTTCCAGCGGCCGCTCCGGCACCGGCAGGGCCTTGAGGATGCGTGCGATCAACTGGTCCGCCGTCACGCCATCGGACATGGCTTCATAGGAGAGCGCCAGCCGGTGGCGCAGGACATCGGGCACCAGATCCACCACGTCCTCGGGCACGGCATAGTGCCGGCCGCGCAGGAAGGCCAGCGCGCGGGCGCCTTCGATCAGGCCGATGGTGGCGCGGGGGCTGGCGCCGAAGGACACGTAGCGATCCATGTCGGCGAGATCGTAGTTGCCGGGCTTGCGGGTGGCCGCCACCACGCGCACCGCGTACTGGATCAGTTCCGGGTCGACATAGACCTTGCGGCAGGCTTCCTGCAATTCGACCAGATGCTCCGGCGTGGCAATCGCCCCGACATGGATGCGCGGGCCGGTCACGCGATTGACGATGACGACCTCCTCCTCCTCGCTCGGGTAGCCCACCAGCACCTTCATCATGAAGCGGTCGACCTGCGCCTCGGGCAGCGGGTAGGTGCCCTCGGTCTCGATCGGGTTCTGGGTGGCCATGACGAGGAAGGGCGCCGGCACGCGATGCGTCTCCCCGGCGATGGTGACCTGCTTCTCCTGCATCACTTCCAGCAGCGCGCTCTGCACCTTGGCTGGGGCGCGATTGATTTCATCGGCCAGCAGCAGGTTGGCGAACACCGGCCCGCGCACGGTGGAGAACTCGCCGCTGCCCTGGTTGTACATGCGCGTGCCGACCAGGTCCGCCGGCAGCAGGTCCGGCGTGAACTGGATACGCTTGAACGTGCCGCTCATGGTGCGGGCGAGCGTGTTGACGGTCAGCGTCTTGGCCAGGCCCGGCACGCCTTCCACCAGCAGGTGCCCCCCAGCCAGCACGGCCACCAGTACCCGCTCCAGGAAGTGGTCCTGCCCCACCACCACGCGCTTCACCTCGTACAGCAGGCGTTCCATCAGGTTGGCGCTGTCCGCAGCGCTACGGGCTTCGTCGTTCATAGGCCTCCGCGTCTAGAAGGGGGAAGATCCGATGGATGCGCCGGCACTTTCGATGGTGATGGCAAAGCCAATACCGAGGAAAGTGCCGTCCTTGTTGGGGTTGAGGATGGCCGTGACGATGCCCACCACCTCGCCGTTCATGTTG
Organism: Cupriavidus sp. 10L45; assembly: GCF_056395225.1. Classification (NCBI taxonomy): domain Bacteria; kingdom Pseudomonadati; phylum Pseudomonadota; class Betaproteobacteria; order Burkholderiales; family Burkholderiaceae; genus Cupriavidus; species Cupriavidus sp. 10L45. The sequence goes on from NZ_JBFTJC010000001.1 coordinate 437,247, forward strand.
ACCAGCGGCCCGCCCGAGTTGCCCGGGTTGGCGGCGGCGTCGAACTGGATCAGCTTGTCCAGCTTCTGCTTGTTGTCCGGCGAGATGAACTGGCGGTCCAGCCCGGACACCACGCCGGCGGAGACGGACGGGCCGATGCCGAACGGAAAGCCCACCGCCACGACTTCGGCGCCGGGCGCCAGCTCCCGGCTGGAGCCGAGCGTGGCCGCCGGCAGGTCGTCGGGGATGGATTTGGCCTGCAGGATGGCGATGTCCTTTTCCGGAATCGCCTGGAGGATGGATGCCTCGGCGACATGCCCGTCGTGGAAGCGGATTTCCACGCGGCTGGCATCGGCAATGACGTGGTGATTGGTGATGACGATGCCACTTTCGGTCACGACCACGCCGGTGCCGATCTGGCGCTCTTCGGTCTTGTGGTCGGGCATGCCTTCCGTGGCGATTTCGTCACGCGGCGGGGCGGGGGCCGGCGCGGGGGAAGGTGCGGAGGATTTTGGCGAGGATTTCGGGGAAGGTTTGGCGGCTTTGGCGGATGGCGCCGGCTTGCTGTTGGGCGCCGCCGGTGCCGGTTGCGCCTTGTCTTCCCCCGGCGCGTAGCTGCGGACTTCCACCACCGACTCGCGCACCGCCTCTGCGGCGCGCGCCGTGCGCGACGGCAGGCTCTTGGTTTGCAGCGTATGGAGCACGGCCGAGTCGATGTCTGCCTGCGTGGGTGCGCGCGCCGGGGCGGGCTGCATCAGCCAGGCGGAGCCCACACCCAAGGAGAAAACGAGCGCGACTGCCGCCGAGAGCCATCCGTAGATCGTCACCCGTTTCATTGCTGCTCCCGAGGTCCCGTCCCGCCGTTGGAAAATACAGTACCATCGTTCTCACTCACGCGCCAAGGAGCAGGGCATGCAGTTTCTCTGGCCGCAAATGCTCTGGTTGCTGCTGGCGCTCCCGCTGCTGGCCGCGGCCTATCTCTATCTGCTGGCACGGCGTAAGAAGACCGCGCTGCTTTATGCCAGCCTGACGCTGCCCCGCGCCGCGCTTGGCACGCGCCAACGCCTGCGGCGCCATATTCCACCCCTGCTGTACTTCGTGGCGCTGGCCCTGGCGCTACTGGCCTGCGCGCGCCCCAGCGCCACCATCACCCTGCCATCGGACACCGTCACGCTGGTGCTTGCCATGGACACCTCGCGCAGCATGGAAGCCACCGACGTGGCGCCCACACGCATCAGCGCCGCGCAGCAGGCGGCGCGGGACCTCATCATCGGCCTGCCGGCCAGCGTGCGCCTGGGCATCGTGTCCTTCGCCACGACTGCCACGGTGGTGCTGCCGCCCACCAACAACCGGCAGGACATGCTCGACGCCATCGAGCGCTTCCAGCTCCAGCGTGGCACGGCCACCGGCAGCGGGCTGATCCAGGCGCTGGCGGTGCTGTTTCCCGACGATGGCATCGATCTCGAGGACATCCTGTTCAATGGCATGTCGGCCCGCCCCGGGCGCGGCCCCCGCTCGCTGGACGAGGCCGCGTCGGCGGATGCCGCGCGCAAGCGCGATCAGGAGCGGGAGGCGGTGCAGCCGGGCTCGTACCGGCACGGCGCGGTGATCCTGCTGAGTGATGGGCGCCGCACCACCGGCCCGGACCCGGCGGAAGCCGCGCGCATGGCGGCCCAGCGCGGGGTGCGTGTCTATACCGTGGGATTTGGGTCGACGCAGGGCGGCGCGGCGGGGGAATCGAACCTGTCTTACTTCATGCAGCTCGATGAACCGGCGCTGCGCGCGGTGGCGACGATGACGGGTGGGGAGTACTTCCAGGCCGGGTCGGCGGCCGACCTGAGTCAGGTTTATCGCCAGCTCAGTGCCCGCTTTGCGATGGAGCGCAAGGAAACCGAGGTGAGCGCGCTGCTGGCGGCGGCGTCGGTGGTGTTGCTGGTGGCGGCCTGCGCCTTGTCGATGCTGTGGTTCCGGCGGTGAGCGCTGGCACGCCGGGGCACCAGCGCGGTGCCTCGGCGTGCCGGGCTGAACGGGCTGGATCAGGCCCCGTCGAGGAAACTGCTGCGCTGGCCGAGCCGCGAGCCTAGTGCGTCGGGCGGCAAGGTGGTGTTCGCTGCCGCGCTCGGGTCCATCGCCGGACTCATGGTGGGGGCGGGGGCGACGGTTGCCGCGATGGGCGCGCCAGCCGACGGCGGCACGCCGTACTGGACCGACTGGCCGGAGCCTTGCGCATAGGTGTCGGGTGCAGCAGGCGGCACGCCTTGCTGCACGCCCACCGGGGACGGCGCGGCCGACTGCATCGGCGGTTGACCCTGTTGCGCCGGTTGCATCGGCTGGGCCGGCAGCGTCTGCTGCGCCAGCAGCGGATAAGACGCGATCATTGCACCAGCCATCAACAGGGATTTCGCCAGATGTTGCTTCATTCGTGTACCTCCTAAAACGCCTACAGGCATGGGAGTGACCACTGTAGCGTCGAGGCACCTGACATTCTGTTTGATTGTGCAACTGTCATTTACGAGCCTTGCCCGTCACGGCAAGGCCGGTTAGTTACGCGCGCGAACCCTGATTAGCGGGGCCTACACCCGGAACTCGGCCAGCAGCCGGGCGCGGTCCTGGTCGAGCGCCGGCGGGTTGCGCACGCCAGAGAGTGCGTCCGCCGTGCCGATCTTGATCGGGTTGCCGGCCACGCGCAGCGCCTTGCCATCGCCGATGCCGATGTCCAGCAGCATGCCGCGCGCCGCCACGTGCGCGTTCTCGACCAGCTCCGGCACGCCGTTGAGTGGACCATGCGGCACCCCGGCGGCTTCCAGCGCAGCTTCCCACTCCGCGGTGGTGGCATCGGCCAGCCGGGCTTCGAGCGCCTCTTTCAGGATGGCGTGGTGCTCGTTGCGGGCCGGCACCGTGGCAAAGCGCGGGTCGCGCGCCCATTCCTCGCGCCCCAGCGCCGCGCAAAGTGTGGTGAACAGCGCATCGTTGCCCACGGCGATGACGATGAAGCCGTCGCGCGTGGCGAACATGTCGAACGGGGTGATCGACGGATGCCGTGTGCCCAGCGGCTTCGGCACGCCGCCCGTGGCCGAGTAGCGTGCGATCGGGTTCTCCAGCAGCGCCACCTGGCAGTCGAGCATCGAGATGTCCACGCGTTCGCCCAGCCCCGTGGCCGCGCGCTTGAGCAGCGCGGACTGGATGCCGATGGTGGCGTACAGCCCCGCGCCGATATCGCCAATCGATACGCCCACGCGCGCCGGGTTGCCGCCGGCCTCGCCAGTCACGCTCATCAGGCCGCCCATGGCCTGCACCACCATGTCGTAGGCGGGGCGGTTCCGGTAGGGGCCGGTCTGCCCGAAGCCGGAAATCGACGCGAATACCAGGCGCGGGTAGCGCGCGTGCAGCGTCGCCCAGGTGTAGCCGAGCTTCTCCATCACGCCGGCGCGGAAGTTCTCGATCAGCACGTCGGCCGACTCCAGCATCTTTTCGAGCACCTTGCGGTCGTCGGCCTGCTTTAGATCCAGCGCGATCGATTCCTTGTTCCGGTTGATGGAGGCGAAGTAGGCCGACTCGCCATCCACGAACGGGCCGACCTGGCGCGAGTCGTCGCCGCCGTTGGGGTGCTCGATCTTGATGACGCGCGCGCCGAGGTCGGCCAGCATCATCGTGCAGTAGGGGCCGGACAGCACCCGCGTGAGATCCACCACCGTGAGGCCCGCCAGCGGCAGCAGGCTCTGGCCCGCCGGAGGCGTGGGGGTGGGATTGGCCGGGTTTGTCATTGCATGCTCCATGTCATTCAATCGATCTTCGCGCCGCTGGAGACCGCCAGGTCCACGCCGATTCGGCCTTCGCGCGCCGCGTATTCCTGGAATTCGGCCACCGAGGCGGAGACCGCCACTTCGTCGCCCTGCATCAGGAACTTCTTCTTCAGTTCGGGGTTGGCCATGACCTTGGCGGTGGCCGCGTAGAGCTTGTCGATGATCTCGGGCGGCGTCTTGGCGGGCGCGAACAGGCCGTACCACGCGGACAGGTCGTAGCCCTTCACGCCGCCTTCGGCAATGGTCGGCAACTGGGGGTTGGCCGGCGAGCGCTGGGCGGACGTCACGGCAATCGGCACGATCTTGCCGGTGTCGATCATCGGCTTGACGGACGGCGCCGTGCCGAAGGTGAGCTGCACGTCGCCGGCGGCCACGGCCTGCGCGGACGGCGCGCCGCCCTTATACGGCACGTGTGTCATCTTCACGCCGGCCAGCTTGGTGAAGTAGACGCCGGCCAGATGGGTGATGACGCCGTTGCCGGAGGACGAATAGTTCAGCGAGCCCGGGTGCGCCTTGGCCTGCGCCACGAGGTCGGCCACATTGCGGATGCCGATGTCCTTGTTGACGGCCAGGATCATCGGCGCCGCCACCAGCCGGGTGATGGGGATGAAATCGGACGGCTCGTACTTGATGTTCTTGTAGAGCACCTTGTCGCCGCCCATCAGGCTGGCCGTGGCGATGTAGAGCGTGTAGCCGTCCGCCGGCGCCTTGGCGACGAACTCGGCGGCGATGGTGGTGCCCGCGCCGGGCCGGTTGTCAACGATGACGGGCTGGCCCAGTTCGCGGCTCAGCGCATCGCCATACAGCCGTGCCGTGTTGTCCGCGCCGCCGCCGGCGGGAAAGCCGATGACGAGGCGGATGGGTTTGGTCGGGTACGCCGTCTGCGGCGAAGCCTGTGCAGGCAGCGCGGTGGCGACGAGGGCCAACGTGGCCAGGGCGGCCAGTGACTGCGTGGATACGGGGGTCTTTTTCATGGTGTGTGTCTCCTCCGGGTAGCTGTATCGCTACTTGCCGCTGAATACCGGCTGGCGCTTTTCCTTCCACGCCGCCGCGCCTTCCCGGAGATCTGCCGAGATCTCCGAGCGATGGATGTCCCGCGCCAGCGCGTCGGCATCGAGCGTGCCGCGCGCCAGCGCGTTGAGGTGCTGCTTCATGCCGAGCAGGGCGATGGGCGCCATGCCGGCAAGCTGGGTGGACAACTGGTCCACCCGCGCGTGGAGCGCCTCCGGCTCGACCATCTCGGTGAGGAAGCCGATGTCCAGCATGGTGGCGGCGTCGATCCGGTCAGTGGTCAGAAACAGGCGCTTGGCGGCGTTCAGGCCGAGCCGCGAGACGTAGCGCGCCATGCCGCCGCGATAGAAATGCAGGCCCAGGCGGGCGGCCGGCATAAACATGTCGCAGCCGGGCACGCCGATGCGGAAGTCGCACGCCAGGCAAAGATCGGTGGCGCCGCCGTAGACGCCGCCGTTGATGGCGGCGATGGTGACCGGGCGGGCGGCTTCGATGACGTCCATGACTTCGCCGAAATTCAGCGCGCCTTCGTCGGCCTTGCCGGCCAGCGAGCCGATGTCGTAGCCGCTGCAGAAATACTTGCCGGCGCTGACGAAGCGGAGCACCAGCACGCGCTCCATCTCGTTGACCGCCTCGATGTGATGCCGTATGGCGCGCAGATCACCTGGATTGAGCCGGTTTGCCACCTCGGGGCGGCGTAGCGCGAGGGTGGCGATGGGGCCGTCCACAGTGAGCAGAGGCGAGTTATCATCCATTCCGAAATATCTCCCGGTCTTCTTGATATATTCACGAAGCCTACAGATATTTTCTATCCGGAACAAAAGAGGGTATACCCGTGCAATCACTCCAGGATCGCATTCGAGAAAACGTGGTGTCGGCCATTCAGACCGGCGCGCTGCCCCCGGGGGCACAGATCGACGAGAAGGCGCTGGCCGACGCGTTCGAGAGCTCGCGCACGCCGGTGCGCGAGGCGCTGCTGATGCTGGCCGCTCAGGGGCTGGTGACCATCGTGCCGCGCGCTGGCATGTTCGTGCACCAGCCGACCGCCGCCGAACTGGTGGCGATGTTCGAGACGCTGGCCGAGATGGAGGGCGTGGTGGCGCGGCTGGCAGCCCAGCGCATTACGGCGGCCGGCAAGAAAGTGCTGGCCAATGCGCACGAAGCGGCAGCCGAGCACGTCGAGCGCGGGGATACCGCCGGCTATATCGAGGCCAATCGCAAATTCCACGACGTGCTGTACCAGGCGGCAGCCAATCCGTTCCTGTCCGAGCAGATCGTGCAGTTGCGCCGCCGGCTGGCGATCTACTGGCAGAAGAAGGGGCTGATCAACGACGCCCGCGTGCCCAGCTCCCACCGCGAGCACGGGCATGTGGTGGAGGCGGTGCTGGCGGGCCATGCCGACGTCGCCGCCGAGGCCATGCGGACGCATATCTCGGCAGGCGGCAAGGCCATCGCCGATCTCGTGCTGCTGGCCAGTGCGGCGGTGGACCAGGGCGGCGTGCAATCCAGATAGCCAGTCCGGCCCTATGGTAGAAATGCCACACAAGTTCTGGTAACTCTCCCGGGTCAGGCGCGCGCCCCGCGCCCCAGGCATCTCACCCATACCCAGGAGTTTTCCGATGCGAGGTTTGTTCGTCGCGATCATTGCGGCCTGCGTTTCGGCCGTGGCCAGCGCGGAGATCGTGTGGCCGCCGAATGCCGTCGGCGGTTTCACCCGCAACGGTCTCTGGCGCAACGTGCAGGCGCGCTGCCTCACGGACGGCGCGCCGCGCCACGCCGACTGCGCCGTGGTCGATCGCGACCGGGGCCTCGTGCTCTACAAGGACTACGTCGGCGCCTCGCACTACCTCGTGATTCCCGATCATGCCGTCAGCGGTGTGGAAGACGCGCGCGTCTGGACGGGCACGCGAGCCAACGGCTGGGCCTTCGGGTGGGAAGAACGCCAGATCGTGGCGAAGGCGGTCGGCAAGCCCCTGACCGATACGCTGATCGGCCTCGCCGTGAATTCCCGGGGCTCGCGCAGCCAGGACCAGCTCCATATCCATCTGGATTGCATCAGCGGCGCCGCTCAGAAGTTTCTGAACCAGAGCGGCATTTCGCCGGCATGGGGGGAGTTCACGTTCGCGGGGAAGCGCGTCCGGGCGAAGCGCGTGCCGGCGGACCAGCCGGTGCTGGCCTTCAATCCGTTCGATGAGGTGCATCGCGAAACGGCGGGTACTAGCGGCGACACGCAGGACCGCGGCATCTTTCTCGCTTACGCGGGCGGCGGCTTTGTCGTCGTGGATGAGCCGGTCGCTCTCGCGCCGGCCAACAACGGCCATGCCAGCGATTTCCTGGACCGTGGCTGCAAGCTAGGCCGATAGATCGGGCGCCTGGGAAGGCGCCGGCCTGACCTCAGGTAATTCCGAGAAAGCCTAGGAAATTCAAGCAATTAGTCACACATGACGTAGCGCAAACAGCGCGCTTTGGGCGCTTCCGGCGCCATCGAAACGGAGTACGGTTCTGCCGCAAATCCGAGTCGATGGGGAAGGAAGTGGAAGCAATAGCGCAGCGGAAGGAATACTGGGCGGACGACGGCGACGCCCGGCTGAAGAGGAGGCAGGTCTACTACCTCGACGTGCCCGGCGCCGCCAATGCCGCCGCGCTGTCGGTGGTGTCATTCACTGCCGAAGAACGGCTTGGCGAGACCTACGTCGTCACGGTGCAGTTCACGCACCCGCTCGAACTCGAGCGTGCCGACTATCTCGGCAAGGCCGCCACCTTCCGCATTGACCATGGCGACCCCATCGACGGGGCCGCGCCGCGCCAGTTCGCCGGCTGCATCACCCGGCTCAGCCGGCTCCAGCGCTCCCGCGACCTGTTCAGCTACGAGGCCGTGGTCGAACCGCTCGCCGCACGGCTGAAGCTTACGCAGGCCAGCCGCATCTACCAGCACCAGACCGCGCCGCAGATCATCGAGGCCATCCTGCGCCGGCACGACCTGCAGGGCCATCAGTTCGCCTTCCGGCTGCGCCGCAAGTATCCGCAGCACGCGTTCCGCTTCCAGTACCAGATGTCCGACTGGGCCTACATCCGGCTGCTGATGGAGCAGGAGGGGCTGTACAGCTACTTCGCGCCCGGCAAGTTCGGCGAGATGCTGGTGGTCGGGGATGACATCGACCATTACCTCTACCAGCCGGAACTGCGCGTGCCGTACCGCGAAACCGCCGGGCTGGAGGCGGGCGTGGAGGCGGTGCTGGCGCTGCAATCTCATGCGACGACCGTGGCGGCGTCATTTCGCGTGGCCGATTACCACCCGGGCAGCGCGTGGGAGCGCTTCACCGGCGAGGCCAACGTCGCGCGCAAGGAGGCGACGACCTACGGGCAGTCCTATGTCTTCGGCACCCATCATCTGGACTTCGAGGGCGGCAAGTGGGAGGCGCAGCTACGCCATGAAGCGGCGATGGCCGGCCAGTTGGTGTTCTCGGGCGAGAGCAACGTGCTGGACCTGCGCCCGGCGCGCATCCTCCGCATGGATCTGGCGCTGGCGGAGGCGCCGAACGGGCAGGTCATCACCGAGGTCATCCACACCGGCGCGCGCGATGCCGCCTATCGCAACACCTTCAAGGCCATCCCTTCGGACCGGCGCTTCCGGCTGCCGCTGGCCGAAGACCGATGGCCGAGGATCCAGGGCACGCTGTCTGCCCGCGTGACCTCGCCGGGCCAGTACAAGTACGCCTACCTGACGCAGCAGGGGCACTACACGGTCCGCTTCGACCTCGATTTCGACACCTGGCCGAACGGCGGCGAAAGCGTGCCGCTGGCGCTGGCCAAGCCGTTCGCCGGGGCGAGGCAGACCGGCTTCCACTTCCCGCTCGTCGATGGCACCTATGTGGACGTGGCCTTCCGCGACGGCAATCCGAACAAGCCATACATCGCCCACGTGCAGCACAACAGCCAGCACGAGGACCTGATCACCAACCGGGACCGCTGGCTGTCTCGCAACGTGATCCGCACCCAGAGCAATAACAAGCTGCGTTTCGAAGACTGGGAGGGGCAGGAGGGCGTCAAGCTCTCCACCGACTTTGCGCGCAAGTCGCAGCTGAATCTTGGCTATCTCGTCGACGACAAGCGGCAGAAGCGCGGCGAGGGCTTCGAGCTGCGCACGTCCGGGTGGGGCGCCATCCGGGGCGGCAAGGGCCTGTTCCTGTCGGCGGACGACCAGCCCAGCGCCAAGGGCCCACAGCTCGGCATGGACGCGGCCCGGGGTTTGCTCCAGCAGGCGCTCAGTCAGGCCGAAGCGCTGGCCTCCGCCGCGCAGGCGGCACAGGCGGTGGCGGCAGACTACGGCCGCCAGAAGGCGCTGCTCGACAACACGCTGGACACCCTCAAGCAGGCCGGCCTGCTGGCCAGCGCCCCGGCCGGCATGGCGCTGGCGTCTGGCGGCGACCTGCAACTGAGCGCGAGCCAGAACTTGATCGGCACATCGGGTGGCCACGCGGACTTCAGCGCGCTGAAGCGCTTCACCGTCGCCGCCGGCGAGCTGGTGTCGATCTTCGCGCAAAAGCTCGGCATCAAGCTGTTCGCCGCGCGGGGACCCATCGACATCCAGGCGCAGAGCGACGACATGCGTCTGCTGGCCGACCGCAACGTGACCATCAGCAGCGCCAACGGCAGGGTGGTCATCGAGGCCGAAAAGGAACTGCTGCTGAAGTGCGGCGGTTCATTCCTGCGGCTGTCGCTCACGGGCATCGAGGACGGCACGCGCGGCGACCGGATCATCCGATCGGCGTCCTATCAGCAGACGACAAAGCAGTCGCTTTCTCAGGCGATGAATACGTGGAAGCACACGGAGTTCGATGAAGCGTTCACGGTCCGCTGGCCGTTCGACGACGAGCCCGCCAGCCATGAGTCGTATGCCGTGCTCCGCGACGACGGCAGCCGCATTCGTGGCGCGGCCGATGCGGAAGGCAAGACGTCGCTGCAGAAGAGCCTCTTCGCCGAGAGCGTCGACCTGCTTTGCGCATTGAAATCCTGAGGACATACCTGTGGCAGCAAGAGAACGCATCATCCCACCCGAAATCCAGCCGGACGGCACGGTTCGCTACCGCTCCGTCATGACGCCGCCGGACGACAGCGTCGCGGTCTGCTATCTGGTGTCGCGCCGGATGATTCCGGTGGTCTTCGTGCCGGGGGTGATGGGGTCGAATCTGCTTGGATTACGACCCAGACGGCGGTTCAACGGCGAGATTGAACTGACGAAGGAGCCTGTATGGCTGCTCGACAGCATGGCCGACGCGGCGACCTGGATTCCCGTAGGCGCCGAGTTCCGCAAGATCATGCTGGACCCGCTAACGACTTCCGTCTATGGCGGCGGAAAGCTCCCTACCGGGACGTCGCTGACGGAAGACGAGATGAGGCGCCGTGGTTGGGGAGAGATCGCCCACATCAGCTACGGCGGGTTTCTGGCCTGGCTGGAGAACGCCCTCAACGACACCCACGACTTCCTGACGGGCGTGCGCTCGCAACTGATGGAGCCCAACACCGTGCAACGCGTGGGCGTACAGCCGCTGACGCGTGCGGAGGTGGCGCTGTCCTACAAATACCGATACCCGGTGCATGCCGTGGGCTACAACTGGCTGCAGTCGAACCGCGCATCGGCGGAGCACCTGAAGGCGCGCGTCGAGGCATTCACGGCCTATTACCGGAAGCAGGGATTCATGTGCGACCGGGTGATTCTCGTCACGCATTCCATGGGCGGGCTGGTGTCACGCTGCTACACCGAAGTGCTGGGCGGGCGCGACCGGGTGCTGGGCGTTGTGCATGGCGTCATGCCCGCCACCGGCGCGCCGGCCGCCTACAAGCGCGTCAAGGCGGGAACGGAAAAACCGGCTGGCTGGGCACTGGGCTGCGATGCGGAGGAAATGACTGCGGTCTTCGCACAGTCACCGGGCCCGCTGCAACTGCTGCCAACGCCGGAGTACGGCATGCGTTGGCTGAAGTTTCGGGATGGGGACAAGGTGATTGGCTTGCCGGAATCGGATCCGTACGACGAGATCTATACCAACCGCGGAAAGTGGTGGTGTCTATGCGACGACAAGTTGATCAATCCGGCGGACAAGAAGAAGGTCACCCTCGATCGCGATTGGAAGCTATACGAGTTCCGAGTCAAGGCCGTCGTCAAACCGTTTCATCAGGAGATCGCCGGCCGCTACCATCCAAATTCGTATGCCTTCTTCGGTGACGATCCAAATCACAAGAGCTGGGGCGAGGTGACATGGCAGCGACGCCATCAGGCAGGCCTCGGGCCGGCAAGAGGCCTGCCTGTCGATGACCCATTGGATGGCAAGGTGGTGGCGAACAAGGGCACCGGCGAAATCGCCGTTCACACCCGGCGCGGTGACAACACCGTCCGGACCGTGTTCCAGCTTCAAGCCGCAGCGGACAGCGGTGACGGCACAGTCCCGCACCGCTCGGGTGCCGCGCCAAAAGGCAGGACAAAGGTCTGCCTGGCCTATCGTGGCATCGATCACGAAGGTGCCTACAAGGCGCTGCCCATCCAACTCTTTACGCTTTGGTCGATCGTGAAGATCACCGATGCCGTCAAGCTCACCTCGATGGCGTACGGCAAATGAACCTGACCCGCAGATTCTTTACCGCCGGCCTGTGCCTGACGCTTGCCGGCTGCGATTTCCCTCCGAAAATGACCGCGCAAGAACAACAAGCCATCCAGGCACTGACCACCCAACTCGTCCCGCAATGCGTGGGGCGCTACCTCATCGATATGCCGGCGCAAGTCGAATTGGGCGGCATGGTGAAGATGCAAGGTGCCCTCGTCGAGACGGTAGCCATGTCGCTGGACCAATTCCAGAAAGAGGTGGCAGCCCGGGAGGCCGAACTCACCAAGACGCGAAGCATCGATGCGCATCCCTTCCTGCACGTGAACGCGCCGGCGTGGGATGAACATTCACGCTACTTCCTGCATCGTGGCTCGATCGGCAACGATCCGGGACATCGAATACTGGAAGGCTACCGGTGGGAGAACGGTGTGCTGATCAGGATCGAGCTTCAATCCTGGGACTTCACAAAGCCCGATCAGACCAAGGATCCGCTCGTGCGGAAAATGGAGACCAAGAACGACGTGCCTCGCGCCGCCACACAGGTGTTCGAAATGCTCACCAGCTTCCGCGGCCGGCCGGATGGCGCGATACCCACAGAGCCCGGCCTCTGCGTTCCCGGCGGGATTCTCCTGGGCAAGTCGAAGGATGACGAGCAGGTCGACGTCGATTTCAATTTGCCGGCCTATCCCGACGTCTACTTCAACGTATTCACCCATTCCAGCCTTCAGGAGAAGACCTCCTTGCTGTGGCGGGGCGGCCCGATTGCCGCTGCGCAACGCGTGCTCGATGACGGGAAGACGTTACGCAGGGGCACGGTGGATCTGCCCGGTGGCCGGGGCGAGGAGATGGTTATTGCGGGGCCGATGATCGTGACGAACGTCCAGGGGCAGGCGTTCCGGCTGGAGAGCAACGCCACGACCGGCAGCCCGGAGACACCGTTCGTCGCCGTCAAGCTGAGCAACGGCGGCCCCACGGGCCTGGAAGAACCGTTGAAGAAGGCCTCGCTGACGGAGGCGCAGGCGCTGGCCCTATGGGACGCCGTGTCCCGGACCCTGCGGCCCAGGCCGGGTGCTCTCTGAAAAGCTGGCGATTGCCAACCTGATGCTATGGAAGTCACGCAACGCATTATCCCGCCCGAGATTCAGGAAGACGGCTCCGTGCGGTGCCTACAAGGCGCTACCCATCTAACTCTTTACGCTTTGGTCGATCGTGAAGATCACCGATGCCGTCAAGCTCACCTCGATGGCCTACGGCAAATGAAGCTAACCCGCAGACTCTTTACCGCCGGCCTGTGCCTGACGCTTGCCGGCTGTGATTTCCCTCCGAAAATGACCGAGCAAGAACAACAAGCCATCCAGGCACTGACTACCCGGCTCGTCCCGCAATGCGTGGGGCGCTATCTCATCGATATGCCTGCGCAAGTCGAATTGGGCGGCATGGTGAAGATGCAAGGTGCCATCGTTGAGACCATGGCCATGTCGTTGGAGGAGTTCCGGAAAGCGATGGCGGCTCGGGAGGCCGAACTCACCAAGACGCGAAGCATCGATGCGCATCCCTTCCTGTACGTGAACGCGCCGGCGTGGGATGAACATTCACGCTACTTCCTGCATCGTGGCTCGATCGGGGACGATCCGGGAAACCGGGTGCTGGAAGGGTATCGCTGGGAGAACGGTGTCTTCATCAGTATCCAACTTCGATCCTCGGACTACACAAAGCCAGATCAGACCAAGGATCCGCTTGTACGGCAGATGGCGGTCAAGAACGACGTGCCTCGCGCCGCCACACAGGTGTTCGAAATGCTCACCAGCTTCCGCGGCCGGCCAGACGGCGCCATTCCCACGGAGCCCGGCCTCTGCGTTCCCGGCGGGATTCTCCTGGGCAAGTCGAAGGATGACGAGCAGGTCGACGTCGATTTCAATTTGCCGGCATATCCCGACGTCTACTTCAACGTATTCACCCATTCCAGCCTTCAGGAGAAGACCTCCTTGCTGTGGCGGGGCGGCCCGATTGCCGCTGCGCAACGCGTGCTCGATGACGGGAAGACGTTACGCAGGGGCACGGTGGAGCTGCCGGGTGGCCGGGGCGAGGAGATGGTTGTTGCGGGGCCGATGATCGTGACGAACGTCCAGGGGCAGGCGTTCCGGCTGGAGAGCAACGCCACGACCGGCAGCCCGGAGACACCGTTCGTCGCCGTCAAGCTGAGCAACGGCGGCCCCACGGGTCTGGAAGAGCCGTTGAAGAAGGCCTCGCTGACGGAGGCGCAGGCGCTGGCCCTATGGGACGCCGTGTCCCGCACCCTGCGGCCCAGACCCGGTGCTCTCTGAGAAGCCGGCGATGGTCAACGTCAAACAACAACGGTGATGTCATGGAAGTCACGCAACGCATTATCCCGCCCGAGATTCAGGAAGACGGCTCCGTGCGGTATCGATCCGTCATGTCGAAGGGAAAGACCGAGGCGATTTGCTACCTGGTCTCGCGGCGGGTCATCCCGGTGGTGTTCGTGCCGGGGGTGATGGGGTCGAATTTGGCTGATAAGGATGAGCAAGACAATCCAGTTTGGCTTCTGGATAGCGTGCTTACCGTGATTGGTTGGATGGATGAGAGTGCGGAAGAACGAAAGACGATTCTAGATCCAAATGAGACGATCGTGTATGGAAAAGGGAAGCTTCCGACTGGAAGCACGCTTTCCACAGAGGAAATGCAGCGGAGAGGCTGGGGCGAAGTCGCATATATGAGCTACGGGGAGTTCCTCGCTTGGCTTGAGGAGGCGCTCAACGATACGCATCAATGGCAGACCGGCATACGTTCGACGTTGCTGGATGAAGTGAAGGCGCGCGAGATCGGCGTGGCAGCGCTCACGCGTGAGGAAGCCGCGTTGTCCTACAAATACCGCTATCCCGTCCATGCCGTGGGGTACAACTGGCTGCAGTCCAACGAAGATTCGGCAAAGCGCCTGGGGGCCAGAGTCAATGCCTTCATGGCCTTCTACCGGAGCAAGGGATTCATGTGCGACCGCGCCATCCTCGTCACGCATTCGATGGGGGGGCTTGTCGGGCGCTACTTCACTGAATCGATGGGCGGCAACGAAGTCATCCTTGGGGTAGTGAATGGGGTCATGCCGGCTACCGGTGCGGCGGTCGCCTACAAGCGCGTGAAAGCCGGTACAGAAGGCTCGGCGGGCACCGTTATCGGTAGGAAGGCTGCAGAAGTGACGGCGGTTTTCGCTCAGGCTCCCGGACCCCTGCAATTGCTGCCGACGCCCGAGTACGGCACGCATTGGTTGAAGATCCGTGATGGCAACCGCATGGTCTCGCTTCCACGATCCGATCCCTATAACGAGATCTACACCGTGCGGGGCAAGTGGTGGGCGCTATGCGATGAAAATCTGATCAATCCGCTTGATAAGTACAAAAAGACCGTCGACAAGGACTGGCAACGGTACGTGCAAACCGTTCAGAAGCTAGTCCGCCCATTCCATCGTGCCATCGCGAACCGATATCACCCGAATACGTATGCGTTCTACGGCGACGATACCGCACACAAGACCTGGGGAGAGGTCACATGGCGGCGGCGGCATGCTGCGCCGCGCTTCGGGCCGCGCGCCATTGACGACCTTGCCGAGGGAACGGTTACGGGTGACACAGGCGTGGGAAGCATCTCGATCCTCACGCGCAGTGCCGGAAACCCATTGCGCGTCGCCTTCGACCTGAACGGCGCGGACGAAGATGGCGACGGCACCGTCCCGCGCCGGTCCGGCGCAGCGCCACGGGAGAAAGCAAAGGTCTGCCTGGCTTACCGAGGGATCGAGCACGAAGCCGCGTACAAGGTCTTGCCACTCCAGCTATTCACCGTATGGTCGATCGTCAAGATCACGGATGCCGTGAAACAAACTTCAATGGCCTATCGCAAATGAAACGCTTCTCATCGCTACTTATCGTGATCTTTTCGCTTGCGCTACCGGCTTGTGGGAAGACCCCTCCATTGACGCCTCAGGAACAACAGACGGTGAATGCCCTGACTACCAACCTAATCCCGCGTTGTGTGGGACGCCATCTCATCGACCTGCCCGCAGGAACTTCGGTCACAGGCTCCGCCACCGTGGAAGACGCACGAATCGAGACGAAGATCATGTCCCTTGATGCATTCAACAAGGAAATCTCCGCGCGGGAAGCGGAACTCAAGGCGGTGAAGAGCATGGATGCGCATCCATTTCTCTATCTCAATCTGCCCGCGTGGGATGAGCACTCCCGCTATTTTATGCACCGGGGTTCGGAACGCAGCCACATCGCAAACCGGATTCTGGAGGGCTATCGTTGGGAGAATGGGGTCCGTGTCAAGGTGCTGCTGGAGGCGTCCGATTTTACCAGCCCCGATCAGGCGGATGACCCGATCGTGCAGCGTATGGAAGTCAAGAACGACGTCCGGCCAAAGGCCAACCATGTCTTTGAACTGCTCACGAATTTTCGCGCTCGCGCCGAGGACGAGATCCCAGCGGAGCCGGGGTTGTGTTTTCCTCGTGGCTTCATCCGCGGCAAGGCGCGCGGCGAGGAACGGTCAAAGTCGAGGTTCCGGCTGGCAAACCATCAGGACGTTCTATTCACCATTCGGACGGATTCGCGTCTCGTTGAAAGGGATACGCTGCTGCAGCGGCATCGGCAGATCGAGGAGGCGTTGTCAAAGACTGATGGCGGACGAACGATCCGAAGAGGAAAGGTCGTCTTGCGCGATGTGGACGCCGAGGAATCGCTGATGATGGGGCCAAGGCCGGTTACGGAAGTGCACGGGCACGTCTTTACGCTCGAAGGAAACGCAGGCTCAGATGATGTTCTGGCACCGTTCGTACGACTCAATATGGAGACAGCGAACCCACTCCCAAGCGATGAAAAGCTCGAACGTGCATCGCTGACCGACGCCGAGGCCCTCGCGGTCTGGGACGCCATCTCCCGAACCCTGCGGCCCCGGCCGAATGCCTTCTGAGCGTGCCGCGATGATGAAACGATATGTGGTGATCAGCGCGCTCGCGGGCGTAGCGCTTGTGCTGCCGGCTTGTGCGAAATCCCCTTCATTGACGGCTCAGGAACAACAGACAGTGAATGCCCTGACTACCAACCTAATCCCGCGTTGTGTGGGACGCCATCTTATCGATTTGCCCGCCGGCGTGACGGTCAAAGGGTCCGCCACTGTGGAAAGCGCACGGCTCGAGACGAAGATCATGCCCCTCGATGCATTCAACGAGGAGATCTCCGCGCGCGAAGCCGAACTCAAGGCGGTGAAGAGCATGGATGCGCATCCTTTTCTCTATCTCAACGTGCCCGCGTGGGATGAGCACTCCCGCTACTTCATGCACCGGGGTTCGGAACGCAGCCACATCGCAAACCGGATTCTGGAAGGCTATCGTTGGGAGAATGGGGTTCGCGTCAAGGTCACGCTGGAGGCGTCAGATTTCAGCAGCCCCGATCAGGCGGATGACCCGATCGTGCAGCGTATGGATGTCAAGAACAGTGTGCCGACAAAGGCCAATCATGTCTTTGAACTGCTCACGAATTTCCGGGGCCGGGCCGATGACGAGATTCCAACGGAGCCTGGATTATGTCTCCCTCGCGGATACATCCGCGGCAAGGCGCGCGAGGAGGAACGCACAAAGTCGAGGTTCCGTCTTGCAAGCCATGAGGATCTCGGTTTCACCATTCTGACGGACTCAAGTGTCGTTGAAAGGGACTCGCTTCTGCAGAGGCATCGTCAGATCGAGCAGGCGTTGTCGCAGATCAAGGGCGGGCGAACGGTGCGTAAAGGGAAGGTCGCATTGACCGGCGTCGACGCAGAAGAATGGCTGTTGGAAGGCCCAAGACCCACCACGGAAGTGCACGGGCACCTCTTTGCGCTGGAGGGGAACGCGCTCGCGGACGATGTACTGACGCCTTTCGTGCGGCTCGAAATGGATACAGCGAATCCGCTTCCGGACTATCGTCCGCTCGAACGTGCATCGCTGACGGACGCCGAGGCCCTCGCGGTCTGGGACGCCATCTCCCGAACCCTGCGGCCCCGACCGAATGCCTTCTGACGGTGGAGTGCATGTGAAAGCGCGCGCCGCAGCAGCCCTCACACTCTGCGCCACCCTGGCGCTCGGGGCCTGTGGCAAGGCCCCCACGATGTCCATGCCGGAACAACAGGCCGTGGATGCGCTGACCCACAAGCTCATTCCCCATTGCGTCGGACGCTACCTGCTGGAGATGCCGCCGGGCATGACGACGCGCGGCACGACGAAGATTCGCGGCATCATGATCTCCACGCAAGCCATGGCCATCGACGCCTTTCAGGCAGAGATCGCCAAGCGCGGCGCCGAACTCAAGGCCGTGAAGAGCGTCGATGCCGATCCCTTCCTGTACGCGAACACGACGTCGCCAGACGGGCAGCCAGGCTACTTCATGCACCGAGGCGCGGTAGACGCCGATCCGGCCAGGCGGACGCTGGAAGGCTATCGCTGGGAGAACGGCGTCCGCATCCAGATCCAGCGCGAGGCCTGGGATTTCACCGACCCGGACCAGTCCGCCAACCCGCTCGTTGGCAACGTGACGGTCAAGAACAACGTTCCCCAGCGCCGCTTTGAAGTGCTGAACATGCTGGACAGCTTTCGAGGTCTCCCCGCCGGCAGTGTTCCGACGAAGCCCGCGCTCTGCATTCCCGGCGGCTATCTGCTGGGCAAATCCAGGCCGTACGAGTATGTCGATGTGCGCTTCGATCTGCCGTCCTACCCCGGCGTCTCGTTCCACATCCTCACGCATTCCAGCCTGCATGAAGCCCCGTCGCTGCTTGAGCGAGACGGGTTCGATGCGGCCACGGGTGCACCGGACGGCTGGCGCACCCTGCGGAAGGGCGTCGTCAGGCTGCCCATGGAACTGGGCGAGGAATGGCTGATCGGCAGGCCGACGGGCACGGCAGGGGAGCAGGAACATCTGTTCCGGCTGGAGATCGGCGCGACGGACGGCAGCCCGGACACGCCTTACTTCGCGCTGACGATGCGCAATCGTGGACCTGCCTCGCGTGAAGATCCGTCAACGCCAGCCGCTTTCACCGAGGCGCAGGCGCTGGCCCTCTGGGACGCCGTATCGACAACCCTCCGCCCGCGCCCGAACGCCTTCTAGCCTACCTGCACGTCGATCTCGAAAAGTGACGTCCGCTCCAGCGCTCAATTGCAGCCACAGGTAGCCCCACCCGGTAATCGCTGCAACGTTCTTGCCACTTTCCCGTGCCAGCGCCTTGTTCCGCAAGGCCCGGCGCGGCCCGTCGCCCGCAGGCACCGTTCGTGCTTGGTGCCTGAGATGGGCCCCACATGGACAACCGGAAATCAGTTCCGCCTACTCGAAAACGGGGAAGAATACTTCCCGAGGGTACTGGCGGCCATCGAAGGCGCGCAGCAAAGCGTGCTGCTGGAGACCTTCATCTTGTTCGATGACGAGGTCGGCCAGCCGCTGCGCGACGCGCTGATCGCGGCGGCGCGCCGGGGCATCAGCGTGGCGCTGACGGTCGACGGCTTCGGCTCGGCCGATCTGTCGCCCGCATTCCTGGGCGGACTGGTGGAGGCCGGCGTGGTCGTCCATCTGTTCTCGCCCCGCCGGAGGTTGGTTGGCATGCGTACCAACCTGTTCCGGCGCCTGCACCGCAAGCTGGTCGCCGTGGATGCCAGCGTGGCCTTTGTCGGCGGCATCAACGTCTCGGTCCAGCACCTGATCGATTCCGGCCCGCTGGCCAAGCAGGACTATGCGGTCGAGGTGCAAGGCCCCGCCGCGCGCGAAATCCACGAGTTCCTGCTGGACGCCATCCACGCCAGCTCACCCGGCCCGAAGGCGCCGCCCCGGCGTCCGGTACGCCGGGTGAGCGAGGCTGGCGCGCCCGCTGGCCCCGGCACCGCGCTCCTCGTCACGCGTGACAACGACCGCCACCGCCGCGACATCGAGCGCCAATACCTGCTGGCCATCCGTGGTGCGGAGCGCGAGCTGATCATCGCCAACGCCTATTTCCTGCCCGGTTACCGTTTGCTCCAGGCGATCTGCGATGCCGCCCGGCGCGGCGTGGACGTGCAGCTGATCGTCCAGGGCAACCCGGACATGATGTGGGTCAAGCGCACCGTGGACATGCTGTACGCCCACCTGCGCGAGGCTGGCGTGCGCATTTTCGAGTACTGCGAGCGGCCCTTGCACGGCAAGGTCGCCGTGGTCGATGACGACTGGGCGACGGTCGGATCGAGCAATCTCGATCCGCTGAGCCTGTTCCTGAACCTCGAAGCCAACCTCATCATCCGCGACGCGGACTTTGCCGCCGCGCTGAAGCAGAACCTGCGCACGCGCATGGAAAGCAGCTGCCAGGAAGTGCCGGCCACGCCGGACGGTATCCGCCCGCGCTGGCAAGGGCTGGCCACGGCGCTGGTCTTTCACGCGCTGCGGCGCTTCCCGGCCTGGGCGGGGTGGCTGCCGGCGCATACGCCCAAGCTGCTGACGCCGACGCTGGACGCGCCCCCGTCCGGCTGGCAAGCCGGCGTGCCCACGCCCCCGCGCGAACAGGACTGCCCATGACGATGATCGCCAAGGCGCGCCGGCGCATTCCCTGGAAAGCCGTCAAACGGGTGGCCGGCGTGGCGTTCGTCGTGCTGGTGGCGGTGCTGATCTTCCGCGCGCTGGGCGGCATTGACTGGACCAAGGTGTGGCAGTCGCTGAAGGGCTACGATGCCCGCACGCTGCTGCCAGCCGCCGGGCTGGCGTGCGTGAGCTTCCTGCTTCACGCCTCGTTCGACCTGCTCGGCCGCCACTACACGCGTCACCACCTCTCAACGGTGCGCGTGATGCTGACCGCGTTCATCGCCTACATCTTCAACCTCAATATCGGCGCCGTGGTGGGCGGCCTCGGGGTGCGGCTGCGGCTCTATTCGAAGGCCGAGGTCAGCGGCTCGCAGGTCGCTGGCGTCTACACCATCGCCATCGTCACGAACTGGACTGGCTACATGCTGATCGCCGGCGTCGTCTTCAGCCTGTATCCGCCGGGGCTGCCGCCCGCCTGGGGCATCAGCGAACTGGCGCTGCGTGGCCTGGGCGTGCTGATGTTCCTCGCCGGGCTGGCGTACTGGCTGGCCTGCGCGAAGGCTACGCGGCGCCGCATCAAGATTCGCGGGCACGTGTTCAGCCTGCCCAGCCTGCGCTTCGCCCTGCTGCAAAGCGCGCTGTCGATCACCAACTGGATCACGCTCGCCGCCATCATCAACCTGTTGCTGCCGAAGGAGGTCAACCTGGCGGCAGTGCTGAGCGTGCTGCTGATTGGCAGCGTGGCGGGCGCGCTGGCGCATATTCCCGCCGGCCTCGGCGTGCTGGAGACGGTGTTCGTGCTGCTGCTGGGCAATCAGGTGCCCCAGCACACGCTGCTGGCGGCGCTGATCGTCTACCGCGCGCTGTATTACCTGATCCCGATGGTCTTCGCCTCCGCGCTGTACGCGTGGATGGAGATGCGGACTGGGCCGCCGCAGCCGAGAACGGACAGCGCGTAGCCCTGACACCATGGACATTCCTGCCTCGATCATCGTGATTTCGCCGCACCTGGACGATGCCGTGTTCAGTTGCGGCAACCTGATCGCCGCGTGCCCAGCGGCACTGGTCGTGACCGTCTTTGCCGGCGAGCCTGCTGCAACACTTGATGCGCCGGAATGGGACCTTGCCGCCGGGTTCACCAGCGGCGCCCAGGCCGTGCGAGCGCGGCGGCAGGAGGATGGGCGTGCCTTGCGGCGACTGGGTGCCGAGCCGGTCTGGCTGGACTTTCTCGATGGCCAGTACGGCGAGCGGCGCAGCGCGGTGGACATCGCCGTGCGCCTTGGCCGCCTGCTGTCCTTGCAGCAGCGCGCCACCATCGTCGCGCCGATGGGCGTGTATCACCCCGACCACGTCCTCGTGAACGCCGCCTGCATGCTGCTGCGCGAGGCCGTAGCGGTAGACCAGTCGGCGTTGGCCGCCGGCGACGCCGAGACGCTGATCCCCGCCCCCCAGCAGTGGTTGTTCTATGAAGACGCGATCCACCGCTGCATGCCCGGCGCGGTGCAGAGCCGCCTGGCGGGATGGTGGCAGGAGGGCCTGGTTGCCGCGCCCGTGCACCTGCCGGTGTCCCAGCAGCAGCTCCGCAAGTCGCAGGCCGTGGAAGCCTACGAGAGCCAGTTGCGGCTGTTCAATGCCCAGCAACTGGCCGATATCAGCGTGCCGGAGCGCTACTGGAGCCTCGACCCGCTCGCCAATGCCCGCGGTGCGCGGCCCAATGAGCGGTAGCCGTTACCCAACGTTGTAAGGCTTACCCGGCCCTACCAGTACGTGGCGATGTAGGCCGCCAGCATCAGCGCGATGCCGCCGAGGATCAGCGGATGGGTCCAGACCCGGCGCGGCTTGCCGCGCAAACGGTGCATTTTCTGGTGCTTGTCCTGCACGTCGCCATGAAGCATGGAATCTCCCAGGTGAGTGAGCCCATTCGGGCCAGGTCTCCGCCATGTGCAGATTGCGTGCCACCCCGCCCGGAACTTCGAGCGGAACAGCCGGTCCTGCCGATAGGACCAGCTGGTCCCATTGAACCGCCCCGGCCGCTCCCCTAGAGTCAGTCTCCATAACACCGATACCCACCGGAGACAGGACGTGCACCCCAATCGACGACAATTCCTCGGCCGATTCCTCGGCCATTGCGCCGTGGCCGCAGTGGCCACCGTGGCGATGACCGCGTCCCCGCTGGCCATGGCGCAGGACAAGCCCATCACCATCGTCGTGGGCAGCCCGGCGGGCGGCACCACCGACGCGCTGGCCCGGCTGATCGCCCGCTCGATGGGGGACTCGCTCCATCGCACCGTGGTGGTGGACAACCGGCCCGGCGCGGGCGGCAATATCGCGGCGCAGTACGTGGCGCGCAGCACGCCGGACGGCAGCACGCTGCTGATGAGCTTCACCGGCCACACGATCAACGCCTCGCTCTACAAGAACCTGCCGTTCGATGCCGTGCGTGACTTCACACCCATCACCATGGTGGCGCGGGTGCCCAGCGTGCTGGTGGCGCGCAAGAACGCGCCGTTCGACACCACGGCCGGCCTGATCGACTATGCCAAGCGCAACCCCGGCAAGCTGAGTTTCGCCATCGGCGCGCAGGGCTCGTCGCTGCATCTGGCCAGCGAGCAGTTCAAGCTCCAGACCGGCACGGACATCCTCAACATCCCCTACAAGGGCACCAATCCCGCGCTGACCGATCTGCTCGGCGGCACGGTGGACCTGATGTTCGCGAGCACCGTGAACGTGCTGCCGCACGCGCGCAGCGGCGCGATCAAGATCCTCGGCGTCAGCAGCAAGGACCCGCTGCCGCAGTTCCCCGGCGTGCCGGCCATCGCCGCTACGGTGAAAGGCTTCGAGTCGAGCGCGTGGTTTGGCCTGTTCGGCCCGGCCAAGCTGCCGCCGGCCACGGTCGACCAGCTCTATCGCGCCGTGCGCGTGGCCGTGGAAGACCCGGCCTACCGGCAGCGCATGGAGACCGAGGCGGCCACGGCGGTGAGCATGACGCCGCAGCAGTTTGGACAGTTTGTCCGCAACGATATCCAGCACTGGGCCAAGGTGATTCAGGCGTCTGGCACGAAGGTGGAATAAGTGGGAATGACCGAAAATTCGCCGCAGATCGCGCCGCAGACGTTAGCGCAGAAGCTGCTGGCACGCGCCACGGGGCGCCAGCATGTGTCCCCGGGCGAGATCGTCACGTGTGGCGTGGATCTGGCGATGATGCATGACTCGGGCGGTCCCCGGCGCGTGAAGCCGATGCTTGAGAAGCTCGGTGCCAAGGTCTGGGACCCGGACAAGGTCGTGGTGGTGACCGACCACTACGTGCCCGCCCATGACGCGGACAGCCGGGCCATCGTCCAGCTCGCGCGGGACTGGGTGAAGTCCGCCGGCGTGGCGCGCTTCCACGACATGGAAGGCATCTGCCACGTGGTGCTGCCCGAGAAGGGCTACCTGCGCCCCGGCATGTTCGCGGTGGGCGGCGACAGCCATTCGTGCACCGGCGGCGCGTTCGGCGCGTACATGTTCGGCATCGGCGCCACGGAGATGCTGGGCGTGCTGGTCACGGGCGAGATCTGGGTGCGCGTGCCGGAGACCATCCGCCTGCATTGGCATGGCCGGCTCCAGCCGGGCGTTTCGGCCAAGGACATGATGCTGCGCATGTGCACGCAGCTCGGCATGGATGGCGGCCAGTATCAGGCCGTGGAGTACACGGGCGAGGCGGTGCGCGCGCTGCCGATGCAGGAGCGCATGACGCTGTCCAATATGACCGTCGAACTGGGCGCGCAGGTCGGCCTGATCGCGCCGGATGCCGTTACGCGGGACTGGCTCGCCCGCGTGGGCGTGGCCGATGCTGACCAGATCGACCTGGCCGCCTGGCAGTCCGACGCGGACGCGCCGTGCCTGGCCGAGCACCGTTTCGACGCCGCCGCGCTGGCCCCGCAGGTTTCCCGCCCGCACAGCCCGGCCGGGGCCGATGACGCCGGCGTGTTCGCCGATGTCTCGGTCGATATCGCCTATATCGGCGCCTGCACCGGCGCCAAGCTCGAGGATTTGCGGATGGCGGCCCACGTGCTGCGCGGCCAGCGCGTGGCCAAGGGCGTGCGGCTGCTGGTGGCGCCGGCCAGCGCGGCCGATCAGGCCCGGGCCGCCGCCGATGGCACGCTCGGCGCGCTGGAGGCCGCCGGGGCCGAATTGCTGCCCAATGCCTGTGGCGCCTGCGCCGGCTACGGCGCCCACCGCTTCGGCGAGGATTCCGTGGCCATCAGCACCACCGCCCGTAATTTCAAGGGGCGGATGGGCGCGGCCTCGTCGCAGGTCTATCTGGCTTCGCCCTACACGGTGGCAGCCTCGGCCATCGCCGGCCGCATCACCGATCCCCGCGAGGTCATGGCATGAACGCCCCCCAGAAACCCGTCTTCGGCCGCGCCTGGGTCTTCGGCGATGACGTCAATACCGACCTGCTGGCGCCCGGCGCCTATATGAAATACGGCATCGGCGAGATCGCCAAACACTGCCTGGAAGCGCTCGATCCCACCTTCGCGCAGGCGGTGCAACCGGGCGATGTGGTGATCGGCGGACGGAACTTCGGTGCCGGATCCTCGCGCGAGCAGGCTGTCGAGGTGCTGCGCCACCTGGGCGTGGCCGCCGTCGTGGCGCCCGCGTTCGCCGGCCTGTTCTATCGCAATGGCTTCAACCTCGGCCTGCCGCTGCTGATCTGCCCGGAGGCGGGCGTGGTGCAGCCAGGCCAGCGCGTGCATGCCGATATCGACGCCGCGCGGGTGCATGTGGCCGAGACCGGCGCGGTGCTCGCCTGCGAATCGATTCCGCCACACCTGATCGCCATGATTCGCGATGGTGGCCTGGTGCCACATCTCGCGCGTAAACTCGCGGCACGACAAATCGGACAGTCCCTCACGGAGGCAACACCATGAATCTCAAGGAACGGCTGCAGGCGCCGGGTATCGTCACCGCACCGGGCGTGTACGACGCCTTCTCGGCGCTGCTGGTGGAGCAGGCCGGCTTCCAGGCCGCCTACCTGTCCGGCGCCAGCATCGCCTACACGCGCTTCGGGCGGCCGGACATCGGCTTCCTGTCGCTGGACGACGTGGCGTCGGTCACGCGCAATATCCGCGAACGGGTGGACCTGCCGCTGATCGTCGATGCCGACACGGGCTTCGGCAACGCGCTCAACGTGATGCAGACCGTGCGGGTGCTGGAGCGCGCCGGCGCCTCGGCGATCCAGTTCGAGGACCAGGCGGCGCCCAAGCGCTGCGGCCACCTGGACGGCAAGACGCTGATTTCGGCCCAGGAAATGGCCGGCAAGATCCGCGCCGCCTGTGACGCCCGCCGTGACGCCAACACGCTGATCGTCGCCCGCACGGACGCCGTGGCGGTAGAGGGCCTGGAGCCCGCGCTGGCCCGGGCGGAGATGTTCGCCGATGCCGGCGCCGACGTGCTGTTCGTGGAGGCCCTGCGCAGCCGCGAGGACATGGGCACGGCCATCGCCCGGCTCGGCCACCGCGCGCCGCTGCTGGCCAATATGGTCGAAGGGGGCAAGACGCCGGTCCTGCCGGCGGCGGAACTCGAGGAAATCGGCTTCCGCATCGTGATTTTCCCCGGCGGCACGGCGCGGGCGCTCAGCTTCGCGCTGCGCGACTACCTCGGCAGCCTGGCCGCCCACGGCACCACCACGCCGTACCTGCCCAGGATGCTGACGTTTGCCGAGCTGAACGAGGTGATCGGCACGCCCGAGATGCTGGCGCTGGGCAAGCGCTACGAATAAGGGGGAGGTTGCCGAGGTTGCGGAGGGGGCGCGGCGCGCGTACCGTGGCGAGATGTTCGTTACGCCACATTGTTAAGCCACCTGCCATGTTGCCCGATGTCGACATCACGCTGCCCCGGTTCCAGCAGGTTCGCCTGATCCTGCGTGACCGCCTCCGCGCCGGCTTCTACGAGAGCGGGCTGCCCATGCCCGGCGAACGTCAGTTGGCCGAGGAATTCGGCGTGGCGCGCGTGACGGTGCGGTCTGCGCTGGCGCGGCTGCAGGAGGAGGGGCTGGTGGCCCGGCTGCGCGGCAAGGGCACGGTGCCGACCGTGCCGTCCGCGCGCCACGAGGCCCCGCCCGGCGCCGCGCTGGGCACGTCGCACGGCGGCGGCCTGCTCGACAACATCGTCAGCATGAGCCTGCGCACGCGGGTTTCCGTGCTCGAATGGCGCCAGATGGCCGCCCCCGCCCGGGTCAGCGCGGCGCTGGGCCTGCCGCCCGGCGCGCCGGTGCTCAAGGTGGTGCGGGTGCGCAAGTTCAAGACCCATCCCATCGCCTATACCGAGGTCTTCCTGCCCGCCGACCTCGCCGTGGCCATCGATCGCCATACCCTCCAGGACACACCGATGCTCGTGGCGCTGGAGCAACACGGCGTGGAGGTGGTCTCCGCCGAGCAGACGCTGGGCGCGGCGGCGGCGGACCTGGACGTGGCCCGCATCCTGCGCATCGCACCCGGCGTGCCGCTGTTGCGCGTGTCCCGCGTGGCCAGCGACCGCAACGGCCGGGCCGTGCAGTTCCTGGTGGGCCTGTATCACCCGGAGCGCTACGCCTACCAGATGCGGCTCACGCGCGTGGGGGCGTCTACCAAGGTTTGGATCGACGCGGATCCGTCCACGCAGCCCGCCGCCAGCGACGACGTCTAGGCGGGTTCCGCGCCGACAGCCCATTGGGAAGAAGTCCTACACCCGCCGGGCGCCAGCCTTCCTACACTGTCCATTAGCGCCGTGCCCCCGGGATACCGGAATCCGGGCGCGGACTGTCTCAACCTGACCGATGGAGACCTCACCATGAACAAGGATCAAGTGAAGGGCCGTGTGGAAGAGGCCAAGGGCAAGGCCAAGGAAGTCGCCGGCAAGATGACCGGCAAGACCACGACGGAAATGAAGGGCAAGGCGCAGCAAGTGGCTGGCCGCACCCAGGCCGCGTACGGCGACGCCAAGCAGGACATGAAGGACACGAAGAAGCCGCGCTAAGGCAAGCCGGCCCAGGTCGGTCCAAGCCGGAAAAAAGGGCGCCTGGGCGCCCTTCGGTAACGCAAAAAAGGCGGGGTGGCTCCCCGCCTTTTTCATGGCAATGACCAGGGAACTACCGTTTTCGGAGAAGTGCGATTGTGCGATAGGAGCATGTCTCCCTAGCATGGTGGATCATTACGGCTAGATCACTTGCGCGGCCCGCTAGGGATGGCGCAATCCACCCATGGCAACAGCACCAACCAGACAATCAACAGGCACGCCACTGAAGACGCTGAATTTCGCGTTTCCCTTCCGAAAGGCACCGCCAGGCCCTGGCAGGGTCTCAGAAGCCTTCAGGGATCAGCACGAATTTCTTAGGCTATTGCGCAAGGAGCCTGACGGCCCCTATGCGGTCAGCAAGAAGGGCCTTTGGCACGGAGGTATCCATATCTCCGACGCCGGCGCAGGCACATCGCTCGATCTGAGGCATGGTGTCCGATGCATGGCCGATGGGGAAGTGGTCGCATGGCGCGTCAATCAGCACTATCCGAAGGCCGAAATTCCACAGGGTCCCAGCCACCCTCCGTTCACCGCGCAGTACAGCACCGGTTTCGCGCTGGTGCGCCATCGCATGGAGTTCCCGAAGGACTGCATGCTGACTTTCTACAGCCTCTACATGCATCTGCAAGACCTTGTCGACTATGAAGCCGACAAGGCGCTACGCCGTCCGGCGTACTGGTCCACCTGGTTCAAAGTGGGGCCGAAGACGAACGACCGGCAGGATAGGCGCGTCGGCCAGACGGCGGCAGCCGCGCCGCAGATCGGTCTCCGCGTCCGTGCCACCAAGGCAGGTGGGACTGTGTTGGGAATTCTGCCTCGCGGCGCACACTTCAGCCTGTTGCAGCGGGACGGCGACTGGGGCCAGATCGATGAGGTACACGAACTGGCAATTGCGGCACCTGCGGTCGGTGGCTACGTGGCGCCGGGCGCGGCGCACAAGGGATGGGTCTACCTAGGACGGGTGAGCGGTAGTGCCATCGTGGAACCCTTCGTGCCTGCAAGTGCTGTGGATAGAGTTGTCGTGCCGTCGAAACCGATTCCGATCCGCGCGGGCGGACTCATCGGGCACCTGGGGCGAAATGATTGGCTCGCTGAGCGGGCGGTGGCTCGCATGGTCCACCTCGAGATGTTCTGTGACGACAGCATTCAAGCCTTCATCGAAACGGGTAGAGGCTGGATCAGGGAGCATGCAGCGAAGCCAGCAACCTGGCAGCAATTCGGCCTACGGCCAGAGCCCACGATTCTGCGGATCGACAGACAAACCAAACTCTTCATGGCCCCGGACCAGGAAGGCCGGGATCCACCAATTTCCGACGTCATTCAGGTTTACACCATCGAAGAACTGGCTCGACGGCAGGTCAAGCCATGCGTGGAGAAGGAGGCCGGTTGCGATGGCAAGTCGCTTCGGTGGTGGAAAGTGGATAGCGCGGACGTACGTCGTCGGGACATTTCGGGATGGGTGCGTGAAGAGAATTTTCCCGGGGGACGGATCTCCCGGGAGTTCGCGCAGAAGTGGGTGGATTTTGCTTTCTTGCATGCGAAACATGATCGTACTCACACCGTTTTTGCCACGCCTCAGGCGTACCTGGACTACATCACCGGGGCGGAGGTGCCAGAGGCCGGGGCTATCGATAAGCTGAGCCCGTTGATGCGCGAACTCTGTCGCCAGCTCTATGTGACGGGCGACGGCGCGCACGCGGCAAGCCAGCTTTGCCGGGCTTCCGAAGATCCCTGGGCCGCTGCCATTGCTTCGCGATTGATCGTCCAGCATGAGAGTGAATGGGCGAATCCTGGGAAGTGGTCGGCGTTGATTGTCGAAATCCAAAAGAAGGGTGGAGACGCCGCCGCCCTGAAGGCCGAACACAGGAAAATTCAGGCGTTGACGTGGTGGGAGGAGGTGAGTGCCCGCCTCCCCGCTTTACCGGCGCCAGAGGTCTTTCACCTACATCCGATCGGTGTGATCGGAAACTTCATCCGGCACCGCCGGATTGACATCGAAAAGTTCGTGGCGCTTTACAAGGAAGCGCATCCGTCTAAATTTGGTTGGTACCCGGAGAAAGGGGCAGCAAAGCAAACGCTTCCCGCGCTATCGCGGACATCGGAAGATAATCTGATGACCCTTATGGGTTGGCTCGACGAACTCTATATATCCAAAGGAAGTACGTTCAACATCCACTATGTGGCGTATATGTTGGCGACGGCCCGGCTCGAGTCATATGAATTCCTAACGGCGACTTTCTTTGGCCCCGTTCGAGAAGAATTATCCTATGACGCAGCCGAGATGAAATATGGATCCGGCCCGGGTGCCAGCAATCCGAAACGCGCGAAAGCGCTTGGAAATACGAAGGTCGGCGATGGTCACAAATATCGAGGGAGAGGGCTGGTCCAAATTACCTGGCAGGCAAACTACGCGAAGTTCTGCGAAGTCGCCGAGATCGATCTGTTGGCGGAACCGGATGCGGCCCTGGAATGGCGCAGGGCGGTGTTGATCATGGTCGAAGGCATGATACGGGGCACCTTTACCGGCAAGAGTTTGCCCCATTACATTAATAACGCCGGCGTGGACTATGTTGCGGCACGCCGGATCATTAATGGTACGGACAAAGATACCGTCATCGCGGAATATGCGACGAAATTTGAATCGTTACTGAGACAGTGCCTGTGAAAAATATCATTCCGGCCATATTGCTCGCTTGCGCCGCTTCGTTCGCCAATGCATCCACAGTGTGCTCCGAGGAGGTGACCGCCTGTGAACTATACATTCAGGAGATGGAAAATCTGGTCGAACGGAGCGGGAAGTTGATCGCCGGTGAGCTTAATGCCAGCATTCTGAGCAGCGTAGATATCTATAAGTACGGCGAGCAATATGTACTCGTCAAGGAAGCATTCCAGAATGACAGAAATACCCGTTTCATTCCATTGATCAGAACGAGCGCCGGGTGGAGATTCTCGTCTGTTTATTCGCTCCGCATCGATCTTGTTGTCTCATCGCAAGAAAACGGTTTGAAGTGGTCGGCATCGATGGCCAAGCTTCCGGAGGCCGAAGTCAGCGGCGCGTCATTCGATGCGATGGAGGCGCTCCCGAAAAGTCAAATCCGACGTGTTCGATTAGTTAAACACCTAGACCCGAAGCTGCGCGCTTCAAGCGTAGGCGGCCAAAAAGCAGCGTCCGCACAACCATGTTTTGTGCCACGGGTCGATAAGGAAGCGTATCTGCCCATTGGAACGATTGCCTGCAAGCCGATCACGGGACTCAAGCGCGATGGCCAGCACGACCTCTCGGGGCACATCGGCCCGAACCGCTTTGTCGACATGTCCCTGAGGAAGAATGGGAGCGAATTAAGTGGTGAGCTTAAGGATTTGAATCAGACCGGCTCGTCGTTCGCGTTGCGGGGCAATCTCAGCACAGACGGGAAGCTCGCACTGACGGCGTATGACGTCGGTGGAGGGGTTGCAGGAACTCTCAGGGGTTCGATGAAGGACGGCAGGCTTGCCGGCGATTGGGCGCCGTCGAATGACGGCGGCCCAAAGCTTCCATTTTTCCTCTACCTGCAGGGATTCCCAGCGTAGCTGTGCGGGAATAGTGGGCGGTTGCGGCCCCTTACTCCCCCAGCCCCGGCAGCACCCGCCCCGGATTCAGCAAATTCTTCGGGTCCAGCGCCCGTTTCACCTGCCACATCAGTTCGAGTTCGACCTGGGACTTGTATTGCCGCAGGTCGTCGCGCTTGGCCACGCCGATGCCATGTTCGGCCGAGATCGAGCCGTTTTCGGCGTGGGCCAGGCCGTCCACGAGGTCCGAGACGGGCTTGTACCACTGGCCGAGGAAGTCGGCGGCGCTGCGGTCCTTGGGGCGGAGCGGGTTGAAGTGGACGTTGCCGTCGCCCATGTGACCGTAGATGACCATGCGCGTGGCCGGTTCCAGCGCCAGCACGCGGGCGGAGGCGTTGCCGATGAATTCGGCGATGCGCGACAGCGGCACCGAGACGTCGCACTTGATGCTGCCGCCGGTGCGCGTCTGGGCGTCCGAGATTTCCTCGCGGATGCGCCAGAAGGTCTGCGCGTCGGCCCCGCTCGCCGCCACGGCGGCGTCCTTGACCCAGCCGCGCTCCAGGCCGCTTTCCAGGATCTGCATCAGCGTGGCGTTCAGCGCGGCCTCGTCGGCGCCCGAGGTCAGCTCGATCAGCACCATCCAGTCGTGCCGCTCCGCCAGCGGCGAGGCGGTGTCGCCCAGGTACTCGAGCACCAGCTCCAGCGCCGGTGCGGAGATCAGTTCGAACGCGGTCACGGCCGGGCCGGCGATCTGGCGCGCTTCGCCGAGCAGCTTCACGGCGGCGTCCGGGCTTTCCACGGCGATAAAGGCCACCGCCGACGCGCGCGGCTGCGGCATCAGCTTCAGCACGGCGGCCGTGATAATGCCCAGCGTGCCCTCGGCGCCGACGAACAGGTGCTTGAGGTCGTAGCCGGTGTTGTCCTTGCGCAGCCCGCGCAGCGACGAGAACACGCGCCCGTCCGGCAGCACCACTTCCATGCCCAGCACGAGATCGCGCATATTGCCGTAGCGCAGCACGGCCGTGCCGCCGGCGTTGGTGGAGAGGTTGCCGCCGATCTGGCAGGAGCCCTCCGAGCCGATGCGCAGCGGGAACAGCCGCTGGCTGTCCTCGGCGGCGGCGCGGGCGCCGGCCAGCGTCACGCCGGCCTGCACGGTCATGGTGTCGTTGATCGTGTCGATGGCCAGCACGCGGTTCATGCGGCGCAGGTTGATGACCACGGCGGTGCCGCTGTCGTCCGGCACGGCGCCGCCCATCAGCGAGGTGTTGCCGCCCTGCGGCACCACGGGCACCTCGTGGGCGTAGCACCACGCCATGACCGCGCTGACCTGCTCGGTCGTGGACGGCAGCACCACCACGGGCGACTTGCCGCGATACAGGCGGCGATAGTCGGTGACGTACGACTCGGTGTCGGCCGCGTCAGTCAGGCAGCCGGAGGCGCCGACGATGTCTTGCATCGCGGCGAGGATGGTTTCGGGAGAGGGCAGGGCGGTCATCGCTTGGAATTCTGGCAATCAGCAATCAGGCAATCAGTAGGCGGCGCCGGGGCGCGTGGCGGCGGCGGTGGCCGTGTCGGGCAGGAACTCGGCGGCGAGCTTGCGGGCGGCGTTGGCATAGACCAGCACGTCCACGCCGGTGGCGACGAAGGTGCAGCCCAGTTCCAGGTAGCGGCGCGCGAGCGCGGGGTCGGACGTCAGCGTGCCAGCAGCCTTGCCGCTGGCGATGATGGTGCGCATGGCGGCTTCGATCTGCGCCTGCACCTCGGGGTGGCCGGGCTTGCCGCGATGGCCCATGGACGCCGCCAGGTCGGCCGGGCCGATAAACACGCCGTCCACGCCATCGACGGCGCAGATCGCCTCCAGATTCTGCATGGCGGCCACAGTCTCGGCCTGCACCAGCAGGCAGACTTCGTCATCGGCAATGTCGAGGTAGTCCGTGCGCGCGCTCCACTGCGACACCCGTGCCACCGCGCTGCCCACGCCGCGCACGCCGAAGGGCGGATAGCGCGTGGCGCGCACCAGCGCCGCCGCCTGCTCGGCGGTATCGACCATCGGCACCAGCAGGGTCCGGGCGCCCACATCCAGCAGCTGCTTGATCAGCGCGGTCTCGCCGGCCACGGCGCGCACCACGGGCTGGGAGCGGTAGGGCGCCAGCGTCTGCAAGGTCTGGAGGATGGTGCGCACGTCGTTGGGCGCGTGCTCGCCGTCGATCAGCAGCCAGTCGAAACCGGCCGTGGCGGTGATTTCCGCCAGGTAGGGCGTGGCGGCGGACATCCACAGGCCGATCTGGGCCTGGCGCGCGGCCAGGGCGGCCTTGAAGGGGTTGTGGGCGGGCATCGGGAATCTCCTCTTTTGATGGGGTCGGCCGGTTTGGACCAAGGTGCTCAGAGCAGCTGGCCCTGGCAGAGGTACTTAGTATGCATGTAGTCGTCCAGGCCGTGGCGAGATCCCTCGCGCCCGTAGCCGGATTCCTTCACCCCGCCGAACGGTGCTGCCTCGGACGCCAGCGCGCCCTCGTTGATGCCGACGATGCCTGTTTCCAGCGCCTGYGCCACGCGCCAGATGCGCCGCACATCGTTCGAATAGAAGTACGCGGCCAGCCCGAACGGGGTGTCGTTGGCGTGGCGGACCACCTCGTCCTCGTCGTGGAAGCGGAACACCGGCGCCACCGGGCCGAAGGTTTCCTCGCCGGCCAGCGCCATCGCCGGGGTGGCGTTCACGAGCACCGTGGGCGCGTAGTAGTGGGGGCCGTCGGCGGTGCGCACGCGCGTGCCGCCGGTGACCACCTGCGCGCCATGGGCGACGGCATCCTGCACATGGCGGTCGATCTTGTCCACGGCGCGGGCGTTGATCATCGGGCCGATCTGCGCGGCCGGCTCGGTGGCCGGGCCCACGTGCAGCGCCTGCACGCGGGCGGCCAGCCGTGCGACGAAGTCGTCATGCACGGCGTCCTGCACGTAGACGCGGTTCGGGCACACGCAGGTCTGGCCGCCGTTGCGGAACTTGGCGGCCATCAGGCCGTCCACGGCGGCGTCCAGGTCGGCATCGTCGAAGACGATGAACGGCGCGTTGCCGCCCAGCTCCAGCGACAGCTTCTTGAGCGTGCAGGCCGACTCGCGGGCCAGATGCTTGCCCACCGGCGTGGAGCCGGTGAAGGTGATCTTGCGCACGCGCGGATCGGCCAGCCAGCTATCCACCACGGCCGGCGTGTGTTCGCGCGAAGCCGTGACGATATTGAGCACGCCCGCCGGCAGCCCGGCCTGCTGGGCCAGCCAGACCAGCGCCAGCGCGGTCAGCGGGGTGTCCTCGGCCGGCTTGGCCACCACGGTGCAGCCGGCCGCCAGCGCCGGGGCGATCTTGCGCGCGATCATCGCCAGCGGGAAATTCCACGGCGTGATGGCGGCCACCACGCCCACCGGCTCCTTGATCACCAGCATCTTGCGGCCCGGCACGGCCTCGGCAATCACGTCGCCGCAGATGCGCGTGGCTTCCTCCGCGAACCATTCGACGTAAGACGCCCCGTAGCGCACCTCGCCCGTGCTCTCGTGCAGCGGCTTGCCCTGCTCGGCGGAGATGATGCGGGCCAGATCTGCCTCATGCGCGAGGATCAGCGCGTGCCAGCGCTTGATGATCTGCGCGCGCTCCCGGGCGGTGCGGCGGCTCCAGGCGGGGAAAGCGGCCGCGGCGGCGTCGGCGGCCAGCGCGGCATCGGCGGCGTGGCTGTCCGGCACGCTGGCGATGACCTCGCCGGTGGCCGGGTTGGTCACGGCCAGCCGCTGGCCGGCGCGGGCATCGGACCATTCCTGGCCGACGAGGTTCTGCGAACGCAACAGGTCCGCCTGAGCGAGGGAATCAAGCATGGGTGCGGGGACGGTGGATGAAGGGTTAGCTGACGATGCCGAGATGCCAGGGCACGAATTCATGGTCGCCCAGGCCCAGCAGCTCGCTCTTGGTGGCTTCGCCGGAGGCGGCGCGCAGGATATGGGCGAAGATCTGCTCGCCCATCTGCGCCACGCTCAGTTCGCCGTCGAGCACGAGGCCGCAGTTGATGTCCATGTCCTCTTCCAGCCGGTGGAACATCGGCGAGTTGGAGGCCAGCTTGATCGTCGGCGCCGGCTTGGAGCCGAACATCGACCCCCGCCCGGTGGTGAAGCAGATCAGGTTGGCGCCGCTGGCGATCTGGCCCGTGGCGGCCACCGGGTCGTAGCCGGGCGAGTCCATGAAGACGAAGCCGGCCTGATCGATCGGCTCGGCGTACTCGTACACGGCCTGCAGTGGCGTGGTGCCGCCCTTCATGGCCGAGCCGAGCGATTTCTCAAAGATGTTGGCGAGGCCGCCCTGCTGGTTGCCGTGGCCCACCACGCCGTTGAACTGGGCGTTGTGGCCGGCGGTGTAGCGCGCCCACCAGGCGAGGCGGTCAAGCAGCTTCTGGCCGACTTCGGGCGTCACGGCGCGGCGCGTGAGCATGTATTCCACGCCGTGGATCTCGGGCGTCTCGGAGAGGATGGCCGTGCCGCCGTGGCGCACCAGGATGTCCATGGCCGCGCCGAGCGCCGGGTTGGCGGTGATGCCCGAGAAGCCGTCCGATCCGCCGCATTCCAGCCCGATCTTGAGATGGCTGGCCGGCACCGGCTGCCGCGTGGCGGCATTGGCGGCGGGCAGCATGGCTTCGATCGCCCGGATGCCGGCGGCGATGGTTTCGCGCGTGCCGCCGGTGTCCTGCATCACCAGCGTGTGGAGGTTCTCGCCCGGCACCAGCCCCTGCGAGTCGACCAGCGAGGCCACCTGGTTGCGCTCGCAGCCGAGCCCGACGATCAGCACGCCAGCCAGGTTCGGATGGCGCGCGTAGCCGGCCAGCGTGCGGCGCAGCACATCGAAATGCTCGCTGGGGGAGGACATGCCGCAGCCGCTGCTCTGGGCGAAGGCGGCCACCCCATCGACATTCGGATACGCCGCCAGCCGCTCCGGCGTGAAGTGCGCGGCGATGTGCTTGATCACCGTGGCCGAACAGTTCACCGAGGACAGGATGCCGATGAAGTTGCGCGTGCCGACCCGGCCATCCGGGCGGACGTAGCCCATGAAGGTGGCGCGCTCGGCCTCGGGCACGTACTGCACTGGGCGCACGTCGCGGCAGAACTCGGGGTCGCGGTAGAAGTCCACCAGCCGCAGGTTGTGGCTGTGCACGTGCTCCCCGGCGGCGATGTCGCGGTCAGCCACGCCGATCACGGTGTCGTACTTGCGCACGGCCTCGCCCTGGGCAATGGCGCGCGCGGCAATCTTGTGGCCGGCCGGCACCTGCGCGCGGGCGCGCACGCCCAGGTCGGGCAGGGGCTGGCCCAGCGTGAGGTCGCTGCGCGCGATCAGCACGTTGTCGTTGGCATGGAGCCGGATGACGGGGTTCGGATTCACGATGGACGTTGCCGTTCAAAAATGCGTTGGGATCAGCTCAGGTCAGCTCTGCTGAAGCATTTCCTTCAGTTTCAGGCGCTGGATCAACTGGGTTTCCTGGTCGTAGACCGTGGACACGTACTTCTTGTAGTCCGGTCCGTCGAGGTACATCACGGGCGCGTCGATGCGGGCGGCCACGGCCTTGAACTCGTTGCTGGCCACGGCGGCGCGGAAAGCCTCGCGCAGCTTCTTCTCGATGGCCGGCGGCAGGCCCTTGGGCGCGCCGATGCCGTTGGGGGCCTCCACCACCACGTTGTAGCCCAGCTCCTTGAGCGTGGGCGTGCTGGCGAAGCGCGGCGTGCGCTGCTCGCCCCAGGTGGCCAGCAGGCGCAGCTTGCCGGCCTCCACATGCGGTGCCCACGAGCTGGAGTCCGCCAGCAGGTCCACCTGACCGGCCAGCACGTCCTGCAGCGCCTGCGAGCCGCCCTTGTAGGCGATGGCGTTGAACTTGACGCCGGCCGCCATCGCAAACTGCTCCATGCCCACGTGCGTGGCGCCGCCGATGCCGGCGTGCGCATAGGTCAGCTTGCCCGGGTCCGCCTTGGCGGCGGCAATCACGTCCTGCAGCGTGTGGAAGCGGG
Source organism: Cupriavidus sp. 10L45 (assembly GCF_056395225.1). Lineage (NCBI taxonomy): Bacteria > Pseudomonadati > Pseudomonadota > Betaproteobacteria > Burkholderiales > Burkholderiaceae > Cupriavidus > Cupriavidus sp. 10L45. Next base: position 473,826 of record NZ_JBFTJC010000001.1, read on the forward strand.
AATTGGCCGGCACGGCGATGCCGAAGGTCTGGCCGGAGGTGCGCGCCAGATAGGTCAGCTCGGTGCGCGGGTCCAGTTGCAGCATGCCAAGCTGGGAGAAGCGCGTGACGGAGATCGGGATCTGGCCGATGGTGTAGCCGTCCGGGTTGGCGCGCGCCAGCGCCTTGGTGCCGATCATGCCGGACGCGCCGGCCTGGTTTTCCACCACCACCGACTGGCCGAGCAGGCCGGCCGCCACCTGGCACAGCGCGCGCATCGACTGGTCCGCCGTGCCGCCCACGGGCCACGGGCAGATGAACTTGATCGGGCGCTCGGGGTAGGCCGCCGCGGCGCGGGCGCCGCTCGGCAGGATCAGCCCGGCGGTGCCGGTGGCAGCCGCCACGGCGCTGGCCGCACCGCCCAGCAACAGCCGGCGGCGGGCGAGACTGGTCGGCAGTTCTGAAGGGGAAGCGATGAGGGAAGCGGTGGGGATACCGTGTGGCATGTTGTCTCCGTCTCTTTTGTGTTTGCGTTCTGGGCGATGGTGCTTTGCCATCGCCATGCCCTCATTGTGGGCATGTCAGTCATAACAATCCAATCAAGAAATGGCATTGCTTCATAACCTTAAGGTTAGATAGACTGCCCGGATGGCCCATATCGACCGCGCGCTGCGCTCCAATATCAAGCTGCGCCACCTGCAACTGCTGGTGGCGCTGGACGAATTCCGCCATCTGGGCCGCACGGCCGAGTTCCTGGCCGTGAGCCAGCCGGCGGTGTCCAAGGTGCTGGCCGAGGTGGAGAAGATGCTGGGCATGACGCTGTTCACGCGCTCCACGCGCGGCACGGAGCCCACGCCGGCGGGGGAATCGCTGGTGCGCTTCGCGCGTTCGGTGCTGGCGCAGTACGAGGTCACGCGCGACGAGATCGAGTCCGTGGCCAGCGGCGCCGCCGGCCGGGTGCGGGTGGGGTCGATGGGCGCGGCGCTGCCGGTGCTGCTGGCGCGCGCCGTCACGCGGCTCAAGACGCAGTCCCCGCGCGCCACGGTGCTGGTGGAGGAGGGCGACCTGACGCACCTGCTGCCGCGCCTGCGCCTGAGCGAACTGGATGTGATCGTGGGGCGGCTGGAGCCCGCCTACGCGGCGCCGGATCTGGTGACCGAGCCGCTCTATGACGAGCCGATGGTGGCTATCGTCGGCGCCGGTCATCCGCTCGCCGGCAAGGCCCGGCCGGACTGGGCCGACCTCGCGGCCATGCCCTGCGTGCTGCCGCCGCCGTGGGCGTCGTTGCGCGTGAAGATCGAACAGACCTTTTTCCGGCACGGCCAGCAGCCGCCTGCCGATGTGATGGAATCGTCATCCTATCTGGCCGTGACGACCTTCGTCGCCCAGCGCGGCGCGGCAGGGTTCGTGGCGAGGTCGGTGGGGCAGCAGCTGGAGGCGGAAGGGCGCTTCCATGTGCTGCCGCTGGACGTGGAGGTGGCGTTGCCGCCCGTGGGCCTGATCCGGCTGCGCGAGCGCCGGCAGGCCCCGAGCGCGGAGCAGTTGATCGACTGCCTCCGGGCGGAGGCAGCGTCGATCCAATCGTCTGGTCAATCGTCGATCAAACCGCCGAAACGTCCCGCGCCGGCTCCGTCGCGCCGGACAACGGCGGATCGGTAACGATGGAGCGCAGCGCCGGTTCGGGCGCGGCCAGCGCGGCCAGGTCCGGCACCGGGCGGCGCAGGGCGGGCGAGGTGGCGAAGGCGGTTTCCATCGCCTGCGCCACGCCCAGCGTCTGCCGGTCCGCGCGGAAGCCACCCGTCACCTGAAGCCCGAACGGCATGCCGGCGAGGTCGGTGCCGCAGGGCAGCGCGATCGACGGATGCGTGGTCAGCGTGACCACATAGGTCAGCGCCAGCCAGCGGTAGTAGTTGGCCTGCGGCTGGCCGCCCACGGTGTCGGCGTAGAGGCGCGTCCACGGGAACGGGGAGACCGGCGTGGTCGGCGACAGGATCACGTCATAGTCCCGATACGCGGCCTGGAAGCGCTGCAAAATGCGCGTCTGCTCGGCCTGTGCCCACGCGCTGTCCACCAGCGACATGCGCGCGCCCATCTCGTAATTCGCACGGGTATTCGGCCCCAGGCTCGACGGATCGCGCGTGTAGGCGTCGTGCATGCCGGCCACGAAGCTCTCGGCGCGCAGCACGTCGAAGCAACGGTGTACATCGCCCAGATCGAACGCCACCGGCTCGCAGGTGCGGAACAGGTGCTTCATCGCGGCGATCTTGGCGCGGAAGGTCTGGCGGATGTTGTCATCCACATCGCAGCAGCCGAAGTCCTCGGTGTAGCCCACGCGCAGCGAGCCCAGGTCGACGTTGGCCGGCACCAGAAAACCAAGCGGATCGCTCTCGTAACTCAGCGGGTCCGTCACCGACATTCCGGCCGAGGCGGCCAACTGCAGGCAGGCATCGGCCACCGTGCGGCCCATCGGGCCGACCACCGAGATCGGCGTCCAGCCCAGCAGCTTGCGCGAACTCGGCACCAGCCCCGGCGAGGGCCGGAAGCCCACCACGCCGCACTTGGCGGCCGGAATGCGCAGCGAGCCGCCCGTGTCCGAGCCGGTGCAGACCGGCAGGAAGTCCGCCGCCAGCGCGGCGGCCGAGCCGCCCGAGGACCCGCCGGCATTGAGATTCGGATTGAACGGATTGCCGGTGGCGCCCCAGACCACGTTGCGCGAATTGGCGCCGGCGCCCATCTCGGGCACGTTGGTCTTCGCCGTGACGATGGCGCCGGCGGCGCGCAGGCGGGCCACCAGCACGTTGTCCTGCGCCGGCACATTGCCGCGATACAGCGGCGAGCCGAAGGTGGTCAGCAGGCCAGCGGTGGCCTCCAGATCCTTCACGCCGAGCGGCAGGCCGTGCAGCAGGCCGAGCGGCTCGCCGCGCATCACGGCGCGTTCGGCTTCGCGCGCCTGCTCGCGGGCGCGCTCGAAGTCCGTGGCCGTAATCGCGTTGATCTTCGGGTTGTAGGCCTCGATCCGCGCGATGCAGGCATCGAGCAGTGCGACGGGCGAGATTTCCTTGTTGCCGATCAGGCGGCGCAGTTCCACTGCCGACAAGGTCGGCAGGCTGTCTTGCAGGGGCATGCTGTCTCCGGAGCCAGGCGTCAGGGTTGGGTTACTCGGCCTGGATATTGGCGGCGCGCGCGATGGCGCGCATCTGGGGCGTTTCCTTGACGATCTTCGCGGCCACCTGCGCGCCGGTGGCGTAGGTCGGCTCGAAGCCGTTGTCGATCAGCTTCTGGCGCGTGGCGGGGTCCGCCACCACTTCGCCGAGGGTCTTCTCCAGCTTGGCCTTCACCTCGGCGGGCACGCCAGCCGGGGCGACGATGACGAGCCACGTGGCGGCGTCCATGCCGGGGTAGCCGCTCTCGGCCACCGTGGGCACGTCCGGCAGCAGGGCCGAGCGCTTGGCCGTGGTCACGGCAATCGCCTTGACCTTGCCGGCCTTCACCTGCGGGATGGCGGCGGTGACGGTGTCCATGCTGAACGGGATCTGGCCGCCGATCAGGTCGGTCATGGCCGGCGCGCTGCCCTTGTATGGCACGTGGAGCATCTTGGTGCCGGTGAGGGTTTGCAGCGCCTCGCCCGCGAAGTGCGCCGTGGTGCCGGCGCCGAACGAGCCATAGGAATACTTGCCCGGCGAGGGTTTGACCATCGCCACGTATTCCTTGAGGTTGTTGGCCGGCGTGTCGCGGTTGGCCAGCAGGATCAGCCCGGTCACGCCCACCTGGGCCACGGGGTCGAAGCTCTTGATCGGGTCGTACGGCAGCTTGGCGTGGATGGCCGGGTTGACCGTGAAGGTGGTGCCGGAGGTAACCAGCAGCGTGTAGCCGTCAGGTGCCGCCTTCGCCACGAAACTGGCGCCAACGATGGTGCCTGCGCCGGGTCGGTTGTCCACCACCACGGTCTGGCCGAGCCGTTCACCGAGCTTCTGGCCGACGATGCGGCCGATCACGTCAGTGGATCCGCCCGGCGGGAACGGAATCACGAGTTGGATCGGCTTGGTCGGATATCCGCCCTGCGCGGCGGCGGTGCCGGCCACGCTGGCCAGGCCGAGCGCGAGGGCGCCGGCCATGGGGGCCAGCGTCAGGCGACGGCCACGCGAAAAGCGATTCGAAAGACGGGGGGCGGGGAAAAGCATGAACAGGCTCCGGCGGTAGAGAGAAAGGACACGTCACAGGCTTCGTTGGATCTCATCGTAAGCCGGTCCATGCTTGCGGTGTGCGCAATCTTTCGAATATTCGATTGCCATATCGGCAATCTTCGCTAGACTGGCGACGTTGATGTCACGTGTCATCCCGGAGATTCCATGTCGTATCGCACCCTGCAGGAAACCGCCGTCCGCTACTTCCTGGAAGTGGTGCGGACGGGGTCGGTCAAGGACGCCGCGCTGAAGCTGAACGTGGCGCCCTCCGCCGTGAGCCGGCAGGTGGCGCGGCTGGAGGCCGAACTGGACACCCTGTTGTTCGACCGCCGCGCACGCGGGCTGGTGCCCAATGCGGCGGGCGAATTGCTGGCCGCCTACGCCAAGCGCACGCAACAGGACATCGAGCGGGTGACCGGCGACATCCAGGCCCTGCGCGGCCTGCGCGCCGGCCGGGTGCGGCTGGCCAGCGTGGCCGGGCTGGCGCACGAGTTCCTGCCCTCGCTCGCGGCGGCGTTCCGCGCCCAGCACACCGGCATCCGCTTCGATCTCGAGGTCTGCCCGCAGGCTGACGTGGCGCGCCGCATTCGCGACGGTGAGGCCGATATCGGCGTGACCCTGAGCGGGCTGCCCGAGCCGAGCATCGAGGTGGAACTGCGCCATCCGGCGCCGGTGCTGGCCATCATGGCGCCCGACCATCCGCTGGCCAGCCAGCGCCAGATCTCGCTCTCGCAGGTGGTGGCCTACCCGCTGGCGCTGGCGCCCGCGGACAGCTCGCTGCGCCAGTTGCTGGACACCAGTTGCAGCCGGCAGGGCCTGAACTACGAAACCATCTTTTCCAGCAATTACCTTGATTCACTGGTGTCGTTCGCGGCGGCAGGCGGGGGCGCGATCACGTTCTATGGCGAGGTGTCCGTGCGCAGCCGGCTGGCCGCCGGGCTGATCGCCGCCGTGCCACTGCGCGACCGCGAGATGAACGAGCGCTATATCGAGATCCAGACGCTGGCCAAGCGCAACCTGCCCGAGGCCGCCCGGGCCTTCCTCCAGCAATTGACTGATTCGCTGACCGGCATGGGGGATCTCCATGATTGACATGGATTGCCAAACCGGCAATCAAGTCTTCGATTCATTGCACATCATGGATGCACCGCCGCCCGGCCTGCCTTGGCAGAATCGTGGCTGACACCGCCCCCCCCTCTATATAGATACCTCTCGATATGACCGATTCGTCCGCGCCCGGTAACCCTTCCTCCTCCGCAGTCATCGTCCTGGGCGCCGGCATCGTGGGCGTCTCCACCGCGCTGGCCTTGCAGCAGCGCGGCCACGCGGTCTGTCTGGTCGATCGGCAGGCGCCGGGCCGGGCCACCTCCTACGGCAATTGCGGCATCCTCCAGCGCGAGGCGGTGCGGCCCTACGCCTTCCCCCGCGACTGGCAGGCGCTGCTGCGCGTGGCCACGGGGCAGGGCAACGACGTGCACTACCACCTGCGCGCGCTGCCGGCACTGGTGCCGGCGCTGGCCCGCTACTGGCATGCCTCGGCGCCCGCGCGCTATGCCGGCACGGTGGCGGCCTACAGCGCCCTGATCCGCCATTGCCTCGATGAACACGCGCCGTGGATCGCCCGGGCCGGGGCGCAGGACCTCGTCCGCCACGATGGCTGGCTGGAGGCCTACCGCAGCGAAGCCGAGTTCGACGCCGCCGCCCGCGACGCCACGGCCGTGGCCGCCGACCATGCGCTCGATCACGCCCTGCTGGACCGCGCGGCGCTGCAGCAGGCCGAGCCGGCCCTGCGCGACGTGCTGGCCGGCGCCATCCACTGGCGCGACCCATGGACCGTGAGCGATCCCGGCGAACTGGTCGCCCGCTATGCCGCGCTGTTCGAGCGGCAGGGCGGCACCTTCTGCCATGGCGACGCCGCCACGCTGCGCGCCAGCGGTTCGGGCTGGCAGGTGTCTACGGAGGACGGCAAGGTCGAGGCGGCGCAGGCCGTAATCGCGCTGGGGCCGTGGGCGGCGGATCTGACCACGCGGCTGGGCTATCGGCTGCCGCTATTCGTAAAACGCGGCTATCACCGCCACTATGCGACCGAGGCGATGCCGTCCAAGCCGGTGCTGGACGCCGAGAACGGCGTGCTGCTGGTGCCGATGCGGCAGGGCCTGCGCGTGACCACGGGCGCGGAGTTCGCCCATCGCGACGCACCGCCCACGCCGGTCCAGTCCGGCCGGGCCGAGCAGATCGCCGCGCAGATGGTGCGGCTGGGCGCCCCCGTGGAGGCGCAGCCGTGGATGGGTGCCCGCCCGTGCATCGCGGACATGCTGCCCGTGGTGGGCCGCGCGCCGCGCCATCCCGGCCTCTGGTTCCATTTCGGGCATGGCCATCAGGGGCTGACGCTTGGGCCGGCCACCGCCCGGCTGCTGGCCGAGCTGTTCGACGGGGACGCGACGTATGTCGACGCCGCACCGTACGATCCGCGTCGGTTTGGAGATTGAGCGGGCCGGACTTCGTCCGAGACGCCGACCCTCTCCCCCGGCCCCTCTCCCTCCGGGAGAGGGGAGAAAACGGCGAGATTTCCAAGTGCCGACGGTTTGCTCCCCTCGCCCGCTTGCGGGAGAGGGGTCGGGGGAGAGGGCCGGCGCTTCCCTTCACTGGCGCCGGCAGATTGCGGCTGACGCCGCGCCGCCGTCGGTTCGCCGCGTGGGGCTGTTGCGCCGGGTGGCGCCGGTGGTAACCTCCCAGCGTTCCCGATCCGCCACAAAGCCCCCCACCGTGCGCCATTCCGATCCGCAGATGTGGCGGTCCGCCGCCGACCAACGCGCCTATGAGGAAGCCCGCCGCAACGTGCGCGCGCTGCGCGGCTTCTATATCCACCTGACGCTCTACGTGGTGGTCAACACCATCCTCGTGCTCTGGAACGTGTTCGGCGCCTCGCACCGGCCCTGGTCCGGCGCGCCGCTGCTGGGCTGGGGCCTGGGGCTGACCGCCCATGGCGTGCTGGTCTGGAGCCGCGTGGGCCTGCTCGGCCGCCGCTGGGAGGAGCGCAAGATCGCCGAGTACATGGCGCGCGAGCAGGTGCGCACGATCTCCACCGAGAAGCAGCTGGTGGAGGCGCAGATGCGGCTGCTGCAGGCCCAGATCGAGCCGCATTTCCTGTTCAACACGCTGGCCAACGTGGTGAGCCTGATCGAGCCGGCGCCGCGCAAGGCGACGCTGATGCTCGAACACTTCATCGCCTACCTGCGTGCGTCGCTGGCCGCGAGCCGGGCTACGCAGGGCACGGTGGCGCAGGAGGCCACGCTGCTGCGCGACTACCTCGCCCTGATCAAGATCCGCATGGGCGAGCGGCTCCAGTACCGGATCGACGTGGACCCGGCGCTGAACGAGGTGCCGTTGGCGCCGATGCTGCTGCAGCCGGTGGTGGAGAACGCGATCCGGCACGGGCTGGAACCGAAGATCGAGGGCGGGCGCCTGACCGTGCGGCTGACGCGGCGCGGCGAGCGCATGCTGGCTTCGATCGAGGATGACGGCATGGGCTTCCGCCCATCGGCCAGCGCCGGCGTGGGGCTGTCCAACCTGCGCGACCGGCTGGCCGTGCTCTACGACGGCGAGGCACAGGTGCGCATCGAGGAGCGCTCGCCCGGCACGGCCGTCCACATCGACATTCCGCTGTCCGCCCCCTTCCGCAACGAAGAGACCCCATGACCCGGATGCCCACCGCCTTGATTGCCGATGACGAGGAACACCTGCGCACGCACCTGCGCGGCAAGCTGGAGCGGCTGTGGCCCGAGTTGCGCATCGTGGGGGAGGCGGCCAATGGCGTGGAGGCCGCGCAGGCCATCGCACAACTGGCGCCGACGGTGGCCTTTCTCGATATCAAGATGCCGGGGCTGTCCGGGCTGGAGGTGGCGCAGGGCATCGAGACCGATACGCGGGTGGTGTTCGTCACCGCCTTCGACCAGTACGCGCTGGACGCCTTCGAGCGCGAGGCCGTGGACTATCTTGTCAAGCCGGTGACGGACGAACGTCTGGCGCGGTCCGTGGAGCGGCTGCGCAAGGCCTTCCAGGAGGCGGCGCCGCTGCCGGAGCTGGCGCAGTTGCTGAGCCAGCTCACGCGCGGCCCGGCCCGCCCGGAGGCCGGCGCGCCGCCGTTGCGCTGGGTGCGGGCGAGCCGGGGCAACACCACCAGCCACGTGCCGATCCAGGACGTGCTGTACTTCCAGGCCGACGACAAATACGTGGTGGTGCATACGCGCGACGGCGAGCACCTGATCCGTACGCCGCTGGCCGAGCTGATGGAAGGACTCGACCCGGACACCTTCTGGCAGGTGCATCGCTCGACCATCGTCAATATGGAATACGTGGCCGGCACGCGGCGGGATGACAGCGGGCGGCTGTTCGTGCGCCTCCAGAATCGGGAAACCAAAAGCGAGACCGAACTGCCGGTCTCGCGCGCCTACGTGCACCGCTTCCGCCAGATGTAGCGGGCGAGGGGAGGTTTAGTCGCGGTTCATGAACTGGTCGATCTTGCGGGACTCCCAGTCGCGCCCACGTTGCGAGACGCGCCACCAGACCAGCAGGCCATGGATCGTCAGCCCCAGCCCCCAGGCCAGCGTGGTGGTGAGCGGCCACGGCCAGCCGGCCTCAAGCGAGCGGTGCGCCCAGCTGGGCGACGGCATGAACAGGAAGCGGAACCAGAGCCATCCGTTCACGGCGAGGTAGATCAGCAGGTGCAGATACCAGCCGCGCAGCGCCCGGACCATGCGGTGGGCGCGCCAGTACGCCATGGCGTTCTCGTCGGCGGGGTGGGTCGGGCGGTGCATCGCGTCGTGTCGCATCGGGAACCTCATCGGAAAGGGTGGATGAGGACAAATTACGCCGCCGGCGGGTGGGATGCCAGGGCGAGGCGCCGAATCGACGGATCCGCTTCGCGAATGACCGGAACGGGGCGTCAACGACAGGGCGCGTTGCAAGGGAATTGAAAGCTTATGGCGGGTTAACGCGCGACTATCGCAGCGATTAGACACATTAGCTGGAACAGTCTGTTGCCCATCCCGTCCATTGCATTGCAGCAATCACCACCTAATCTTCGTGGGACAGTTCTTTCGGTTACAACAAGGAGGTACCGCCATGAACCTGACGCTCGAAGCCATTCTGCCCGCCCAACGTGAAACCGGCGCGGCCGTGGGGGACTCGGTCACTGCCATTCAACATCAGGACATCGTTGTCGCGTTCTCCGCGCTGATGGCTTCGCAGCAAGTGGCGGTGCTGCACATGCTCTATCCGCGCACCGATGCGCGCACGCACCGCAGCCTCGGCCATCTGGTCAACGCGCTGCACGGCCACGGCCTGCATCGGGTGGCGGAACTGGTGGATCAGGAAGCGCACTACCTCGTCTTCAAGGACCCGACCGAAGCCTGGCGCGCCATGCACGAGATTCGCCATGACTCGCTGGCCATCGGCGTGCACCTGTACTACAAGGGCAAGACCGGCGATGCCGCCGAGGCGGCGCTGGACGTCGACGCCCATCGCGCGCACTGACTCGGATCGCCCCGGGATCTTATTCCGGGGCCTCCACGCGGCAAGTCATGGCGGGCTTGCCCGGTAGCTCAAGCTGCGCCTCGGGGCCCTTGTCCCAGAACATCGCCTCGCCGGCGTCGGTCGTGGCCGCATAGCGGGCACCCGACGCCGCGCGCGTCTGCGACAACAGCAGCTTCTTGTCCAGCCACGTCAGGTAGGCGTAGCCGGGTTCGGTCTGCACGAAGGTGGCCAGGATCAGCGCGTCGGCCCCCGGGCAGCGCACCGAGAACGGCCCCCGGGTGATGCCCTTGGCGTCCTGCGTGCGCGGGCCGGCGAAGTTCTGCCGCAGCAAGTGAATCCGATCGATGTATTCGGCGGTGGTGCACGCGCGTGCGTCGCTCGCCTTCCAGCAGTCGTTGCGGCCCTTGATCCAGCCGCGCTGCTCGGCCAGCAACGTCTTCTTGCGGCTCGTGCTCATGGAGCGCGCGTCGAGCGCCAGCCCGTACAGGCGCGTCGTTTCCTTGTCGAGCTTCGCCAGCGTATCGTCCTTGCAGATCATCTGCTCGATCTGGCCTTCGGCCCGCTTGCAGTCGAAGCTGGGGCTGGCGGCGTGCCCCGCGCCTGTCAGCACGCCGAGCACGGCACCCAGCAGGATACGGCGTGGAAGCATGGCCAGACCTCCTCCGGGCGTGGTCAGCCCGCGTTGCGTTCCAGGACGACGAAGTGCTTGCGCACGGGCTCGATCACTTCAAATACCCCTTCGAAACCAGCCGGGATCACGCAGGCATCCCCGGGCCCGAACTCGCGCGTCACGCCGGCATGGTCGGTGATCCGCAGCCGGCCGCTGATGACGTGGAAAAACTCCTCCTTGCCAGCCGGAAACGCAATGCGCCATGCACCGGGCTCGCACGCCCAGATCCCGCAATCGAAATCGCCCGCCGCGGCGCTGTAGTGTGTCCACGTGGTGCGATCCGGGTTGCCCTCGACAAGGCGATCCGGCCTAGGCCGGTCGTGCGTGGGCGCGGGGTCGGCGCGGAAATCGGTCAGGGCGGGTAGGGTAGGAAGGGTAGAAAGGGGTTTGGACACGGCTGTACTGGACGGAATGAATGCTCAACAAATGGCAGCCGCCAGTGTAGCCCGCCCGGTCGGCTTCGCGGGGTGGGCCACCGCACCGTCACGGATGTGCGCTTGGGGCATCACGGCTTGGTCGGGCCGTGATGCTGATGTAGCGCAAGAAAGGTCGGCGTGTGGGGGGGGGGGCGCGTGGCAAAACCTGCGCGCATAAAAAGCGGTCCCACAAAGAAATACCCCGACGCGCGGGATCGTCGGGGTAGTAAGAGTTGCCAAGTCGTTTGGGGTCGTGTCGAGTGACCCTGGGGCAAGTGTGACCTGCGCTGCTACGCCCGCCAATAACTCAGCTGAGTTATTGCGGGAAACGGGGACAAAGCTCGCAAATTCGGCTGCTGCGCTGCGAGATTCTGAACAAAAGAACGAAATTCCATGATGCGCACCGAAAGGCGCCGCCAGCCCCGCTGCACGCGTGGCATCACTCGTTAGGGTGATGGGCGCGGTTACCCGTTGGCGTCGCGCCGGCCGGCCGCGCTGTGCGTTGCGGGATGGTGGGGGTATTCCATGAGCAGCGCGCTTACCACGCCGTTGGTCCAGCCAAAGCCGTCCTGTAGCGGATATTCGCCGCCGCCGCCGCCCTCTGCGCCGTCCATGCGCGGCTCCAGCCGATATTTCTCGACTAGCTTGTACTCGTGGGTGTAGAGGCTGCCCACCGTGGCGAGCCAGCGGTGCGCGATCTCGTCGGCCAGCGCCTCGCAGCCGTAGCGCCGCAGCCCGTGGATGGCGATCCACTGCAACGGGGCCCAGCCATTGGGCTGGTCCCACTGCTGGCCGGAGTCCCGCTCGGTCGTAGCCAGGCCCCCTGCCTCGAGCAGCCGGGCGCCCACCACGTCGGCCACGCGCGCGGCCTGCGCGGGCGTGGCCATCCGCAGGTAGAGCGGCATCAGCGTGGCCGCCGTCAACAGTTCGCGCCGCTTGCCGCGCTGCCAGTCGAAATCGAAGAACGCGCCGGCGTCCTCGTCCCACATGGTGGCGAAGATGGCGTGGCGCCGCCGCTCGGCAGCTTCCGCATATTGCCTGGCGGAATCGGGTTCGCCGGTGGCGTTGCACAGCGCGGCCAGGCGGATTTCGGCATGCCAGAGCAGGGCGTTGAGGTCGATGGGCAGGATGCAGGTGGTGCGGATGGTGGCGAGGTCGCTCGCCGGCGCCTGGGAAAACCCGGTGGTCGCATCGGGCTGGCCATCGCACCATCGCGAACTGAAGTCCCAGCCTGACTCGGCCGCCGCACGCAGGTCGCGGTACACGATATGGTGGGGCCGGCCGCTGCGCCGCGCCGTCTCCACGTCCTCGAGGTAGGCCTCCTCGCGCGGATGGGCGCGGTCGTCCCAATAGCGGTTCAGCACCGCGCCGTCAGGCAGCCGCACCACGCGCCGGTGGGCCGCGCCGGGCCGCAGATGCGCCGCGCCGTCCATCCAGAACGCATATTCCAGCTTCAACTGCGGCAGGTAGGCGTGCGCCGCTTCGACGGCATGGTCCTCGAACAGCGTGGTCATCAAGGAGAACACGGGCGGCTGCGAGCGGGTGAGGTAATACGTGCGCGTGCCGTTGGGCACCAGCCCGTAGGTGTCGATCAGGTAGGCGAAGTTGTCCGCCATCGCGCGCAGCAGGTCATGCCGGCCGCTGGCCGCCAGCCCGAGCATCGTGAAATACGAATCCCAGTAATAGAGTTCGCGGAAGCGCCCGCCCGGCACCACGTAGGGGCGCGGCAGCGGCAGCAGCGAGCAGAGCGACGGATGCTCGGCGGGCTCGCGCGTCAGCACCGGCCACAGGCCGTCGATATGGTCGCGCAGGGAATGGTCGGGGTTGGAGACGTAGTGCTCGTCCGGAATCGATTCGCGCGCGAAGTGCGCCTGCACGAAGGCCGCGAGCGAGAAATCCGCCGACTCGCGTTGCGCGCGATAGCGCTCCAGGATGACCTCCGGCGCCACCAGCGGCACGCAATCGGGAAAGGTCTTGCTGTCGGCGAACAGGCCGCTGGCCTGCACATCGACGAACAGTTCGGCGTAGCGCTCAGCCGGCGACACCGCATCGGCCGCCGCGCAGCCATGGAGCGTGCGCGGACCGGGGCAGGGGAGGTGGGTGACCGATGGCGCCAGCGCGTGGCAATGCGCGGGGCGAGGCGTGTCGGCGCAACTGGCTTGCCGCGCGCCAGCATCGGCCGCCGCCGGGCGGGTGTGGGCCACCACGTGCGGCACGGCGTGGGGCTCGGCGTGGGGCTCGGCATGAGCCTCCTGCCCGGGCGTGGCGCCGTCTCCCGCCGTCCTGCCTTGCAGTCGCATGGCCATGCCTCCCAGGGGTTTGTTTCACGGTGAGAGTCGGGGGGATTGGGCAAAGTTCAAACCGACTGGCCCTCGGCACCCGCAATGCGGGGAATGCGCTTGCGGGGCTTCTGCGCAGCCTGCCACAAGTCATAGGTCGTCTGCATGCCGCTCCACATCTCTCGGCTCGCGCCCAGTGCCTCTTCCAGCCGGATCGAGATATCAGGCGTCATGGCCGCATGGCCATTCACGATGCGCGACAGCGTGGCGCGCGTCACCCCGATATGGCGGGCGAAGCCATTCGAGTCATGCGTTGTCTCGCGTCTTTCAGTGATGGCCCGATGTTCGATTAAATCAGTTCGCCTTCGCGCCCATTTGGCCAAACGCGCGCGGATCTGTTACGAAGCGTGCAAATCCTGATGCAGTCCGTTGTCCAGCGGCGACAAACTCGCCTGCAACGCCCCCCTCACCGCCCCGCCGCAATCCCCCGAATCCCCGCCACAAATGCCTCCGCCACCGGTTCCAGCGTCCGGTCGCTGCGGCGGAGGAGGCCGATGGGTTCTTCGGTGCCTTGGGTGTCCACGGGCAGGAGGACCATTTCGCCGGCGGCGACGGCGCGGCGGGTGGCGGAGAGGGGGGCGGCCCAGACGGTGTCGCTCTGCTGCGTGAGCAGGCGGCCGAGGTAGGCGTCGGCGGTTTCCACGCAGCCTTCGGGCAGGGTGTGGCCGTGGCGTGCCAGCAGGCTCTCGGTGCTGTGGCGCGGGATCGAGCCGATGGCGGGAATCACCAGCGGCCACGCCAGCACCTCGCGCATGGTCGGGCGCGCGTTGTCGGCGAGCGGATGGCCCGCGCGCACGGCCAGCACCAGCGGCTCCGGGCCGAGCGATTCGAACCAGAGGCCTTCCATCGCGGCGGGGTCGTCCATGCGGCCGATGACGAGGTCGAGCACGTCGGCCTTGAGCAGGTCGATCAGCGTGCGGTTCATGCCGGTCTGCACGGCCAGCGCCACCTCGGGGTGCGCGGTGCGGAATTGCGCGACGGCGTCGAGCAGCAGCGCCGGCACGATGCTCGGCAGCGCGCCCAGCCGGATGCGTTCGTGGCGCGGGGCATCGGCGCCGGCCAGGCTGTCCGCCGCCGCGTCCACGTCCTCGATGATGCGCAGCGCATGGCGCAGGAAGCGCATGCCCGCCGCCGTCAGGTCCGTGCCGGCGCGCTGGCGCACCAGCAGCCGGGCGCCGACCAGTTCCTCGAGTTCGGTCAGCGTCTTGGACACCGCCGGCTGGGTCAGGCCCAGCCGCGCACCGGCCCGGCCCAGGTGCTGGGTCTGCGCCACGGTGACGAAGCAGTGCAGGTGCCGCAGCCGGATACGGGTGCGGAACAGATCGGGCGACGGATCCGATACATCCATAACTAAAAGTCATTCAAATTACGCAAAAACTCAATTTACATGACTTCCGGCGGTGCTTACAGTCTAAGTCTCGCCCCACACACCAAAACGGAGACAGCGCGATGCCCCCACGCCCCGGTCCTTACCGTCGCCCGTACTGGGACACCCAGCCCCCGTACCGCTTCGACCCCTATGGGTCCACGCAACTGCGCGCGCCGTCCCAGCCGCTGATCGCGCTGCCGCAATCGATTTCCGAGCTGACTGGCCCGACTTTCGGCCCCGAATTCGTCCGTGACGGTGACAACGACCTGACCGCCGGCCATGGCGGCGAGCCGATCGGCGAGCGGATTCTCGTGACGGGCCGCGTGCTCGACGAGAACGGCCGCCCGGTGCCGCACGCGCTGATCGAGATCTGGCAGGCCAACGCCGCCGGCCGCTATGTGCACAAGCGCGACCAGCACGACGCGCCGCTCGACCCCAATTTCACGGGCGATGGCCGCACCCTGACCGATGCGCAGGGCCGCTACCAGTTCAAGACGATCAAGCCGGGTGCCTACCCTTGGCGCAATCATCACAACGCGTGGCGTCCGCAGCACATTCACTTTTCGCTGTTCGGCAATGCCTACGCCACGCGCCTGGTCACGCAGATGTATTTCCCCGGCGACCCGCTGCTCGCGTTCGACCCGATCTTCAACTGCGTGCCCGATGCCAAGGCGCGCGACCGCCTGATCGCCACGTTCGACTGGGCGACCACCTCGCCCGAATACGCGCTCGGTTACCAATTCGATATCGTGCTGCGTGGCCGCGATGCCACGCCGATGGAGTAAGGCCATGCTCTACGCTACCGCCTCCCAAACCGTTGGGCCGTACCTCCATATCGGCCTTGCCGCGCTGGACTGCGCCGACCTGACCGCCGATGCCCCCGACCTGGCCGGGCAGCGCATCGTGATCGAGGGCCGTGTGATCGATGGCCGCGGCGAGCCCGTGCCGGACGGCATGGTCGAGATCTGGCAGGCCAACCCCGCCGGCCGCTATCGGCATGAGGAAGACACCGGCGACGCACCGCTGGTGCCCGGCTTCACCGGCTTCGGCCGCGTGCCGACCGGCCCGGATGGCGGTTTCCGCTTCGTCACGGTGAAGCCCGGCCCGGTGCCGGATCTCGCCGGTGACCTGCAGGCGCCGCACATCATGGTGTCCGTGTTCACACGCGGGCTGGTCAAGCACGTGGCCACGCGGCTGTACTTCGGCGATGAAGCCGCCGCCAACGCCGCCGACAGCGTGCTCGGCCTGGTGCCGCCCGCGCGCCGCGCCACGCTGGTTGCAGACGCCACGGCGCCCGGCAGCTACCGCTGGAACGTGGTGCTGCAGGGCGCGGACGAAACCGTGTTCTTCGATATCTGACCCCGGCACGCCTCGCCCTCCGCGAGGCGTTTTGCCGCACAATCGGAGCATTCCTACCGGTCCGCCCCCGCCGACGATGCCCTCAATTTCCCGCCTGACCGATCCGATGTTCGGCAGTCCCCCCGTGCTCGCGATCTTTTCCGATACCGGCACCGTGCGGCGCATGCTCGATGCCGAGGCGGCCCTCGCGCGCGCCGAGGCGCACTGCGGCGTGATTCCCGCGCAGGCTGCTGCCGTCATCACCGAAGTCTGTGCCGATGTCGGCGTGATCGACCTTGATGCCCTCGCGCAGTCCGCCGTCGCCGCCGGCAACCTCGCCATCCCGTTCGTAAAGCAGTTGACCGCCGCCGTGGCGCGGCGCGATGCCGAGGCTGGCCGCTACGTCCATTGGGGCGCGACCAGCCAGGACATCATCGACACCGGCGCCATGCTGCAACTGGCCGATGCCCTGCAGGCCATCGATACCGACCTGCTGCGCCTGGGCGATGCCTGCGCGACGCTGGCCACCGCCCACCGGACCACGCCGATGGTGGCGCGCACCTGGCTCCAGCACGCGCTGCCCACCACCTTCGGCCTGAAGGCTGGCGGCTGGCTCGATGCGCTGCGCCGCGACGTGATCCGCCTGCGCCAGTCCGCCGATCAGGCGCGCGTGCTGCAATTCGGCGGTGCCGCCGGCACGCTGGCCAGCCTGGGCGACAAGGCGCCCGCCGTGGCCGCGCAGTTCGCCCGCGAGCTGGGCCTGGACCTGCCCGCGCTGCCGTGGCACGCGCATCGTGACCGACTGGTGGCAGTGGCCACGGCGCTGGGCATGCTCACGGGCACGCTCGGCAAGATGGCGCGCGATCTGTCGCTGATGATGCAGACCGAAGTGGGCGAGGTGGCTGAGCCATCGGGCCCGGGCCGGGGCGGCTCCAGCACGATGCCGCACAAGCGCAACCCGGTGGGCTGCGCGGCGGTGCTGACCGTGGCCGTGCGCGTGCCGCCGCTGGTGGCGACGATGCTCGCCGGCATGGTGCAGGAGCATGAGCGCGCGCTGGGCGGCTGGCAGGCCGAGTGGGACACGCTGCCGCAAATCGTCACGCTCGCGGCCGGCGCGCTGCGCCAACTGGGCGACGTGGCGGCGGGCCTGGAAGTGGATGCCGCCCGCATGCGCGCCAATCTCGACCTGACACACGGCCTGATCCTGGGCGAGGCTGCGATGCTGGCCCTCGGCGGCCGCATTGGCCGGCTGGAGGCGCACCACGTGGTGGAAGCGGCCTCGCGCCGCGCGGGGGAGCAGGGCGAGACGCTGCGCGTGGCGCTGGCCGCCACGCTCGCCGCCAATCCCGCGCACGCCACGCTGTTGGATGACGCCGAACTGGACCGCCTCAGCGACCCGGCGCACTACGCCGGGCAGTCCGCCGCCTTCGCCGATGCCGCCGTGGCCGCCTGGCAGGCCCTGCGCGCCGCCTGACCCTATACCGACAAGGAGACCACGTTGCCCTATCTCGACCACGCCGGCGCCCGGCTGTTCTACACCGTCGATGGCCCGGACACCGCGCCCGCCATCGTCTTTTCCAACTCGCTGGGCACCGATCACACGATGTGGCAGCCGCAGGCCGCCGCGCTGGCGGGCCGCTTCCGCGTGGTGCGCTACGACGTGCGCGGCCACGGCCGCTCCACAGCGCCCGAGGGCGCCATCACGGTGGACGTGCTGGGCCGCGACGTGGTGGCCATCCTCGACGCCCTGCAGATCGGGCAGGCCGTGTTCTGCGGCCTGTCGATGGGCGGCCTTACCGGCATGTGGCTGGGCGCGCATGCGCCGGAGCGCTTCAGCCGCATCGTGCTGGCCAACACGGCGGCCAAGATCGGCACGGCAGACGCCTGGAGCAGCCGCATCGACATGGTGCTGCGCGACGGCATGGCGCCGCTGACTGATGCCTCGCTGCAACGCTGGTTCACGCCGGGCTTCCTCGCCACCGCCGGCCATGCGCTCGATGACCTGCGCGCGGTGCTCGCTGGCCTCGACCCGCGTGGCTACGCCGGTAGCTGCGGCGCCGTGCGCGACGCGGACCTGCGCGAGGCCGTGAAGACCATCCCCGTGCCGGTGCTGGTGATTGCGGGCAGCGACGATCCATCGACCACGGCGGCGCAGGGCCGCGAACTCGCCGCCGCCATCCCCGGGGCGATCTATGTCGAACTGCACGCCGCGCACCTGTCCAACCGCGAGCAGCCGGGCCGCTTCACTGCCGCGCTGCTCGACTTCATCCTCGGCCGCCGCCCGGTGACCGACGACGCCGCGCGCTACGAGGCCGGCCTCTCGGTGCGGCGCGACGTGCTGGGCAGCGCCCACGTGGACCGCTCGCTGCAACGGATCTCGCCGCTGACCGAGGAATTCCAGAACCTGATCACGCGCTACGCCTGGGGCGAGATCTGGACGCGCGAGGGCCTGCCGCGCCATACGCGCAGCCTGATCACGATTGCGATGATGGTGGCGCTGAATCGCTCGGAGGAGTTGAAGCTCCATCTGCGCGCCGCCGCCAACAACGGCGTCACGCGCGACGAGATCAAGGAAGTGCTGTTGCAGACCGCGATCTATTGCGGCGTGCCGGCGGCGAATTCGGCGTTCCACATGGCGGAGGAGGTCTTCGCCGAGCTTGACCGGTAGTTGGTAGTCAGCCGCACACCATAAAAAAACAGATCGGGAGACAGGCCATGGGTCAGCAGGGCAACGGCATGCCGCGCGCCACGCGCGTGGCGATCATCGGAGCAGGGCCGGCCGGGCTGTTGCTCGGGCAACTGCTTACCGTGGCCGGCATCGACAACGTCATCATCGAGCAGCGCAGCGCCGAACACGTGCTGGGGCGCATCCGCGCCGGCATCCTCGAATCGGTGACCGTGGATGCGCTCACGCGCGCCGGCGTGGACCAGCGACTGCGCGCGGAGGGGCTGCGGCACCATGGCATCGAGCTGTCGTACCAGGGCGCGCGCCACCGCATCGACTTCCACGCGCTGATTGGCCGCGACGTCACCGTGTATGGCCAGACCGAGGTCACGCGGGACCTGATGGCGGCGCGCGCAGCGTCTGGCATGCCCATCGTCTACGAGGCCACCGAGGTCTCCCTGCACGATTTCGATACGGACCGGCCCCGCGTGACCTTCCGCCACGCCGGCAGCGCGCACGAACTGGCCTGCGACTATGTGGCCGGCTGCGATGGCTTCCATGGCGTGAGCCGGGCCAGCGTGCCGGAGGCATCGACACGGATCTTCGAGCGGGTCTATCCGTTCGGCTGGCTCGGCGTGCTGTCCGAGACGCCGCCGGTGGCGGACGAACTGATCTACGCCAGCCACGAACGCGGGTTTGCGCTGTGCAGCATGCGGTCGAAGACGCGCAGCCGCTACTACGTGCAGGTGCCGGCCACGGAGCGCGCGGAGAACTGGTCCGATGCGCGCTTCTGGGATGAACTGCGCGCCCGGCTCGACCCCGCCGCCGCGCAGGCGCTGGTCACCGGCCCGAGCATCGAGAAAAGCATCGCACCGCTGCGCAGCTTCGTCTGCGAGCCGATGCGCTTCGGGCGCCTGTTCCTGGCGGGCGATGCCGCGCATATCGTGCCGCCCACCGGCGCCAAGGGGCTGAACCTGGCCGCCAGCGACGTGCTGTACCTCGCCGACGGGCTGATCGCCCAGTACCAGCACGGCGATCCGGCCGAACTCGACGCCTATTCCGCGAAATGCCTGCGGCGCGTGTGGAAGGCGGAGCGGTTCTCGTGGTGGATGACCGCGCTGCTGCACCGCTTCCCCGATGCCGATGCGTTCGCGCATCGCATCCAGCAGGCCGAACTCGACTATCTGGTCGGCTCCGAGGCTGCCTGCCGGGCGCTGGCCGAGAACTACGTGGGGCTGCCGGCGTAGGACGCTTGCCGAGGCGCAAGTCGTCTGCCGGCGGACAGCAGGGGGCGGCGATGGCACGCGACAATGGCGCTATCGCCCCTCGGAGGTCCACCATGAAGCGTGTCGTGCTCGGGCTTGCTGCCCTCGTTGCCCTCACCACTGCCGCGCTGGTCCCGGCGCGCGCCGAGCCGGCCGCGCCGCTGGCGCCCATCGCCTCGCTCGACGTGGCCCGCTACATGGGCACGTGGTACGAAATCGCCAAATACCCGAACCGCTTCCAGCGCCAGTGCGCCGGCCACACCACGGCGCAGTACGCGGCGCGGTCCGATGGACGCGTCGATGTGGTGAACCGCTGCCGCAAGGCGGATGGGACGAGCGATGACGCCACCGGCGTGGCTCGGCCGGTCGGCGAGGCCGGCACGCCGAAGCTGGAGGTGCGATTCGCCCCGGCGTGGCTGTCCTTCCTGCCGTGGGTCTGGGGCGACTACTGGGTGATCGACCTCGACCCCGGCTACACGCTTGCTGCCGTCAGCGAGCCGGGCCGCGACTACCTCTGGATTCTTTCCCGCACGCCCACCGTGGATTCCGGCGCCTATCAGGCGCTGCTGCGCCGGCTGGAGGCGAAGGGCTTCGACATCACCCGGCTCCAGGCTACGCCGCAGGACTGACGTCCATCCATCCATATTCATGAAGTATGGATGCGCCATCCGACATATATTTTACGTAGCACCAAGCCGGTGATACCGTCTCGCTCCAACATGCGGCACAAGCACCGCATGCGCTTGGAGGAGACCACAACATGACATCCGGATCGAACGTCCGGCGGCGCCTGGCGCTGCTGGCGGCCGCCTGTGCGGCCACTGCATTGATGGCCGCGTGCGGCGGTGGCGACGACGCCCCGACGGCGTCGGGCGGGGCGCCCAGCACCGGCGCCCCCGGCACTGACAACCCCGACATCCCGACCCAGCCGGCCCAGCCGACGTTAAGCGCGCTGGAGGCCTGCAACGCGCTGAACGGCGCCAGCCTGCCGGCCTCGGCGCTGACGCTGGCCTCGGGCGGCGCCACGGTCAAGGCGGCTACGCTGGTTGTCGCCGATGCCACCGGCAACACGCTCGGCGAGTACTGCCAGGTGCGCGGCACCATCGCTCCCGTGGACGCTGCCGCGTCCAACATCAACTTCGCGGTGAACCTGCCCACGCAGTGGAACGGCAAGGGCATCCAGTTCGGCGGCGGCGGGTTCGACGGCACGCTGATCGACGGCACCGAGACCGTACGCTTCGCGCTGCCGGACGACCCGGCGCCGCTGGCGCGCGGCTACGCCACCTGGGGCGATGATTCCGGCCACCAGAGCACCAGCATCACCGATGGCCGCTTCGCCACCAACGACGAGCAGCTCGCCAACTATGGTGGCGACACGCTCAAGAAAACCCATGACGTGGCCCTGGCGATGATCCGCCAGCGCTATGGCCGTGCGCCCACGCGGGCGTACTTCCTCGGCACCTCCACGGGCGGGCGGGATGCGCTGAGCTACATCCAGCGCTGGCCGGCCGACTACGACGGCGTCATCGCCAACGAGCCGGCGCTCAACTACACCGGCACGCGCCTCTCCAACGTGGCCGTGGGCCGCGCGCTCTACCTGAACGGCGGCGCCGGCTGGCTCAACATCAACAAGACGCTGATGGTGCAAGCCGCTGCCATGGCCGCCTGCGACACGCTGGACGGCGTGGCCGACAAGGTGGTCAGCAATGTCGAGGGCTGCCGTCTGGGCGCGATGCAGGTGCTGGCCAATTTGCGCTGCCCCGGCGGTACGGACACGGGCGACACCTGTCTCTCGGATGCGCAGATTGCCACCGTCAAGACCATCGAGCAGCCGCTCCAGCTGACCTACCCGCTGGCCAACGGCGTGACCGTGGCCGGCGGCTACAACATCCTGGAAGGCGCGCTGGTGGCGGGGCCGTTCACCACACGTGACCTCGGCACGCGGCCGGTGCCCGGCAATCCGGCCACCACGGCGGATTCGAACATGTACCTGACCGGCGACCAGTGGGTGAAGTACTTCGTCACCCGCGCCGCCACGTTCGACGCGCTGACCTTCGACCCCGCCAGCCCGGGTAGCTGGACCTCGCGCGTGCAGACCGTCTCGGCGCTGACCGATGCCACCAACCCGGACCTGTCCGCGTTCCTGGCGAAGGGCGGCCGGCTGATCCTGCTGCACGGGCTGGCCGACGAGGTCATCAGCCCCAACTCGACCATCGCCTGGTACAAGGCCGTGATCGCGCGGGTGGGGCAGGCGGCGGTGGACCAGGGCATCACGTTCTACACGGTGCCGGGCATGGGCCATGGCACGGGCAGCTTCCTGCCGGCGTGGAACTCCCTGACCGCACTCGAGAACTGGGTGGAGATGGGCGTGGCGCCGGGCCAGCGTACGGTGATGGACACCAACGCCGGCACCTATGGCCGCACGCGGCCGCTGTGCCAGTACCCGGCGTGGCCGAAGTACAAGGGCTCGGGCAGCCAGGACGCGTCCATCAACTTCACCTGCGAGGGCGCGTCGGGCATCGTGCAGTCCTGCCTGAACCTGCCGGCCGTGGCCACCACGTGGAAGGGCGGCAATACCAACGGCGAGGAACTGTCGGTGCGTGTGGACCCGGCCACCCTCCAGTACACCGTGACGATCGATGCCAGCCTGCAACGGACCGCCGGCGTGACGCGCACCGGCCAGCTTGTCTCGCAGGGCGGGTGCACTTATGCCAGCGACGAGAACGGCGCCAACTTCACCTTCACCGGCGGCGGGGTGCTGGCGGGCGGGGTGAGGCCGCTCTCGGGCGCTGGCTTCCTGCCGCTGGTGGCCTTCCAGACCGTGTCGTCGGACTTCAAGGCGGTGGCCGACATCTACAACGTCAATGGCGTGCAGACGGCGGTGGCGGGTGGCGCGGTGACACTGCGTACCGGCTCGGCACGGCTGCGCTCGTCGGCAGCCACGTGGCAGACCTGCTCGGCAACGGCGGCGGGCGGTTTCATGGTCTATGACGCGGCCTGCGCCAACACCAGCAAGGGCTACATTGTCTGGAACCCGGCGCGCAACGCGTTCGACTACTTCGTGGGCGGCACCATCGCCGCCGGCGACGGCGTGCTGAGCGGGTCGCTGATCAGCGGCATCGTCAACGGCAAGCCGGTGCCGCTGGTCCTCACGCGCTCGGCCACGGCCTACGGGATGAACGTGTACGCCTCGCAGCCCACGGCACCGCTGACGGCGGGCGCGGCCGATGGCCGGTATCGCTTGATGGGTACCGATGGCAGCCAGGTCAGCGCCGACCTCAACGCCACGGCCATCGTGCGCGACGGCGCCTCGGGCGTGCTGACCTACAACCAGCCGGTGGCTGGCGTGCTCGACGCCTCGGGCGGGGTGGTGGCGTCGTACCTGTCGAACGGTGGCCTGCTGATCGGTACGTCGGCGGGACGGTTCGAGCTGGGGTTACTGAATTGATGTGATGCGGTGATGACGAAAAGGCGGGCCTTGATGGCCCGCTTTTAGCGCTCCTTTTTGGGCGGTAGCGCCGGCCCCCGCCCGCGATTCATTCCGCTATCAACTTCCAATGTCTTCCGTCTGACTCCAGCCGGTGCGTCAATCGAAGCGACTGCAGGAAACGTGTGTCGTGAGAGGCCACGACCAGGGCGCCGGGATAATCGTCCAATGCCTGCTCTACCGCCTGGATGGATTCCAGATCGACGTGATTGGTCGGCTCGTCCAGCAATAGCAGTTGCGCGGGCTCGGTGCTCCACAGCACGCACGCCAGCGCACCCTTGAGTCGCTCACCGCCGCTCAACGCACCGGACGGCAGGTTCACAAGGTCGGCGTTCAAGCCCAGCAGCGAAAGATGGCTGCGCAATACCCCGTCCGGCAGCGGCGTTTCCAGTTCATGCAGGCGTTCGAGAACCGACAGGTGGGGTGGCAACACGCTGGTCGCTCGCTGATCGAGCCATGCGCTGCGCACGCTGGTCTGGCAAATGCCAGAGACCGGGGCAATGGTGCCCGCCAACATCTTCAGCAACGTTGTCTTGCCGCTGCCATTCGGACCGGTCACGGCGACGCGCACGGGTCCCGCCAGCGTCAGCGTAAGGGGCGCACTGTCTTCCGGAAACGGCGCGACGGCGTCTTCCAGATGGATCACGCGTTTGCCAGCCGCAATGGCAGTTGCTGGCAGGATAAGTGCGACAGCTTTGTCGGGCTCGATTCGACGTGCTGCCAATTGAACCGCCTCGTCGAGCTTGAACTGCACGTCCTGCTGGCGAAGTCGCTGCCGGCCTGCAAATACCTCTGCGCCATCCTTGCGGCGGCCCATGGCGATCCCCGGAAGATTCGCGTCCTTTGCGCCTTTCGTCTGACGTGCGGTGCGGCGCTGTTGCGCGTCATGTTGACGCTGCGCCGCACGCTCGGCGGCGTCGCGATCCGTCCTTGCGCGGTTGAGCGAAGCCTGCGCCGCCGCCGCTTCGGTGCTGCGCTGAGCCTGATAGAGCGTGTAATTGCCGCCGTAACTGCGCATCCCGCCCGGTGTCAGTTCGACGATGCGGTCCATCAGGTCCAGCAATTCCCGGTCGTGACTGACGAGAATCAGGCCGCCGGTCCATCGCTGCAACTTGTCACGCAGCCATTCGCGCGCGGTGTGATCCAGGTGGTTCGTGGGTTCGTCGAGGACCAGGCCCTCGGCGTCGGAAAGGAAGGCCCCTATCAACGCCACGCGGGTGAGTTCGCCACCGCTCAGCGATCCCGCCAGCCCTTTTGGGTGCAGGTGCGGCAGTCCGCTGTCCGTCAGCGCCTGCTCCAGACTGGCGCGGATATGCCACCGTCCATCGAGTAAATCGAAGTCGGTGGGATGCGGCGTACCGCCTTCCATTCGCGCCAGCGCATCGAGTATTGGTGTCAATCCGGCGACATCGGCAACCGTCGCGCCTTTTGCGGGGACGATTTCCTGCGGCACGTAGGCGACCGTGCCATGGCGCGTGACCTGCCCGGTCTCCGGCTGGAACAAACCGACCAACACCCTCGCCAGCACACTCTTGCCCGCGCCATTCCGGCCGAGCAAGCCGGTACGCTCGCGCTGGAAGGTGTCATTCAGATCGTGTAGGAGCGTCCTGCCGTCCGGCAACGTCACCGTGACATGCCGCACGGAGATGGAGAAACCCGTGGCGTCCGGTGGGAGGCCATCGGAAGCAACGGGAGGCGCAAGCGTTAATACCCCAAGGGCTTCGCGTTCGATATCCGCCATAGTCGAATTCAAATGTTGATACAGCCGAGTGTCTCACGAAGGCCGGCGATTGTTGCCGCCAGGACAACATGCTGAGGGCCTTCACGATACTACTGGCGCCGGCTCCGCCTGACTACACTGCGTCACACGGTAGGTCGAATCGCGAGCACAACGAAGCGCGCGAATTTCGCGGTCGTTCTCGTCCACCGCGCCGCCTCACGCGGCTCACCCCACGCAAACCAACAGGACTACTGAAAATGAGCGAAACAATCCACAATGTGCAGCCGGTTATCGCCAACGTTGGCAAAGAAGGTTTTGGCGAACTCGTGTCTTCCCGCTACGCCGTGCGCGTGGGTGACGTCGACGTCCTGCTGATCAGCGATGGGGTTCTGCCGCTGCCGACCTCCACCATGTCCACCAACGTGAAGGAAGCCGACCGCAACGAATGGTTCGACGATCGCTTCCTGCAGCGCGACATGTTCGACTGGGCGCTGAATATCGCCCTCGTGCGCAGCGGCGACCGCCTGATCCTGGTCGACTCCGGTGTGGGCGACGGTTTCGAATACTTCTCGCGCGCCGGTCGCTCGGTGCTGCGCCTGGAAACGGCTGGCATCGACCTCGCAGCCATCACCGACATCGTGATTACCCATATGCATATGGACCACGTCGGCGGGCTGAATGTGGATGGCGTCAAGGCCAAGCTGCGCCCGGACGTGCGCATTCACGTGGCGGCCGCGGAAGTGGAGTTCTGGAAGAACCCGGACTTTAGCAAGACCGTGATGCCGGAAGCGGTGCCGCCCGCGCTCCGCAAGGCCGCCGCAACGTTCGTGGAACTCTACAGCAAGAACATCGTGCAGTTCGGCCAGACCGTGCAAGTGGCGGCGGGCGTGTCGGCGCGCGTGACCGGTGGCCACACGCCGGGACACTGCGTGGTGGACGTCGCATCGAAGGGCGAGAAGCTGACGTTCGTCGGCGACGCGATCTTCGAGGTCGGCTTCGAGCATCCCGCATGGCAAAACGGCTTCGAGCACGAGCCTGAAGTGGCCACGGAAGTCCGCATCGCGCTGCTCGATGAAGCCGCCGAAACCGGCTCCATGCTGGCCGCCGCGCACATCGCGTTCCCGTCCATCGGTCATATTGCGAAGAACGGTGATGCCTACCGCTTCGTGCCGGTGCAGTGGGATTACTGATATCGGTTGCACTGACGACTGTCAAAGAAGCCGCCGCGAGTTCACAAGACTCGCGGCGGTTTTTTTTCATCGCATGCTGGACGAATGCGCGACGCGTCTTCTACGCGAGCATCAGGTCCAGGTTTTGAATTGCGGCGCCGGATGCGCCCTTGCCGAGATTATCGAAGACCGCAGACAGGAGGACGTGCCCGTGCTCCATGCCGGGAAATACGCTCAAGCGCATGTCGTTTGTGCCGTTCAGCATTTGCGGATCCAGCTGCTTTACGGCGCTCGATTCTTGCAGCGGCAAGACATGTACGTGGTCCGTCTTGGCATAGTGGCGCGCGAGGCAGGCGTGCAACGTGGCGCCATTTGCGCCGGGTGCCAGCAGCCGCAACGTTAGCGGCACCGTCAGCACGATGCCCTGGCGGAACGCTCCGTATGCAGGGACGAAAATGGGCGGCTGCGCGAGCCCGGCGTGCTGCTGGATCTCCGGCGTGTGCTTGTGCGCGAGTTCCAGGCCATAGACCTGATATGAAGGCGCGTTAGCGGCTCCCGGCCCCTCATATTCCTCCACGCCGGCGCGTCCGCGTCCGGAGTAGCCCGATACCGCATGAATGCTGATGGGGTAATCGCCCGGTATCAGCCCCGCTTGCACCAACGGACGCAGCAGGCCAATCGCACCGGTCGGATAGCACCCAGGGTTGGTGACCCGACGTGCGTTGGCAATGCGCTCGGCCTGCCCCGGCGCCATCTCCGGAAATCCGTAAGTCCAGTCCGGCTGTGTACGGTGGGCGGAGCTTGCGTCGATGACGCGAACCGCAGGATTGACGATGGTGGCCACTGCCTCGCGCGCGGCGGCATCCGGCAAACAGAGGATGGCGATGTCGCAGGCGTTGATGGCTTCTGCGCGACGCCGCAAATCCTTGCGCTCCGCAGCAGCAAGCGTAATCAGCCTGATGTCGGTCCGGTTACGGAGCCGTTCGTGGATGAGCAAGCCGGTTGTGCCCTGGTCGCCATCGATGAAAACAACGGGAGAGCTCATACGTGAAAGACTCCGCTGACTTTGGGTTGTAAGAAATAGAGAGAAGCCTCATATTGCGTGGACCACTACAATAGAGAAAGTTGAATTTCATAACCTGAACATTCAGTTTTCCTGAACCTGGACGCCGACATGCGAGAGATCAGCCTGGACCGCCTGCGCACGCTGGTCGCCATTGCAGACCGCGGCTCATTTGCCGAAGCGGCGCGTGCATTGCACCTGGCGCCGCCAACGGTCAGCCTTCATATCGCTGAACTGGAAGACCGCATTGGGGCGCCACTCCTGTCGCGGAAGCGCGGACATGTCAGGCCGTCGGCGATAGGGGAGGTGCTGGTGGAGCGCGCGCGTCGACTGCTGGCCGATGCGGAGCAGGCGTTGGATGATATTCAACGCCAGGTGCAAGGGCTCGAAGGGCGCGTGCGGCTCGGTGCGTCGACTGGCGCGATCGCGCATCTGTTGCCGCAAGCGCTTGAAGTGCTGCGCCAGCACCATCCCGCCATCGACATTCAGGTTGCGGTGCTGACTTCACATGAAACCTTGTCCCGACTGGCGGATGGGACGCTGGACGTTGGGCTGGTCGCACTGCCTCAGCCCCCGGTGGCTGGACTCGTGATCAAGCCTTGGCGGCGCGACCCCGTGATGGCCTTTGTGCCGGCGCATTGGCAGTGTCCGGCTCGCGTCACGCCTGATTGGCTCGCGGCCCAACCTCTCATTCTCAATGACGCGACCACGCGTCTTTCACGTCTGACTGCGGAGTGGTTCGCAGCCGGGGGGTGTCATCCTGCGCCTCGCATTCAGCTCAACTACAACGACGCGATCAAGAGTCTGGTAGCGGCAGGTTACGGCGCCGCGCTGTTGCCTCATGAGGCGACGTCGCCATTGCCCGACACGCGCATTGTCATGCGTCCGTTGCGCCCGGCGCTGTGGCGTCGGCTCGGCATTGCACATCGTGCGGGGTACGTTGAGCGTTCGACGCAACACGTGCTTGATATGTTGCGGGATCTGCGCTTGGCGTAGGCGTTGTCCTTTTCCGCTGCATCGTCGCACCGTCCAATGGCACAATTTGTGGATCCAGTCCCGCATCTGAACAACAGGATGACTTATGTATCACCTGTCAGGCGTCTACACGGAGGAAAACGATGGCACGCGTTCGCGTTGAAGGCTTCACCATTTCGCTCGACGGATACGGAGCGGGTCCGAACCAAGACCTCAGCCATCCGCTCGGCGTTGGCGGGACGGAACTCCACCAGTGGCTAGTCCCGACACGCACCTTCCAGCAAGCCTTGTTCGGCAAGGAAGGCGGTACGACCGGGATTGACGACGATTTCGCCGCCCGAAGCTTTCAGAATGTCGGCGCCTGGATTCTTGGGCGGAACATGTTCGGACCCATTCGTGGGGATTGGCCGGACGAAAGCTGGAAAGGCTGGTGGGGAGATAGTCCGCCTTACCACGTTCCGGTCTTCGTCCTGACCCATCATGCTCGGCCTTCCATCGAGATGGAAGGCGGCACCACGTTCCACTTCATAACAGGCGGCATTCGCGAGGCGCTCGACCGTGCACGCGACGCCGCTGCCGGCATGGACGTGCGGATCGGCGGTGGGGCGCATACGATCCGGCAGTATCTTTGCGAGGGCCTGATTGACGAGCTGCACATTGCAATCTCCCCGGTCCTGCTTGGGCGGGGAGAGTCGCTGTTCGACGGGGTTGACCTGGTGGCGCTGGGATACCAATGCGTGAAATCCGTAGCGTCGGAGAAGGCTACGCATGTGATCCTGCGGCGCCAGGCGCGCTAGGACGCCTAGTCACGCGTTGAAGGCCGACATTACTGAAGGGCCGATTTCAGTCCGGCAACGCCTCGCCCACCGCGTCCCGATCCTTCCTGTGCTTGGCCGCAATCCGATGGGTCAGCGCCACCAGCGCCGCAACGGCCGGGTCGGCGTCGTTGGCCCGGTAGCCAAGGGTGAGCGGGGCGCGCAGGCGGTCGGTCTCGACCATGCGGCAGTAGGCCACGCCGTGGCGGTTGAGCCCGGCCATCGACGCCGGCACCACGCTCACGCCGGCGCCAGCCGCCACCAGATTGAGGTTGGTCAGCATCCGTTCCACCTCGGCGCCGATGCGCGGCGTGAAGCCCAGCGCCTCGCATTCGCGCAGCAGGTCGCCGTACATGCCCGGCGCGCCGGGCCGGCGGACCAGGATGAACGGATCGCCCTTCAGTTCGCGCAGTGACACCGGCGTGCCGGCGGCCACGCCTTCGGCCGCCCGGCGGCGCAGCAGCGCGTGGTCCAGCGGCAGGGCGATCACCATTTCCTCCTCGAGCAGGAGGTCGAAGCGCACGCCTTCCGGGTGTTGCACCGGGGCGCGCAGCAGCGCCGCGCTGAGCGTGCCATCGGCCAGTTGCTCGATGGCTTCGGCCGCGTTGCGCTCGGTCAGGGAGAGCGTCACGCGCGGAAACTGCCGCCGGCACGCGCGTAGCACCTCGGGGGTGAGCGTGTGCGCCGCCGCCGAACTGGTGAAGCCGATGGCCAGCGCGCCTTCGTCGCCGCGCGCCATGCGCTGCATGCGCGCGCGCATTTGCTCGATACGGGCGAACAACTCCACGGCGTCGCCATGGAGCGCGGTCCCGGCGGCGGTAAGGGCCACGCCGCGCGGCTGGCGGTCGAACAGGGACACGCCCAGCTCGGTCTCCAGCGCCTTCAACTGCTGGGAGAGCGGGGGCTGCTGGATGCCCAGCTGCTCGGCGGCGCGGGTCACGGAGCCGGTTTCGGCCACGGCCAGGAAATAACGCAGGTGTCTCAGTTCCATCGGTGGTCCGATATGTCGTGAATATGGCAGATGCCGAAAGCATATATTTTACGAGCGGGCCCGGCCAGCCTAGTATTGGCGTTTTGCCGGATACGGCAGACATAAGACCAAGGAGACACCATGCCCGGCGCGCCACGCTTCGCCCGATTCACCTTGCTGATGGCCGCCACGGCGGCGCTTGCTGCCGGCTGCGCCAGCCAGCCCCCGGCGCCTTCCGCCTCTGGCGAAGCACCTGTCACATCCGCCGCCAAGCCCCAATGGCAGCGCGTGCACCTGGGCAGCGGCGCCGGCTATGACTTCCCGGTCTACGCCAACCATCCGCTGACGGCGGACCTGCGCGGCATTCGCGAGGTGGTATTCGTGCAGCACGGCCTGCAGCGCAATGGCGACGATTACTACGCAGCCGGCGCCGCACTGCTCCAGGCCAGCGGCCGCAAGCCGGAAGAGGTGCTGCTGATCGCCCCGAACTTCCCCGGCACGCCCGATGCCGCCAAGCACTTCGACAACATGCCGGTCTGGACCGTGCAAGGCTGGATCGGCGGCGAAGACGCGGTGTCCGGCCCCGGCGCCGGCGTCAGCTCGCTCCAGGTGCTGGACGACCTGCTGGCCTTCGTCACGGACAAGTCGCGCTTCCCCGCCGTGAACAAGGTCACCGTGGCGGGCCATTCGGGCGGCGCCCAGATCGTCCACCGCTACGCCGTGCTGAACAACGTGGACGAGCGCGTGCGCGCGGGCGGCATCGATCTGCGCTACGTGGTGGCCAATCCCTCGTCCTATCTCTACTTCACGCCGGACCGGCCGGTGGCGCCTGATCTCAAGCGCTTCGCGCCGTACAGCACCACGACCTGCGCGGACTACGACAAGTACCGCTACGGCATGCAGGACATGGTGGCCTACGCCAAGGGCGCCAATGGCATGACGCTCTACCAGCGCTACATGCAGCGGCAGGTCACCTATATGGTGGGTAGCGAGGATAACGATCCGAATCACCGTGTGCTCGATAAGGCATGCGGCGCCGAGGCCGAAGGCCCCACGCGCCTCCAGCGCGGGCGCGCCTACCAGCGCTACGAGCAATTCCTCGCCAAGCCGGGCCAGACCAGCCGCCATCGCGCCTTTGAAGTGGTGGGCGTGGGGCACGATCAGGCGCGCATGTTCGGCTCGCAGTGCGGCGCGCAAGCGGTGTTCGGCATGGAACCAGCCGCCAACGCGGCGGGCGCCGTGTGCCGGGCACCGCAGCTGTGAGGGCCTGGGCAAGACGGGGTTTGCCCCCAAGGCGGGCAGGGCGGGCTGGTGCTAGCATGCCGCGAGCTATTCGACTCGCGCCCCTGCATCCATGCCGTTCCCTCCGGTTCCGCCTGACCGGGCCCGCCGCCGCCTGACCCATGGTCTGGCGGGACTGGCCGGACTGGCGGTACTCCCGCTGTTCCCCCGCGCCGCATGTGGCGCAGACACCACGCACCTGCTGGTCGGCTATGCCGCCGGCGGGGGTGCCGACCATATCGCCCGTCTCGTCGCCGACAGCCTGACCACGGACGGCGTGCCCACCATCGTCGAGAACCGCCCCGGCGCCGCCGGCCAGATCGCCCTGCACGAGGTGGCGCGCGCCACGTCCGGCCCGCGCACCTTGCTGCTCGGCACGGTAGGCTCGGTCAGCATCGGCCCGCTATTGGCCGCCGCGCCCGAGCCGCCGGCCACGCCGTTGCAGCCGGTGGCCATCGTCGCCACCACGCCGCACGTGCTGCTGGCCTCCGCGGAAGCGCCCGCTGCCACGCAGACGCTCCAGGCCCGGCTGGCCGAAGCGCGTCGGCGCCCCGGCGAACTGGCCTACGCTTCCCTCGGCATTCATTCCAGCGCCCATCTGGTGGGCGAATTGATCTGCCAGCAGGCGGGTGTGTCGATGAACCACGTGCCGTATCCCGGCAGTGCGCGCGCATTGGTCGATCTGCAGGGCGGACACGTGGCGCTGCTGGTGAGCACGCTGCAGGCCGCGTTGCCGCTGATGCGTCAGGGCAAGGTGCGCGCGCTGGCGGTGACCGGTGCCGCGCGCAGCCCGCTCGCGCCGAACGTGCCGACGTTCGAGGAGGCCGGCGTGCCCGGCATGCGGCAGGACGCCTGGTACGGCGTGCTGGCGGCGCCCAGCATGTCCGCGCGCGCCTGCGCGGCGCTGGCGGACCGCTTCACGCGGCTGCTGCGCACGCCGGCTCTGCGGCAACGTCTGGGTCAGGACGGCGCCGAGCCGCTGGCGCTCACCGGCGCGCAGGCTTCCGACTACCTGGCGCGCGAGCGCGAGGTCTGGCGGCAGGCCATCGGCCGCGTGGCCAGCCGGCTCGCCTGACGGTTCGCCCGGGCGCGCTGCCTATATATATAGAGGGAATCCCACGAAAGACGCCGGGGCACCCTTGCGAGTGCCCCGGCGGTGGACCCCGAGTTATCTGCGCGCCTTGAACTTCAGCGCACTGCGGCAACCGTGGAAATGCCGCGCGGGGTCCGAAAAGACGAAGAGGAAGCCGACTTACGGCTGGCGGCTCTTGTCCTGGTCCTTCTGGCCACCTTGCTGGCCTTGTTGCCCTTGCTGGCCGCCTTGCTGACCGCCACCTTGCTGGCCTTGACGGCCGGACTCCTGTTGCTGCTGGCCACCGCGTTGGTCCTGGTTGCCCATCTGGCCCCCGCCCTGGCGTTGTTGGTCCTGGCTGCCACCTTGCTGGTTACCGCGCTGGCCGGGTTGCTGCTGCTCTTGCTGCTTCTGGCCCGGTTGGGATTGGTTCCCCTGTTGCTGCTGTCCCATTGCTAGTCTCCATGTCGCGGCGAGGCTGCCGCAGGCCCAGAGTCGCAATGGCCGTGCCAAGCCCTCGGAGGTTGAGAATGTGGGGGAAAAGTGGGGGTTATGGCATCTTTAGGGCATCTGTCAGACATACAGGTAACGCATGCGTGGCTCCCCATGTGCGCCGATTTACAACGCGTGCCGTGTTTTTACCGGTCGGGCGCGTCGCCCACGTGGCCCCGGCGCGGAAAACCGCCGCGAGGCCCTGTCCACGCGTCATTTGGGCGATCTGGCACGCGATGTGCAGAACAGTGGCTGTCACTTCCTCAACAAGGAGATCGAGCATGAAGACAGCACAGACCCTGCGCATTACACGTATTGCACTGATGACCGCCGCGCTCGCCGCTGCGGGTGGCGCGCATGCCCTGGACATGGGGGGTGGCGGCTTCATCAAGGTGGCCGACACCAGTGTCCGCAGCGATAACAGCGCGGCCCCGCCGGCAAACAATGCGTCGGGCATGCCTGGCCATACCGAAGGTGACAAGGAAAAGCGTCCCGCCGCGACCACTGACGCCAAGATGGACGCCAGCGTGGACAAGGGCGTGGATAACTCCAAGCAGGTTGTCACCGACAGCGCGTTGACCACCAAGGTCAAGACGAAGCTGCTGGCGACCAAGGACCTCAAGTCCACCGGCATCCACGTGAAGACCAAGGACCGCGTGGTGGCCCTGACCGGCACGGTGCC
The DNA here is from genome assembly GCF_056395225.1 of Cupriavidus sp. 10L45. Classification (NCBI taxonomy): domain Bacteria; kingdom Pseudomonadati; phylum Pseudomonadota; class Betaproteobacteria; order Burkholderiales; family Burkholderiaceae; genus Cupriavidus; species Cupriavidus sp. 10L45. The sequence continues at coordinate 507,311 of NZ_JBFTJC010000001.1, forward strand.
GACCAAGGACCAGCACGAGATGGCGCTGGAAACGGTGCGCTCGGTGGAAGGTGTGAATTCGGTGCGCGACAACCTGAAGGTATCGTCGCGTTAATGCACACGCGCTAGTTTTTTATGCGCGGCGACCTCGTCGTCGCCCTCTGCGCGGAGCCGCGGTCATCCCACGTACCGCGGCTCTTTTTGCGGCTCGTCTTGCGGCTTTGACTTCGGTCAAGCCGCTTTGCGCTTTTTGGCGGGGGCGGCCTTCCTGGCTGCGGTCTTCTTCGGCGCGGCTTTCCTGGTCGCCGCTTCCTTTGTCGATGTCTTTGTCGATGCCTTTGTCGATGCCTTCTTCGCCGTCGCCTTCCCCGCAGCCTTCTTCGTCGCCGGCTTTTCCTCTTCCTCGTCATCCAGAAGATCGGCATTGCGGCTGGCCGGCCTGGCCGGTGCCTTGCCCCGATGGCCGATGCTCTGCTTGAGCAGCGCCATCATGTCGATGACCTTCGCGCCCTTGCCGCTGGGCGCCGCTTCCTCGGACGCCGGCGTCAGCAGGTGCGTCTTGCCGGCCTTGATCTTGGCGTGGATGCGCGCCATCAGGTCTTCGCGATAGGTGTCGCGGTACTGCTCCGGCTTCCAGTCCTCGCTCATGTCCTTCACCAGCCTGGTGGCCATGGCCACCTCGCGCGGGGTCGCCGCCTTGCCCTTGCCACCAGAAGGCAGGCTGAGATCCTCGATCGGCACCACCTCGTCCGCAAAGCGCATCGTATTCAGCACCAGCGCCTTGCCCACCACCAGCAGCGCCGCCAGGTGCTGGCGGTTGCGCAGTACCACCAGCGCCAGCGCGGCGCGGCCGGTCTTGCGCAGGGTCTCGTGCAGCAGCGCGTAGCCGCGCTCGCCGCGCTTGTCCGGCTCCAGGTAGTAGGGGGTGTCGAAGTAGTAGGGCGGAATGCTGTCCGCTTGCACGAAGCTGACGATGTCGACGGTCTGCGTGGCCTCGACGTTGGCCTGCCGGAAGTCCTCGTCGCTGAGCACCACGTACTCGTCCTTCTCGTACTGGTAGCCCTTGACGATGTGCTCGCTGTCGATGACCTTGCCGGTGTGCTTGTTGATGCGCTGGTAGCCCACCGGCGCCATGTCGCGCTGGTCCAGCAGGTCGAGGTCGAGCGTATGGCTGCGCGAGGCGGTCTTCAGCGCGACGGGGATATTGACGAGGCCAAAGCTGATGGCCCCTTTCCAGATGACGCGGGACATGGCCCGTGGCCCCTACGCGCGCTGCGGCGGCGGGGGCGGGAGATCGCCCGGGGGCGGATCGCTGACCGGCTCGGGCGGACCCGGCGGCGGCTCCGGCGGCGGGGCCTCGGGCGGCGGGGGCACGATGTCGGGTTCGGGCGTGATGTGCAGGTGCAGGGGCGGGGGCAGGGGCAGGGGCTGATGCAGCATGAGGCTCCTCGGGGTCAGGCGTCTAGTTCATCGAGCATGCGGGTCAGGGCACCGAGGTCGGCGGGTTTGACCAGATGCAGGTCGAACCCCGCCGCGCGCGTGCGCCGGCGGTCGTCGGGCTGGCCGAAACCGGTCAGCGCCACGATGCGCGCGTGGCGCAGCTCGGGAATCTCGCGCAGCCGGCGCGCGGTCTCGAAGCCATCCATGGTCGGCATGCCGAGGTCCAGCAGCACCACGTCCGGCCGCACGCTGGCTGCGCACGCCACGGCGCTCTGGCCATCGGGCGCCGTGACCACGGTGTGGCCGAGCGTCTCCAGCGTCAGGGTCATGGCCTCCAGCGCATCGACGTTGTCATCGACGAGCATGATGGTGTGCGCGGTGCCCGGCTGCGGGCGCGATTTCCCGGTCGGCGGATGCCAGTTCTGCCACGGTTCCACGGGCAGTTCCACAACGAAGGTGCTGCCCAGGTTCCGGCCCGGGCTCTCGGCGCTGACCCGGCCGCCGTGCAGCGTGACCAGCTTCTGCACCAGCGTCAGGCCGATGCCGGCGCCTTCGCGCGCGGCAAAGGTATCGGGGTCCGTGGCGATATCGGCCGGCCGGGGCGCGTCGCCGTCCCGGTCGTCGTGCTCGGCATGCAGCGCGGCCAGGCGCGGAGCCCGGCTGGCCGCGACGTTGGCCGTTGCGACCGACTTGGCCTCCGGGGCCGGCAATGCTTCCAGCGGATTGCCGGACTCCGGTGCCAGCGGATCGAACAACTGCCGTTGCAGCGCCTGGGAGAGCCCGGCGCCGTTGTCGCTCACGCGCACGATCACCCGGCCATCGGCTGCGGCGGCCTCCACGGCCAGCGTGCCGCCCTCGGGCGTGTACTTGGCGGCGTTGTGCAGCAGGTTGGCGAAGATCTGGGTCAGGCGGACCATGTCGCCGCGAATCGGCAGCGGCTGCTCGGGCAGCGACAGCCGCAGCGTGTGCTGGCGTTCCTCCAGCAGTGGGCGCACCGTCTCCACGGCCGTGTTCAGCGCGCCGCGCAACTCCACGAGGTCCCGCCGCAGGGTGATCTTGCCCTGGTTGAAGCGGGACACGTCGAGCAGTTCATCGACCAGCCGGGTCATGTGATGCAACTGCCGGCCGATGATGTCGCGCGCGCGGAACATGTCCTCGCGGCTTGGGGAGAACTGCTGGAGCAGGTCCACCGCGCTGCGCATCGGCGCCAGCGGGTTGCGCAGTTCGTGGGCCAGCATGGCGAGGAATTCGTCCTTGCGGCGTTCCTCGTTATGCAGCGTGCGCTCGGCGCGCTTGTGGCGCGTCACGTCCTGGCAGATGCCCGCCACGCGCAGGCAGCGGCCATCCGCCCCGCGCACGGGGAAGGCGCGCATATGGACTTCGCGGATCTCGCCGTTGGGGCGTTCGAGCTGGAATTCGGTGTCGAGCAGGCCATCGCGCAGCATGCTCTGCCATTCGGCTTCCATGCGCGAGCGTTCCTCGGGCAGCACCCATTCGAGCCAGCGGTGCGGGTCTTGCAGCACCGCCTGGGTCGGGCGGCCCCAGAGCGATTCGAACGAGGGGCTGACGAACAGGAAGCGTCGGGTGGTCGGGTCGAGAATCCAGACCACATCGGCCAGCGCCTCCGCCAGTTGGCGGAACAGGTCTTCGTTTTCGTGCAGCGCCTGCGAGGTGCGGCGGAAGGCATCCTCAGCCCCGCGCATGCGCAGCAGGGCGTTGATGCTGGAGACCAGTTCCTCCGACTCCACTGGCTCGATCAGGAAGCTGTCGGCGCCGCCGTTGAGCGCCTGTACGCGCCGGTGGGAATCGGACATGCCGGGTGACGTCAGCAGCACCAGGGTGCGCGCGCTCTGCGGATCATTCTTGATCAGGCGGCAGACTTCCAGTCCGTCCACGTCGGGCAACTGGGTGCCGAGCAGCACGAGATCCGGGGTGTGCTGGCGGACCAGCGACAGCGCAGCCTGGCCGTTCGACGCCTCCAGCACCGAGAAGTCGGCCCGGTGGAGGATCCGGCTCTTGACGTAGCGCGGCCCCTCGCGGTCTTCCACGTTGAGAATCAGCGGGCGCCGGCTGGGATGGGCGGTCGAGGCGTTCATGGCTGGCAGGCGGCAGGATCGGCCGCGATAGTGAAGACGGATGCCCGGAGTGCGCCACGCGTGGCAAGGCCGGCCGGACGTGCCGGCAGGGCGGCGTCAGGTGTCGGGAATAAGGATCGTATTGTAATAATTACCTGCATACCGCCCGGTTCCGTTGTAGTTTCGACATGCGAAGTTCAGGCTTGAAAAGTGGCGATAAATTCACGTGCTCTTTGCTGTGATGGGCTGTTATTTGCGCTGCGCCTCGCCGCTGTGGGCTTCCGCGCTGGGCGACGTCCCGCCTTGCGGGCCTGCCGAGCCCGGCGCCTCTACGGACTTTTGCGGCACCTTGCTCTCCGAGGTCTGACCGCTGGGGCTAGGGCCCTTGCCGAAGCGGGCTGCCAGTTTGTCCTGCACCGCCGCCAGTTGAGCCGCCTGCACCTTGGCTTCCTCGGCTTCCTTGACCTTCTTGGCCTCGGCTGCCTGCTGCTGTTCAGGTGTGGGCGGAGGCAGCTTGGCCTCGGCGGTGGAGGCCAGCAGGACGGCCAGTGCGAGCGTCAGCCCGCCCAGGACCGCGCGTTGCCAGAAGTCGTTCGAGAACCATGGGTCAGGGAGATGTTTCATCGGATTTGCCTCGTCTTATGTGCCGGCGTGGGCGGGGGTTTTCCGATGGGAGTGGCAAGAAGCGTGCCGCGCATGCCGAGGCGCTGACAGACGGAGCCGGACAGGCCGCCCGGGCCAGTGCCGGACGGCCTTCGGGGTGGTCCTGCCGGGCTCAGGAGCCGGCCAGCCGCTTGCTGGCCTGGGTCAGCGTCTGGCGTACGGCGTCGTGCCCAGCCCACGGGTCGTGCCGGGCCATTTCCTCCAGGCGCGGGCCCACGTTGGCGATGGTCCAGTGCGCCGCCGAGGTCAGGTCGGCCAGTTCCTCCCAGGCCACCGGCACGGACACGCCCAGCCCGGGCCGCGCGCGTGCCGAGAACGCGGCGGCCGTGGTAGCCCCGACACCGTTGCGCAGGTAATCGATGAAAATCTTGCCAACCCGGTTGCGCGGCCCGCTCTTGGCCACGAAGCGGTCGGGAATCATGGTCGCCATGTGCTGCACCACCGCCTGGGCGAAGTCCCGCACGGGGTCCCAGCCCCAGCCGGCACGCGGCGCCAGCGGCACCACCACGTGCAGGCCCTTGCCGCCGCTGGTCTTCAGGAAGCTTTGCAGCCCCAGTTCGTCCAGCAGCCCCTTGGTCAGCGTGGCGGCCTCCCGGATGGCCGGCCACTTCACCCCCTCGCCGGGGTCGATGTCGAAAATGACCCGGTTCGGCCTGTCGAGGCTGCGCGCCACCGCGTTCCAGGTGTGGAACTCCACCACGTTGAGCTGCGCCACCGCCACGATGGCCGCCTCCGTGGCGATCTCCAGCAGCGGCGGATGGCCGGGCCAAAGCTTGGGGTCGAGCGGCTTCACGCCGTCGATCTTGAGGGTGTCGCCGTGGCGCTGGAAGAACTGTTCGCCATCCACGCCGGACGGGGCGCGCACCAGCGCAATCGGCCGACCCTTGAGGTAGGGCAGCATCAGCCCGGCGGCGCTGGCGTAATAGCGCACGAGGTCGCCCTTGGTCAGCCCGGTGGAGGTGTCGATCACCCGGTCCGCATGGCTGACGACGATCTTGCCGATGGTCTCCTTGGCCGGGGCTTTCCTGGCCGGGGCTTTCTTTGCTGCCGACTTGGCCGCCTTGGCCGACGTGCCCGACTTGCCCGACTTCGCCGCCGCCGCCGGCTTCTCCACCGACACCGCGCCGGCCGGCTTGTCCGTGCGCAGGCCGTGGAACACCGAATGCCGCACGCGGCCCTCCTTGGTCCACGCGCCGAAGGACACCTCCGCCACCAGCTTCGGCTTGACCCAGTGGCCGCGAATGCCGCGCGGCAGGTCGTCGAACGGCGGGGCGTCCGTGACCAGGGGGTCGAGCTGCTTGCGCAGCGTGCCGAGCATCGCCGTGTCGAACCCCGTGCCGACGTTGCCGGCGTAGCGCAGCTTGCCCTGCGCGTCGTGCACGCCCAGCAGCAGGGAGCCCAGCCCGCTGCGGCTGCCCTTCGGGTCGGTAAAGCCGCCGATCACGAACTCCTGCCGCAGCGTGCATTTGAGCTTGATCCACGTGTTGGCGCGCGTGCTGACGTAGGGCGCGTCGTTGCGCTTGCCGATCACGCCTTCCAGCTTCATGCGGCAGGCGGCGGCGAGCATCTCGTCCGGGCTGGCCTCGAAGCTCTCGCTGAAATGGAGCCGGGGCGCGGTGTTGGCCTCGAACAGCCGGCGCAGCAGCAGCCGGCGCTGGTCCAGCGGCACGGCGCGCAGGTCGTGGCCGGCGTAGTAGGGGAGGTCGAAAGCGTAGAACTGGATGGCGTCCGCGCGCGAGGTCTCGAACGCGTTCTGCAGCGCCTGGAAGTCGGTGATGCCCTGCGCGTCCACCACCACGATCTCGCCGTCCAGCCAGCCGTCGGGCAGGCCCAGCGTGCGGATCTCCGCCGCGAGGGCGCGCAGCTTGGAAGTCCAGTCGTTGCCCTGGCGGGTGAACAGGCGCACGTCGTCGCCATCGACCCGGGCCAGCACGCGGTAGCCATCGAACTTGATCTCGTACTGCCACTGGCTGCTGTCGGCCGGTGCCTTCTCCACCAGCGTGGCGAGCTGGGGTGCCAGCGCCAGTGGCAGCTTGGCTTTCTTGGCGCCCTCGGGCAGGGCGGGGAGGTCGCGGGCCTTGGCCTTCTTGGTGGCTGCTGACTTGGCCGATTTGGCCGGTGCCTTCTTTGCAGCCTTCTTCGCCGCCTTGGCCGTGCCGGCCAGCACGCTGTCCGGCATGGCGTCCACCACATTGAAGGCCGACGCGGCCTGCGCGTACTCGTCGCGCTCCTTGATCAGCAGCCAGCCGTTGTCGCGTTGGTCGTCGCGCTGGCGCTTGCCGCCCATGCGCACGAGGGTCCAGTGGCCCTGCAGCTTCTCCCCGCGCAGTTCGAACTTGAGCTTGCCGTCCCGATAGCCGGCCGCCGGGTCGCCATCGGGCACCCAGGTGCCCCGGTCCCACACGATGACCGTGCCGGCGCCGTAGTGCCCGGCCGGAATCACGCCTTCGAAGTTGGCGTAGTCGAGGGGGTGGTCCTCCACGTGCACGGCCATGCGCTTGTCGGCCGGGTCGTAGCTCGGCCCCTTGGGCACGGCCCAGCTCTTCAGCGTGCCGTCCAGTTCGAGCCGGAAGTCGTAATGGAGCCGCCGCGCGGCGTGTTTCTGGATCACGAAGGACAGCGCCGGCGCCGCGCGCTTGCGGGCGGTCTTGGTTCCCTTGGCTGCCTTGCCCCCGCTGGGCTCCGGCGTGGCCGCGAAGTCGCGCTTGCCCCGGTACTTGCCGAGCGGTTCGGCGGCGTCCGGAGCGGGGTCGGCGGCACGGGTGGCACGGTTAGGTTGAGCCATGATCTGTCCTTCGGAGGCGGCGGGGCTGCGGCTTTCAGCTTATGCAGCACACGCCGCTTGCGAAAGCGGGAGCCGTCCTACACGCCGCCACTTACCCGTTGTTGTAATTCCTGACAGCCGATGCTGCGCCGCACATCGGCGTGTCGCCGCCGCCAGCCGGGAACGGGACTTGCGGACTCGACAGGGGAGACACGCCACAGTGTCGTCAGCGTCAACAGTGCGCCCGCAGCAGCCCGGATGCCCGCGCGCCGCATCCCATCCGAACCGGGCCTGGCAGAGGACGACACGGAAATGAGACCCCTGAAACCAATTGGCTCGCAGGTCATCGTGCTGACGGGTGCCACCAGCGGCGTAGGCCTGATCACGGCGCGCAAGGCGGCCGCCGCCGGCGCCCGGCTCGTGCTGGCGGCGCGCAGCGAGGACGTGCTGCACAAGCTGGCCGAGGAGTTGCGCGAAACCGGGACCGAGGTCATCACCGTCAGGACCGACGTGGGCAACCAGGACGACGTGGCCAGGCTGGCCGAGGCGGCCATCGAGCGCTTCGGCGGCTTCGACACCTGGGTCAACAATGCCGGCGTGACCATCTTCGGCCGCCATGACGACGTGCCGCTGGAAGACCAGCGCCGCCTGTTCGACACCAACTACTGGGGCGTGGTGCACGGCTCGCTGGCCGCCGCCACGCACCTGCGCCAGCATGGCGGGGCGATCATCAACATGGGTAGCGAGGCCTCCGACTGCGCCATGCCGCTGCAGGGCGCCTACGCGGCGTCCCAGCACGCCATCAAGGGCTTCACGGACACCCTGCGGCTGGAACTGGAGCAGGAGAAGGCACCGATCTCGGTAACGCTGATCAAACCGGCCGGGCTGGAGACGCCCATGGTCAGCCACGCCAAGAACTTCCTGCATGTGGAGCCGAAACTGGCGGCGCCGCTCTATGACCCCGCGATGGCCGCCGACGCGATCCTGTTCGCCGCCGCGCACCCGCGCCGGGACATGTTCGTGGGCGCCTCCGCCAAGGCGTTCTCGGCCGCCGCCTACCACGCGCCGCACGCGTTCGACCGCTTTATGAGTCGCTTCATGGGCCGCGCCCAGCAGACGCGCGACCCGGCCGGCCCGCGCGAGGACAACACGCTCTACGAGGCTGGCAACTGCCTGCGGGAGCGCACTGGCAACCGCAAGGCGATCCAGTCCTGCCCGTACACGACGTCGGCCCGGCATCCGCTGCTGACGACGGCGCTGATGGTGGGCGCGGCGGCGACGATGGCGGGGCTGGTGCAACTGAGGCGGCGCTAGGGTGAGAGGGTGCGGGCCGGTTGTCGATTCAAGCCCGCACCAGCAGCGCCACCGGCAGGCTGGCCAGCGCGTCCTTCACGCGCACATAGCCCGCGTGGGACGGCACCGCGTGGCCGGTCAGCACATCGACCCAATCCCCCTCGGCATGCAGCGCGGTGTCGCCCCAGCAATGGGGCGGAATGCGGGGTAGCGCCGGGTCCACATGGGCGGCGGCCAGCCGCGTCACGATGACCATCGCTTCCACCGGCCCGCAGCGGCGCGAGAACGCCAGCACCTGCGGCGCCAGCTTGCCGATCGCCGCCCGCGCCGTGTATTCGCCCCGGCTGAACAGCGCCGGCTGTTCGGCCCGGTACGCCAGCACCGATCGGATCACCTGCTGCTTGATGCGGCCGTCGCGCCAGCGCGCCAGCCACTGGGCCCAGCCAGCCCGGCAGTCCAACCGCGCCTGAAGCTGCGCGTAGTCCGGCGGGCGCCGGTTGTCCGGATCGACGAGGCTGAAGTCCCAGCCCTCGTTGCCCTGATAGCGGTCCGGCACGCCGGGCGCCGTCAGCGCGAGCAGGGTCTGGGCGAGGCTGTTGAGCGCGGCGGCCGGGCCGATCCGGTCCGCGAAGCGGCCGATCTGCTCCAGCACGCTGTCTTCGCCACCGGACCCCAACGCGGCGAGGAACGCTTCGCAGGCTGCCTCGTAGGCCTCGTCGGGATGGGTCCAGCTCCCGTGGCGCTTGGCTTCGCGGATGGCCTTGCGCTGCCACGCCAGAATCCGCTCGATGAAATCGCGCTGGGCGTCCTCGCTCGCCAGCGCGCCGGCCTCCGCCGGCCAGGCGCCCAGCAGCGTCTGGTAAAGCATTGCCCGATCGGTGCCATCCGGCCCCTTGGGGGAGGCCACCAGCAGCGGCCCGATCTGCGCTTCCCAGCCGGCCACGGCCTCGGCCCATGGCTCGGCGACCTCGCTCAGTACCGCCAGCCGCATGCGGGCATCCTCGCCGCGCTTGTGGTCGTGCGTGGCCACCGCCAGCATGGCGTGCGGCCAGTGCGCCTGCCGGTGCGCCATGCGCGCGTGGAACCGTTCCGGCGCCAGCGCCAGCGTGCCGGGAAAACTGCCGACTTCGTTACGGGACAGCAGCCGGCCGTAGCGATAGAAGGCGGTGTCCTCCGTGGATTTGGCCGCCAGCGCTGGCATGACCTGTTGCAGCCGGGTGCGGATGGCGCCGGCCGGAGTGTCGGCTGCGGCATCGCTTTGCAGGCAGCCCAGGAGGAAGTCGAGCGCCGCCGCCTCGTCCGGGGCGAGGTGGGTGCGCGCCTGCCCGGCGGCGCTGGCGACCATCGCGTCGTCGAAGGCTGGCTCGCCGGCCACGCCGGTGTAGTAGCTCCGATAAACCGGCACCGCCGCGAGGAAAGCGGTCAGCGCGTGGCGCAGCGCGTGGGCGGTGAGGTCGCGCGTGGCCGGCACCGACCGCGCCAGCGCGTGCAGGCGGGTGCAGACCGCGTCGATCTCGGCCACGAGATGCCGGGCGATCACGCGGTGGCGGGCCGACTTCACATAGTCGGGGTAGGGCCGGCTGTCGCCGCTGATGCGCATCCAGAGCATGTTCAGCGCGCCTTCGCCGCTGGCGTCGTGGAGTACGGCGGAAACCTCGTCCATGAAGTCGTAGCCGGTGGTGCCGTCCACGCCCCAGTCGGCCGGCAGCGGTTCGTCCTCGCCCAGGATCTTCTCCACCACGATCCACGGGTGCGCGCGGGCCCCCTCGGCGGGGCGGCCGGGGCGCAGCATGTCCAGCCGGGCGCGAAGCTGCCGGCAGTAGCCAGCGGGGTCGGCCAGCCCATCGACATGATCGACGCGCAGCCCGTCCACCCAGCCTTCGGCATAGAGGCGGAAGGCCAGCGCGTGGACGGCCTCGAACACGTCCGCGTTTTCCTCCCTCACGCCAACCAGCTCGGTGATCTCGAAAAAGCGCCGCCAGGTCAGTTCGGCGGCGCCAGTGCGCCACCACGCCAGCCGGTAGTGCTGGCGCTCCAGCAGCGCGTGCAGGGCTTCCGGGGTGCCCGGCGCGGCCATGTCGAGCATGGGCTCGGCCAGCGGCAGGCTGTGGTCGCCATAGCGCAGCGTGGCCGGGCCGCCGGGCGGGCGCTCCAGCTTGAGCGCGCCGGAGGTCAGCGTGTCCCAGTACGGATCGCCGAGGATCGGCAGCAGCACCTTGCCCTGCAGCGCGGGGTCGGCGGGCTGCCAGTCGATGTCGAAGACCTGCGCATGGGCGCTGCGCTGGCCGTGTGCGAGCACGTCGCGCCACCAGCCGTTGTGCGTGGCATCGGCCGCCATGTGGTTGGGCACGATGTCCACCACCAGGCCCAGCCCCGCCGCGCGGGCGCGCGTGGCCAGCGCCAGCAGGCCATCTTCGCCGCCCAGTTCCGGGTTGACCTGCGTGAAGTCGGTGACGTCGTAGCCGTGCGTGGAGCCGGGGCGCGCGGTGGTGACCGGCGACAGGTAAAGGTGGCTGACGCCCAGCCCGGCGTAATAGGGCACCAGCGCCTCGGCATCGGCAAAGGTGAACCCGGCGTGCAGCTGGAGGCGCGCGGTGGCGCGCGGCACCCCGGCGTGGTCGAGGTCGCTCATGGATGTTGCAGGCAGGTCACGCAGCAGTGTTCGGGGAGCGTGCCGGCGGCCAGCGTGGCGATGGCGCCGGGCTGGCTGGCGTGGATCATCGCGCCGCCGTCACAGTCGACCACCACGGGTTCCTCGCCCAGATTGAGCCAGATCGACAGCCAGCTGCCGTCGCCCAACCGCCAGCGCGCCACGAGGGCCTTCTCGCCCAGCACGGTCACGCCCTCGGCGCGGGCGTTGCGCAGGCGCGGCATCAGCTCGTTGCGGCGGATCGACAGCAACTCGCCGTAGTAGTGGTGCCACGCGCGGCAATAGCCGTCGGTGTCGTCACAGATCGGGCGGGACGCCTCGAAGGTCTCCGGCGCGTTGGGATCGGCGATCTGCGCCGAGCGGGTGTCGTCGCGGAAGGCTTCGGACGCCGCGAACTCGCGCCGGCGGCCATCGCGCACGGCCTGCGCCAGTTCGGGCGGGTGATCGGTGAAGTACAGGAACGGCGAGCGCGCGCCGTGCTCCTCGCCCATGAAGACGAGCGGGATCTGCGGGCAGAGCAGTTGCAGCGCCACGGCGGCGCGCAGCGCGTCCGGCTCCGCCAGGCTGGCCAGCCGCTCGCCGAAGGCGCGGTTGCCGGTCTGGTCGTGGTTCTGAAGGAAGGTGACGAAGGCTGTGGGCGGCAGTTGGGCGCTGGGCTGGCCGCGCCGCACCTCGCGGCCCTGCAGCGGGCCGTTCTCGTCGCCGGAGCGATGGGGCGATACCTCGCCCTGCCACGCGAAGCCTTCGGCCAGCACCCGGGCGAGGTGGTGGATGGGCGCCGTACTTGCGTCGGCAGCCACGGTCTCGGGCAGGCCGGCGTGGTACTCCCTGTAGTAGCCGTCATGCTCGCCGGTCAGCAGCACGTGCAGCGCGTGGTGGGCGTCGTCGTTCCACTGGGCGTCGTAGCCGGCGGCCAGCAGTGCGGCGTCGTTGTGGTCGTTCTCCAGCACCAGATGCAGATGGCGGCCCGGCAGGCAATGGCGCAGGTCGTGCGCCAGTTGCGGCAGCCAGCCTTCGTCCTCGATGGCGTGCACGGCGTCCAGCCGCAGGCCGTCGAAGCGGAACGATTCCAGCCAGTAGCGCGCGCTCTCGCCAAAGAAGCGCCGCACCTCGGGGCGCCGGAAATCGATGGCCGGCCCCCACGGGGTCTGGCGGTCGTCGCGGAAAAAGCCGCTGGCGTAGCGGTGCAGATAGTTGCCCTCGGGGCCGAAGTGGTTGTAGACCACATCGAGCAGCACCATCATGCCCAGCCCGTGCGCGGTGTCGACCAGCGTGCGCAGGTCGTCCGGCGTGCCATAGCTGCGCTCGGGCGCGAACGGCAGCACGCCGTCATAGCCCCAGTTGCGCGCGCCGGGAAACTCGGCCAGCGGCATCAGTTCGATGGCGGTGAAGCCCAGCGCGGCCAGCCGGTGCAGTTGCGCGGTGGCGCCGGCGTAGCCGCCGGCCAGCCCCACGTGCATTTCATAGATCACGGCCTCGTGCCAGGGGCGCCCGCGCCATTCGGTGTGGTGCCACGCGAACGGCTCGGCCGGCTGGCACAGCACGCTGGCGCCGTGCACGTCCTCGGCCTGAAGCCGGGAGGCGGGGTCCGGCACGATGGTGCCGTCGTCGAGCCGGAACCAGTAGCGCGCGCCGTCGCAGCAGGCGGTCACGGCTTCGAACCAGCCGTGCTCGGTGGGCGCCATCATCACCGGCGCCATGCCGGCCACTTCGAGCCGCACGGGCTGGTCCTCCGCGGCGGCGTCCGGCGCCCAGAGGCGGAAGCGCACGCGGCCATCGGCCAGCCGCACCGGGCCGAAGCGGTAGGATTCGGCGCTTTCATCGTCACATGGCAGCAGGCGCGTGTCCGCGCCGAGCGTCTGCCATTGCGGAACCGGGGGCACGGGCCTGGCGCCGGTACCGGGCGCGGGCATGGCATACATCATGGTGCGCTACCTTCAGGCCGGCAGGCCCGGTGTGACCGGTTCCACGGCGGGCGTGGGCAGGGCGGGACGAGGGGCGCGCGACGGACGCGCGGCGGGGGCCGCCACGGCATCCGGCAGCGGGGCGGGTACTGCGGCGGGAACATGGGCGAGGGCCGGCGCCAGCGCGCGGTACATCGCCAGATACTGTTGCGCCGGACCTTCCCAGCCGAACTCCGTCTGCATGCCGGCACGCTGCATCGCGCGCCAGTGGCGGGGGCGGTGGAACCAGTCTAGTGCGCGCGTGATGGCGGCGCCCATCGTTTCGACCGAATCGCCATCGAAGACGATGCCGGTGGCGCGGGGAGCAGGCAAGGCATCCTCGCCCACATCGCGCACGGTGTCAGCCATGCCGCCCACGCGGGAGACGATGGGCACTGTGCCGTAGCGCATGGCGTAGACCGGGGTCAGGCCGAATGGCTCGAAGCGGCTGCCGTGCAGCAGGGCGTCCGCGCCGGCGTGGAGCAGGTGGGCGTCTTCCTCGCGATAGCCGATGGAGATGCCCACGCGGTCCGGGTGGCGGGCGCCGAGCGCGCGGTAGGCCGCCTCCAGCGCCGGATCGCCGCAGCCGAGCACCGCGAACTGCACATGGTCATGGCGGCGCAGCGCCGCCTCCATCGCCAGCACGGCCACATCGGCCATTTTCTGGTGGGTGAGCCGGCTGCCCATGGCGATCAGGGGCCGGTCCGGCGCCTGCGCCAGGCCGTGGCGCGCCTGCAGCGCGGCCTTGCAGGCGCGCTTGCCGGCGAGGTCGCGGGCGTCGTAGCGCTGCGGCAGCAGGCGGTCGGCGCGGGGCGACCACGCGTCCGTGTCCACGCCATTGGGAATGGCGCCGAGCACCTCGGCGCGGTGGCGCAGCAGGCCGTCCAGCCCATGGCCGAAGGGTTCGGTGAGGATCTCGCGCGCATAGGTGTGGCTCACCGTGGTCACGCGGTCCGCGTAGCGGATACCGGCCTTCAGGAAATTGACCTTGCCCCAGAACTCGATGCCATCCGGCGTCAGGCAGGCCGGCGGCAGGCCCAGCGCGGCGGCGCGCTCCATCGGAAACACGCCCTGGAAGGCGAGGTTGTGGATGGTGGCCACGGTGGGCACCGGCAGGCCGCGCGCGCGCATCAGCAGTGGCGTGAGCGCCGCATGCCAGTCGTGCGCGTGGACCAGTTGCGGCGCCGGCAGCGGGGTCTCGCCGGCGGCGATGAGCGTGGCGGCGTGGGCCAGTGCGGCGAAGCGCTGGGCGTTGTCGCAGAAGTCGCGCCCGGTGGCGTCTACATAGAGCGAGCCGGGCCGGTCATAGAGCGAGGGGCAGTCCAGCAGCACCACGCGCACGCCGCTATCGGGCGTCTGGCCTTCCAGCAGCCGCGCCGGGCTGTGGCCGGGCGGCAGCGCCATCGGCAGCCGGATCGCGCCGAGGCTGCGCAACTGCTTCGCCGCCGCCATGGCCCGGGGATAACCGGGCATCAGGATCGTGACATCGGCGCCGCGCTGATGCAGCGCCTGCGCCAGTCCGCCCACCACATCCGCCAGCCCGCCGGTCTTTGCCAGGGGGTGCGCCTCTGCCGCCACAAACAGGATGTTCGCGTTCAAGATGAGACTCCGCTTCCAGGTCGGTTGGAAACGAACGCGCGGGCGGCTTGCCTGCCGCCATCGCGCCGGGTTCGTTCTTCTTGGCTTGCCTGCGCATTGCGCCACCGCGCACGGGGGCGCCGATCCGCTGGGGCCGGAAGGCGGCGGATGGCGAGCGAACAACCCGGGGTGCGAAGGGGCGCAGAAAATCGCGCGGCTTCAGCAATGCGAACTCCGTGCCAGCATGCTGCACTGCGTGACGGGCGCGCCGCGTCGTGGCTGGTGGGGACGGCGGCGGCCCGGCAGGGCGGGGTTGTGTATAAGGTGCCCGCCCGGTTGTAGAAACTACCGCGCCTGCTGCCGTCGCAGAGCCATCGACAACATTTACGATCCACTGCCCCCGCAGCGCTCGCTGAAGGTGTCGATGCCTTCGGCCTCCGCAAGACGGGCGCCTTGCACCTGCCCGCTGGACCGGTGCAGCAGGCACACCGGCACCGCCCGTGCGCGCCAGACGCGCTGGCAGTACTGCTCGATCGCCCGGTCGGACGAGAACCGCCCCGAGCGCGCGCTGGAGAGCACGGACATGCGTTGCCAGCGCTCGTTGTCGACGTAGGCGGCCGAGACCTGCTGCTGGCAGTGCAGGTAGGAGGCGAAGTCGGCCATCAGCAGGTAGGGGTCGTGCTGGAGCAGGCCGTCGAACAGCGGGCGGAACACGGCGGCGTCGCCCTTCGAGAAGAAGCCGTGCTGGATCAGGTCCACCACCGCGCGCAGCTCGGGGCTGCTGTCGTAGTAGGTGGAGGGGTGGTAGCCGGCGGCCTTGAGCGCGTAGACCTCGGACGCGTTGAGGCCGAACGGGAAGAAGTTGTCGGCGCCGATGGCGTCGCGCAGCTCGATATTGGCGCCATCCATGGTGCCGATGGTGATGGCGCCGTTCATCGCGAACTTCATGTTGCCGGTGCCGGAGGCCTCCTTGCCGGCCAGCGAGATCTGCTCGGAGAGGTCGGCGGCGGGGTAGATCTTCTGGCCGTGGGTGACGTTGAAGTTGGGCAGGAACACCACCTTGAGGCGGTCTCGCACCTGCGGGTCGCGGTTGACCACGCCCGCCACCGAGGTGACGAAGCGGATCATCAGCTTGGCGTAGTGGTAGCCGGGCGCGGCCTTGCCGGCGAACAGGAAGGTGCGCGGCTGCACGTCCGCGTGCGGATCGGACTTGATGCGGTGGTAGAGCGCGATGATATGGAGCACGGCCAGGTGCTGGCGCTTGTACTCGTGGATGCGCTTGACCATCACGTCGAACATCGAGTCCGGGTCCACCACCACGCCGGTGGTGTCGCGCACGAGGCGAGCCAGGTCCTGCTTGTTCTCGCGCCGCACGGCCTGCCAGCGTTCCCGGAAGGCGGGGTCGTCGGCGTACGGCTCCAGCGCCTGGATCTGGTCGAGGTCCTTGATCCAGCCGTCGCCGATGGCTTCGCTGACCAGCCGCGTCAGCCGGGGATTGGCCAGCGCCAGCCAGCGGCGCGGCGTGACGCCGTTGGTGATGCTGGTGAACTTCTCCGGCCACATCTCGTAGAGATCCTTGAGCACGTCCTCGCGCATCAGCCGGGAGTGCAACTCCGCCACCCCGTTGATGGTGTGACTGCCGACGCACGCCAGATGGGCCATGCGCACGTGCCGCTCGCCGTGCTCGCTGATCAGGGAGAGCCGCGCCAGCCGCGATTCGTCGCCATAGAAGCGGATGCGTACCTCGTCCAGGAAGCGCGCGTTGATCTCGTAGATGATTTCCAGGTGGCGCGGCAGGATGCGCTGGAACAGCGGCAGCGGCCATTGCTCGAGCGCCTCCGGCAGCAGGGTGTGGTTGGTGTAGGCGAAGGCGCGGCGGGTGATGTGCCAGGCTTCGTCCCAGGCCAGGTCATGGTCGTCGATCAGCAGCCGCATCAGCTCGGCAATGCCGACCGCCGGGTGGGTGTCGTTGAGCTGCACCGTGAACTTCTCGTGGAAGCGCGTGACCGGCAGGCCCTGCGTGGCCAGCAGGCGCAGCATGTCCTGCAGCGAGCAGGACACGAAGAAGTACTGCTGCTCCAGCCGCAACTCCTTGCCCTGCTGGGTCTCGTCGTTGGGGTAGAGCACCTTGGTGAGGTTCTCCGACGTCACTTTCTTGTTCACCGCGCCGAGATAATCGCCCCGGTTGAAGGTGTGGAAGTCGAACGCCTCGGTGGCTTCCGCGCGCCACAGCCGCAGCGTGTTGACCGTGTTGACGCGGTAGCCGAGGATCGGCGAGTCGAACGGCACCCCCACCACCATCTTGGCCGGCACCCAGCGCACGCGGTAGCGGCCCCGGTCGTCGGTGTAGTGCTCGGTATGGCCGCCCAGCCGCACCTCCACCGCCCATTCGGAGCGCTGGATCTCCCACGGATTGCCGTTGCGCAGCCACGTGTCGGTGCTCTCCACCTGCATGCCGTCGATGATGCTCTGGTGGAAGATGCCGTACTCGTAGCGGATGCCGTAGCCCAGCGCCGGAATCTCCAGCGTGGCGAGCGAATCCATGAAGCAGGCCGCCAGTCGCCCCAGGCCGCCGTTGCCGAGGCCGGGCTCCTCCTCCTGCGCGAGGATATGGTCGAGGTCCAGGTTGAGCGCGGCCATGGCGGCGCGCACTTCGTCCGCGATGCCGAGGTTGACGAGGTTGTTGCCGAGGTGCGGCCCCATCAGGAATTCGGCGGACAGGTAGGCCACCGTGCGCGACGGCTGGCTCTGGTAGGCCTCGGCGGTGCTGATCCAGCGCTGCACCAGGCGGTCGCGCACGGTGTGGGCGAGCGCCTGGTAGAGGTCGTTGCCGCTGGCGTGGCTGGGCACCATGCCCTGGGTGTAGAACACGTGATCGAGAAAGGCCCGCCGGATGGTGGCGCTGGACATCGACGTCCGGGTGTCGTCCGAGTGTTCGGCCGCGGGAGAGGGACCAGAGGGACCAGCGGGACCAGAGGGACCAGCGGGACCAGCGGGACCAGAAGGGCCGGAAGGGGCTGGCCGCAGCCGGGATGCTTCGTTCATCACTTGGCTCCTGAAAGGCTGAAAAAGCTGGCTGGTATGGAAACTGCTGCCTTGTCGGGGGTGTCTACCTGTGGGTGTCCTACCCATGGGTGTTCCACCCATTCCCTGCGACGACGAGGCCCCCAGCATGTCGAACCATATTCCGCATGATCCCGCGCGCCGGCCAGACCGCCGGCCCGACCAGTGTCCCGACCACAACAAGGAGAAGGGAGACCAGCCCGCGCGCAACCTGCCCGACAAGCATCCGGTGCCGCCTTCCGTGAAGCGGCACAACAGCGAATCGGACGAGCCGCCCGTCGAGAATTACTGAAACGGTTCATTATCGACAGACCCCCGGCGGCGCCGTCTGGTTCACCCCCGGCGGCGCCCTCACCTCGTCCATGGCGCGGGCGTGAGCACCGTCTATGATGAAAGCGCCGGTGCTCACGCCGGCGGGAGTCGTGCTCCCAAATCGTGCTCCCACCTACGGGCCGGGATAACCGCCATCCCCCGGTCCCTCCAGGTTGGCTTCCAAGAATAGCCGCGACTGCGCCATAAGAGAGGGAGTTCCTATGCCGGATCGGCAGATGCCGGGCCTCGCATCCATGGGTGAGGGGGCCCGTGCCGCCGCAGGCGCCATGCATGACACGGCGCCCCTTGCTCCGCGCGCGAGTGCCTGGCTCGCCGCGCTGGATGACGTCGCCATCTTCGACCTCACGCCCGAGGGCTGCGTGCGCACGTGGTCCGAGGCCGCCGAACGTGCCTTGCTCTACACCGCCGACGAGGTGACCGGCTGCCAGCTCGCCCGCTTCCACACCCCCGAATCGATCCAGTCCGGCGAGCCCGCGCGCCTGCTGGACACCGCCCGCACGCTGGGCCGGGCCGAGGAACGCGGCTGGCGCGTGCGCCGCGACGGCACCGCGTTCTACGCCGCCGTGGTGATCCAGGCCATCAATGACGCCGATGGCGCCCCGGACGGCTTCGCGGTGGTCTATCGCGACATCACCATCCGCTACGCCGCCGAGGAACGCGCCCGGGAGGTGGAGGCGCGCCACCAGCAACTGCTCGACACGCTGCACGAGCAGGCAGTCTGCGAACTCGGGTTCGATGGCGAGATCCGCGTCTGGAATGCTGGCGCGACGGCGCTGTTCGGCTACAGCCCGGAGGCGGCGGTGGGCCGGCCGGTCTCGCTGCTGTATTCCCGCCAGGACGTGGCCAGCGGCCATGACCTCGCCACGCTGGGCGAGGTGCGCACCAACGGCCAGTGGACCGGCGAGGCGCGCCTGCAGCGGCAGGACGGCATGCTGGTGCGCTGCCATATCCGGCAGGCGCTGCTGCGCGACGCCGGCGGCTGCCCGGTCGGCATCCTGTGGACCGCGCGCGATATGTCTGACATGGCCCGGCTCGAGGAACTGGAGGGCGCCGGCCGGCGCGTGCAGGCCTTCCTCGCCATCCTGGCCCACGAGCTGCGCAATCCGCTGGCGCCCATCCGCAACGCCGTGGACGTGATCCGCCTGACGCCCTCGACGGACACGCGCATCCGCCACTGCGCCGAAATCATCGGCCGCCAGCTGCAACTGCTGACGCGGCTGGTCGCCGATTTGATGGACGTGGGCCGCGTCACCACGGGCAAGCTCAAGGTGCAGCCGGTGCCGACGATGGTCAACGACATCGTCACGTCGGCCGTGGAGGCCATCCGGCCCGCGCTGGACGCGGCGGGGCAGAGCCTCTCGCTCACGCTGCCCGCCGGCCCGGTCTTCGTCAATGCCGACGCCGGGCGGCTGGGGCAGGTGCTCTCGAACCTGCTGAGCAACGCCACCAAGTACACGCCGCGTGGCGGCGCCGTCTCGATCCACATGACCACCGAGGGTGGCAACGTGATCACGGCGATTGGCGACTCGGGCAAGGGCATCGCGCCGGAGGCGCTCGACCGCATCTTCAACCTGTTCGCGCAGGAGGGCGACGATGGCGAGCGCGGCGGGCTCGGCATCGGCCTGGCGCTGGCGCGCGCCGTGGTGGAAGCGCATGGCGGCGCCATCCAGGCCAGCAGCGGCGGGCCGGGGCGCGGCAGCACCTTCACCGTGATCCTGCCGGAGGTGGAAATGGACGGCGCCACCGTGCCGCGCGCAACCGCCACCGATTGCACCGGGCTGCGCATCCTGATCGTGGATGACAGCGCCGACTCCGCCGACAGCATGGCCGAACTGCTGACCGTGCTCGGCCACGACGCCCGGCCGGCCTACAGCGGCATGCAGGCGCTGGAACTGGTGCGCGACTTCGCCCCGGACGTGGTGCTGCTCGACCTGGAGATGCCGGACATGAACGGCTTCGAGGTGCTGGCGGTGCTGCGGCCCGATCCGGCCAACACCGCCAATGCCGATGGCACCGGCCCGCGCATCTTCGCCCTGACCGGGCACGGCACGTCGGACGACCGCAAGCGCACGCTGGCGGCCGGCTTCGATGAGCACCTCGTCAAGCCGCTGTCGATCGAGACACTGTGCCGGGCGCTGGCGGGGGATGGGGCGGGGTGAGCGTGGTGGGTGGCTTGATGCGCCGCCCCTCTCCCCCGGCCCCTCTCCCAGGGGGAGAGGGGAGACCACCGAGGGTTTTCTCCCCTCTCCGAGGGCGATAGGGGAGACCGCCGAGGGTTTTCTCCCCTCTCCGAGGGGGAGAGGGGAGACCACCGAGGGTTTTCTCCCCTCTCCGAGGGCGATAGGGGAGACCRCCGAGGGTTTTCTCCCCTCTCCGAGGGCGATAGGGGAGACCRCCGAGGGTTTTCTCCCCTCTCCCTCCGGGAGAGGGGCGGGGGAGAGGGACGGCGCCCCCCTACCGACCACGCCCATCTCAACCATCCCCCCGCACCGCCGCCACGCGCACGCGCACGTCCGCATGATCGAAGAGCTCGCGCACATCGGCGTCGAGCCGGCGCTGCCAGTTGGGGTGCCCGGTCACCGTGCCGGGCAGGTTGGGCTGCTCGGCGGCGCCCAGCAGGTCTTCCACGGGCACCAGCCGTAGCGGGGTCCGCGCGCGGGACAGCCAGCGCAGCACCGCTTCCACGGGGGCGGACGCCGCGTCGGGCTCGGCACCATCGACCACCCCGCCCGCGCACATGGCCTGCCACAGCGCCGTGCGCTCGGCGGCGCGCATCGCCATCAGGCCGGCTTCGGTCTCCCCCTCGCCCAGTTGATGCAGCCGCGCGCGCCAGGCGATGTCGTGGCCGGCCCACCAGCCGGCGATGGTCGGCAGGTCGTGCGTGGTGGTGGTGGCTACCGCCTGCGCGGGCCATTGCTCGGGCGGCAGGAACGGGGCGGGGGTGTCGGTGTCTTCGGCAGCATCCTCGTCCGCCGGCTGGCGTTCGAACCACAGCACGTCGATGCCCATCACGCCGCGCGCGGCCAGTGCCGTGTTGAGCGTCTCCGGCACCGTGCCGAGGTTCTCGCCGATGATGATGGCCCGCTGCCGCCACGACTCGATCGCCACCAGCCGCAACAGGTCGTCCAGCGGATAGGTCAGGTAGGCGCCCGCCGTGGCCGGCGCGCCGGCCGGCACCAGCCACATCCGCGCCAGCCCCAGCACGTGGTCGATGCGCAGCCCGCCGGCATGGGCGAGGTTGGCGCGCAGCATCTCGATAAAGGCGGCGTAGCCGTTGCGGCGCAGCCCGCGCGGCGAGAACACCGCCACGCCCCAGTCCTGCCCGAGCGGGTTGTAGACGTCTGGCGGCGCGCCGGCGTGGAAGCCGTTGAGGATCTCGGTCTGGCGCATCCACGCGTGGCTGCCGCCGGGATCGGTGCCCACGGCGAGGTCGGCGATCAGTCCTACGGCCATGCCGGCGGCGCGCGCGCGGTGCTGCGCGGTGTCCAGCCCGTGCGCGGCCAGCCATTGCAGGAAGGCGTGATAGCCGATCTCCTGCGGAAACTGGGTCTCGAAGGCGGCCACCGCCGAACTGTCCGGCGAGCGCAGGGTGACCGGCCATTGGCGCCAGTCGGATGCCGCTTGTCGCCGCGCGTCGTCCCCGTCATTGCTCGCCTGCGCCAGCAGGCTGGCCTGGATGGCCTCGAAGCAGGCGTGGGCCAGCAGCCCGCTGCCGCCGCGCGCGCGGAAGGTGGCGAAGGCCTGTTGGGCGTCCGTGCTGAGCAGGGTGTCATGGCGGTCCCACAGCCAGCGCAGCAGCGCATGGCGTGCCACGGACAGCGTGGGCCAGTCGATTTCGTCGCGCGCCTCGGCGGCGGCCAGCCGGTGGCCGATGTTCAACGCCGCGATGCCCTGATCGACCGCGTCCTGCCCGAACACGGCGGCGGGGTCGGCGTAGAGCGCGTTGTGGAAGATCCGGCTCGACGGCGCGTAGGGGCTGTAGCGCGCCGGCAGCGCTGCAAAGCCGGCGTGGAGCGGGTTGATGGCGACGGCGTCGGCGCCTTCGCGCGCGGCCGCCTCGCAGGTCAGGGCCAGCGTGGTGAGATCGCCCAGCCCGGTGGGCGCCCCCCGGCGCAGGCCGTAGAGCTGCACGGAGAGCCCCCACGGCTTGCTCGCATGTACCGCGCGCGGGTTGGCGGATGGGTTGGCAGACAGTGCATCGGCCACGCCGTAGCAGCGCGGTGGCGCCACGGCCAGCGTGGTGGCCAGATCGCCCAGCAGCAGGCGGTGGTAGCCCCAGTCCGTTACCGGCGGGATCTCCATCAACCCGTCCGCATTGCGCTGGGCGATGCCCTCGATCACGCGGCCATCCTCCAGTTCGAGCCGATAGGGGCGCTGCGCCAGCGTGTGCGCCCACCGCACGGTCACGGGCTGGCTCTGATCAGCCGTGAGCAGCGGCGGCAGCGGGTGGGATGCGTCGTCGGCGGCGAGCCGCGCGAGCGAGGATTCACAGGCGCCGGGCGTGTCGCAGGGCAGGTCGAGCGCGGCCAGCACCGCGTGCAGGGCGTCCTCGGTAAGGGCCTGGGGCCGGCCCCAGGCATCGCGCCACTGGGTCTGCAGGCCGGCGCGTTCGGCCAGTCGCTGCAGGGCGTCGGTGTCGTGGCTCATCGCGGGGGTTCCTCTTTGCGGACGTCTTCATTGCGAACCCTTGGCACGCTGGCCAGCAGTAGCGCCACGCTGTGGGCCACCACGGTGTAGCCGGGCTGGCCGTCGTCGCCGTTCGCAAGCGGGCTTTCGCCGGCATCCGGCGCGGCGCTGTCGAACAGCACGCGCCAGTCCTCGCCTGGGGCCGGCGCGCGGAAGGTGACGTCGTCGTTGCCGGCGTTCAGGCACAGCAGCATCACCGCCACCTCGTCCTCGCCGTTGCCGGGCGTGGCGCGGCGCAGCGCCAGTGTGCGATCTTCGCCATTGGCCCACTGCTCGGGCGACAGCTCGTTGCCATCGGCCCCGAACCATGCGATGTCCGGCACGCCGGGCGCCGGGCGCGAGCGGCCGTGCACGAAGCGGTTCTCGGTCAGCATCGGTACCTGTCGGCGCAGCGCCAGCAACTGGCTCACGCAGGCCATCATCGGCGCGTTGGCGGGGTTGGCGGCGTCCTCCCAGTTCAGCCACGAGAGCGGGCTGTCCTGGCAGTAGGCGTTGTTGTTGCCCTGCTGGCTGCGGCCCCATTCGTCGCCGGCGGTGAGCATCGGCGTGCCCTGGGAGAGCAGCAGCGTGGCCATCATCGCCCGGGCCACGCGGCCACGGGTTTCGAGGATCTGCTCGTCGTCGGTGGGGCCTTCCACGCTGCCGTCCGGGCTCCAGTTGGCGCTGGCGTTGTCGTCGTTGCCGTCGCGGTTGTCCTCGCCGTTGGCCTCGTTGTGCTTGCTGCTGTAGCTGACGAGGTCGGCCAGCGTGAAGCCATCGTGCGCGGTGATGAAGTTGACGCTGGCCCACGGCTTGCGGTGGCGGCGGTCGAACAGGTCCGCCGAGCCGGTGAGCCGCGCGGCCAGTTCGCCGCGCTGGCCGGCATCGCCACGCCAGAAGCGGCGCACGTTGTCGCGGAACTTGTCGTTCCATTCGGCAAAGCCGGGCGGATGGTTGCCTACCTGATAGCCGCCGGGGCCGAGGTCCCACGGCTCCGAGATCAGCTTCACGCGCGACAGCACCGGGTCCTGGAGGAGGGCGTCGAAGAAGCCCGCGCCGGGGTCGAAGCCGGTGGCCTCGCGGCCCAGCGTGCTGCCGAGGTCGAAGCGGAAGCCATCCACGTGGAAGGCCTCCACCCAGTAGCGCAGCGAGTCCATCACCATCTGCAGCACGCGCGGGTGCGACAGGTTCAGCGTATTGCCGCAGCCGGTGTCGTTGATGTAGTGGCGCTCGTCGCCCGGAATCAGCCGGTAGTAGCTGGCGTTGTCCAGCCCGCGCCAGGACATGGTCGGCCCCAGCTCGTTGCCTTCGCAGGTGTGGTTGTAGACCACGTCGAGAATGACCTCGATGCCGGCCGCGTGGAGCCGGCGGATGGCCACCTTGGCCTCGTGCAGCTCGTTGGCGGACAGGTAGAGCGGCTCCGGCGCGAAGAACGCCAGCGTGTTGTAGCCCCAGTAGTTGCGCAGGCCGCGCTCCACGAGGAAGCGGTCCTGCAGGAAGGCGTGGATCGGCAGCAGCTCCACCGCCGTCACGCCGAGCCGGTGCAGGTGATCGACGAAACGCGGATCGGCCAGCGCGGCGAAGGTGCCGCGATGGTGCGGCAGCAGGTCTTCGCGCTGCATGGAGGCGCCGCGCACGTGCACCTCGTAGATCGAGGTTTCCGGCCACGGGCGGTCCAGCCGGCGGTCTTCGCCCCAGTGGAAGCTTTCGTCGACGACCACGGCCTTCGGCATCATCGGCGCGCTGTCGCGGCGGTCGGGCGTGAGGTCCGCGCGCGGGCTGTTGAGCCGGTAGCCGAACAGCGCGTCCGACCAGCGCGCCGGGCCGTTCAGCAGCCGCGCGTAGGGGTCCAGCAGCAGCTTGTGGGGGTTGAAGCGGTGGCCCCGGGTCGGCTCGTAGGGGCCGTAGGCGCGGTAGCCGTACAGCGCGCCGGGCTGGGCCAGCGGCAGGTAGCCGTGCCAGACCTCGTCGGTGCATTCGGGCAGCGGCAGGCGGTGGATCTCCCTGCGGCCGTTGGCGGAGAACAGGCACAGCTCGATGCGCGTGGCATTGGCGGAGAAGACTGCGAAGTTGACGCCCAGGCCGTCCCAATGCGCGCCAAGGGGGTAGGGCTTGCCGGGCAGCAGACGGTCGATCGTGGCAATCGCCATGTGCATGGCTCCTTTCTTCTGGTTATTCTGGGTGGCTCGTGATGACAGCTTTCAGAGGGTGTCAGCGGGGTGTCAACGGGGCGGGCGGTAGCGCAGGACCAGCGTAGCCAGCGGCGGCAGGGTCAGCGTGACCGAGGCCGGCTGGCCGTGGGACGCCGCGTGGGACGCCTCCACCCGGCCGCCATTACCGAGGTTGCTGCCGCCGTAGTAGCCGGCATCGGTATTCAGGCATTCCTCCCAGTCGCCCGCGAACGGCACGCCGAGGCGGTAGCCCTCGCGCGGCACCGGGGTCATGTTGACGACCACCAGCGCCACCTCCTGGCTGTCTGGCGCGGCGCGGCGCAGGTAGGCGAAGACGCTGTTCTGGTGATCGTCGCCGACAATCCACTGGAAGCCTTCGGGCCGGTGATCCATGGCGTGGAGGGCCGGCAGCTCGCGGTACAGCCGGTTCAGGTCGCGCACCAGCGAGTGCACGCCACGGTGTAGCGGCTGGTCCAGCAGCGGCCAGTCGAGTTCCTCGTCGTGGTTCCACTCGCGCCATTGGGCGAATTCGCCGCCCATGAACAGCAGCTTCTTGCCGGGATGCGTCCACATGAAGCCGTAGTAGGCGCGCAGGTTGGCAAAGCGCTGCCAGTCGTCCCCGGGCGCCTTGCCGATCATCGACCCCTTGCCGTGTACCACTTCATCGTGCGAAAGCGGCAGCACGAAGGCTTCCGACCATGCGTAGACCAGCCCGAAGGTCAGCTCGTTGTGATGCCAGGGGCGGTGGATCGGGTTCTGGCTCAGGTAGCGCAGCGAGTCGTGCATCCAGCCCATATTCCACTTGAAGTCGAAGCCGAGCCCGCCGGACGCCACGCTGGCCGTCACGCCGGGCCACGCCGTGGATTCCTCGGCGATGGTCAGCGCGCCGGGGCAGCGCTCGTGGACGATGGTGTTCAGGTCGCGCAGGAAGGCCACGGCCTCCAGGTTCTCGCGCCCGCCGAAGCGGTTGGGCACCCACTGGCCCGGCTCGCGGCTGTAGTCGCGGTAGAGCATGGACGCCACGGCGTCCACGCGCAGCGCATCGGCATGGAACTGTTCGAGCCAGTGCACCGCCCCCGCCAGCAGGAAGCCGCGCACCTCGTTGCGGCCGAGGTTGTAGATCAGCGTGTTCCAGTCCTGATGGAAGCCCTCGCGCGGGTCCTGGTGCTCATAGAGCGCCGTGCCGTCGAACTCGGCCAGCCCGTGCGGGTCGGTGGGGAAGTGCGCGGGCACCCAGTCGAGGATCACGCCGATGTCGGCCTGATGGCAGCGATCGACGAAGGCGGCGAACTGGTCCGGCGGGCCGAGTCGCGAGGTGGGCGCGAACAGCGACAGCGGCTGGTAGCCCCAGGAGCCGCCGAACGGGTGTTCGGTGATCGGCAGCAGCTCGATATGCGTGAAGCCAAGGTCGCGGATATAGGGCACCAGCCGGTCGGCCAGGATTTCCCAGCCGTGCGCGGTGTCGTTGGCGGCGCGCTGCCAGGACATCGCGTGGAGTTCGTAGACGGACATCGGCGTGGCATACGGATCGGCGCTGGCGCGCTTCTCCATCCACGCCTGGTCGTTCCACTGGAATGGCGGGGCGCCGTGGCCGCGGCAGGCCACCACGGACGCCGTGGCGGGCGGCGGCTCGGTGGCCAGCGCCACCGGGTCGGCCTTGTCCGGCAGGGCGTGGCCCTGCGCGCCGATGATGTCGTACTTGTAGCGGCTGCCGCCGTGGGCGCCGAGCGCCTCCGGGATGAACACTTCCCAGATGCCGGCGCCGTGGCGCAGGCGCATGGGGTGGCGCACCGGGTTCCAGCCGTTGAAGTCGGCGATGACCGATACGCGCTGGGCGTTGGGCGCCCACACCGCGAAGCGCACGCCGGCTTCGCCATCGACGGTCAGGCATTGCGCGCCGAGGCACTGGCCGAGTTCGAGGTGGCGGCCTTCGTTGAGCAGGTGCAGATCCAGATCGCCCAGCAGCAGGCCGAAGGCGTAGGGGTCGGCGCTGCATTGCTCGTTGCCGTCCGGCCAGCGGATCAGCAGGCGGTAGTCGCCCGGTTGTGGCGCCTCCGTGCCGGGCAGGCGGCCGGCGAACACGCCGCCGGGGTGCAGCGCGGTCATCGGCGCGATAGGTTTGCCCGCCCGGTCGGCCAGCGAGACCGATTCGGCGCCCGGCGCGATGGCGCGCACCACCACGCCGTGGTCGTCCCGGTGGGGGCCGAGCACGCCGAACGGGTCGGCCAGCCGGCCCTGCAGCAGCGCGTCGATCACGGCATCGGGCAGCGTTGGGGTGCGTTCCATCGTGGCGCTATTAGTTCGTGCCATCGTTGGCTCCCAGCAGCTTGCGGACGAGCCGGGCCAGCCCGCTCGTGGGCAGGTCGATCCATGCCACGCGGTTGGCGGCCTCATAGCCCACTTCATAGGCGGCGCGCTCAAGCAGGAACAGGTCGAGCAATTGCGCCATCTGTCCCGGCTCGGCCCATTGCTGCGGCGCGGCCTGCATCGACTGCTGGTAGCAGTTCAGGAAGGCCTGGCTGGCGGCGCTGCGGAAGCGCTCCAGCAGCGCGGCGCGGCGCTCCGCCAGCGCGGGCGGCAGCGTGGCGTGGGTGCGCTCCTGCCGGTCCGTGCCGACCGTGGCCGCCGCATAGTCGAGCGAGCGCAGCAGCCCCGCCACATCGCGCAGCGGCGAGGTCTTGCGCCGGCGGAAGGCCAGCGGCTGGCGCGGTTCGCCTTCGAAATCGACGATATAGGTGTCGCTCTGGGCGATCAGCACCTGCCCGAAGTGGAAATCGCCGTGGATGCGGGTCTGGAGGCTGCCCGGGGCGGCCTGCGCCAGGCGTGCCACCAGCTTGGGCAGCTTGCCGCGCGCGGCGACCAGCGTCTCGATATCGGTGGCGAAGGCGCCGGTGGCGTTCTGGCGGCGGGCTTCAAGCAGATCGAGCGCCTCGTTGAGGGACTTCAGCGCTTCCTCGGCCCATTCGCCGGCCTGCGCCTCGGTGGCGGGTTCGGGCGAGAAGGCGGCCTCGTCGCTGGGCCGGGCCAGCACCGCGTGCAACTCGGCCAGACGGCGGCCCAGCGTGCCGACCATGGTCGAATAGCCGGCCATGGCTTCGACGAACTCGCCGTCGGCGTCTTCGGACGGCATGGCGTCGTCGATCAGGCGGCTCAGGTAGTCGAGCGTCCAGTCCCAGCCATCGCCCTGATTGAGGATGTAGCCCTGCAGCAGCATCAGCGTGTGCGGCGTGCCATCGGCGCCGGTGCGCACCACCTCGCCCAGCAGCGGCGCGGAGTGTGCGTAGCCTTGGCTGGTCAGGTAGCGCGTCATCTCGGCTTCCGGATGGATGCCGCCCGCCACCCGGCGCACCAGCTTGAGCACGCCGTTGTTGCCGTAAGCGAGCGAGCTGTTGGACTGTTCGGCGGACATCCACTGCACGGGCTGGTCTTCCAGCGTCACCCCGGCCAGCCCTGGCTCGGGCAGGAAGCGGATCACGCCGTGCGTGGTCGGTGCCTCGGTGCCGTCGCGCATGGCCTTGACCACGGCGCGGGCGTAGGCCTCCACCACGAAGCCATCGGTGGCCACGCCCACGCGGCTGCCCCGGCGCACGCGCGCCATGGACAGGCCGTGCATCAGTTGCGGCATGCCTTCGGTGTTCTCGCGGTCCCACAGCAGCGCCACCGGTAGCTGGTAGCACTCGGTGCGGCCCGGCAGGGCCACCTCGACCTCGCAATGGAAGACCTCCTCGTTATTGCCGACGCGGGCGATCGGCCATGCGTAGGTCACGGTCACGCGCTCGATGCGGTCCGCCTTGGAGGCGAACCAGCGCCGGCGGGCGAGGTAGATCGGCAGGACTTCGGTGGTCAGCGCGCGGCGGGCGGACTCGGTCAGTTCCGAGCGTCCGGCGTTGTTCTGGAGTACCAGGGTGATTTGATCGGCCATTTGCTCGGGGGCGTCCACGTGCCAGGAAGGCGGCTGGGCGTCCTCGCTCAACACAAACCAGTAGAAACCATACGGCGGCAGCGTGAGCAGGTAGGTCAGCTGGCCGATGGCCGGGAAGGGCGTGGCGCCAAGCATCTCCACCGGCACGCGGCCCTGGAACTGCGAGAGGTCCAGCTCCACGGCCTGCGGCGCGCGGGACAGGTTGGCCACGCACAGGATGTGCTCGCCATCGAACTCGCGCAGATAGGCCAGCACCTTGCGGTTGCCGGGGAACAGGAAGCGCAGCGTGCCGCGCCCGAAGGCGTGATGCTGCCGGCGCAGGGCCAGCATGCGGCGCATCCAGTTCAGCAGCGAGTGCGGGTCGCGGTTCTGGGCTTCGACGTTGACGGCCTCGTAGCCGTACAGCGGCCCCTGCAGCGGCGGCAGCACCAGCCGCTCGGGGTCGGCGTGGGAGAAGCCGCCATTGCGGTCCGGCGACCACTGCATCGGCGTGCGCACGCCATCGCGGTCGCCGAGGTGGATGTTGTCGCCCATGCCGATCTCGTCGCCGTAGTAGATCACCGGCGTGCCGGGCATCGAGAACAGCAGGCTGTTCATCAGCTCGATGCGGCGGCGGTCGCGCTCCATCAGCGGCGCCAGCCGGCGGCGGATGCCGAGGTTGATGCGCGCGCGGCGGTCGGAGGCGTAGACCTCCCACAGGTAGTCCCGCTCGCTGCTGGTGACCATCTCCAGCGTCAGTTCGTCGTGGTTGCGCAGGAAGATCGCCCACTGGCAGTTCGGCGGCACCTCAGGGGTCTGCCGCATGATGTCGGTGATCGGGAAGCGGTCTTCCCGGGCGATGGCCATGTACATGCGCGGCATCAGCGGGAAGTGGAAGGCCATGTGGCATTCGTCGCCGACCACGCCGCCGTCCGGGCTGGCCGCGCCGGTGGTGTCGGCCGTGCCGCCGCCGCTGGCGCCGCCAAAGTACTGCTGGGCGTCTTCCGGCCACATATTGGCCTCGGCCAGCAGCAGGCGGCCGGCGTAGCGCTCGTCCAGGTGGCTGCGGATCTTGCGGATGACCTCGTGCGTCTCGGGCAGGTTCTCGTTGGTCGTGCCTTCGCGCTCCACCAGATAGGGCACGGCGTCCAGCCGCAGGCCGTCGATGCCGATGTCGAGCCAGAACCGCATCACGCTCAGCACCTCGTTGAGCACCTGCGGGTTGTCGAAGTTCAGGTCCGGCTGGTGCGAGTAGAAGCGGTGCCAGAAGTAGGCGCCGGCCTCGGCGTCCCAGCTCCAGTTCGACTTCTCGGTGTCGCAGAAGATGATGCGCGTGCCGGCGTAGGACTGGTCGTTATCGGACCACACGTAGTAGTTGCGGGCGGCCGAGCCGGGCTTGGCCTTGCGCGCGCGCTGGAACCACGGGTGCTGGTCGGACGTGTGGTTGATCACCAGTTCGGTGATCACGCGCAGCCCGCGCGCGTGGGCTGCCGCCACGAAACGGCGGGCCTCGGTCAGCGTGCCGTAGTCGGGGTGCACGCTGCGGTAGTCGGCAATGTCGTAGCCATCGTCACGGCGCGGCGAGGGGTAGAACGGCAGCAGCCAGATGGTGTCCACGCCGAGGTTGACCAGATAGTCGAGCTTGGCCAGCAGGCCCGCGAAGTCGCCGACGCCATCGCCATTGGCGTCATAGAACGACTTGATGTGCAGTTGATAGATGACCGCGTCCTTGTACCAGAGCGGGTCGGCGTTGAGCAGGGCGGCGCTGACGCGGTCGGATGCGCGCTTCATGCCGTATCTCCGGTTTGTTGTTGGGGCCGGACGTGCCAGAGGGCGAACGGCAGTTCATGCGGATTGAGGCGGATGCGCTGGGCCTTGCCGGTCCAGGTGAAGCGGCGACCGGACATCAGCTCTTCGGCCTGCAGGGCGCCGTGGTCGGGCAGGCCCCACTCCCACAGCGGCAGTTCGATCGTGGATTCGCGCGGCGCGCGCGGGTCCAGGCTGATGGCGGCCAGCAGCACGTCGCTGCCGAAGGTGGGGCCGCTGCTGGTTCCTCCTGCAGGGCCCCCGGGCTCGGCCGGGACGTAGCGGGCGAAGTACAGCACCGCGTCGTCGCTGGCGTGGTAGAAGCGCACGCCCAGATGATCCTGCAGGGCCGGATGGCTGGCGCGGATCTGGTTCAGCCGCGAGATCTCGGCCACGATGTTGCCGGGCTGGTTCCAGTCGCGCACGCGGATCTGGTATTTCTCGGAGTCGAGGTATTCCTCGCGTTCCACGCCGTTCAGCACCAGCGGCGCGCCCTCGCAGACCTCGAAGCCGTTGTACATGCCCCAGAGCCCGGAGAGCAGCGCCGCCAGCGCCGCGCGGATCAGGAACGCCGGGCGTCCGCCGTCGTGCAGGTAGAACGGGTTGATGTCCGGCGTATTGACGAAGAAGTGCGGACGGTAGAACTCGCGCAGCGGGCTCTGCGTCAGCTCGGTCATGTACTCGGTCAGCTCGGCCTTGGTGTTGCGCCAGGTGAAGTAGGTGTACGACTGCGAGAACCCGAGCTTGGCCAGCCGCGCCATCATCTTGGGCCGCGTGAAGGCTTCGGCCAGGAACAGCGTGTCCGGGTGCTTGGCGCGCACGTCGGCAATCATCCACTCCCAGAACGGCAGCGGCTTGGTGTGCGGGTTATCCACCCGGAAGATGCGCACGCCCTGGTCGGCCCAGAACATCACCACGTCGCGCAGCGCCTGCCAGAGATGCTCGCCGCCGGGCGGGGCCGCGTAGAAATCGACGTTGACGATGTCCTCGTACTTCTTGGGCGGATTCTCGGCGTAGCGCAGCGAGCCGTCCGGACGGTGCGAGAACCACTCGGGGTGCTCGCGCAGCCACGGGTGGTCCGGCGAGCACTGGATGGCGAAGTCGAGCGCGAGTTCCAGGCCGTGGTCGGCGGCGGCGCGGCGCAGGCGCTGGAAGTCCTCGAACGTGCCGAGCTGCGGGTGGAGGGCATCGTGGCCGCCTTCGGTACTGCCGATGGCGTACGGGCTGCCCACATCGCCCGGCTCGGCCTTGAGGCTGTTGTTGCGGCCCTTGCGGTGCGCCTGGCCGATGGGGTGGATCGGCGGAAAGTAGAGCACGTCGAAGCCCATCGCACGGATGGCCGGCAGCCGGCGGATCACATCGTCGAAGTTGCCGTGGCGATTTTCATCGCCGCTTTCCGAGCGCGGGAACAACTCGTACCAGCTCGCGAAGCGGGCGGCGAGGCGGTCTGCCTCTACCGGCATCGCCGTGGGGTAGCGGCTGACGAACGGGCGCCCGGCGGGGGTGTCCATGGCGGCGTGCATGGCGGTTTCGGTGCGCGGGGAGAGCAGGATTTCGAGCCGCAGGGCGTCGTCCCCGGCGGCGGCCTTCAGTTCGGCCAGCAGGGCGCCGGCATCGGGGATGGCGCTGCCCTCGGGGGTGTCCAGCGTGGCGGCCACCAGCCGGGCGCCTTCCTCGATCTCCAGCGTCACGTCCACGCCGGCCTTGCGTTTCTTGCCGATCTCGTCGAGCCAGCTCGCGAAGGTATCGCGCCATGCTTCCACCGTGAACTCGTGGCGGCCCAGCGCCACGATCGGGAAGCTGCCGCGCCAGCGGTCGTTGATGACGGGGGTCATCGGCGAGGCACGCCAGACCTGCTCGCCCGGCGCGCGCCACAGCACGGCGGCGGCGAGCTTGTCGTGGCCGTCCATCCAGATATCGGCGGTGACCTCCACGCGCTCGCCCACCGTGCGGCGCACGGCGAAGCGGCCGTGGTCGGCGGAGGGCGCCAGGTTCTCGATGGCCACGCGCGGCGCCTGCATGGCGGTGGCCAGATCGCGGTCGATGGCTTTGCGGTGATTGCCATTGCCATTGCCGCTGCCATTGCGGCGCGCGCGGGGCTGCGCGCTGACCGGCAGCGCTTCATACAGGCGGATATCGGCCGGTGCCAGCGTGATCGTCGCGCTGGGATCGAGCTGGTGGGCGGCGTCCAGCGTGCCGCCGGGGCCGCCATCGGCCGATTGCAACGTGGCGGCGGCCTGCGGCAGCGCGCTCAGCACGCGGTCCGCGCCGAACGAGGCGGGCTCGATCGGGCAGGGGTTCAGCACCACGATCAGCGCAGCGGGGCCGGTGGCGCCGTTCGAACCATTGGCGAGGTGGCGCGGCAGGCGGGCCAGCACGGTGAGCGGCGCGTCCGGGCCGCTCACCTGCCGGACCGCGACGGCCGGCGCCGGGTCACGCGCGGCCAGCCAGGCGTTGCACTGGATCAGCTCGTGGGTGAGGTCGTAGGGGGCATCGACGATGTCATCGGGATGGCCATCGGACTGCGCCTCGGGGGCGGTATCAAGGGGCGCGCTGCCATGGGCGCCGGTCTCGAAGCCGGCCGGCACCATCAGCCCGTCGCCGATGGCGGCGGCGGTCCACAGCGCGCGGCGGGCGGCCAGCACGTCGGTGCCGTCGGGCGCCAGCGAGGGCGCGGCCAGCACGCGGCCGAAGTCGCGCAGGCGCGCCATCTCCTCGGTCAGCCACGCGCTGCGGTAGTCCCACCACGGGAGCGAGCAGAACGCGCCGTCGAACGGCGCGGTGGCAAGGTCGGCCAGTTGTTGCGGGTTGGTACCGGGGGTGAAGGCCAGGAACACGGGATCTTCGCCGCCGTTCTCAGTACTGTCAGTACTGCTCCGCCCGGCGGTCTCGATGATCTCCGCCCAGTGCCGGCCCGGCACGCGCGACGGGGCGCGGCAACAGAAGCCGGCGGCGCCGGCATCGATCGCTTCGCGGATCTGGGCGCTCCACCAGGCCACCAGCGCGGGGGCGAGCCCCTCGTCGTACCAGCGCAGCCGCACGCCGGGCAGGTGGCTGTCCGTGGCATCCGGGCTGCCGCCGGGGCGGGCATGGTCGACCCAGCCATCGTGCATGCCTGCCGCCTCGGCCGGAAAGCGGTCGAGGGCGAGATCGAGCAGGGGAAGCAGCCCATGTGACCGGCACGCCGCAAAGGTCGCTGCCAGGATGTTGGGGCGGATATGGGGAATGGCCCAGCCGGCCAGCAATACATGGTCGAAACCGAGTGTGGCGGTGCGCGCGAGCGCTTCCGGGTCCACCGCTCGGGAATCGGTCAGGTTCAGTTGGCAGATTCGCACGTCACAGGTCCTTGGCCGTGGCGCCGCTGCGCGCCGATTCTGACCGGGCACGCGAAGGCTGTGCCAACGCGGCGGGGTCCGGGAGCGCGCGGGCCGGGAACTGCGGTGCAGCAAGGGCAGGGGCCGATGCGGTCCGGCCGCGCGTCCGGGTCGCATATGTAAGAAATACACGGTGCCCGGCGGATGTAAAGTAAGGAATACGGCTTTCGTGAAATCCGACGAGGCGGAAGGCTATCGATAAATGGGGGCGATAATCGGCACGCCGGTGCGGAATAAATCGGCAAAAAAATCCCCGCCAAGGGGCGGGGACGATTTTCAGCGGAGGCGGCGCGCCATTATCCGGCGCGATAGACATCCAGCCGGTTGTAGAGCGTCTTCAGGCTGATGCCAAGCGCCTTGGCGGCCTGCCGCTTGTCGCCGTCGAAGCGCGACAGCGTGGCCAGGATAATCTCCCGCTGGGTATCGGCCAGTGTCGTCCCCACCCGTACGCTGACCACGCCATCGACGGTCGTCGGCCGCATCGGCTGGCTGGCGAGATTGGGATTGCCGATTTCCACGAGTTTATCGGCCAGAATATAGGCGCGATATACGGAATTCTTCAGTTCGCGCACATTGCCGGGCCAGTCATAGCGCACTAGCCGTTCGAGCGTGCTGGCCGAAAATGCTTTCTCGGTCTGCTCCATGGCGTTGAATTCGGCCAGGAAATGGCGCGCCAGCGGGACGATGTCCTCGGTGCGTTCGCGCAGCGGCGGAATATGGAGCGGGAAGACGGCCAGCCGGTACAGCAGGTCTTCGCGCAACTGGCCGTCCCGGACGGCCTCCATGGGGTCGCGGTTGGTGGCGGCCAGGATGCGGACGTCGCTCACCAGCAGGGTGTCGCCGCCCACGCGGTGGAAGTTACGGCTTTCCAGCACGCGCAGCAGCTTGATCTGCATCTCCACCGGCATTTCGGTGACTTCGTCCAGGAACAGCGTGCCGCCCTGGGCCTGCTCGAAGTAGCCGGCCTTCTGCTCCAGCGCGCCCGTGAAGCCGCCTTTCTCGTGGCCGAACAGCTCGGATTCAATCAGCGTGGGGGCGATGGCGCCGCAGTTGACCGCCACGAACGGGCCGCCGGCGCGGCTGCTGCGCTCGTGCACGGCGCGCGCCACCACTTCCTTGCCGCTGCCGCTCTCGCCCACCGCCAGCATCGTCACGTCCGTCCCCGCCACCCGGTTGAGCTGGGCGATCAGCCGCTGCATGGCTGGCGCGGTACTCTCCCAGAGCAGGGAGACCTGCCCGGGCGCGGCACGGCGGCCCGGCGCGCGCGGCGGGGGCGCCGAGGAACGTGCGGATGGAAGCGTCGCGGTGGTGGACACGGGTGGCAGTGTGGCCGCCTGCGCCCGCCATCCCAGGAAAGTGGGGGAAGGGTGCCGACGGCGTCGGATTGGTCAATGATGTTTTAATGCTATCCGGTCGCGCTGCGGGTGGCTACATCCCATGCCGCCGTCGCGGAAAGGTCCGACACCTGTGTCAGACGGACACTGGCATATCGGCCAAGCGCCTGTAGCTAGACTTCAGCGTATCTTGCCGCCTGTGTTGCCCCTGTGCCGCCCGTTGCACGGCGAGACTTTTGCCAGGCGGTTTGCCGCCGCGTAATCTCAGTAGTATCTGAAGCGCCGCAGCACCCTGCATCCACCGAACCGAAAGGCCAACGGGCTCATGAGAATCAGACTCCGGACCGATTTCCGACAGGAATCCCGCGCCAACGGACGCCAGCGCAGCCTATGCCACACATCCTGATCGTAGACGACGACGAAAACGCCTGCGCGGCGCTGGCAGAAATTGTCGCGATCGAGGGGTTTTCCTCCGCCACCGCCGGCAACCTGCGCGAGGCGCGCCTCCAGATAGGCTGGCGCATGCCCGACGCGGTGCTGGCCGACCTGCGCCTGCCCGATGGCAGCGGCATGGAGCTGTTCGAGGAAGTCGGCTCGTCCGGCGTGGAAGTCATCCTGACCACCGGCTACGCCAGCGTGGAGAGCGCCGTGGAGGCGCTGCGCCTGGGCGCCACCGACTACCTCGTCAAGCCGATCAACGTCACGCGGCTCCAGACCGTCCTCAAGCGTATTGCCACCACCGGCGAGCTGAAAGCGGAGATCCATTCGCTGCGCGGCGAGTTGCGCCGCTATGGCCGCTTCGGCCGGCTGCTGGGCAGTTCCGAAGCCATGCAGGCGGTCTATGACCAGCTCAGCAAGGTCGGCCCGACCGAGGCCACCGTGCTGCTGATTGGCGAGAGCGGCACCGGCAAGGAGCTGGCCGCGCAGACCGTGCACGAACTATCCCCGCGCCGGCGCCAGCCCTTCCTGGCCGTGAACTGCGGGGCGATCTCGCCCACGCTGATCGAAACCGAGATGTTCGGCCACGAGCGCGGCAGCTTCACCGGCGCCGACCGCCAGCACAAGGGCTATTTCGAACGCGCCGACGGCGGCACGCTGTTCCTCGACGAAATCACCGAGATGCCGCTGGAGCTGCAGGTCAAGCTGCTGCGCGTGCTCGAGACCGGCACCTTCATGCGCGTGGGCACCAACCGCGAACAGCATGCCGATGTGCGCGTGCTGGCCGCCACCAACCGCAACCCCGAGGAAGCCGTGGCGGAGGGCAAGCTGCGCGCCGACCTGTACCACCGGCTGAACGTGTTCCCGATCGAACTGCCGCCGCTGCGCGCGCGCGGCGACGACGTGGTGCAGATCGCCAACACCATGTTGGAACAGCTGAACGGCGAGCAGGGCACGCAACGGCGCTTTGCCGCCAGCGTGCTGGAGAGCCTGCGCATGCACGCCTGGCCTGGCAACGTGCGCGAGCTGCGCAACTTCGTGCAGCGCGCCTACATCATGGCCGACCAGGATGTGATTACCGAGGTACAGATTCCGCTCCAAGTGGCGGCGGCGCCCTCGACGGGTACGGCCGTTGTCTCGGTGCCGGTGGGCATGTCCCTGGCCGAGGCGGACCGCCAACTGATCTTCGCCACGCTGGAGCAGTGCTCGGGCGTGAAGAAGCACGCGGCGGAGATTCTGGGCATCAGTTTGAAGACTTTATACAACCGGCTGGAAGACTATGCGGCCAAGGGCGAGCTGCCCGAATGGCTGCGCGCGTCGCGCAATGGCGACTCCAGCCCGCCCGCCGCCTCGTGAGGGCGGGCGAGTGCAGGCTGCGTGACAGGGAATCCACGGCGCCGGACTTGTCGGCGCATGGTTCTTGCATGAGGACCGTGATTGGCGGCTTCCTTTCGATTCACACGCTGACTGAGCAGACCTGAAAATGGCCATGGCCGACGCACCCAGCCCCACCCCAAAACCCGCGCACGACGGCGCCGCCGCCGGGGACCTCGCGTTCCCGGCCGTGCGCAGCATTGGCGAGGTGGCCGCGCTGATCGAGCAGGCGTCCCATGACCTGCGCTCGTCACTCAACGCGATCCAGAGCTGGGGCTACGTGCTGGACCGTTCGATCGATACCCCCGCCCCCCCGGCGCAGCGCGCGCTCGACGGCATCCGCTCCGGCATGCAGCAACAGCTGGCACTGATCGAGGAAATGGAGGAGGCCGTGCGCCTGCTGGCCGACGAGCGCAAGCCGGAGTGGGAAACCACCGACCTGCGCGACGCCGCCGAGGAAGCCATGGGCGACAAGCGGGCGGCGGCCGAAGCGCGCGGCGTGACGCTGGGCTCGATCGAATGCCAGAGCCCCGGCGGACAGGACTTCTGCGTGCAGGGCGATGCGCTGCGGCTGGCGCCGCTGCTGCGCCATCTGCTGATCCATTGCATCTGGCGCGCGCCGACCGGCGGATCGGTGCGCGTGCACCTGGTGGCCGAGGCCGAGTACGTGAAATTCCGCATCTCCGAAAGCCCGCCGCTGGACCGCTCGCGCGGGGCCTCCCGGCTGGCCGTGCTGACCGACTTCTTCGGGCGCAGCGTGGCCGAGGCCGGCGCCCACTCGCCCCGGCAGAGCACCGCGCTGCTGCTCACGCGGCGCATGGTGGAACTGCAGGGCGCCCAGCTGACCGCCGAGAATGACAACTGCGACGCCGACAATGTCAGCGTCTGCATCGCCGTGCGCATCCCCCGCCAACCGGCCGCCTGATCTCCGCGCCCGCCCCGCCTTCCGGCATTTTTTACCGCATCCAGCACAATCTGCACCGTCCGCCGCCCGTCAAAGCGGCGTGGATGGCCCATGGGCCGCTGGCCCACCGTTTGCATGGTTATCCGTGGAGCCCCGCCATGAGGGGACCCGAACTCGATACCCAACAGGAGAGATGCCATGCACAAAGCCCACGCTTCCAAGGGATCGCAAAGCCCCTTCCCGACCTCTGCCAATCATCCCGCCGCGCCTGCAATCACTGGCGCCGAGAAGGCGGATGGCAAGCACGAGAAGGACAAGCCGAAAAAGAAGACCTATCAGGCCGCCGTGGACGACTCGCTCGACATGACCTTCCCGGCCAGCGACCCGATTTCTCCGAGCGCGGCAATGCATGCCGAGAAGAAGACCACCACCAAGCGCGACGATGTGGATTGGACCCTGAAGAAGGGCAGCGAGCATCAGGCCGCCAGCGGCAAGGCCGCTGCCGAAAGGAAGGGAGCCAGCGACAAGGCGGCCGATAAGGCGGGCAAGTCTGGCAAATCCGCCCACAAGGACAAGAGCACGGCCAAGTCGGGCAAGAAGTGATTCGGACGCCAGGCGGCCCTCCCTTTGGATGGCCGCTTGTGATTCTTCGTGCGCCCCGGCACGCCTGTACCGCATCAACGCTTTGAACGGAGCATCCCTATGTCTACGATCATCGCAGGACGATTCGATACGTTTGACCACGCAGAGACCGCCGCGGCCCGTTTGCGGGCCAAGGGGCTGAGCGAGCAGGATCTCAGCCTGTTCTATGTGAACCCGGCCGGCCAGCACGCCACGTTCCCGATCGGGGGCGACCAGGCGGTGGATCCGGCCGCCCGGCAGACCGGCAAGGGCGCCGGGCGGGGCCTGATGATTGGCGCGGCGCTGGGTGCGGCCGTGGGGATCTGCCTGGCCGCCGCCGTGCGCGCGTGGTTCGCCACGCCGCCGGAGCCGTGGGTGTTCGTGTTGATCCTGGCGATCGCCACGGGCGTGGGCGCCTATGGCGGGTCGTTGATGGGCGCGTTGTCGATGACCCGCAACGGCCAGCGCGATCCGCGCACCGGCGAGGTCCGCATGCGGCATGCCGGCGTGCTGCTGGCCGCGCATGTGTCGCCCGACAACACCGCGCTGGTGGCCAACGAGTTGCGGCAGGGCGGCGCGGAAGACGTCGAGCGCGCCGAAGGCCAGTGGCGCGATGGCCGCTGGGAAGATTTCGATCCGCTGGCACCGCCCGTGCCGGCAGGACAGTTGACCGGGGAAGATTCAGCGCGCGCGCGGCAGCGGCAGTAAGCGCCGCGCGGTTTTTTCCATCACCATGCCTTTCACCCTTTCACAAAAAGGAGCAGCCATGCAACGCATCGACAACACGCCAGAGCCGCCCGGCATCCCGCCCGGCGGCCCCGGAACGAAGGGCGCGGCCATCATCGGCGGGGCGGAACAGCACAGCGCCGGGCCGGGACCGTTCGTGATGGCGTCCGACACCCTCGAAGGCAACAAGGTAGTGGACCCTTCGGGCGAGGAGATCGGCACCATCGACCACATCATGCTCGACGTGCTCGGCGGCCGCATCGCCTATGCGGTGCTGGCGATGGGCGGCTTCCTCGGCATCGGCGAGAAGCTGCACGCGCTGCCGTGGTCTGCGCTGACGCTGGACACGCGGCGCAAGTGTTTCGTGCTGGGTGTGGAGCGCGAGCGCATCAAGGCCGCGCCGGGCTTCGACAAGGAGCACTGGCCGACCATGGCGAACTCGCAGTGGGCTACCACGATCCACGAGTACTACGGCATTTCACCGTACTGGGAGAAGGATCGCTACGATCCGTGGGCTTGAGGCCCGTACCGATGAAAACCGGCGCCCTGGGGCGCCGGTTTTTTCGTGTGAGGGAGGGAAGGGTTCAGACCTTGTGGTTCACCTGCCCCGAGGGTTTGCTTGACGGGTCCGCGCGCATGCCACTGGCCTGCGGCTGGCCGGCCGGCTCCGGGGGCGGCGGCACCCGCGTGGTGAGCTGGTTCGACACACCGAGAATCCCCGGCGGCGTGGCGGCGGCCTTTTCCAGCCGTTGCGACAGGTCGATGTCCTCCACGCGGCCCGTCAGCGTGACGCGCCGGTCCACCACGTGCACGGCCACGCCATCGGGCATGTCACCGCCGCACGCTTCGGCGATGCATGTGCCCACGCGTTCGCGCAGCAATTCGTCGTCTTCGTCTGGACTGGTCCGGGCGGTGTCCTGGGTTTCCGTCTGCATGGCGCTTCCTTTCGCTGGTAACAAGAGTCCTGCATGACCGTGCGACGCAATCGGCATGCCTGCGGCGCCACAGCGCAGGCGCCGCCCAAGGCGGCGCCGTCTTGTAAAAACGACGCGTCACAACGCGCCGACAGCCTTGTAGGACACCGCCGGCTGATCAGGCGGCGGTCCGCTCTCTACAATGTAGACAGTCGTGCGTTCCGCAGGAGCCTTTCATGAAACAGCGCCGGATGATGCATCTGTTCGATCACTTCGCCGGCGCTGCCACGCGCCACGCGGGTTCCCCGGCAGCCTTCGTGCTGGCCGTGCTGGTGGTGGTGGTCTGGGCCATGACCGGCCCGATCTTCGGTTACTCGGAGACGTGGCAGCTGATCATCAACACCGGCACCACCATCGTCACCTTCCTGATGGTGTTCCTGATCCAGCAGAGTCAGAACAAGGACTCGATGGCCGTGCACCTGAAGCTGAATGAGCTGCTGGCATCGAGCAAGCCGGCGAGCAACCATCTGATCTCGATCGAGGAACTCGACGAGGACGAGTTGCGCCAGCTTGTGCTGTTCTATCGCCATCTGGCGGAACTGGCGGACAAGGAGGGCGGGGTGAAGTGCAGCCACTCCCTGGACGATGCCAACGAGAACCATGCCGCGAAACGGCGCGCGCGCCACGCGCGGCGTCAAGCGGATGCCGCCCCGGCCGATGCCGAGCC
Organism: Cupriavidus sp. 10L45; assembly: GCF_056395225.1. Taxonomy (NCBI): domain Bacteria; kingdom Pseudomonadati; phylum Pseudomonadota; class Betaproteobacteria; order Burkholderiales; family Burkholderiaceae; genus Cupriavidus; species Cupriavidus sp. 10L45. The sequence continues at coordinate 548,047 of NZ_JBFTJC010000001.1, forward strand.
CGCCACCTAGCTGGCATGGATCTGGCTCGGCTTGGCGGCGCATGCCCGGTGCGTTCCGGGCACGTCTGTTCCCTGAGGAGACCATTTTGGCCACCCCGGCAACTCCGAATCCCGCAGTTACGACGGCATCCAACGAGCCGGCGCCGCTGGCCCAGCCACGCGAGGTGCGCGTGGTTGTCTACGGGCGCGCCGATTGCGACGACCCGGCGAGTCATCCGGGCGTCACGCTGCGGAACATCGCCGAGCGCGTGGCGGCCCTCGCGGGTTTCCGCTACGCGGGCAGCTACGACGCCGTGACCCACGGCGCTGCGGCGGACCGTCTCTACTTCGTGCCGGCCGACACACTGACTGGCATCGACAGCGCCCGCCAGCTCGGCATCGACAGCCTGCATGACCTGCTCGGCGGCGTGGTGCCGCACGATTTCGTCGGCACCAAGGCGATCTCCCACGGGCTGATTTCTCCCGATGCAAGGGCGCCGGAGGGCTGGAGCCATGACTTCGGCGCGCGCATCGAGCCCTGCGTCCTGCCCGGCTACACCGCGTTCTCGGTGGAGGATGCCCGGCGCGCCGGGCAGGCCATGCTGGGCGAGGGCAAGGTCCGTGTGAAGGAGCCGTGCGGCATCGGCGGACTCGGCCAGCAGGTGGTGGCGAACGCGGCCGAACTGGACGCCGCGCTGGAAGCGCTGGACGCCCGGCGGATCGAGTGCGAAGGCTTGGTGCTCGAACGCAACCTCGAGGACGTGACGACGTTCAGCGTCGGTCAGCTGGAGGTGGGCAACCTGCGCGCGAGCTACTGCGGCACCCAGGGCCTCACCCGCAATCACGCCGGCAAGCTGGTCTACGGCGGGTCCACGCTGCGCGTGGTGCGCGGCTCGCTGGAGGACCTGTGCGCGCATCCGATCGAGGCGCACCTGCGCGAGGCCGTGCAGGCCGCGCTGGCCTATCACGCCGCGGCGGTGGAGTGTTTTCCGGGCACGATGGTGTCCCGCTGCAACTACGATGTGGCGATGGGCACCGACAACGGCCGGCAGCGGCTCGGCGTGCTCGAACAGTCATGGCGCGTGGGCGGCGCCACCGGGGCCGAACTGGCCGCGCTGGCGGCCTTCCAGGCCGATCCCCAATGCGTGCGGGCCACCGCCAGCACGCGCGAGATCTATGGCAGCGACGTACCCGTGCCGCCCGGCGCGGACGTCTATTACCAGGGAGAAGACCGCAACGTCGGCCCGTTGACGAAGTACGCAATTCTGGAGTCCAGTTCTGATGGCCACACATGAGGAATCGTTACAGGTCCATACCGATGGCGGTACCATCGCCGGCACGCTGATCACGCCGGCCACCAAGCTCCCCGGCGTGCTGTTCGTGCACGGCTGGGGCGGCAGCCAGCAGCAGTACCTGGCGCGTGCGCGCGAGGTGGCCGGCCTGGGCTGCGTCTGCATGACCTTCGACCTGACCGGTCATGCCGGTACCGCCGCGCAATACGAAACCGTCAGCCGCATGCGCAACCTGGCCGATGTCCTGGCTGCCTATGACGTGCTGGTGCGGCACCCCGAGGTGGACCGCAACGCCATCGCCGTGGTGGGCAGCAGTTACGGCGGCTACCTGGCCGCCGTGCTGTGCGAGCTGCGCCCGGTGCGCTGGCTGGCCCTGCGCGCGCCGGCGCTCTACATGGATAGCGGATGGGAGTCGCCCAAACGGCAGCTCCACCACGACCAGGATCTCGTGGCGTACCGGCGCAAGGTGGTAGCCCCCGATACCAACCGGGCCCTGCGCGCCTGTACCAATTTCAAGGGCGATGTGCTGGTCGTGGAATCGCAGCATGACAGCATCGTGCCCCACGCGGCGGTGCTCAGCTACGTGGACGCCTGCTGCGAGGCCTGGTCGATCACGTACCGGGTACTGAAGGGCGCCGACCACGGTCTGTCGACAGAGGACTGCCAGCGCGCCTATGGCAAGTTGCTGGTGGGATGGCTGCGCGAGATGGTGACCGAGGCGCGTACCGGCCCGGCGGTGGTGCCGCCCCGGCCAAGCACACCGTCCACCGTGAAGAAGGCAACGGCAACCGAATCCCCCGAATACACGGTGTCGCGCCAAAAGCCGCCCCCGCCGCGTGCCGATGCCGGCCTGGCGCCCGATGAGGACGACAACGAGACCGCCGTGGCGGCTGGCGATGCCGACGACGAGAACGACCCGCAGGTGATCGCGGCGTCGGCGCCGAAGGCACGCAAGTAGCGCGGGGCAGCGCGTGCGAGTCGCTTTGTAGCGATTGCAGGCCGTGTTGTTTCTGCCAGTCGCACCGGAAATTCTTGCAAAACCCGCATAAAGTGCGGTCGCCACTGGCTGGCATTGTTTGTGCGTTGGCGGAGCCACATGAGCCCCGCGTCCGTCACCCCTTCGCCCGCAGCGACCGCCGAGCAAGCCGCCGACGCCGCGTTGCGTGCCGTGGGGCTGCGGCACGCCGACGACGGCGAAGCCGGCATCGCCCGGCGCCGCGCGGGCACGGGCTTCTACTATGCCGATGCCAAGGGCAAGCGCATCGAGGACAAGGCCACGCTCGCGCGCATCCAGGCGCTGGCGATTCCGCCAGCCTACGAGTCGGTCTGGATCTGCGCCGACCCCACCGGCCATCTCCAGGCCACGGGCCGCGATGCGCGGGGCCGGAAGCAATACCTCTATCACCCGGACTGGGCCGCGCTGCGCGACACCGACAAGTACACCCGCCTGATGGCCTTCGGGCATGCGCTGCCGCGCCTGCGCGGGCGGCTGGCCCGTGATCTGGCGCGCAACGGCATGCCGCGCGAGAAGATCCTTGCCGCCGTGGTGACGTTGCTGGATGCCACCCTCGTGCGCGTCGGCACCCCGCGTTACGCGCGCCAGAATCGCACCTATGGGCTGACTACGCTGCACCGGCGCCATGTGGCCGTGCGCGGAAGCCGCCTGCGCTTCCAGTTCACCGGCAAGAGCGGCGTGACCCACGACGTGTCCGTCAACGATGCCCGCCTGGCCCGCATCGTCCGCAACTGCACGGAGCTGCCGGGGCAGCGGCTGTTCAAGTACAGGGACCCGGAGGGCGAGATCCGCGAGATCGGCTCGGTCGATGTCAACGCTTATCTGCAGGAGGTGACTGGCGGCGATTTCACGGCCAAGGACTTCCGCACCTGGGCCGGCAGCGTCCACGCGCTGGCGCTGCTGCGCAAGACCACGGCCGACAGCGAGACCGCGCGCAAGAAGGCCGTGACCGAGGTCATCCGCGAAGTGGCGCAGCGGCTGCGCAACACCATGGCCGTCTGTCGAAAATGCTACGTACACCCGGATGTGCTCGCGGCCTTCATGGATGACACCTTGCAAGCCTTGCCGGCCCCGCGTGCCGGCGTGCGCCTGCGTGCCGACGAAGCGCGCCTGCTGGCGCTGCTGGAGAGCACTTGTGCGCCGGTGGCGACGCCTCGCAAAGCAGCATGAGGTGAGCCCGCGTTGTCCGGCACGGCAATTGCATCGCTACGCCTACCAATGAATAACAACAGCGTAGCGAGTCTAGCAAGAGGCCAAGGTGGAAAACGCAGTCTTCAGTTGCCTGAGTATCGACGGCAGCCAGCAGGAAACGGTGCATCAGGACTTCCCGCAAACGGAGTCCATCGTTGCAGCCCTCAACAACCACAACCATCAAGAAGTGCCGATGCCACGGCTGGCCACGGTTCCCTGCAAGGGGCGCGGTGGCACGGTCCGGCCGCTACGCGGGCGGGATCTCCGGCAGGCGCGCGTGCTGATGCAGGCGTTGTGCGAGATGCGCCTGGACCTCGGCAATGGCGAGGGGCGCTGGGAGCCCTCCACGCTGGCTAGTCGGCAGATGTCGACGATGGCGCTCTGGCGCAACCGTGCACGCCATCTGTTCACGGAAGCGGAATGGGAAAGCGGCATCGAGGCCCGGCTCGACGCGGGCTTCCGGCAGGCCGGTAACGGCTGCCCGCGCGAAGCGGCCAACGAGTTCAAGCGGGCCTACTACCTGCTGTGCTGCGTGCTGACGCAGGCGCGCGACATGGCACGCCGGGGCGATGGCCACGATCGCCGCGATGCCCCGCAGCCCGCCAAGACGCCGCGTCCTGATGCGCCGCTCGATCGCGGCGCCTGACTAGGTCTTTTTCTTCTTCGACGCAGCGCGCTTGCGGCATGGCCCGATATAGCCGGGCAGCCCGCGCGCCTTGGTGCTCAGCGCCAGTTGCACCGCGCGCGCCAGCGCGGTGGCGAAGCCGTGATGGGTGTCGAACGGCCCTTCGATGTGCTTGCGGAAGAAGTCGGCCCAGCGGAAATCCGGATAGGCGGCCTTGACCTTGCGATAGCCGCCGGCCAGCTGCACGAACGCCTCCAGGCTCCGATACGGATCGTCCCGCATGGCATGGATGTCCGGCGGCAGCGCCTTGATGGGCTGGCGCCGGCCCTGCTCGTCGTACGGGTGGACCATGTGGTTCTCGACCATGTACGCCCAGAACTTGCGCTGGGACAGGTGGCTCAGGTCTTCCCGCACGTGCGCCGGCACCATCTCCATGCCCATCTCATGCCAGGCACGCACCCAGTGGTGGTGATCCACCACGTAGAGCGTGTGCTCCGGGCCGAGCACCACGTGAACGCGGTGTTTGTCGAGAAAGCCGGGCAGATCGGCGTGCGACAGGCGCCGCGTGACATGAATCTTCTGCGCGACGTGGTAGCCGCCGATGGTGATCTGCGTGGGCCGCAGATGATCCATCGGCACCATCAGCTTTGCGCCTGCGCGCAGCAGTTTTGCCATGGGGGTGGCCTCAGCTCTTGTTCAGCGTGCGTTCGGGGGAGGTGGTGGCTTCGCCGGTTTCCGAGCCGGATGCCCAGCTACCGATGCTGTCGCGTTGGGCGGAGTCGGCTCCCTCGCCCGGCCGGCGCACGCGGATCTGGTTTTCCACGTCCTTCACGCCGTACACGGCATCGGCGATCTCCTCGACGATGTATTTCTGGCGCCGGTCTCCGACCGTGCCGCCGAGCTTGACCAGCCCCTTGTCGACATCGACGGTCACATCGGAGACGTCCACGTCGGGATGGTGGGCGAGGCGGTCGCACACATCGCCCAGCACCCGCTCGTCGGGCCGTTCGTAGTTCTTTGGCCCCACCGGGCGGCGGCTGCCGACACCGGTGCCGGAGAGCGTTTGCGGCCGCGTGGGATGTTCGCGATAGCCGGGATCGCCCGGATACACGCGTTGTGCACTGTTGAACGACTGTCCGCCGCTGCGGCTGTCGCCGTAGTAGCCAGCGCCGCCGTAGGTCGTATCGCCGCGCCAGTCTTCGCCCCATTCCTGTCCCCAGTCCTCATGCGTCGGGCTGGCCGGCTCGGGCTTGGCGCGGCCCGTGCGGCTGGCACCGCGGTCTCCTCGGAAATTGAACATGTCGCGCTCCTTGCGGTTCGGTGTTCGCCAAGCCGCAAGTTCCATGCCGCGCGGAGGCTGGTCGGGGCCATACCCGCGCGATGTGCGCGATGCGAGCCGCGCGCGGCGCCGGGTGCAATCCTTGCCACACGTTGTAACCGTTACGCGCGGCGAGGGCGCCAGCCGCCTAATCTTCCCTTGCGGGCGGGCCACGGCGCGCGGCATGGAATTTGCGCAGACCTTGCCTATATCCAATTCCGATCCCCTTCTCACAGGTATTGCCATGGCTACACCCAAGCAGGTACCGCCCCAGCACCAGGAACATCAGCCGGGCCTGGAAAGCGAGATGGAACCGCGCCCGGATAGCGGCGCCGACGACTACGTGGGCAGCGGGCGCCTGGAAGGCAAAGTGGCGCTGGTGACCGGCGGCGACAGTGGCATCGGCCGCGCCATCGCCGTGGCCTACGCGCGCGAGGGCGCCGACGTGGCCATCGCCTATCTGGACGAGCACGGCGACGCGAAGGAAACCGCCAGCCTGATCGAGCAGGCTGGCCGCCGGGCGCTGGTCATCGCCGGGGATCTGGCCGAGGTCAGCCATGCCGACGCCGTGGTGGCCCAGACCATCAAGCAGTTCGGCCGGCTCGACATCCTGGTCAACAACGCCGCCGAGCAGCATCCGCAGGATTCGCTCGAAGACATCGACACGAGCCAGCTCGAAGCCACCTTCCGCACCAATGTCTTCGCCATGTTCCACGTCACGCGCGCCGCGCTGCCGCACCTGCAGAAGGGCGCGTCGATCCTGAATACGACCTCGGTGACGGCCTATCGCGGTAGCGGCCATCTGCTCGATTATTCGGCGACGAAGGGGGCCATCGTGTCGTTCACGCGCTCGCTGGCGCTACAGATCGTCAAGCGTGGCATCCGCGTCAACGGCGTGGCGCCGGGGCCGATCTGGACGCCGCTGATTCCGTCCACGTTCACTGAGGAAGAAGTGGCCAAGTTCGGCAAGAAGACGCCAATGGGGCGGCCCGGCCAGCCTTTCGAGGTGGCGGCCGGCTATGTGTTCCTGGCGTCTGACGCCGCGAGCTACATCACCGGCCAGATTCTGCATATCAATGGCGGGGAAGTGGTCAACGGCTGACCGCGCCCGCATCGATCGATAAATCGCGACGTATCGCAAGGGAGCCCATCATGTCATCCATCGTAGCCGGCCGGTTCGCGTCCATCCCGGACGCCGAGGAGATCGCCCAGAAGCTGTACGCGCGCGGGTTCTCGGTCTGGGATGTGTCGATCATGTCCGTCAACCCGGGCGGCGCCCGCCCGCCGGGCGTGCTGCTGGCCACCCGCGCCAAGGGCGACCGCCGCGAGGAAGTGGCCGATGTGCTGCGCGAAGGCGGCGCCTGCGACATCGAGCGGGCGAGCGGCACCTGGGAAGGCGGCCAGTGGGCCGACTTCGATCCGAAGCGACAGCCCAAGCTGGTGGACACGCAGGAAGGCGAGTGCTGGCCCGCGCCGGCCGCCTCCCGGCAGTCCGGCCAGTCCGGCCAGTCCGGACAGTCCAATGGCGAGGCCCGGCCCGCGCACGCCGGGCCGGTGGCCGAGGAGGCCGTCGCCGTGGATAGCACGGGCAACGAAGATCCGGGCAGCGAACTGGAGCATTACGTCGATCGGCAGGTATCGAGCCATAGCTGAGGCGCCCGCCATGGCCAAGACCGACACGGCGGACCTGGACACCCTGCGCCCCACGCAGCTGACGCTGGGCTTCTATCAGGTCCACGAGAAGATGGACGTCAGCGCCCAGCCGCGCGAGCCGGCCGCGATGCGCAAGTTCCTCCGCGAACACTGCATCCGGACCATCGCCGGGCCGGGTGGGGCGCTGTATATCGCCGATCATCACCATTGGGCGCGCGCGTGGCTGGAACTGGGCTGGCGCACGGCACCGGTCTGCATCGACGCCGATCTCAGCGACCTGTCGCCCAGCGCGTTCTGGAAGAAGATGCGCGCGCTCGGGCATGTGCATCCGGTGGATGAGCACGGCAAGCATCTGGACGTCGATGCGCTGCCCGCCACGGTGATGGGGATGCGCGACGACCCGTACCGCAGCCTGGCCGCCTTCACGCGCAACGCCGGCGCCTACCAGAAACCGGGCAATGCCTACGGCGATTTCAGCTGGGCGGGCTTCTTCCGGCGCCATGTGGAGGAAGACATGCATAGCATCGCCGGCTTCGCCCGCGCGATGACGCTCGCCATTCCGCTGGCGCGCAGCAGCAAGGCACGCAGGCTCCCGGGATGGATTGGCCCCTGCGTGCCGCGCAAGAAGTAACCCCCCTGAAATGCCTCGTGCCCCTGCGGATAGGATCCGGCAGGGGCACGAGGTTCCGCGAGATGCAGCTGCGAGATGCGGCAGCGATCAGCTCTTGGCCTTGTGCGTCGGCTTGCCCTTTTGCTTGGTGCTGGCCATCTTGTCCAGTTCCTTTTCGCTCATGGACTTGTACATCGACTTGGACGCGCCTTTCAGCGCGCCAGCCTTGGTGTCTCCACGCTTGGCGGAGAGCGCCGCACCGGCGGCCATTTGCTGTGCCTTCGATTTCGCTGGCATGACAATCACTCCTTATATTCGGCCCAATACCACCAGCAGGACCACGATGAGAACGATAAGACCCAGCCCGCCGCTGGGCCAATAACCCCAGCCCGTGCTATACGGCCACGCCGGAAGCGCGCCGACGAGCAGCAGAATCAGAATAATGAGAAGAATGGTGCCGATACCCATGGCGTGCTCCTTGTTTCCCTATTGTTGTTCCGGAGGCGCAGCCCAAGCCTTGCCTCAGCGTTGCCTTGTAGATTCAGGGTAGAACAGCAGGCGGCACAACCAAGGCGGGCTAGGGCTGATATCGGTGTAGGAATTGGACGACTTTGGGTTATATAGGGTGGTTTCGCCTGCGTGCCCAATGCCGCCTTGGGCGGGGGCGGAATGGCCAGGCCCGTGGCGGGGTCGAGGTTCTTGGCCTTGCACAGGCGGAGGATGAGTTCATCCGACGGCTTTGGCGGTGGTTCGGCGGCTTCCTGTTCCTTCTGCCACTGATAGTCCATATCCTCTGGGAGAACCGGCTTGAAGCCGTACTCCAGCACCAGGGCGGCTATCGAATTTCCGGCGGCTAGGCCCTTCTGAAATGCTTTTACCGTTGTTTGTGCCAATACGGCTTTGGGTCATCAAGGGGCGCCGGTCGGTCAGGTTTCCTTGTCGTGGGCCACCAGTTTCCAGGTGACGGCCACGTCCTGATAGCGCAAGCCCAGAAAATCGTCGAGCCAGTCGAAGATGCGCCGGTTGGGGACGTAGAGCGCGGGCATCGTCTCGCCTTTACGGAAATGCCCGGTGGCGTCCTGTAGAAAGCTGAACCGGGTGGCGCGCCATGTTCCGGATTCGGGGCACGGTGTGCCGGTGTTCGCCTGCGTGCCCAATGCCGCCTTGGGCGGGGGCGGAATGGCCAGGCCCGTGGCGGGGTCGAGGTTCTTGGCCTTGCACAGGCGGAGGATGAGTTCATCCGACGGCTTTGGCGGTGGTTCGGCGGCTTCCTGTTCCTTCTGCCACTGCGGCCCCCGAAATCCTTCCTCAAGAAAGGATGCTGAAAGCGCATTGCCCGCGCGAACGCCCATCTGGTACGTTTGAATTGCGTCGGCGTAGACTCCCTTATTCTGCAGATGAATTCCCAGACTTCCCGCCGCCTCACCGTGACCCTGCTCGGCTGCGCACCGCTGCATTTTCCGCGCGATATCTGGAGCTTTATCTAACGGCGCGAGAAGCTCTGCCACATACGTCTGAGCATTCGCATTACCAAGGTCGGCCGCTTTGCGAAAGTACCGCAGCGCCATTTCTTTGTCCCGCTTGAGACCGTAGCCCAGGTTCAAGTAATAGCCGATGTCGTAGTACCCTGACGGCACGCCCGCTTCGACCAACTGCGCGGCCAGGTCGACACTCTCCTTTTGTGCGAGAGGTGAAGACGCCAATCCGTGTGACACCAACTGCTGCAAGTTGTTATTGGCTTTGTAGTGACCGTGGGCAGCTGCGATCCGATAGTAGCGCGCCACCTCGTCATATTCCTTCGGCCCTTTTTTCTTTTCCAGATACCTTGCGTATCGAAACAGCGTATCGGCCTCGGGATTCAACGCCGGAAGCTGCGCGGCCTCATGCACGCAAGAGAACTCCAGGTTGGCACGGATCTGCGAAAGGTCTGGAACGGTTCTCATCGGGTTTTCCTTTGAACATGCGGTCAAGGCAAATGTGGCCAACACTAAGTTGAGGAGTATTCGCATTCGCTAATCCAAATAGGTTCGCGTGGGATCATCGCGATGGAAACCCACCAGAGAGGTACTGGGGGTCTCGCCGTTTCTTCTCCTTTCGGCGTTCATTCTGACGATGCCGTCCCATTTCATAAACGCCTCCCTAACATCTTCCTGCGCCCCTTTTCCACCGGTATGTATCCCCCACAACCGCTTCCGTAGCGGCCCCGTCACCCCCGTATGCTCATGGCAGATATTCAATTCACTATCCGCCGCCATGCTGCGGGTATTGATATTCGCCGAGCCCAGCGTCATGAACACATCGTCAATAATCATCAGCTTCGAGTGCACATACACGTGCTCCCATTTTCCGGGTGGGGAATCCGGCGCGACCAGCGTGCAGATGTGGACTTTCAGGCCGGGGATTTCTGACGGGACGATGGCCTCCTGCGGGGCTTTCATCTGATCGACCAGTTCTGCCTGTCGCTCTCGTGCCCGCCTCAGGTTCTCGATGGCCTCGGCCAGCTTCTTCGCGGTGACTTCGCTGTCCACGTATCGGCGCATTTCCTCGGCGCCCTGCATGGCTCCACGGGCCTGCTTCTCCGCCGGGACCGCCTCGTCATATTCCTTTTGCAAGGCCTCGCGCCGCTTGTCCTGCCGTTCGAGTTTCGCCACACCGGGGATGGTGTCGGCGCGGCCCAGGGCCTCCAGCATCCGGTAGGTGTTCACCGTGCCGGGGCCGATGCCCTCGTCGCTCGCATTGGTGACGACAAACAGGTGGATGGGGCCATGCTCGCCCGGGTCGCGGCCCCAGGCTATCTGCTTTGCGGCGGCCGCCTTGATTTGCTCGGCCAATGGCGGAAAGCGGAAATACTGATTCTCGATATAGACAAAGCTGCAGGCGTTGTTGACCACCTGCAAATACATTTTCTCGATATCGAACTTGCCGTGTTCCGGCTGAGTCCGCAGCACCTGGGCCATGACCTTGACGCCGGTGTCGTGCAGCATTTTGAGTGCTGTCGCGGCAGGTTTTCGGGTGGTTTGCAGTGCTTCGCCGGTAGCGCGGTCCCATGCCTCACAGAAATTCTGGTTCAGATACCGGAGAACCGGGCCGGTGACCCGGCTTGAAATGTCCTGCCGTGGTGTCGCGCCATTCCGGCCCTGATCGCCCGAGAGACGCACCGCGCTATGGTCGTCCTTGTCCCAGTACGGGTCGAGCATGTTGTGGCCCATGACATAGCCAACTGCCCGGTCAGGCAATTCATAATCGACCAGCACCATTTTCTGGTGGTGCGTCGGCACGATCGCGCCCATGATGGCGCCGCCTTGGGCCTTATTGCCGGCAGAGCGCGTGTCGTCGGTCCCCCACAAGGCCGTGCGAAATGCGATTTCCAGCCGGTTAGACAGGCCAAAATCCCGCACGACAAATTCGACGTTGACCAGCTTCGGCAGCCCCAGCAATCCCGGCAGCTTTTCCATGACCTGCGATGGAACAGGCCCTTTGAATATCTTGGCGGTAGGGGAGGTGCGTGCTGCACGCCAATGCCAGTACCGGTTGAATTCCTTGGGATTGACGCGGGGATTGGGTGGACGCGAGAACCATGGATGCTGATGCATGCGGTCAGGCAGGTTCGGCTCGTCGCCCATATCTGACATGCCGGGAATGCCCAATGCTTCGCCGCCCCAGCTGAGCAGGCGGACCTTTACCCCGCGCTTTCCCGCTGCCTCGAGCAGGTCGCCAATGCAGGGCGCGCCGCGCGCCGCGCCACGTTTGAAGAACATCGATGGCTGGAAGCCCCAACAGATAATGTCGACGGTCTTCTGCGCGGCGGAAATGGTGTCGTGGAGGTCGCCGAACGCCTCTTCGCCATTGACGAGGGGATGAAAGGTGCACGGCTGAGGCGCATATTCGGCACGCTGGACGAACCACGGCAGCGTGATGAGCGCCCGATTGGTACGCGACAGAGCGATGGGCGTGGTAATGGGTTGTTGTCTCATACCTGATCCTCGGGTGTTGAGCCGAGCAGTTGGTCATAAACCTGGCGATGGACGGCGCGATCGGGCGCCTCGGGCGTTCCGGGTGCGGACTCGAAGAATTGAAAGCCGCGCGCGGCAAGTTCGCCGTTTTCGGCGTTGCCGCGATATTCCTCAGTAGTAGGAATGGCGTGGACCGCGCCGCCAGCCAATTGCAGTTCGTACTGCTTGGTGGCCATCTGATGGTCGATCGGAATGTCGCCTGTTTCGTCGATCACGCCCTGCCGGAACAGCACGCCTTCGGCAAACAGCTTGTACGGCATGCCGACAGGCAGCCGGGTTCTCGATGCCGGCGAGGCGCCGGTGTTCAGCGTCAGCGGGTGTGCGGGCAGAACGTTTGCCATTTCGGCGTGGATCTGCATCGAGGCGGGCGGGCGCTTAACCCACACCGCGCACTTTTCGAAGATGTCTCCCGGCGTTGCATTTTCGATCCCGCACTGCGTAATCCGAATGTAAGACCCGCCCGACCCAATCCACACCTCCTTGGCGGCCGACAGCACCAGCTTCCCGTCCGTACTGCTAATGGTGACGTCCTTAAGCGCCGCCAACTGCAACTCATCGCCCTGCGCCTGAATCTCGACCTTCCCGCCCGCCGCGAACAGTTTCATGCCGAGTTTCTGCGCGAACAGGGACACGGCGTCGCCGGCGGCAACGGTGAAGCGCTTGACCGCGCTGATGTCCGCATTCCCGCCCGCTGTGGCGATGAGATGGTTTGCCGCGCTGGTTTGCAGGTCCGCCCCGGACACCAGGGCGATACCAGCGGGCGCGCTGGCGAGCAGGCCGGCATCGCGGAGTTGCTTGAGGCTGTCATTGAGCAGGGCCTGCTGGCGCTCGCAGTCGGCGGCGAGGGCTTGTGCTGCCCTGGCGGTCTCGGCCAGTGCCTGGCTTTGCTGGAGCGCTTGTTCGAGCAGGCGCTGAGCCGGGGCCATGTCGAGTTGCTGTCCGCTGGCCTTTGGCTGGTCATCGGCGGTGATGAACAACCCCTTGCCGCCCCGGATGGCCCCCCAGCCAGACGTCCTGAGTTCGAACCCCTCCCCCCGCCGCTTCCACTTCCCGTCGACCATATGGCCRAGCGTCAGCTGGGATTTKCCGGARTGCTCGGTGGACAGCTTGACGTGCTCCTGYCCCTCCCAATCCTCGAATTCGAGCTTGTTGTCGCTCTGCGTGCGAATAACGTTGCGGGATAGCCATCGATCCTGATTGGTAATCAGATCCGTCTGACGGCTGTTATGGTGGACGTGGGCGATATACGGCTTATTGGGATTACCGTCCCGAAATGCGATAGCCGCTTCGGTGCCGTCGATCAGCGGAAAGTGAAATCCTGTYTGYARYGCCCCGGCAAACGGCTTGGCCAATCGCAGCGGCACGCATTCCCCGCCGCCGGGCCAGTCCTCGAAATCGAAGTCAAAGCGAACCGTGTAATAGCCCTGCTGCGTCAGATAAGCGTATGGATACCGGCTTGGCGAGGTAATGCGCGCACTCAGCGTGCCCTGGATCTTCGGCCAGTTGGCCTCGTCCAGCGGCAGCCGGAAACGCCGATCCGAYGGGATCGATTTGAAGGTATTCCGATACGCCGCATCGCGCGCGCCGGTGTGGACAACCTCGGTGATGACCTGCCCATTCGGCGCATCCGCCAGCGCAAGATCCATCCGCAGGATTCGCGCCGGACGCAGTTCCAGCACATTGCTCTCGCCTTCATAGACCACCTGGGAAGCCATCGCCGCCTCATGCCGAAGCTGGGCTTCCCATTTGGCGCCTTCGAAATCCAGGTGATGGGTGCCGAAGACATACGGCTGGCCGTAGGTGGTCTTGTCYTTSCKCGCAACATTGGCTTCGCCCTTCARSGGCTCCCACGCCAGATCGGGGTTGTAGTCCGCCACRAGRAACGATGCGGGGACAGTTTTCGCAATAGTACGAAGGCCGATGACCGCTTCGACACCAGCCTCCAATCCCGCCGTCTCGCGATACGGCACCCGCAATTCAGGCTTGTARAGGTAATGGTCRATGTCATCGCCAAACACCACCATCTCGCCGAACTTGCCGGGAAGAAAATAGGAATACAGCCCCTCCTGCTCCATCAGCAGACGGATGGTTTCCCAATCGGACATCTGATACTGGAAGCGGAACGCGTGCTGGGGATATTGGCGTCGAAGCCTGAAGGAAAACTGATGCCCGACCAGTTCATGYCGCCGCAGAATCGCCTCGATAATCTCYGGCGCGGTCTGGTGCTGGTAGATGCGGGTGGASCGCGTAAGCCGAAGCCGGGCGACGAGCGGTTCCACGATGAACTCGTAGCCGTGGAAGTCCCGCGTCTGCTGCGTCTCGGTGAAACGCATGATGCAACCGGCGAAGGTCCGCGGCGCTGACCCGTCCCCAGGGTCGATGATAAAGCTGGCCGCCTTGCCGAGATAATCGGCACGATCCAGTTCGGCAKGGTGCGTGAGTTGAACCGTGACGGCATAGGGTTCGCCTAGCCGCTCCACAGCCTCGAACGACACCACCGACAATGCCCCGGCGCTGGCCGCGCCGGGAACCTTAAGGAAGTACTGCTGCTGCCCGCTCAACGTTGCGCCGAGCGCGTCGAAACCCTCTGCCATCAGTCATCGCTCCGTAGCCGCCGCAGTGTCTGGCACTGCCGCGCGGATTATTGACCAGCAGGCGCGTCTGCAGCATGGCGTCGCTGGCCAGGCGGTTCAGGTCGCCTTCTTTCACGCCGACTTCGCGCAGCGTGCGCGGGATGCCGGTGGCCAGCACCAGTCCTTCGATATGGGCGATCAGCGCGGCGGTCTTGGTTTCGCAGCTGCCGGTCGTGCCGGGCAGCACCACGTCGGTCAGTTCCGCGTAGCGCTTGCTGGCGGCGTCGGCATTGAACTTCATCACGTGCGGCAGCACGAGCGCGTTCGAGAGGCCGTGCGGCACATGGAAAATGCCGCCGATTGGGTAGGCCAGCGCGTGCACGGCGGCCACCGGCGAGTTGGCGAAGGCCTGGCCGGCGAACATCGCGCCGAGCAGCATCGCCTCCCGGGCATTGCGATCGTTGCCGTTGTCGCAGGCCAGCATCAGGTTGCGCGAGAGCAGATCCAGCGCGCGGATGGCCAGCATGTCCGAGACCGGATTCTTGAGGTGGGCGCTGGTGTAGGCCTCGATGGCATGCACCATGGCGTCGATGCCGGTGGCGGCCGTGGCCGCGCGGGGCAGGCCGAGCGTCAGTTCGGCGTCGAGGATCGCGAGGTCGGCGAACAGCTGCGGCGCCACCACGCCCATCTTGGTGGTTTCGCCGGTCGTGACGATCGACACCGCCGTCACTTCGGAACCGGTGCCGGCCGTGGTCGGCATCTGCACCAGCGGCAGCCGGGCGCCGGTGACCTTCTTCACGCCGTACATGTCCTTGAGCGCCTGCGTGGCGGGCAGGAGGACGGCGATCAGCTTGGCCACATCCATCGACGACCCGCCGCCCAGCCCCAGCACCACCTCGGCATCGGCCTGGCGCGCGCGCTCGGTGGCGTCCAGCACGATGTGCTCGGGCGGATCGGCAATGACATCGTCGATCACGGTCACCTCCCAGTCATGCTTGGCGAGGTCTTCCAGCGCCGGCGCGAGCAGGCCGCTCTTGGCCAGGAAGCCGTCGGTCACCACGCACAGGCGCCTGGCCTGCGGGAACGACTCGCGCAGCAGGGCGCCCAGCCGGCGCGCGGCGCCGAATTCGACGATGACCGTCGGCACGGTCTGGAAGCGGAACGGGTTCATGTTGTCTCCGGGAGTTCGGGGCAGGCGGGGCGATCGGGGTCGCCCTTGCTCAGCAATGGGTGCCATAAGGCGGACCGGCACAGTATGCACCGGCCCGCCCGCCTGCATCACATCTGCAGGCAGAGGTACTTGATCTCGAGATATTCGTCGATGCCGTGGCGCGACCCTTCGCGGCCCACGCCAGACTGCTTGATGCCGCCGAACGGCGCCACCTCGTTCGAGATCAGGCCGGTGTTCAGGCCGACCATGCCGTACTCGAGCGCTTCGGCGGTGCGCCAGGCCCGCGCGATATCGCGCGTATACAAATAGGCGGCCAGCCCGTATTCGGTGGCGTTGGCGGCAGTTACTGCCTCGGCGTCGGACTTGAAGCGGAACAGTGGCGCCACCGGCCCGAAGATCTCCTCGCGGGCCATGCGCATGTCGGCGGTGGCGTCGGCGATGACGGTGGGGGTGTAGAACGTGCCGCCCAGCTTGTGCGCGGCGCCGCCGGTCAGCACGTGGCCGCCCTTGGCGCGGGCGTCGTCCACCAGGGACGCCACCTTGTCCAGCGCGGCGTCCTCGATCAGCGGGCCGATCGTCACGCCGTCTTCCAGCCCGTTGCCCACGCGCAGTTGGCCGGTGCGCTCGGCCAGCTTCGTGGCGAAGGCGTCGTAGATGCCGTCCTGCACGTAGAAGCGGTTGGCGCAGACACAGGTCTGCCCGCCGTTGCGGTACTTGGCGGCGAGGGCGCCTTCCACGGCGGCGTCCACGTCGGCATCGTCAAAGACGATGAACGGCGCGTTGCCGCCCAACTCCAGCGAGAGGCGCTTCACGGTGGGCGCCGACTGCGCCATCAGGATGCGACCGACCTCGGTCGACCCCGTGAACGACAGCTTGCGCACGATGGGGCTGCCCGTCAGCACGGCGCCGATGGTCTTGGCATCGCCGGTCACCACCTGAAGCACGCCGGCGGGAATGCCGGCCCGGTGCGCCAGTTCGGCCAGCGCGAAGGCGGACAGCGGGGTCAGCTCGGCCGGTTTGATGACGATGGCGCACCCGGCCGCCAGGGCAGGGCCTGCCTTGCGGGTGATCATCGCTGCCGGGAAATTCCACGGCGTGATGGCGGCGCAGACGCCCACGGGCTGGCGCAGCGTGACCAGGCGCTTGTCGGCGGCCGGCGTGGCCAGCACTTCGCCGTCCACGCGCTTGGCTTCCTCGGCAAACCATTCGATAAAGCTGGCCGCGTACGCGATCTCGCCGCGCGCCTCGGCTAGTGGCTTGCCCTGCTCGCGCGTCATCAGGTAGGCCAGATCGTCCGTATTGGCGATCATCAGGTCGAACCAGCGGCGCAGCAGGTTGGCGCGTTCCTTGCCGGTCTTGGCGGCCCAGGCGCGCTGCGCTACCTCGGCGGCGGCGACGGCGCGCTCGGTCTCGGCCGCGCCCAGGTCGGCCACCTTGGCGATCACCTCCCCGGTGGCCGGGTCCGTGACGTCGAACGTGGCGCCGGAGTCGGCGCCAATCCATTGGCCATCCACATAGGCCAGCTGTTTCAGAAGCGAGGGATCCTTGAGTTGCATGGCGGCTTTCCTGAGCGGGTTGATTCATATCGTTCAATAGATGGAACGATATTCGGTATGTCGAACGTGAGCGTATGATACGCCCATGCACGGCAGACTGCCAACCGCCCGGAAGCGTTCCGCGCAGCCGGTACAATCCGCCCAACTCTTCCGTATTGCCCAATGCCCAAGTCCGCCTACAACGCTCCCGCCGATGATGCCGCGCCGTCGCTGAAGTCCACGTCGCCGGCGGTGGTGCGCGCGGTACATGTCATGGATGCCGTGGCCGCCGCCCCGGAACCGCTGACGCTGGCCGACCTGACCCGGCTGACCGGCGCGCCCAAGAGTTCCCTCCACGGCATGTGCGACACCCTCGTGCAGCTGCAACTGCTCAAGCGCCTGCCCAACGGGGCGATGGCGGTGGGCCCGCACGTGATGGCCTGGGCCAACGCCTTCCTGTCGCAGACGCAGATGACGAGCGAGTTCCGCGCGCTCTGGGAGCAGACCGATGCCTTCCACGACGCCACGGTCACCTTGTCGATGCTCGATGGTGCGGAGGTGGTCTACCTGGCCTGCCAGAACGGCGACCGCCCGCTCGGCGTCACGTTCCGCATCGGCATGCGCCTGCCGGCGCCCTACACGGCCACGGGCAAGGCGATGCTGAGCACCCTGCTGCCGGCCGAGGTGCGCGACCTGTTCGCGCCGGGCATGCCGCCGCCGCTCACGCGGGCCAGCGTGGCCGATGTGGATGGTTTGCAGGCCGAACTGGCCCAGGTGCGGGAGGTGGGATATTCGACCGACAACGGCCAGATGCGCGAGGGCATGACGTGCTTCGGCGCCCCGGTGTTCGACGCGGCCGCCCCGTGCGCAGCGGGCGCCATCGCGGTCAGCTACCTGACCAACGAGATCGATGCGGCCACCGGCGACCGCATCGGCCAGCAGGTACGGGCGCTGGCGGACCAACTGTCGGCAAGGCTTGGCGCCCGGCGGTAACGTCCGCCACCGGGGAAGCCATCACGCGGTCAGGCCATGCTCGACCGCAAACACCGCCACCTGTACGCGGCTGGCCAGATTCAGCTTCTTGAGGATGTTCTGCACGTGGATCTTGACCGTGCTCTCGGCCACACCGAGGTCGCGCGCGATCTGCTTGTTGCTCTCGCCCCGGGTCAGCCCGCGTACGATCTCGCGCTCCCGCACGGTTAGCCGCGCGCCGTCCTCGGCACTCGGAGAAGGCGGTGCGGAAGGCTGCGCCGGCGCGCGGAACTGCGCCACGAGCTTGGCCGTCATGCCATCCGAGATCACCGGCTCGCCGGATGCGGCGCGGCGGATGGCCGAAGCCAGGAAATCCGCCTCGATATTCTTTAGCAAATAGCCCCGGGCGCCGCCGCGCAGCGCGCTGGCCAGTTCCTCGGCTTCCTCGGAGACGGTGAGGATCAGCACTGCCGTGTCCGGCAGGTCCTGCGCCAGCAGGGCCAGCGTCTCCAGCCCGGACAGCCCGGGCATGTTCAGGTCCAGCAGGACCACGTCGGGGCGATGCTGCTTGGCGCGCTTGAGCCCCTCCACGCCATCGGCCGCCTCGTCCACGACGGCAAAATCGGGCTGGCGCTGTAACAGCGCGCGAATGCCTGAACGGAACAGCGTGTGATCGTCGATCAGCAGGATGCGGATGGTCATGGCTGGAGACTCGCTTCGTTGATTTCGTTGGGCGCTGTGGCTTCGTTGGCTTCGCCGGCCACATGGGCGCCGGGCACGCGCAGGGCCACGCGGGTGCCGCGCCCGGGCGCGGAATCGATCGACAACTGCGCGTTGAGCCGCGCGGCGCGCTCGCGCATGATGTGCAGACCCACCTGCATCTCGCAGCGCGTGGCGAGCCCGGCGGCATCGAAGCCCTCGCCATCGTCCTGCACCACCAGTTCGAGGTCGCGCCCGCCTTGCAGCCGCACCAGCACGTGGCCGGCCTGCGCGTGCTTGCGCACGTTGGAGAGCGCCTCCTGTAGCACGAACAGCACCTGCAACTGGGCATCGGGCGGCAGCGGCCGGGCGTTGTCGTAGCCCTCCACCTCCAGCCGCACCTCGGTGGCGCACTGCCGCCGGAAGCGCGCCACGGTGTCTTCTGCCGCTTGCCGCAACTCGCCCTGCGTGAGCCGGGTGCGGAAGTTCAGCAGCAACTCGCGCACATCCTGGTAGCTTTCGTCCACCCCGCAACGGAGCATCGGCACGATCGCCGCCACATCGGCCAGCGCCCCGCGCGAGACGGCATCTTCCAGCAGTTGGGCTTGCAGGTTCAGGTAGTTCAGGCCTTGGGCGATGCTGTCGTGCAAGCCCTGCGCCACGAGGTTGCGCTCCTGCACCACGGCCAACTGGCGCGCGGTGGCGGACAGCCGCTGGTGTTCGAGCGCCACGCCCAGGTGCTGCGCCAGCGTCTCCAGCAGTTGCCGGTCGGATGCATTGAGCACCCGTGGCGAGCGGAAGTGGAGCGAAAACATGCCGATCACCCCGCGCGGCGTGTCGATGCGGAACGCCGCGAAGCCGCCGAAGCCGCAGGCCATCGGCGGCGAGGGCAGTGCGTGGGTTGCGGACGGCCAGGCGACCACGCGCTGCCGCGTGGCCGCGCCGCAGTGGCAGGCATCGGCCGCCATGCGCTGTTCCTGCTCGACCAGCGTGGCGGGCAGCCCTTCGGAAACCACCATGTGGAGGTTCTCCGGCACTGCATCGAGCATGCGCACGCTGCCGCCATCGGCGTCCAGGCGCCGCATGATCCGGGTCAGGAAGCCCCGGCACAGCGCCTCGGCCTCGTTCGGCTGGTTCAGGTAGGCGGCGATGTCGTAGAGCGTCTCGAGGTCGCGGTTGCGCCTGGCCAGTTCGGCGGTCTTCTGGGCCACGCGGGCTTCGAGCCCCCGATAGAGTTCCTGGAGTTCGGCCGCCATCCGATTGAAACCGGTGCTCAATGTGCCGAATTCGTCACGGCTGGTGACCGGCAGGCGCAGCGAGAATTCGCGGGCCGCCATGCGGCGCAGGCCATCCTGCAGCGTCAGCACGGGCAGGATGATCCAGAGATAGAGCAGGTAGATGACCGCGACGGTGCCCATGCAGGCAATGGCGGCCAGTGCGGCCTGGGACATGCGCAGCAGGTCCGTCTTGCGCGCGTTGTCGGCCTCGATCATGCGCACCAGATGGTCTGCCTGCGCGACGAAATCCGACAGCGCGGCCACATAGGTGAGCGATGTGCCGTCGGGCGCGTTCAAGTCCTGCTCCGCCAGCGGCTTCATCCGGTCGTCCCATGCCCGTGCCACGCGGTCGAGCTGGTCGTGGATGGCCGGCACGGCGGGCAGGAACAGCGGTCGTGTGGCGTCGCCCCGGCGCAGTTGCGCCAGCGTCTCGTCCAGCTGGGCGATCCGTGGCACAAGAGCGTGGGGTTGATGGGCGCGGGCGCGGGTCAGTTCGATCGCCACCGCGTTGGCGCGCATCCGCACGCTGCCAGCGTCGTTGATCGCCGCGCCGGCGCCTTCGAGGTTCCAGGAGAGCCACAATGTGCCGCCGATCATCGTCAGGACAACCAGCAGCGAGATCAGGGACAGCGAGATGATGCGGGTGGAGAGGCGGTGGCGCAGCCCCGGCAGCCCGACCGCCGAGGTGGCATGGGGGTCCGCGTGCGCATCGAACGCGGTGTCAGGAAAGGGGGCTGGCATGTTGTGGGGGCGAGGGCAGGGCGTGGGGACAGCTGCCATTCTGGTACCGGCGATTGCGCCGTTTCCTGCGCTGGATCAAATCGCCGACGGATGGGACGGGAACTTACGCGGGATTCGCATTCCGGCAACAGCCCAATCAGGCCGGCGCGACCCCCGCCGGCTTTTCGCCCGACATCAGGTAGTGGATCAGGTCCGCCACGGGGCGGATGGCGTCGCCAAACGGCAGCGTGCCCTTACCCCGGAAGAACAGGCCGCGCTCCACGTCGCCCTTGAGCGCCTGCGAGAGCTTGCGGTCGATGCAGAACTGGCCGATGCGCGCCACGCCGTCGCGCAGGCCGCACGATTGCAGGCAGTCGAAGCCCTCCAGGCACTCGCGCACCTTGGCGCGCGCCTGGAGCGCCGACTCCCGGGAGAGATAGCGCTTGAGCCACGGCGTCAGCACCGCGCGCGCCGGCAGTCCCGCCACGCTCGTGAATTCGCCGATCTGTTCCTGCGGCGCGGAAGCCAGCACCTGTTTGAAAGCCAGATGCGCATCGCATTCCTCGGTCACGGCAAAGGCGGTGCCGACCTGCACGCCGGCCGCGCCCTGCGCCAGCCAGTGATGCAGCTTGCCGTGGTGGCCCAACCCGCCGGCCAGGATCAGCGGCACGGACTCCCAGGCCAGCCCCAGGCTGGCGAACAGCGTGCGGCATTCGTCCAGCACGCGCGCGAACGAGAACCGCTCATCGCCAATGTCCTCCATGCGCGAGGCGCCGAGGTGCCCGCCGGCATGCGCGGGATGTTCGATCACGATGGCATCGGGCAGCCGTCCCTTCTTCATCCACTTGCGCAGCACGAGGCTGACGCCACGGGCGTCGGACAGGATCGGGATCAAGGCCACCTTCGGGTGATTGGCGGTCAGTTCGGGGAGGTCGAGCGGCAGGCCGGCGCCCATGACGATGGCATCCGCGCCGCTATCGCACGCCTGCCGGACCAGCGCCGCGTGGGCGCCAACGGCCTTCATCACGTTGACGGCGACCATCCCTTGCCCGCCCGCCAAGTCCTTCGCCGCGCGCACCTCGCGGTCCAGCGCCACGAGGTTGGCGTGTTCGATGGCCGCCTTGTCGCGTTTGGCCGTGGCGGCCATCAGGTCGGGGTGATGATGGCGCAGGTCGATGCTGGCGATGGTGCCCATGGCGTTGTGGCGGGCCACCGTGCCGGCCAGCCGATGCGCGGAGATGCCCACGCCCATGCCGCCCTGCACGATAGGAAGCAGCTTGCGGCCGGCCAGGTTGAGCCATCGATGTGTCATGAGGAAATCCGAAGTCAGGAGGGGCAAAAAACGGCCCAGCGTCTCACGCGCATCGGGGTGGCAGTTTGCGCCAGATCAAATTGCGGGGGATCGGCGGCCCGTTCCGAGGACCTAGTTCGGCGGAACGAGACGGGTAGAACACAGCCGGGGTTTGCGCGGGGTCAAAGGTTCCCTCGATGGGCATGACTAGCATCCTTGATCGATCGCTACCCCATGCGCCGCACCGCGCATTTTCGCCATGGATGCCTCCCCGCCCGACGTGCATGATGTGCCCGATGCGCCAACACCCCCAACCGAGCCATCGCGCCGCCAGCCCCGCCGGCCCCAACTGGTGGCACCCGCCGGCTCGCTCGCGGCCCTGCGCATGGCGCTGCAGCACGGCGCGGACGCCATCTACCTCGGGTTGCGCGATGCCACCAACGCGCGCAACTTCGGCGGCCTGAATTTCTCCGAGGACGACATCCGCACCGGCGTGGCCGAAGCCCGCGCGCGCGGCGCCGAAGTGCTGTTCGCCATCAACACGTTTGCGCAGATGGGGCAGGTAGACCGCTGGCACCGCGCCGTGGACGCCGCCGCCGTGCTGGGCGCCGACGCGGTGATCATGGCCGACCCCGGCCTGATGGCCTACGCGGCGGAGAAGCACCCCGACCTGCGCCTGCACCTGTCCGTGCAGGGCTCGGCCACCCATGCCGATGCCATCGCGCTGATGCGCGAGCGCTTCGGCATCCGGCGCGTGGTGCTGCCGCGCGTGCTGACGCTGGCGCAGATCGCCAAGCTGGCCAGGCAGACCGATGTGGAACTTGAGGTCTTCGGCTTTGGCAGCCTGTGCGTGATGGCCGAGGGCCGCTGCCTGCTGTCCTCGTACGCGACCGGCGATTCGCCGAACAACCGTGGCGTCTGCTCGCCGGCCCACGCCGTGCGCTGGGACGAGGCGGACGGCACCATGCACGCGCGGCTCTCCGGCATCCTGATCGACAGCTACGCGCCCGGCGAGCCGGCCGGTTACCCCACGTTGTGCAAGGGCCGTTTCACCGTGGAGGGCGAGCACGGCTACGTGCTGGAGGAGCCCACCAGCCTCAACGCGCTGTCGCTGCTGCCGGCGCTGATCGACATCGGCATCGCCGCCATCAAGATCGAGGGCCGCCAGCGCAGCCCGCGCTACGTGGGCGATGTGGTGGGCGTGCTGCGCGCCGCCATCGACGACGCCTGGCGCGACCCCCGGCGCTTCGTGCCGCGCCAGGAATGGCAGGCTACATTGGGGCGCCATGCCGAGGGCGACCAGGTGACCCAGGGCGCCTATGACCGTCCGTGGCGCTGAAACCGTCCGCACCCCACCCACCATGACCACATCCACTTCCCCCTATTCCTTGACCATCGCGCTCGGCCCGCTGCTCTACTACTGGCCCCGCGCGGACGTGCTGCGCTTCTATGCCGATGTGGCAGACGCCCCCGTGGAGCGCGTCTATCTTGGCGAAGCCGTCTGCACACGCCGCCACGAATTGCGCCATGCCGACTGGCTGGACGTGGCGCGGATGCTGCGCGATGCCGGCAAGGAGGTGGTGCTGTCCACCCCGGTGCTGGTCGAATCGGACAGCGACATCGCGGCCATGCGCCGCGTCTGCGAGCAGGACGAGTTCCTCGTGGAGGCCAACGATCTTGGCGCGGTGCGCGCGCGGCGCGGGCGGCCGTTCGTCGCCGGGCCGCATCTGAACGTCTATCACGCCGATACGGCGACGTGGCTGGGCTCGCTGGGCGCGCGCGGGGTCGTGGCGCCGGTCGAGATGGACCACGCGGCGCTGGCCGCGCTGGCGGCGGCGCGGCCAGCCGGCATGCAGATCGAAGCGATGATCTGGGGCCGCATGCCGCTGGCGATCTCCGCGCGTTGCTTCACGGCCCGGCATCACCGCCTGCGCAAGGATGCCTGCGAGTTCCGTTGCCTCGACTACCCGGACGGGCTGGTCGCCCGCACGGGCGAAGGGCAGCCGTTCTTCGCCCTGAACGGCATCCAGACTCAGTCCGCAAGCTGCCTGGACCTGTGCGCGCACCTGCCGGAGATTCAGGCGATGGGCGTGGATGTGGTCCGCGTCAGCCCGCACGCCGTGGGCACGCTGGACGTCATAGCGCTGCTAGACGCCGTGCGTCATGGCCGCACCGGCGCCGCGCCCAGCGGCATCGTGCCCGCCGGCGCCTCGGCGAGCAACGGCTACTGGACCGGCCAGCCCGGCATTGCCTGGATAGCCGGCGCGCCCGCATGACTGCCCCAAGACCATCGATGAATTCTTCTTCCCTGATTGCCCGCATCCATCGCCGCCTGCCCGCCCCTGCGCAGGCCCTGCCGTTCGTGATGGCGCTGGAGTCCGCGCGCCGCGCCGGCTGGTTGCAGCCACCGTCCGCGCTGGACGGTCATGCCTTCCTGCTCGTGGTGGAAGACCTCGGGCTGGACCTGCGTTTCCGCTGTGCAGGGGGCGTGTTCCGGATGGGGCCGTTCGATCCTGAACCCGCCCCGGCGCTGACGCTGCGCGCCCGCGCCGCCGATTACCTGCAACTGCTCGCCGGCCATGCCGATACCGACACGCTGTTCTTCCAGCGCCGGCTCTCGATTTGCGGGGACACCGCGCTGGGGTTGGAGGTCAAGTACTGGCTCGACGCCACGCCGCGTCCGGCCTGGGTCGAGCCCTGGGTGGCGCGGCTAGCGGTGCTGTTTCCCGAAGTCCGTGCCGCGTGAGAGCGACGGGCTGGCCCGTCAGGCCTCGGGCGCCAGATCGCCGTAGCGCACGCCGCGTGGCTTGAAGCAGCAACGGGCGCGGAGCACGGCACCGGGGAGGTTGGCGAGCGCGGGCATCGCCGTGAAGCCATCGAGCGTCGCCTGGAGGTCTGCCGCGCTGCGCGCCCGCACCACCGCGAACAGGTTGAAGGGCCATGCCGCACCTCGGCGCGCGCGCCGGTAGCAGAGTGCCACCGCGGGCAGGCGGGCCAGCCGCTTGCCCAGCACATCCACACGTGCGTCGGGCGCATTCCATACGCACATCGCGTTATGCACGAAGCCGAGTTGGCCCGGCTGGAGAATGGCGCCGAAGCGGCGGATCACGCCGGCCTCGCGCCAATGCGCCAGCCGGCGCCAGAGTTCGTGTAGCCCGATGCCCGTGCCACGCGCCATGGCGTGGTAGGGCTCGGGCGTCAGCGGCAGGCCGTCTTCCAGCGCTGCCACCAGCCGCCAGTCGGCATCGGTCATCAGGGGCCGCAGTGGCACCCCGGCATCGACGTGGTATTCACATTCCAGTGGCAGTGCGAGCGGCGTCTGGTGGACATCCGCGCCAATGCCGTCGAGTACGGTCGCCAGGTGGTCGGCATCGCGCGCACCGGCCACGAACCAGAGGTTGTAGCGGTGGCCGGTTCTGCAGTAGTGATGGCCGATAGCCGGGTCGGCGTTGAGTCGCCGCGCCACGCTCTCCAGCCGCGCCGCCGGCACGGACAGCGCCGCGAGCGTGGTGGCGCCGATGGCGTTCGGCGCGAAGCGGGCGCCGACATGGCTGATGCGGCCGCTGCCAACGTCGCGCGCCAGCAGCGACAGCAGGCCATGCTCGGACAGGCCGAGCGCCCGGGCCAGGCACCGGTAGGGCCGTGGCTCCAGCGGGAAATCTTGCCGAAGGCGTTGGTAGAGTGCAGTCTCGTCGATCATGGCGATATCCGGAGCAGCGGGCAGGATTGCGTGCCCGCCATGATGAGCCGGATACCCGGCCGCCCCGTTGACCCCCATCAAGCGCGGATCAGCGCCCCCGCACGAGCTGCCAGGCCCGTCCGAGGTAGGTGACCGAGGCGAAGCCGCTCCACACATGCACCAGCCGCGTGAACGGGAAGATCGCGAACAGCGAGATACCGAGGAACAGATGCACGCGGAACAGCAGCGGGGCATCGGCGATGAAATCGGGCGCATCGGCGCGCAGCGTGACGATGTGCTGGGCCCAGGTCATCAGCTGCACCATCATGTGACCGTCCATATGGCCGGCGGACACGAAGATGGTCGAGAGCCCGGCCAGCAAGGTCGCCAGCAGCCAGAGCAGCAGCACC
Source organism: Cupriavidus sp. 10L45 (assembly GCF_056395225.1). Taxonomy (NCBI): domain Bacteria; kingdom Pseudomonadati; phylum Pseudomonadota; class Betaproteobacteria; order Burkholderiales; family Burkholderiaceae; genus Cupriavidus; species Cupriavidus sp. 10L45. Next base: position 574,070 of record NZ_JBFTJC010000001.1, read on the forward strand.
TTGTCGCCGGTACGCGTGACCGCGGCAACCCGGGCGTTGGTGAAGCGCCGATGCAACAGGATCAGCAGGCCGATCAGGCAGATCGTGCCCATGACTCCGCCGGCGCCCATCGCCACGGCCTGCTTGAGCGTGTGGGAGACACCGAGCGCGTCCCACACGGCCACGGGTGTGAGCAGGCCCGCCAGATGGCCGAAGAACAGCCCGAGGATGCCAACGTGGAACAGGATGCTGCCCAGCCGCAGGTTGCCGCGATAGAGCAGTTGGGAGCTGTCGGCCTTCCAGCCGTACTGCTCGCGCTCGAAGCGCGCCAGGCTGCCGAACAGGAGCAGGGCGGCGGCGATATACGGGTAGATGCCGAAGAGGAACTGGTGGGCGAATGACATGGTGGTCGCCTGCGTCGTCAGGGAGGTCATTGGGGGGAGGGGGCGCGCCGGTCGTGGAAGCGCACCACTTGTTCAGCCGGCATGGCCGCCGCCAGCAACGGCTCCACGCCATCCGTGCCGGGGCCGAACAGTTCCAGCGCTTCGTCCATGTCGCGCACGGGCGGGTCGGTCCGGGCCTCGGGCTGCACGCTGGTCATTGAGCGCAGCACCGTGAACACGGTCGCGTACGGGCTGTCGTGGCGCGCCAGCCGGTCGCCGATGGCCGCCAGCACGTGGATGGCCTCGCCCAGCAACTGCTCGGCGCGCTGCGCCTGCCCGTCATCGGCCAGCGCGCCGAGGAACTCCAGGAACAGCGGCACGTAGTCGGGCAACTCGTTCGCCACCGGCTCGAAGCCGGCGCGCCGGTATTCGTCGATCAGATCGACCATGGCTTGCCCCCGGTCGCGGGACTCGCCGTGGACGTGCTCGAACAGGTGCAGCGAATGCGCGGGATTGCGGTCGAAGGTGGCCACGTACTGCTCCTGCAGCGCGATCAGCGGGCTGTCGCGCAGCGGGCCGGTCAGCGGGGCCAGCCTCGCGCGGGCGGCGGGCCAGGCGTCGAGCGCCTGTTCGATCTCGGGCATGGCCGCCTGCAGCGGCGCTTCGGGGTAGCCCAGCAAGGCGCTGAGCACGGGATAGAGGGTCATGATGGCTCCGGTATCAGCAGGTGTCAGCAGGTTTCGGTCGGCTTCTTGCGCGACTTGGGCATGTCCGCGAAGACCACGCTGCCCTGCGGCTTTTTGCCGAACAGCGAGCCCTCGGACGTACCGCCCGAGCAGCCGTTGCCAAACGTGAAGCCGCAGCTGCCTTTCTCGTTGAAGCTGTCCTCGACCATTTCCTTGTGTGACGATGGAATCACAAAACGATCCTCGTAATTGGCGATGGCCAGCAGGCGGTACATGTCCTCCACCTGCACCGGGGTCAGCCCCACCTGCCGCAGCACGGCGAGGTCCGCCTCGCCATCCACGACTTCCGAGCGCTTGAACGCCCGCATGGCCAGCATGCGCTGCAGGGCGGTCAGCACTGGCGCCACGTCGCCGGCGGTCAGCAGGTTGGCGAGGTACTTGAGCGGAATGCGCAGGCTCTGCACGTCCGGGATCATCCCGTTCATGCCCATGAAGCCGCTTTCCGCCGCCGACTGGATCGGCGAGAGCGGCGGCACGTACCAGACCATCGGCAGCGTCCGGTATTCGGGATGCAGCGGGAAGGCGATCTTCCATTCGCAGGCCATGCGGTAGACCGGCGACTTGCGCGCGGCATCGAGCCAGCTCTGCGGAATGCCCTGGCGCAGCGCCTCGGCCTGCACGGTGGGGTCGTTCGGGTCGAGGAAGACGTCGAGCTGGGACTGGTACAGGTCGCGCTCGTCCTCCACGCCGGCGGCGCTGGCGATCCGATCCGCGTCGTACAGCATCACGCCGAGGTAGCGGATGCGACCGACGCAGGTCTCGGAGCAGACGGTCGGCTGGCCGCCCTCGATGCGTGGGAAGCAGAAGGTGCACTTCTCCGCCTTGCCGCTCTGCCAGTTGAAATAGATCTTCTTGTATGGACAACCAGAGATGCACATCCGCCAGCCACGGCACTTGTCCTGGTCGACCAGCACGATGCCGTCGTCCTCGCGCTTGTAGACCGAGCCGCTCGGGCAGGACGCCACGCAGGCCGGGTTCAGGCAGTGCTCGCACAGACGGGGCAGGTACATCATGAAGGTGTTCTCGAAGGTCGAGTACATCTCCTTCTGCACGTTCTCGAAGAGCTGGTCGCGGCTGCGCGAGGCGAACTCGCCGCCGAGGTCATCCTCCCAGTTCGGCCCCCATTCGATCTTCTCCATCTTCTTGCCCGTCAGCACGGACACCGGCCGGGCGGTAGGCGGCGTCGGCATCAGCGGCGCCTTCTGGAGGTGCTCGTAGTCGTAGGTGAACGGCTCGTAGTAGTCGTCGATCTGCGGCAGGTTCGGGTTGGCGAACAGGTTCGACAGAATGCGCGCGCGGCCGCCCTGGCGTGGCGTGAGCGAGCCGTCGGGCTGGCGCTGCCAGCCGCCGTTCCACTTGCGCTGGTTTTCCCATTCCTTGGGGTAGCCGATGCCTGGCTTGGTCTCGACGTTGTTGAACCAGGCGTACTCCACGCCGTCGCGGCTGGTCCAGACGTTCTTGCAGGTCACTGAGCAGGTATGGCAGCCGATGCACTTGTCGAGGTTCAGCACCATGGCCACCTGGGCGCGGATCTTCATCGCGGGGCTCCTTCTTCTTGTGCGGACTGGGGCAGTGGGGTATCCATCCAGTCCACCTTGTTCATCTTGCGCAGGATCACGAATTCATCGCGATTGCTGCCGACCGTGCCGTAGTAGTTGAAGCCGTAGGCCAGTTGCGCGTAGCCGCCGATCATGTGGGTCGGCTTGGTGACCGCCCGCGTGACCGAGTTGTGGATGCCGCCGCGCATGCCGCTCATCTCGGCGCCTGGCACGTTCACGATCTTTTCCTGCGCGTGATACATCAGGCACATGCCTTGCGGCACACGCTGGGACACCACCACCCGGGCGGTCAGCGTGCCGTTGACGTTGAAGACCTCCACCCAGTCGTTGTCCCGGATGCCGTTGGCGCGCGCCTCGGCCTCCGAGATCCACACGTGCGGCCCCCCGCGCGAGAGCGTGAGCATGCGCAGGTTGTCCGAGTAGGTGGAGTGGATGCCCCACTTCTGGTGCGGGGTGATCCAGTTCAGCACCAGCTCCGGGTTGCCGTTGGGCTTGCGGCCCAGCATCGGCGCCACCGTGCGGGTGTCGATGGCCGGCTTGTAGACGCAGGCGCCCTCGCCGAAGTCGAGCATCCACCGGTGGTCCTGATAGAACTGCTGGCGCCCGGTCAGCGTGCGCCAGGGAATCAGCTCGTGGACATTGGTGTAGCCGGCGTTGTAGCTGACTTCCTCGGATTCCAGCCCGGACCACGTCGGCGCGGAGATGATCTTGCGCGGCTGGGCCTGTACGTCCCGGAAGCGGATCTTGTCGTGCTCCCGACCCAGTGCCAGGTGGGCGTGCGGGCGGCCCGTGATCTTGGACAGCGCCTCCCACGCCTTCACCGCCACGTGGCCGTTGGTCTCGGGCGCGAAGGTCAGGATCATCTCGGCGGCGTCGATGGCCGTCTCCAGCCGGGGCCGACCGTAGCTGACGCCGGGCGCGGTCACGGTCTGGGTCAGGTGGCCCAGTTCGGCCACCTCGTGCCTGGTATCCCAGCCGATGCCCTTGCCGCCGTTCCCGAGCTTGTCCAGCAGCGGGCCCACGGAGGTGAACTTCTTGTAGAGATCCGCGTAGTTGCGCTCCACCACGGTCATCGACGGCGCGGTCTTGCCGGGGATCAAATCGCACTCGCCGTGCTTCCAGTCGCGCGGCTCGAAGGGCTGGCCCAGCTCGCCCGGCGTGTCGTGCAGCAGCGGCGTGCAGACCAGATCCTTGCGCGTGCCCAGGTACGGGCCGCCAATCTCGCTGAACTTCTCGGCGATGGCCTTGTAGATCTCCCAGTCGGTCTTGCTCTCCCACAGCGGCTGCACGGCCTCGGAGAGCGGGTGGATGAACGGGTGCATGTCCGACGTGTTCAGGTCGTCCTTCTCGTACCAGGTGGCCGTGGGCAGGACGATGTCGCCGTAGAGGCAGGTCGTGCTCATGCGGAAGTCGAGCACCGTCAGCAGGTCCAGCTTGCCCTCGGCGGCCGGGCGGACGTTGACCTCGCTCGGGCGGATGGCGTCGCGCTCGTCGCTGAACACGGCGTTCTGCGTGCCGAGCAGGTACTTGAGGAAGTACTCATGGCCCTTGCCCGAACTCCCCAGGATGTTGGAGCGCCACACGAACATGTTGCGCGGGAAGTTGGCCGGGTTGTCGGGGTCGTCGCAGGCGAATTGCAGGGCGCCGGACCTGAGCTGGTCGACGGTATAGGCTACCGGGTCCTGCCCGGCGCGCTCGGCGGCGTCCACCACATCGAGCGGATTGGCGCCCAATTGCGGCGCGGACGGCAGCCAGCCCATGCGTTCCGACTTGGCGTTGAGGTCCAGCAGCGACAGCCCGGCGTAGCGCGCCTTGTCCGCCGTGGGCGCGAGGATCTCGTCCACGGCGAGCTTCTCGTGGCGCCACTGGCTGGTGTGGTTGTAGAAGAACGAGGTGCCGTTCATCTGGCGCGGCGGGCGCGACCAGTCCAGCCCGAAGGCCAGCGGCGCCCAGCCGAACTGGGGCCGCAGCTTCTCCTGCCCCACGTAGTGCGCCCAGCCGCCGCCGCTCTTGCCGATGCAGCCGCACATCATCAACAGGTTGATGATGCCGCGATAGATCATGTCGTTGTGGTACCAGTGATTCAGCGCGGCGCCGACGATGACCATGCTCTTGCCCTGCGTGCGGTGGGCGTTCTCGGCGAACTCGCGCGCCACCTGCGTCACCAGGCGGGCCGGCACGGTCGTGTGCTTCTCCTGCCAGGCGGGGGTGTAGGGCACGTCGTCATCGAAGGAGGTCGCCACGTTCGGCCCGCCCAGGCCCTGGTCCACGCCATAGTTGGCCAGCTGCAGGTCGTAGACCGTGGCGACCAGCGCCGTGCTGCCATCGGCCAGCGTCAGGCGGCGCACCGGCACGCGGCGGCGCAGCAGCGCGTCATGCTCGCCGCCGAAGTAGGGGAAGCCGACTTCCGCCACGGTGTCTTCTTGGCCGAGCAGCGACAGGCGCGGATCGATCGTCTTGCCGTCCTGGCTGTCGCGCAGCTCCAGATTCCAGCGGCCGGCCGTGTCGTCGCCGGGCGTCCAGCGGAAGCCGATCGAGCCGTTCGGGGCAGTCACCTCCCCGCTGGCATCGTCGATCAGCAGCGTCTTCCACTCCGCATGCCGGGACTCGCCGAGACTGCCGTCGAGATGGGAGGCGCGCAGGAAGTGATCGGGCACCAGCGTGCCGTCCTGCTCGCGCAGCCGCACCAGCATCGGCATGTCGGTGTACTGCTTCAGGTAGTCGCGGAAGTAGGCGGACTTGCCGCCCACGTGGAATTCCTTGAGTACGACGTGGCCCATGGCCATGGCCAGCGCGGCGTCGGTGCCCTGCTTGGGGGCGAGCCAGATGTCGCCGAACTTGACCATCTCGCCGTAGTCGGACGAGACCGCCACGGTCTTGGTGCCCTTATAGCGCACCTCGGTGTAGAAGTGGGCGTCCGGCGTGCGCGTCTGCGGCACGTTGGAGCCCCAGACCATCAGGTAGGTGGCGTTGTACCAGTCGGCGGACTCGGGCACGTCGGTCTGCTCGCCCCAGGTCTGCGGGCTGGCCGGCGGGAGGTCGCAGTACCAGTCGTAGAAGGACAGGCAGGCGCCGCCGAGCAGGCTCAGGTAGCGCGCGCCGGCCGCGTAGGACACCATCGACATGGCCGGGATGGGCGAGAAGCCGATCACGCGGTCCGGGCCGTACTGCTTGACCGTGAACGCGTTGGCGGCGGCGATGATCTCGGTGGCCGTGGCCCAGTCGGCCCGGACAAAGCCGCCCAGCCCGCGCACGCTCTTGTAGCGGGCGGCGCGTTCGGGGTCCTGGCTGATCCAGGCCCAGGCGGCGATCGGGTCCATGGTCTGGCGCGCCTCGCGCCACATGGCCATCAGCCGGCCGCGGATCATCGGGTACTTCACGCGCTGGGCGGAGTAGACGTACCAGCTGTACGAGGCGCCGCGCGGGCAGCCGCGTGGCTCATGGTTGGGCAGGTCCGGGCGCGTGCGTGGGTAGTCGGTCTGCTGGGTTTCCCAGGTAATCAGGCCGTTCTTGACGTAGACCTTCCACGAGCAGGAGCCCGTGCAGTTGACGCCGTGGGTGGACCGCACCACCTTGTCGTGCTGCCAGCGGGTGCGGTAGCCGTCTTCCCACTTGCGGTCTTCGTTGACCACGGCGCCGTGGCCGTCGGCATAGGTGGACGTGACGCGCGACAGGAACTTCAGTCGATCGAGGAAATGACTCATGGTTTGGCTCCAGCAGGGACACTTGCAGCTTACGGAGCGCGTGCCGCGCAGGCCATTCGCTGGTGGAGCAGGGGAGACGACGGCGATCGGCCTAGGCGGGACCCGTCGGCATCGTCCGGAAGAACTATGCCGACGGGCGGGGTTGACGCGCGGGTGAAGCAGGAATCAGCAGGGCATGGCCGCGTTGCGGCGCGCGTAGCACCACCAGGTAATCGCGGCGCAGCTGATATAGAACAAGATGAAGAGATGGAGCGCAGCGTCCGGCGCGCCGGTCATCTCCAGCGCGGTGCCGAAGCTCTTGGGGATGAAGAAGCCGCCGTACGCGCCGATGGCGCCGGAGAAGCCGAGCACGGCGGCGGATTCCCGGGCGGCGTCCTGCACGGCCACCCGCTGGGCGGGCGCGCCCGGGCCGGCGGCGCGCAGGCGCTCGGTCAGGAAGATCACCGGGATCATGCGGAAGGTGGAGCCGTTGCCGATGCCGGTCAGCGCGAACAGCACGATGAACGCGCCCAGGAAGCCGCTGAAGCTGCCGCCCGTGCCGTTGTGCGGCAGCGCCGCCAGCACGGCCACCACGCCGCCGATCATGCCGAGGAAGCTCCACAGCGTGACCCGCGCGCCGCCGAGCTTGTCTGACAGCCAGCCGCCCACCGGGCGCGTCAGCGCGCCGACCAGCGGGCCCAGGAAGGCGTAGGCCGTGGGGTTCACGTTCGGGAACTGCGACTTGGTCAGCAGCGCCAGCCCGGCCGAGAACCCGATAAACGAGCCGAAGGTGCCCACGTAGAGCCAGCACATCAGCCAGTTGTGGCGGCGCCGGAAGATCACCGCCTGCTCCGCGAACGAGGCGCGCGCGTCGGCAATATCGTGCATGCCGAACCACGCCGCCAGCGCCGACACGGCGATAAACGGCACCCAGATAAAGCCCGCGTTCTGGAGCCAGAGCTGTTGCGTGGCGCCGTTGGCCGCGTATTCCTGCCCGGCCCCGCCCAGCGCGCCGAACACGGCCACCGACACCACCACCGGTGTCACGAACTGCACGATCGAGACGCCGAGGTTGCCGATGCCGGCGTTCAGGCCCGTGGCCAGCCCCTTGCGCGCCTTCGGGAAGAAGAAGCTGATGTTCGCCATCGACGAACTGAAGTTGGCGCCGCCCAGCCCGCACAGCAGGGCCAGCCCCAGCAGCGTCGGGTAGCTGGTGGACGGGTCGCGCAGCGCGAAGCCCATGCCGAGCGCCGGAATCAGCAGCAGCGCGGTGGAGATGGCGGTGAAGCGCCGCCCGCCGAAGATCGGCACGAGGAAGGAGTAGAAGATGCGCAGCGTGGCGCCGGACAGCGCCGGCAGGGCGGTCAGCCAGAACAGCTGGTTGCCGGTGAAGTGGAAGCCGGCGCGGTCCAGGTTCACGGCCACCACGCTCCAGAGCATCCAGACCACGAAGGCCAGCATCAGCGCGGGAATGGAGATGCAGAGGTTGCGGTAGGCGATGCGCGCGCCCTGGTATTTCCAGAACGCCGGGTCTTCAGGTTCCCAGCGGGTCAGTACGGAGGTGCTCATGGCGTTATCTCGTCGAAGGGGGGAAGGTGGGAAAGATTCAGGCCACCGCCGGGGCGGCGCCGCGATGGCTGTAGTGCATCCACACCAGACTCACGCAGACGGTGCCGTACATCAGCATGAAACAGCTGCTGCGCACGCCGGTCAGGTCGGCCAGCGCGCCGAACAGGATCGGCAGGATGAAGCCGCCGAGCCCCCCGGCCAGCCCCACCACGCCGGAGACGGCGCCGATGTTCTGCGGGAAGTCATTGGCGATGAACTTGAATACCGACGCCTTGCCGATGGCGAACGCGATGCCCACCGCGAACAGCAGCACCGTGAACAGCGTGGGGGACAGGCCGAGGTGGAAGGCCAGCGGACCGTTGGCGGTCTGGATCACGAGGTCGGTCTGCGGGTAGCTGAGCAGGAAGAAGCCAACCCAGCTCACCCACATCACCCACCAGGTGGTGCGATGGGCGCCGTAGCGGTCCGAGATCCAGCCGCCGATGGCGCGCAGCATGCCGCCGGGCAGGGAGAAGCACGCGGCCAGGAAGGCGGCGATGCGGATGTCGAACCCATATTCGCCGATGTAGTAGCGCGTCATCCACAGCGCCAGCCCCACGTAGCCACCGAACACCACCGAGTAGTACTGGGAGTAGCGCCAGACCCGTGGGTCGCGCAGCATGGCCATCTGGGCACGCCAGCCGGCGCTGCTGGCGGCCACGCGGTGCGCCGGGTTGCTGGCCGAGAAGACCCAGAACAGCAGCGCCGTGGCCAGCATCGCCACCGCGTAGACCTTCGGCACGATGGTCCAGGTGCCGGCGGCGGCGATCAGCGCCGGGGCGACGAATTTGGTTAGTGCGGCCCCGGAGTTACCGGCGCCGAAGATGCCCATCGCCAGCCCCTGCCGATGGCGCGGGAACCAGCGCGCCACATAGGGCGTGCCCACCGAAAACGAGCCGCCGGCCAGCCCGAGCAGCAGCCCAAGCGCCAGCAGCTGCCAGAGGGTGGTGGCATAGGCGAGCAGCCAGATCGGCACCACGGTGGCCAGCATCAGCAGGAAGAAGACGATGCGGCCGCCGTAGCGGTCGGTCCAGATGCCCAGCGGCACGCGGATCAGCGATCCGCTCAGCACCGGCATGGCGGCCAGCAGGCCGAATTCGGTGTCGTTCAGGCCAAGCTGCTGCTTGAGCGGAATGCCGAGCACGGCGAACACCATCCAGACAGCGAAGCAGATGGTGAACGCGAACGTGCTGGAGGCCAGCACGCCGTTGGCGCGCAGGGAGATCGCCGGCGCGTCGTGCAGGACGGCGGAGGAGGGGGGAGAGGACGAGGATGAGGGGGAGGCCATCGAGAGGTCCTAATGGACAACAAGGGATGGCCCCCAGCGTAGGCACGGCTGCCTGCCGTGCCTATTCGCCGGCCGGGGAGCGGGCGGGGCGGGTGGCCCCTGTCGATGGAACTAGTCCGGTTGGTGGTTATCGATCGGACAAATTCGAGAACGCGGGTCAGGCAGTCACGATGCCTCCGGGGCCAGCCCGGCGGCCTGACCGCCATCGCTCCGCCGTTCGGCCCGCACGGCCAGCAGCGCGATGCCCAGCGCGCCCAGCGGCGCCAGCGCCGCGATCCACGGCAGCGCGGTCAGCCCCGGGCCGTGGTCGACCACCACGCCACCGAGCCACGCGCCAATGCCGTTGCCGAGGTTGAACGCGGCGATATTGAAGCTCGACGCCAGGTTCTGGCCCGCGCCGTGGGCGTGGCGCATCACGCGCAGCTGCAGCGGGGAGACCGTGGCGAACGCGGCCACGCCCAGCGCGCCGACGAACGCCACCACCGCCACTGGCTGGTGGAGCGCCAGCGTCATCGCGGCCAGCACCAGCGTCAGCACCGTCAGCGAGCCCAGCAGCGCACCCGTGGGACGCCGGTCCGCCATGCGTCCGCCGAGGATATTGCCGATGATCATGCCGCCGCCGAACAGCAGCAGGATGGGCGACACCGCCGCCTCGCCGTAGCCCGAGACCCGGGTCAACAGCGGCTGCACATAAGTAATCACCGCGAAGATACCGACCGATTGCAGCACCGTCATCAGCAGGCCGAGCAGCACTTGGGGGCGGGCGATGGTGCGCAGTTCGTCGGCAAGGCGGGCCGGCGCGGCGTCGTCGCGGCTGCGCTGCACCAGCAGGGCGATCACCGCCAGCGAGGCCAGGCCGATCACGGTCATCGCCCAGAACGTGCTGCGCCAGCCGAAGTGCAGGCCGAGCCAGGCGCCGGCGGGCATGCCGAGCAGCGTGGCCAGCGTGAGGCCGGAGAACATCACCGAGATGGCCGAGGCGCGGCGGTTGGCGGGCACGAGGCCGGTGGCCACCACGGCGCCCACGCCGAAGAACGTGCCGTGCGTGAGCGAGGTCACCACGCGCGCAATCATCAGCGTGGTGTAGTCGGGCGCCAGCGCGCAGGCGGCGTTGCCGATGGTGTAGATCGCCATCAGCACCAGCAGCACGGCCTTGCGCGGCATGCGGCGGGTGAGCAGCGTGAGGACCGGCGCCCCGGCGAACACGCCGAGCGCGTAGCCGGAGACCAGCATGCCGGCGGCGGCGATGGTCACGCCGAGGTCCGCCGAGACCTGGAGTAGCAGCCCCATGATGACGAATTCGGCACATCCGATGCCGAACGAGCCGGCGGTCAGGGCATACAGCGCCACGGGCATCCGCGAGGACGGGCCGGTGGCGGGGGTGGAAGGGAGGGGCGCGGCCATGTCGGGAAGTTGGGGACGGATTCTGGAAGGCGCCAGTGTCGGCCTTTCGCAGCTTCCGAAAAACGGGCAAGATCCAGAATCAGTTTCAAGAAATCATTGAGAATCGGATCGGATCATGGACCGGATTGGCGACATCGGCTTGTTTCTGCGCGTGCTGGACCTCGGCTCGATCAGCGCGGCGGCGCGCAGCCTCGACCTCTCGGTGGCCGTGGCCAGCCAGCGGCTGCAACGGCTGGAGCGCGACCTGGGCGTGCGCCTGCTGCATCGCACGACCCGGCGGCTGCATGCCACCCCCGAAGGCGCGGTGCTGGCGGAGCAGGGCCGGGCGCTGGTGGAAGACCTGGAGGCGTTGTCCGGCTCGCTGCGGCAGGCGGGCGCCGGCGTGACCGGGGTGCTGCGGATTACCACCTCGGCCTCGTTCGGCCGGCAGTATCTGTCGCCGCTGCTGCCGGATTTCCTGCGCGCCCATCCCGGCGTGCGCCTCAGCATCAGCCTGACCGACCATGTACTCGATCTGGTCAGCAGCGGCTTCGACCTCGCCATCCGCATCGGCACACTGGCGGACTCCACGCTGGTAGCGCGCAAGCTGGCGGACAACCAGCGTCTGCTGTGCGCCTCGCCCGACTACCTGGCGCAGCATGGCTGGCCGCAGACGCCGCAGGACCTCGCCCATCATCAATGCCTGATCCTGGTCGGCAGCCAGGGCCGCTCCGATGTCTGGCGGATGGGCGATGGCGCCGGCGGCGAGGTGGCCGTGCGCGTGCAGGGCCGGGTGGAGGCCAATACGGGCGAGTTGCTGGCCGATGCGGCGCTCGCCGGCTTCGGCATCGCCATGCATTCAGTCTGGCATGTCAGCGCCGACCTGCGGGCTGGCCGGTTGGTGCCGGTGCTGCCCGACTACCCGCTGGCCGACAGCGGCATCTACGCGGTGATGCCGCAGCGCCGGCTGGTGCCGCCGCGCGTGCGGGCCTTCGTCGATTTCCTCGCCCAACAGTGGGGCGACGCCCCGCCCTGGGCGGCCGGCTGGGGCGATGGCGGGGTCGATGGCACCCGGGCTGGGTGATGGTCACGAGACAAACTGCTTAAATCTTGAGCAGTCCGGTGGGGTAACGCACAGACGCGGCCCCGGGGGCGCGACGCCACAGGATATCCACAGAACCTGTGGATATCCTCAACGTGGGCCAGACCACGCCCCAAAAGCGCCTCCTGCGGCTATGCTGTGCCACCATCCTCGGTCAACTGTCAGCTTCGTGCTTCCTATGCGCAAGATCCGGCTTGTTGCGGCAAGGGTTTTCCCGATGTTTCTCGTGGTTGTGGCTGGCGCCGGCCTGTCCGGCTGCGTGGCCCAGTACCGCGTGCCCTCGGGCGCCCCCTATGCCAGCGTGCGGCTGCTGACCAATACCGATGAGAACACCACCTTCAGCGTGGTGGACCCGGCGAAGTGCCCGACGCCGGCCCGGCCGCTGGTGCTGGCCGGCATGGGCAAGCAGCTCGCCGCGATGGGGCGAGACCGGGGGCTGGACATGGCAGGCAGTTCTCCCGAGCCGCCCGCGCAGACGCGCGAGCGCAAGGTGGCGGTCGGCAAACGGGTGTATGTCGCGGTGACGTCGATGGCGGCGCCGCCGGCCGAAGAGATACGCTGCGCGGCGGGGGTGTCATTCATTCCGCAGTCAGGCGCGCAATATGAAATCCGCTATACGCGCGATGAAGCGGCGAGCCAATGCGCGGCGCGCGTGCTGCGCCTGCAGCCAAGGCCCGATGGCGGGGCCAATCTGGTGCAGGAAACCAGCCAGCAGGGATTCCGGGCGTTGCGAAAGGAGTTGATTTGCGACGCGCCGGGCGTTGAGCCGGCGCGCGCAGGGCAATAAGCGTCAGCGCTTATCGAGAGGAATATCGAACTCAGGCTTGTTCGATCAGGAAGCGCTCGGGGCGCTTGCCCAGCCATGCCGGGGCGCGGCCACGGCCCGACCAGGTCTTGCCGGTTTTCGGGTCCTGGTATTTCGGGGGCAGCGCTGCGGTCTTGCGTGCCGGGCTGGCACCGCTGCCAGCGGGACGACCACGACGGCGCTTCGGCGCAATATCGTCGACCGTCAGGTCGTAATCGGCCATCAATTGGCGAATCTGCGCCACGACGCCAGAGACTTCATTGGCGCGCACCTCGCTGAGTTTGGCTTCCAGTGCTTCTTTTTCAGCCAGTAGTTGCTTGTAGGTCGGCATTTTGGATCCCCGTTCAGATTGTTGTTCGCGGCATGTTACAGGACATTGCTGACTATTGTCGTGACTAGTCGTCCCATAAAATATTACAAAAGATAAACGGATTTTCCTAATGAAAAACGTTTGTTCCAGATGTGGGATCTGAATCGGACTACGCGAGTCCGTATTTTCGGATTTGAACGAATTTCAATGTCGATGCATTTCGACGAATGCCGACGAATCTCGACCAATGCCGAAATCGTGGAGCGAAAATCGCCGCGCATGACAGGCGCCGCGCAGGATTGGCGGCACTGATATTTTTGGCGACTCGGCAAGAAAAAAACCCCCGGAGGGAAAGACTCCGGGGGCTGCGAATTCCACTGGTTACCCAGGGTGGTACTGCACACATCGTTGACCGATGGGATCGGACATTTCTTAGATTGCCCAGCCTCCGGCATAGAAGGCGGCCAGCGCCACGGCAATGGCCACGGTGCCGATATTGAGCTTGCGCCATTCGCCCGAGACGATTCGGCCAATCACCAGCGTGCAGAAACCGAGCATGATGCCGGTGACGATATTGCAGGTCAGCACGATAAAGACCGCGCAAACCAGACCGGCCATGGCATCGACCAGATCGTCCATATGCAGGCGGCTGACGCTGGACAGCATCAGCAAGCCCACGTACATCAGCGCAGGCGCCGTGGCGTACGACGGCACCAGCCCGGCCACCGGCGAGAAGAACATCACCGCCAGGAACAGCACGCCGACGGTCACCGCTGCGAGGCCGGTGCGCGCGCCGGCGGCCACGCCCACGGTGGACTCGATATAGGCCGCCGCCGGGGCGCCGCCGAACATCGCCGAGAAGATCGAGCTGACCGAGTCGGCGGTCAGCGCGCGGCCGCCGTTATGGATGCGGCCGGTGGCGTCGAGCTGGTTGGCCTGGCCGGCCACCGCGCGGATCGTGCCGGTGGCGTCGAACACGGCGGTCATCACCAGCGCCAGCACGCTGGGCAGCACGGCGGCGGACAGCGCGCCGCGGATGTCCATCGCACCGATCAGCGAGGCATGGCCGGGCGTCGACAGGCTCGGCAGCGCGAACGCGCCGGTGTACTTCACGGCCGGGTCGAACATCAGGCCCAGCGCCGAGATGACGATGATGACCAGCAGGATGCCGCCCGGCACGCGACGGCGCTCCAGGCCGAAGATCGCCGCCAGCCCGAGTACCGACATCACCACCGGGAACGCCGTGATGTGGCCCAGTTGCACGGGCAGGCCGGGGCCGGGATTCTTGACCACCAGGCCGACCTCGTTCGAGGCAATCAGCAGTAAGAAAAGTCCGATGCCGATCCCCGCGCCATGGGCCACGCCGGCCGGCAGGTTACGCAGGATCCAGGCGCGCACGCCGGTGACCGAGATCGCCGTGAAGACCACGCCCATCAGGAACACGGCGCCGAGCGCCACCTCGGGAGAGAGCTTCTGTCCGAGCACGAGGCCGAAGGCCATGAAGGCGGTGAGGGAGATGGCGCAGCCGATGGCGATGGGCAGCTTGGCCCAGAGCCCCATCAGCAGCGAGCCGAAGGCCGTGGTCAGGCACACGGCCACGAACACCGCGCTGGTGTCGAAGCCGGCCTTGCCGAGCATGCCCGGCACCACGAACACGGCATAGACCATCGCCATGAAGGTGGTGGTGCCGGCCACCACCTCGCGGCGCCGCGTACTGCCGCGTGCGCTGATCTGGAAATACTCGTCGATTTTTCCCGCGCGGCCGGCGCGCGTGCCCTGCGCGTGCGCTACGTCATCCACGTCCGTGACGGACGGATACGGCTGTTCGATCATGATGGTCTGCCTCCTTGCAGGGGCGCCGCGCCGGTCCGCGTACGGATACGGCGTCAGCTTGTCTCACGTGGTTCTGGGTGCGAGGGCGGAGGTCCCGGTGGCATCGGTGCTCGGGGTGCGGGCGTCTCTTTCCTCGGTGTCCGGCCCGGGGGCCGGTGGCCGGTCGGCTGCCTCTGGCGGGCAGGATCCGGCGAGGCTCAACGGTAGGGGAGCGCTGCGCCGCTTTCATCATCGGGGCGCGATGCGGAACATGCGGGGCGCCGAATAACCACGGGTTTGCGGTGCTTCCGGAGGCTCAGGGATTTCCCTCGGTGGACGGCCGGACGGCGATTTTGGCCTTCGATGGGCCCTGGAAGGTAGGTTCCGGTCACATGGCCGGGGCATCCTGCCGGAAAGCGGGCGGGATCGCTAAAGGTCCCGGCGGCGGCGCCGATAGACCTTTGGCAACACCTGTCCATTTACCCATAGTCACCCCCAGCCAGCAGCGGAGCAAGCACGATGACCAGCGCGATGAGAGACATTGACGAGCGCACGAACCTGACCAACAACAATCAGTTCGAACTGCTGTTGTTCCGACTTGGCGACGCGGCGAACAGCGGGCAATCCGAACTGTTCGGCATCAACGTATTCAAGGTCCGCGAAATCCTGGTGATGCCGTCGGTGACCACCGTGGTGGGCGCCGAGCCGTCCATCCTCGGCATGGCCGACATCCGGGGCCAGGTGATTCCCGTGATCGACCTGCCGCGCCTGCTGGAGTGCCAGCCGAAGTCCGGCCTGAACATCATGCTGGTGACGGAGTACGCGCGCTCCACCCAGGGCTTTGCCGTGGAAGCCGTGGAAGAGATCGTGCGCCTGGACTGGAGCCAGGTGATCTCGGCCGAGACGAGCGTCAAGGGCGGGCTGGTGACCAGCATCGCCAAGCTCGATGTCGGCGGCGAGAACCCGCGTCTGGTGCAGGTGCTCGACGTGGAGCAGATCCTGCGCGATGTGCTGCCCACCCGCCAGCCGGACGTGGACCCAGCCACCGTGGGCCCGGCGCTGAACCTGCGCCCTGGCACCAAGGTGCTGGCCGCCGATGACTCGGCGCTGGCGCGCGGCCTGATCGAGAACGGCCTGAAGGCGATGGGCGTGCAGGTGGTGATGACCAAGACGGGCCAGGAGGCATGGGAGATGCTGGGCAGCATCGCCGATCTCGCCGCCTCGCAGGGCAAGACCATCCGCGACGAGATCGCGCTGGTGCTGACCGACCTGGAAATGCCCGAGATGGACGGCTTCACGCTCACGCGCAAGATCAAGAGCGACGCACGGCTCAAGTCCCTGCCGGTGGTCATCCACTCGTCGCTCTCCGGCGAGGCCAGCGAGGAGCACGTGCGCAAGGTCGGCGCCGATGCCTATGTGTCGAAATTCCTGGCGAAGGATCTCGCGGACACCATCCGCGGCGTGATGGCCCGCCATCCGTAAACGCGTCTTTTCCCCTCTCCCTTTGGGAGAGGGGCAGGGGAGAGGGCCGGCGGTTCAACATGCAGTGTCGCATCGAGAACCACTTGCCCTCTCCCCCAACCCCTCTCCCGCAAGCGGGCGAGGGGAGCAACGCCTCCCCTCTCCGAAACCAGTTGCATAAAAATCGGGCAGTCCAGCTCTTTCCAATGCTGGCGCGGGTTTGCGGGTCGCGGGGTGGGCGATTATCCACTGGAACTGTGGATAGCTCTCGTTCGCATTCTTCGCCCGCCCGCCCCGGCTCTCCGCTGTTTACATCAGTCGCTTACTTCGGCTGCTCCACCGTACGCAGGTACGGCTTCAGCGTCTTGAAGCCCTGTGGATATTTCTTCTTCGCATCGTCGTCCGAGACCGATGTCGGGATGATCACGTCCTCGCCCGGTTTCCAGTTGACGGGCGTGGCCACGGTGTGCTTTGCGTTGAGCTGGAGCGAGTCCAGCAGGCGCAGCACCTCGTCGAAATTGCGGCCCGCGCTCATCGGATAGACCAGCATGGCCTTGACCTTCTTGTCCGGGCCGATCATGAACACCGAGCGGATCGTGGCGTTGTCCACGGCGGTGCGTTTGCCGCCGCTAGCCTCGGGGTGAATCATGTCGTACAGCTTGGCCACGTGCAGGTCCGCGTCGCCGATCATCGGATAGTTGACCGCGCTGCCCTGGGTCTCCTCGATGTCCTTGGCCCAGCGCTGGTGGTCGTCAACCGGGTCGATCGACAGGCCGATGATCTTGGTATTGCGCTTGTCGAACTCGGGCTTGAGCTTGGCCATGTAGCCCAGCTCGGTCGTGCAGACCGGGGTGAAGTCCTTCGGATGCGAGAACAGGATCGCCCAGCTGTCACCCATCCATTCGTGAAAGCGAATCTTGCCTTCCGTGGTATCAGCGGTGAAGTCAGGGGCTTCTTCGCCTAGTCGAATTGCCATGTCGCACTCCTTGTTTCAGTCAGGGCCAGGTGGATGATTGGGCTGCCGGCGTCGCCGGGGAACTCCAGTATAGGAATTACACGGTGAAAAAACTCCCTCCACTGGTGTATGGTCGGCGTAGTCTCGGCGTCACATTTCGGAGGGGGGAAGGGCGGCGCTACGCCGGCCGCTCCAGGTCCGCGATCACCGCGCGCAGGAAGCGCGCCGCCTCCCCGCCCGTGACCACGCGGTGGTCGAAGGTCAGCGAGAGCGGCATCACGCGATGCACGGCGGGCTGGCCGCCGGCCGCCACCACTTCGTCACGTATACGCCCGGCGCCAAGGATGGCCACCGTGGGCGGCACCACGATCGGCGCCGCGTAGCGGCCCGCGATCATGCCGAAGTTGGACAGCGTGATGGTGTTGCCGCGCATCTCCTCCGGGGCGATGGTGCGCGCGATGATGTCCGCGCGCATGCGGTCGAGCCCGGTGCGCAGGTCGGCGGCGTCGCGCTTGCCGACGTTGCGCAGCACCGGCACGAACAGACCCTCGGGCAGGTCGGCAGCAATGCCGACGTCGATCCGCTCCAGCACATGGCGCCGCCCGCTCTGGCCCTCGTACCACGCGTTGAGCCCCGGCTCGGCATGCACGCCGGCCACCAGCGCGCGCACCAGCCGGATCGTGATGTCGTTGCCCGGGCCTGCATCGTGCTGCCAGGCGTGCAGGTCGGCATCGTCCATGACCGTGGCCGCCGCCACCTCGCTCTGTGCGCGGGCCATGTTCTGGGCCATCGCCCGGCGCACGCCCCGCACCACTTCGGCCGGGCCGAGATCGGCCAGCGTGGTGGCCACGCGCTGCACGTCCGTGGCCGTAATCAGGCCGTCATGGCCGGAGGGCGTGACCATGGCGAGGTCCACCGACAGCTTGCGCGCCAGCGCCCGCACCGCCGGCGTGGCCTTGATGCCGTGCGCGCCACCCGGACCGAGCGGCGCGGCGGCTTCCGCCAGCACCTGCGTGCCGACCTTCACCGCGCCCACCACGGTGCCGGCATCGTCCTGGGCGCTGCCGACCCCCTCGAAGCCCACCAGCGGCGCGCCGAGGTGGACGATATCGCCCGGCTGCGCGAACAGCTTGGCCACCTGGCCGCTGAATGGCGATGGAATCTCGACGATGGCCTTGGCGGTCTCCACGGACAGCAGCGGCTCGTCCGCCGCCACGCTGTCCCCGGGTTTGACGTGCCACGCCACGATCTCCGCTTCCTGCAATCCCTCGCCCAGATCGGGCAGCTTGAAGGTCCGCATGAACGTCTCCTAGGCCGCCAGCGCGCGCCGCGCGGCATCGACAATCCGCGCCACGGAGGGCAGGTAGCTGTGCTCCAGCCGGGCCAGCGGCACCACGGTGTCGTAGCCGGTCACGCGCTGCACCGGCGCGCTGAGCGAATAGAGGCCGGCATCGGCCAGATTGGCCGCGATCTCCGCGCCGAGCCCCGCCGTGCGCGGCGCCTCGTGCACGATCACGCAGCGGCCGCTGCGGGCCACGGATTCGAGGATGGTGTCCATGTCGAGCGGCTTCAGCGTCGCCACGTCGATCACGGCGGCGCCGATGCCTTCGTCGGCCAGCTGGTCGGCGGCGGCCAGCGTCTCCTGCAGCATCGCGCCCCAGCTCACCAGCGTGAGGTCGGCACCGTCGCGCAGCGTGAAGCAGGCGTCGAGCGGCAGCGCCTCGCCATCGTCGGGTACCTCCTGCCGGAACAGCCGGTAGAGCCGCGTCGGCTCCAGGAAGATCACCGGGTCCGGATCGCGGATGGCCGCCAGCAGCAGCCCGTAGGCCCGCGCGGGCGAGGACGGCATGACCACGCGGATGCCCGGCATGTGGGCGAACATCGCCTCGGGGCTTTCGGAATGATGCTCGGGCGCGTGGATGCCGGCCCCGCTCGGCGCGCGCACCACCATCGGACAGCCCAGCCGGCCGCGCGTGCGGTGGCGCATGTGGCCGGCGTGGTTGAGGATGTTGTCGATGGCCGGGTAGATGAAGCCCGCGAACTGGATCTCGGCCACCGGCTTGAGTCCCATCGCCGCCATGCCGATGGCCGCGCCGACGATGCCGCCTTCGGCCAGCGGGGTGTCGATCACGCGCGCCTCGCCAAAGCGCGCCTGCAGGCCCACCGTGGCGCGGAACACGCCGCCGTTGACGCCGATATCCTCGCCCAGCAGCACCACGTCCGGGTCATGCGCCAGCGCGTGGGCCAGCGCCAGGTTCACCGCTTCCACCAGATGCAGTTCAGCCATGATGGGCTCCTGGCGGGGTCGTCTGATATTGGCGCGCCACCTCGCGCTGGGCTTCCAGCGCGGCGGGCAGGGTGGCGTAGAGGCAGTCGAACATCGCGCCGGTGTCGGGCGGCGGCAGGGCCAGGTAGGCGTCCACGGCAGCGGCCACGGCCTGCTGGCATTCGCGGATCAGCGCCTCCTCCCGGCCCGGGTCCCAGGCGCCCTGCGCGGCGAGGTAGTCGCGCAACCGCACGATGGGTTCCTGCGCCCAGGCGGCCTTGACCGTTGCTTCGTCGCGGTAGCGCGAGGCATCGTCGGCCGTGGTGTGGTCCCCCAGCCGGTAGGTCACGGCCTCGATCAGCGTGGGGCCGCCGCCGGCCCGGGCGCGGTCGATCGCCTCGCCCACGCGGTGCCGCACCGCGATCACGTCGTTGCCATCGACCTGCTCGCCGGGAATGCCGGCGGCGATGGCCTTCTGGGCGAGCGTCTGCGCGGCGGTCTGCTTGCTGCGCGGCATGGAGATCGCCCACTGGTTGTTGTTGACGACGATGACCAGCGGCACGTGCCACGCGCCGGCCATATTCATCCCCTCGTAGAAATCGCCCTTGGAGGTGCCGCCGTCGCCGACGATGGTCACCGCCACGCGGGGCTGCCCGCGCAGCTGGAACGCATAAGCCACGCCGGCGCCRTGGCCCACCTGGGTGCCGATCGGCACGCAGTTGCCGAAGTCATGCGGCGCCGCCGCAAAGCCGCTGCCGCGCTCGTCGCCGCCCCAGTACAGCAGGCTCTCGGTCATGGTGACGCCCCGCACAAACTGCGCGGCGTGGTCGCGGTAGGACGGCACCAGCACGTCGTCCGGCAGCATGGCGGAGGCCACTCCGACGCCAATCGCTTCCTGCCCGAGCGCGGACGCGAACGTGCCGATCTGGCCCGTGCGCTGCATGGCGATGGCCTTGAGGTCGAACTGGCGGGTCAGCACCATGGCGCGATACAGCGGCAGCAGCGCGGCCGGGTCGCGGGCGAAGGGGGGAAGGTCTGGGCTGGCGGTGCCCTGGGCGGAAAGGTAGCGGGTAAAGCCGATCTCGAAGCGCGCAACAGTGTCCATGTGGATGTCCCCGTGTTGGAACCCTGTCAGGTTCGCGGTGCCCTGTGCGGCGCAGCATCTTGTGGACGCTGCTGCCTTCGAGTGTAGGGCACGGATGCGGGGAGCGGGCGTGCGCTGCCGCACGGGGCGGCGGATCGGCTTACCGGGGGGACTGAGGACGGCTGACTTCGGCGCCTTACACCGGCTTCCACACCGGCGAGGCCGCCACGGTCACTTTCCTCGGCAGGATGGACTGCGCGGCGAAGGCGTCGGCGATGCGCTGCTGTTCCTCGAGCGAGGCGGCGTCCACGGCCTGTACCTGATAGGTACGGCGCAGGTTGGCGGCCTCCACGGTGGCCGGGTCGAGCCCGATCAGCGGCGCATGCCATGCCGCCGCCGGACCCGGGTTGCGCTTGATCCAGTCGCCTGCACGGCGCAGTTCGTCATAGACCACGGCCAGCACGTCGGGCCGACGCTTCGCGTACGGCGTGGCGGCGAGATAGAAGCGCCGGTAGCTGGCCAGCTTCGTCCCATCGCGCAGGATGCGGGCATTGGCCTGGCGCTGCACTGCTGCGAGGAACGGGTCCCAGATCACCCAGGCCGCCACGCTGCCGCGCTCGAAGGCCGCGCGGGCGTCGGCGGGCGTCAGGTAGGCCGGTTCGATGTCGCGCACGGACAGCCCCGCTTCGGCCAGCGCCTCCACCAGCAGGTAGTGCGCCCCCGCGCCCTTGGCGAATGCCACGCGCTGGCCCTTGAGCTGGGCGACGGTGCGGATCGGCGAGTCCTGCCGCACCACGATGGCCTGCGCCGTGGGCGAGGGCGTCTCGATGGCGTAGTAGGTCAGCTGCGCGCCGGCGGCGAGCGCGAACGGCGGCACCGCGTCCGCCACATCGGCGGTGAGGTCGAGGTTGTTGACGTTCAGCGATTCCAGCAACGGCAGGCCCGAGGTGAACTCGTGCCACTGCACGTTCACCTTCAGCGGGGCGAGGGCCTTCTCCAGCGTCTCGCGCGACTTCAGCCAGATCATCAGCGTGGAGGACTTCTGGTAGCCGATGCGCAGCGTCTCGGCGCCATCGGCCGCGTGCGACAGGCTCGACAGGGTCGACAGCAGCGGGAGCGCGGCGCTCCCCAGGCCGGCCAGGACCAGGCGGCGCCGGGTGGGGTCGCGGGTGGCGTCAGATTCGTGCGACATGGCGGATTTCCTTCGTTCGGGTGGGTGTCTAACCCGCCAGCCTAGCCGCCAGCGCCCGCGTGGCGAACGAAGCTTCCCGCCTTTGCTTATGCGGATTGGCGCCATATGCGACAACCGCATAACCGCGCGCGATTTCATTCGTTGTTCCGATATCGCCCGCTCTTTACAGTGCATAGCTTGTACCCGGTTCCCCTCCCGTTCCCCGGTCCCCCAAGAAGCCGAGAAGCGCATTGCCATGACGACTGCCACCCTCCAGGATTTCGAGATCCGCCCGTTCGACGCCGCGCTTGGTGCGGAAGTGATTGGGCTCGATCTGAACCAGCCGCTGTCCCCGACGGACTTCCAGCGCCTCCATCGCGCCCATCTGGACCACCACGTGGTGGTCTTCCGCGACCAGCGCATCACGCCCGCGCAGCAAATCGACTTCAGCCGCCGCTTTGGCCCGCTGCAGATCCACGTGCTGCACCAGTTCCAGTTGCCCGGCCATCCCGAGATCCTGATCGTCTCGAACGTGGTGGAAGACGGCAAGCCGATCGGGCTGGGCGATGCCGGCCACTTCTGGCACTCCGACCTCTCCTATAAGGAGAAGCCCAGCCTCGGCTCGCTACTGCACGCGCGGGAGCTGCCCGAGGAGGGCGGCGACACGCTGTTCGCCAATATGCACACCGCCTGGGACGCGCTGCCCGCCGACCTGCAACGCCGGGTGGAGGGCCTGCAGGCCGAGCACACCTACCTGGCGCGCTACGCCGAACTGCAGGCGCGCAGCCCGTGGCGGCCCAACCTGTCGCCCGAGCAGATCGCCCAGGTGAAGCCGGTGCTCCAGCCGGTGGTGCGCACGCATCCGGAGACGGGCCGCAAGGCGCTGTTCGTCAGCGAGCACTTCACCACGCGCATCGCCGGCCTGCCGGAGGACGAAAGCCGCGCGCTGCTGGACGAGCTGTTCGCCCATAGCGTGAAGCCCGCGCACGTCTACCGCCACCAGTGGCAGCCGAACGACCTCGTGTTCTGGGACAACCGCTCGCTGCTGCATCTGGCCGCCGGCACGCCCGACCATCTGCGCCGCGTGATGTACCGCACCACCATCGAAGGCGATACGCCGTTCTGAACGCGACACCGAACCGAAATCCATCCGGAGCCCCTGCATGTCCCTGTCCATTCTTTCGACGACCCTGAAACGCCGCGCCGCCGCCGCCGTCCTGACCGTACTGATTGGGCAGTGCGCCAGCCTCGCCCTGACCGGCGTGGCGCACGCCGAGGGCCGCCTGCGCATTGCCGAGCAGTTCGGCGTGGTCTACCTGCTGCTGAACGTGGCCCGGGACCAGCAACTGATCGAGAAGCACGGCAAGCAGCAGGGTGTGGACGTCAAGGTGGAATGGACCCAGCTCTCGGGCGGCGCCGCCGTCAACGACGCGCTGCTCTCGGGCGCCATCGACATCGCCGGCGCCGGCGTGGGCCCGTTGCTGACGGTGTGGGACCGCACGCACGGCAAGCAGAACGTGAAGGGCGTGGCCTCGCTCGGCAACTTCCCGTACTACCTCGTCAGCAACAATCCCAAGGTGAAGTCGATTGCCGATTTCTCCGACAAGGACCGCATCGCGCTGCCGGCCGTCACGGTGTCGGTGCAGTCGCGCGTGCTGCAACTGGCCGCCGCCAAGCAATGGGGCGACAAGGAATTCAACCGGCTCGACAAATGGACCGTGGCCGTGCCCCACCCGGACGCAGCGGCGGCCATCATCGCCGGCGGCACCGAGATCACCGGCCACTTCGGCAACCCGCCGTTCCAGGAGCAGGAGCTGGCCGGCAACCCCAACGCGCGCATCGTGCTCAGCTCGTATGACGTGCTGGGCGGGCCGAGTTCCGCCACCGTGCTCTACGCCACCGAGAAGTTCCGCAACGAGAACCCCAAGACCTACCGCGCCTTCGTCGATGCGCTGGCCGAGGCCGCGCAGTTCGCCACCGCCAATCCGGAGGCCGCCGCCGACCTCTATATCCGCGTGAACAAGGCCAAGATCGACCGCGCGCTGCTGGTCAAGATTCTGCGTAACCCGCAGGTGCAGTTCAAGGTCACGCCGCAGAACACCTTCGCGCTGGCCGAGTTCATGCACCGCGTGGGGGCGATCAAGAACCAGCCGAAGACCTGGCAGGACTACTTCTTCCAGGACCCGGCCACGGCCCAAGGGAGCTGACATGTCTGAACCGCTGCACCCAGGCGCGCATCTGCGCGTGATTCCGGGCCGGTCGCCGTCTTCGTCACCGTCTGCGCCGCTGTTGCAGGTGGATGGCGTCTCGCTCGAATACCGCACCGACGCGCGCGTGGTGCGTGCCACCCATCGCGTGAGCTTCGACGTGCATGGCGGGGATCGCTTCGTGCTGCTGGGCCCGTCCGGCTGCGGCAAGTCCACGCTGCTCAAGGCCGTGGCCGGCTTCGTGCCGCCAGCCGAGGGCGAGATCCGCCTGGAAGGGCGGCGCGTGGCGGCGCCGGGGCCGGACCGCATCGTCGTGTTCCAGGAATTCGACCAGCTGCCGCCGTGGAAGACGGTGAAGCAGAACGTGATGTTCCCGTTGCGGCGCTCGCGCGGCATGGGCGCCGCCGAGGCCGCCGAGGTGGCGCTGCACTTCCTGAACAAGGTGGGGCTGGCACAGTTCGCCGATGCCTATCCGCACACGCTATCCGGCGGCATGAAACAGCGCGTGGCGATTGCCCGCGCGCTGGCGATGCGGCCCAAGGTGCTGCTGATGGACGAGCCGTTCGCCGCGCTGGACGCGCTGACCCGGCGCCGCATGCAGGAGGAACTGCTCGAACTGTGGCACGACGCCGCCTTCACGCTGCTGTTCGTGACCCATTCGATCGAGGAGGCGCTGGTGGTCGGCAACCGCATCCTGCTGCTGTCCCCGCACCCGGGCCGCGTGCGCGCGGAACTCAACAGCCACCAGTTCAGCCTGGCCAGCCAGGGCAGCGCCGATTTCCAGGCCGCCGCGCAGCGCATCCACCAGATGCTGTTCGATCAGCCGGCAGAAACCGCCGGCGAGCGGGGCAGGGCGCACGCGTAGCGTTTCGACTTCGTAGAGACGCCCACCCTCTCCCCCGGCCCCTCTCCCAGAGGGAGAGGGGAGGAACACCGCCGGTTTGCTCCCCGTCGCGCAAGCGGGAGAGAGGAAGGAACACCGCCGCTTTGCTCCCCTCGCCCGCTTGCGGGAGAGGGGCCGGGGGAGAGGGGCAGCGTCCCCAGCCACGATATCGCCTATATATATATGACCACCCTCGACACCCCCATCCGCCCTGAATACGAACTGGCGCTCGAGCCGTTCACCGCTGTGCCGCTGTCGCGGCCGTTGCCCTTCCATCGCCGCCTCTGGCAGCAGGGCTGGGTGCGCAAGGCGGTGATCCTGCTGGCGCTGGCGGTGCTCTGGGAAATCCTCGCCCGCATCCAGGACAACGACCTGCTGCTGCCCACCTTCCTGGCCACGGCGCGGGCGTTTGGCGAAGGCATCGCCAATGGCGAGCTGCCGGGCAAGGCGGCGGTGTCGCTGTCGGTGCTGGTGCAGGGCTACGCGGCGGGCATCGCGCTGGCCTTCGTGCTGACCACGCTGGCAGTCTCCACCCGGCTCGGGCGCGACCTGCTCGACACGCTGACCGCCATGTTCAACCCGCTGCCGGCCATCGCGCTGCTGCCGCTGGCGCTGCTCTGGTTCGGCCTGGGCAGCAAGAGCCTGATCTTCGTGCTGATCCACTCGGTGCTGTGGCCGCTGGCGCTGAATACCTACGCAGGCTTTCGGGGCGTGCCTGAGACGCTGCGCATGGCCGGGCGCAACTACGGGCTGCGCGGCCTGCGCTATGTGGTGCTGATCCTGCTGCCGGCGGCGCTGCCGGCCGTGCTGTCCGGGCTCAAGATCGGCTGGGCCTTTGCCTGGCGCACGCTGATTGCGGCGGAACTGGTGTTCGGCGCGTCGTCGGGCAAGGGTGGACTGGGCTGGTACATCTTCCAGAACCGCAACGAGCTGTACACAGACCGCGTGTTCGCCGGGCTCGCCACGGTGATCCTGATCGGGCTGGCGGTGGAGGGGCTGGTCTTCACCACGCTGGAACGCGTGACGGTACGGCGCTGGGGCATGCAGCACTGACCCGGTTGGCCCGTTACCCCGTTGCCTGGCGGCGAGGGGCGGAGTAAGGTACGTGGTCTCGTCCGGAGCCCCCATGACCGCCATCCACAATGCCGCCGCCCAGGGTTTTGCCGCCCAGGCCGATACCTACGCCCGCGGGCGTCCCGAATATCCCGCCGAACTGGCGCACTGGCTGCACGACACGCTGGGGCTCGCCCCGGGCAAGTCCGTGGTCGACCTCGGCGCCGGCACCGGCAAGTTCACCCGCCTGCTGGCCGCCACCGGCGCCAGCGTGGTGGCCGTGGAGCCGGTCGCCGAGATGCGCGCCCAGCTTGCCGCCAAGCTGCCGGACGCCACCGTGCTGGCCGGCACCGCCGAAGCCATCCCGCTGCCCGACGCCAGCGTGCACGCCGTGGTCTGCGCGCAGGCCTTCCACTGGTTCGCCAACCCCGCCGCCATGGCCGAGATCCGCCGCGTGCTGCGCCCCGGCGGCAAGCTCGGGCTGGTGTGGAACGTGCGCGATGAATCGGTCGACTGGGTGGCCCGGCTCACGGCCATCATGACCCCGTTCGAAGGGGATGCCCCGCGCTACTACCGGGGTGACTGGAAGCGGGTCTTTCCCGCCGAAGGCTTCGGGCCGCTGCGCCTGACGGAATTCCCCTACACCCACACCGGCGCGCCGGAGCAGGTCATCGTGGACCGCGTGATGTCGGTCAGCTTCATCGCCTCGCTGCCCCCGGCGCAGCAGGACGCGGTGCGCGCCCAGTTGCACGACGTCATCGCCACCGACCCGGCGCTGCGCGGCCAGACGGCGGTGGCGTTCCCGTACACCACAGCCGCCTATTGCGCCGAACGGGGCTGAAACCCTTAGCCCGGGCGGATTGACAAGCCCCGGGCCGTTCTATACGGTGGACGCCCATTCCAACCGGCCGTCCGCCGCTCCCTCATGCCACGTAAAGCCGCCCAACTCTCCGAAGCCGACAAGCATGGCGCTGCAGGCGGCGCCGTGGCCGTGGATCGGGCGCTCTTCGTGCTCTCGGTCTTCCGGGAAGGGGATACCGCGCTCGGGCTGGCCGAACTGGCGCACCGGAGCGGTCTATATAAGAGCACGCTGCTGCGGCTGCTCGCCTCCCTCGAACATGCCCGGCTGGTGCAGCGGTTGCCCGACGGCCGCTACGGGCTCGGCCCGGAAGTCGCCCGGCTCAATGCGGTCTACGCGGCGTCATTCTCGCTGGAGCAGGTGGTGGTGCCCGCGCTGCGCGAGCTGGTGCGCGACACACGCGAATCGGCCGCCTTCCACGTGGAGCAGGGCGAGCACCGCCTGTGCCTGTACCGCGTGGATTCCCCCCAGCCCGTGCGCGACCACATCCGCGCCGGCGATCTCCTGCCGCGCAACCGTGGCGCCGGCGGCCGGGTGCTGCGGGCGTTCTCGGGCGCACGGGGCGAGATCTACCAGCGCATCCGCGAGGAAGGGGTGATTGCCATGGTGGGCGACCGCAGTCCGGACATCGCCGGGGTCTCCGCGCCGGTATTCGGCCCGGCCGGGGAACTGAAGGGGGCGCTGACGCTGACCTGCCCGACGCCGCGTTTCTCCGAAGCCTTCCGCGATCAGGTGCTCGCGGCCGCGCGCCAGCTTACGGCGGCGCTTGGCGGCACCTTCCCGGAAGTCCAGCCGGCCCGCGCCCCGGCGGTGCCCGCAGGGCAGAACGTCCCATCTGACGAAGACTGATCCGCACGGATTTCCGTAGTAATTTCAAAACGTTGCGTGCGCGCTAACCCGGCTTAACGGGGGTGCCGCCGCACGCCATGCACGGGCTATGATGCGCCTCTCCGGTCGCAATTCCCGTTATCAGCGGGCATCTTGCGGCCAGGATCAGGGTAAACCGCAATAACGGCAGCCGCCCCCGGTAGCTTTAGAGGATGTTGAATCCGTGCACCTGGCCCAGCAGACCATTCTGGTCGTCATGATGGTGGTGTTCTCCAGCACGCTGGTAATGGCGGCGGGGCTGGTGCTCGCGCTGCGCGCCAACGAGGCCGGGCGGCTGTGGGCGAGCGGCCATGTCATCGCTTCCGGGGCCGGGCTGGTCGTGGCGGCCAGCGTGGGCGCCGGGTCGCTCCAGCTTGGCGCCCTCGGCGCCGGCGCCTATATCGTCGGCCGGCTGGCGATCTATCGCGGCGTACGGGTCTACTACGGCCTGCCCGAGCGCGCCATGCTGCTGCGGGCCACCGGCGCCGTGGTGATGGTCCTGATGGTGCTGATGAGCGGGCTGGCGGACGGCCCGCTGCTGATCCACGCCATCGGCTACGGCGTGCTGGCCATGACCTCGTTCACCACCCTCATTACCCTGCTGCGCAGCGCGCGCGGCCGTACCAGCATCGGCGGGCCGCTGGTGCTGGCCTCCCATCTGGTGCTGCTGGGCTCCCAGGTGGCGGCGCTGGGGCAGGCGGCGTCATTCCACGGGCACGTGATGGTGCCGTTCTTTGCCCAGACCGCCTCGTCGGTCTGGCCGCTGGCGCCGCTGGTGGCGGTGCTGCTGGGCCTGTTCGGCTTCAGCCTGATGGCGATGGAACAGATCATCGCCCGGAACGAGAGCGGGGCGCGGGTCGATGCACTGACCGGCCTGCTGAACCGCGGCGCGCTGGACATGACCGCCATGGGCCTGGTGGCGCGCTGGCAGCGCGAGCGCGAGGCGCTGTCCTGCCTCGTCATCGACGTGGACCACTTCAAGCAGGTCAACGACACCCACGGCCACCACGCCGGCGACAACGTGCTGCGCGAGATTGCCGCCGCGCTGGACAACTCGCGCCGCGCTTCGGACATCGCCGCGCGCTACGGTGGCGAGGAATTCTGCATCCTCTGCCCCCACACGGACGAACAGCAGGCCACGGCGCTGGCCAACCGCATCCTGCGCAAGGTGCGGGCGATCGAACTGCCGGGGCGGGGCGGGCATGCCAGCGTCAGCATCGGCGTGGCGCAGCTGCACGGCGGCGCCACGAGCCGCGAGTCGCTGTGGCGCAACCTGTTTTCCGAAGCCGACCGCGCGCTCTACATGGCCAAGCAGCGGGGCCGCGACCAGTTCGTGCTCGGGTCGAGCATGGTGATCGACGAGACCCCGGAAGCGCCCGCACCGGCGCCGACGTCGATGGACTGCGTCACCGCCGCCTAGGCGGGCCTACCCCAGCGCGCCCCCGAAGCGATACCGCTTGCCCGGGTGCCACAACACCACCAGCGAGGCCACCGCATCGCGCGAAAACGTGCGGCGGCGCAGCACCAGCGCCGGCTCCGCCTCGCCGATGGCCAGCATCTCCGCCACCTCGGCCGTGGGCAGTTGCGCCTCGATCTGGTACTCGGCGCGCTGTAGCGGCGCCACCCGCATCAAGTGCTCGTTGGGCGTGACCGCGCCAAAGTCGATTTCCATATAGCCCGGCGCCAGCGCCGGATTGACCCAGCGGTCTTCCACCTGGATCGGCGCGTCGTTCTCGTAGTGCAGGATCACCGAATGGAACAGCATGCTGCGCTCGGCCACGCCGAACTGGGTGGCCAGCATGCGCGTGGCGTGCTGGCGTTCCAGCCGGAACAGCGCGCTGCGGTGGCGGTGGCCGCGCGCGCGGATCTCCTCGGCAATGCTGCGGATCTCCACCACGGTGGCCTGGTAGCGCTGCGGCGCCACGAACGTGCCGGCGCCCTTGCGCCGCACCAGCACCTGTTCCGCCTCCAGCTCGTTGAGCGCGCGGTTCACCGTCATGCGCGAAACGCCGAACTGGGCCGCAAGCCGCAGTTCGGGCGGGATGGCGTCCCCCTCGCCCCAGGTGCCGGCCTCGATCTCCCCCTGCACATAGTCCTTGATGCGCTGGAAGGCGGGCGTCGGCGTGGCCGACGAAGGGGTCGATGACATGCAGGCTCCTGGCTCTCTGTAATGGTGCGCGCGGTCCGCTTCGGTGAAATGCGGCGCCGGCCACCCCTGACGATGCCCGCGCATTGTGCCGCATCGCACCAACGCCGTGCGCGACACAGGGATGACGCGGGGATTGCGCCGCTTATGCGGAAACCGCTTTTCGATCTGCAAAAAGTTGTCTATACAGTATCAGACAGGATCGATAAGATCAGTCTATACAAGCTGCTGCCGAAGACAAGCCGGAAGCGCTGTCACGGCGGCAGCATCGCGATCGCAAAGCACGGGGAGCCCGCAGTGAATCGTCATCTTTTCAGGCTGGCAGCGGCATGGCTGCTGCCGGTAGCGCTGTCATGGGCGGCGCCAGCCAACGCGCAGCCGGACACCCATTCGACCTATCCCGCCAAGCCGGTGCGGATCATCGTGCCATTCGCCGCCGGCGGCGTGGCGGACGCGCTGCCGCGCCTCATCGGCCAGAAACTGGGCGAGAAGTGGGGAAAGTCCATCGTGGTGGACAACAAGCCCGGCGCCGCCGGGAATATCGGCATGGAGGCCGTGGCCCGCGCCGCGCCGGACGGCTACACGCTGGGCCTGGCCCCGGCCGGCAACCTGACCGTGAACCCCATCCTGTTCCCGAAACTCGGCTATGAGACGCGCGACTTCGTGCCCGTGACCATGCTCGCGGCGTCGCCGAACGTGCTGGTGGTGAATCCGGCCGTCCACGCCCGCTCGCTGAAGGATCTGGTCAGCTACGCCAAGGCCCACCCGGGCGAACTCAATTTCTCCTCGCCCGGCAACGGCAGCGGCGCGCATCTGGCGGGCGAGCTGCTGAACCTGGAGGCCGGTATCAAGATGGTGCACGTGCCCTACAACGGCATGGCGCCCGCGCTCAACGACGTGCTGGCCGGGCAGGTGCAGATGATGTTCGGGGGGATTTCCACGGTGTTGCAGCACATCCGCACCGGCAAGCTGGTGCCGCTGGCCGTGGCCAGCCCGCGCCGCCTGCCGCAGTTGCCGAACGTGCCGACGGTGGCGGAATCGGGCTATCCGGGCTTCGACGTGACCTCCTGGTACGGGCTGGTGGCGCCGAAGGGCACGCCGGACGCCATCGTCCAGAAATGGCAGGCCGATGTGGCCACCGTGCTGCGCCAGCCCGATGTGAAAGAAAAACTCGACGCGCTGGGCCTGGAGCCCGTGGGCAACAGCGCGCAGGCGTTCGGCGGCACCATCGCCGCCGAGACGCTCAAATGGCGCGCCATCGTGCACCGCGCCAACATTCCCCCGATGCAGTAAGGAGACCGCCGTGAAAGAGTTGTACCTGACCTACCTGAACGGGCCGGACGTGGCCGAACTGGCGCTGACCGATGCCGAGATCCTGGCGGCGGTGGAAGGCGCGCTGGCCGCGCAGGGCCGCCGCGAGACCGTGATCGAGCCGCGCGTGCACCTGGTGCCGGAGTCGTCGGACAAGGGCCATTTCAACGTGCTGCGTGGCTTTATCAAGCCGCTGCACGTGGCCGGGGTGAAGGTGGTTTCGGACTATGTCGATAACTACAAGCAGGGCCTGCCGTCGGAAATGGCGCTGCTGAACCTGTTCGACCCGGACAACGGCGTGCCGCTGGCCGTGATCGACGCCACGGCCATCACCGACATGCGCACCGGCGCCGTGACGGCGCTCGGCGCGCGGCATCTGGCGCGCAAGGGCAGCAAGATCCTCGGCCACGTGGGCGCACGCGGGACTTCGTACTGGAACGTGCGGCTGCTCGATTCGATCTTCGATTTCGACGAAATCCGCGTCCATTCGCGCCGCCCGGAGAGCCGCGACGCCTTTGCCGCCCGGCTGACGCGCGACCTCGGCAAGCCGGTGATCGTGACTGACGACTGGGAGTCCTGCGTGCGCGGGGCGGACATCATCGTGGAAGCCTCCCGCCTGCCGGCGCCCACGCCGATGCTGCTGACCGAATGGATCAAGCCCGGCGCGCTGGTGATTCCGTACGGCACGATGAGCGCCGTGGAGCTGTCCCTGACCGACATCATGAGCAAGATGGTGGTGGACGACTGGGGCCAGTGCCGCAAGGGGCTGCCGTTCGGCGCGCTGCGCCAGCACGTGGACAGCGGGCGGCTGAACGAGGAAAACCTCCATGCCGAGCTGGGCCAGATCGTGGCGGGGCTGAAGCCGGGCCGCGAGCGCGACGACGAGACCATCCTGTTCTGGCACCGCGGGCTGTCCACCACGGACATCGCGCTCGGCCATGCCATGCTGACCAAGGCGCGGGCGCTGGGGCTCGGCCAGACGCTGCGGTTTGCCTGAGATGGCGCACGGCGTTGCCTCGACGCGCATGTACAACGCCACGCCGGCAGTGGCCGAGGCGTGGCAGCGGCTGTTCGTGCAGGTCTTCGCCGATCTCGACTGGCCGGTGCGTGTGATTCCGCACGCCTGGCCGGCCTCCCTGAAGGCGCTGTGGCAGCGGCGCGACCTGGTATGCGGCTTCATGTGCGGACTGCCGTTCGCGGAACACGTCGCGCCCGTGGTGCCGCTGGTGGCGCCGGTGCCGGCGGTGGAGGCGTACGGCGGGCTGCCGCGCTATCGGAGCGAACTGCTGGTGCGGCGCGAATGCGGCTGGCGCAGCCTGCCCGATACCTTCGGGCAGCGCTTCGGCTGGATGGTGCCGCATTCGCAGTCGGGCTATCAGGCGGCGCGGCTGCTGCTGGCCCCGTACGCGGGAGAGTCGGGCAGCGCGCTGTATTCGGCCTCGGTCGGCCCGCTCGACACGCCGCCGCGCGTGCTGGAGGCGCTGCAGGGGCGACAGATCGACGTGACCGCCCTCGACAGCTATTTTCTCGAACTCGTACGAAAGCATGAGCCGGCGTGGCTGGCCGGGGTGGACACCATCGCCGTCACGCCGTGGACGCCGATCCCGCTACTGGTAGCCGCCCAGACCCTGCCGGCGCCGGACCGGGAGCGGCTCGTGGACAAGCTGTGCAGCCTGCACGAGGACGCCCGCTACGCCGGGTTGCTTGAGGCGGTGGTGGTGCAGCGCTTCGTCGTGCCCGACGTGGCCGCCTACGACAGCCTGCCGCTGGCAGCGGCAGGGGCGACGCAGTATCCGGAGATCCGCTGACGGCGTCTCGGGCTATTGCGCGCCCGGCACATCCCGCTGCGGCACGCCGTCGTACGTCCAGATGAACTGGCGGGGGATCGGGCCCTTGTTGCGGCCGCCTTGCTGGGTTTGTTCCCAGGCGTGGGAGAGGATGCCGACCGAGCGCGACAGGCAGAACAGGCCGCGCGCGAGCGGGGCCGGGAAGCCCAGTTCGGCATAGATCACCGCCGTGGCGCCGTCGATATTCATCGGAATCGGCTTCGCCCGGCCGGCGCCGAGCGCCTGCTCCACCGCGCGGGCGATGCCCGCGTAGCGGCCGGAGACCACACCGGCGGCGGCCGCCTGATCCACCAGCGCCAGCAGGCGCGGCGCACGCGGGTCGAGCGGGTGGAAGCGGTGCCCGAAACCCGACACAAACTTGCCGCGCAGCTCCCGGTAGGCCTGCAGCGCCGCCGCCACGGCTGCCTCGCGCGTGGCGCCGGCATCCTCGCGCTGCGCCACGTCCTGATACAGCTCCACCGCCTGCTCGCCGGCGCCGCCGTGCACGTCGCCCAGCACGTTCACGGCCGATGCCATCGCGTTGTTCAGCCCCACGCCGCACGTGGCCGCCATGCGCGCAATCGCGATGCTCGGCGCCTGCGGGCCATGGTCCACCGCCGCCATCAGCGCGGCGTCGAGCAATTCGCCCTGGCCGGGCCCCGGCAGGTCGCCGCGCAGCATCAGCCAGATCATCTGGGCGAAGGAGACATTGCCAATCAGTTGCTCGATGGGGTAGCCGCGATAGCGGATCTCGCCCGGCTTCATGTCGATGATTTCGGTGTGCCACCAGTCCTGCGAGGCCTGCTGGCCGGCGTCGATCGTCTTGTCGCTCATAGCGCGCGCTCCTGTTTCAGGGTGTCGATGTCGGCGTCGGCGTAGCCGAGTTCGACGAGGATGTCGCGGGTGTGCTGGCCCAGTTCGGGTGGCGGGGTGTCCACGGCGGGTGCCTGCCCGTTGACCTTGAAGCCGGTGCGCACCAGCCGGATGTCGCGGCCCACGCCGGGCACATCGGGGAAATCGCCGATCATGCCGCGGTCGCGCACCTGCGGATGGGCCAGCGTGTCGGGCACGTTCAGCACCGGCCCGGCCGGCACGCCGGCCTCGTTCAGCCATTGCCACCAGACCGTGGCGGGCTCGCGGGCCAGTTCCGCCTCAAGCGCCTCGGTCAGCGCGCGGCGGTTGGTCAGCCGGGCCTGGCGCTGCGCGAAGCGTGCATCGGTGGCCAGTTCGGGGCGGCCCAGCACGCGGCACACGGCCTCGAACTGCTCCTGCTTGTTCGCGGCGATGTTGAGCAGGCCGTCGCCGGTGCGGAAGGTGCCGGACGGGCTGGCCGTCATGTTCTCGTTGCCCATCGGCGAGGGCGCCTTGCCGGCGATCAGGTGGTTGGAGACCACCCAGCCCATCGTGGCGAGCGTGGCTTCCAGCATCGACACGTCGAGGAAATAGCCCTCGGTGCGCGTGGTGTCCGCCAGCGACGCCGCGATGGCGAAGGCCGCCGTGATGCCGCCGATGGTGTCGGAGACCGGATAGCCCACGCGGTACGGCGCGGTTTCCGGGTCGCCGGTGATGCTCATCACGCCCGACATGCCCTGGATGATCTGGTCGTAGGCAGGCAGGTCCGAGAGCGGGCCGTCCTGGCCGAAGCCCGAAATCGCGCAGTAGATCAGGCGCGGATTCACGGCCTTCAGGTCTTCATGGCCAAGGCCGAGCCGCTTCATCACGCCGGGCCGGAAGTTCTCGACCAGCACATCGGCGCTGGCCACGAGCTTGCGGAACACCTCCTTGCCGCGCGCGTGCTTGAGGTTGAGCGTGATCGAGCGCTTGCCCGGGTTCTGGGCGAGGAAGGACACGCCCATCAGGCGCTGGTTCAGGTCGGCATCGGCGCCAAGCTGGCGCGCGAGGTCGCCGGTGCCCGGCGTCTCCACCTTGATCACCTCCGCGCCCATGTGCGCCAGCTGATGGCAGCAGAACGGGCCGGCCAGCACGTTGGTGAGGTCGAGCACGCGGATGTTGCGGAGCGGCTTGTTCGGTTGCGGTTGCGGGTGCGGTTGCATGACGGGTCCTGCCTTGAAAAGATTACTCAGCCTTGGCGCCGGACTCACGCACGATGGTGCCCCAGCGCGTGTTCTCGGCCTTGATGACGCTGGCCAGGTCGGCGGGGCTGCCGCCGCGCGGCTCGCTGCCTTCCTCGCGCAGCCTGGCCACGGTGTCCGGGTCCTTCAGGGCCTTGTTCACCTCGGCGTTCAGGCGTTGCACCACCTCGGCGGGCGTGCCGGCGGGCGCCACGAGCGCCTTCCAGTCCTCGGCCTGGAAGCCGGCGTAGCCCTGTTCGGCCACGGTGGGCACGTTGGGCAGCAGCGGCAGGCGCTTGGCGGAGGTCACGGCCAGCGCGCGCAGCTTGCCGGCCTTGAGCATCGGCAGGGCGATGGGCGGCGTGGCGAAGTAGAAGTCGGTCTGGCCGCCCATCAGGTCGGTCAGCGCCGGGGAGGCGCCCTTATACGGCACGTGCAGCGCCTTGATGCCGGCGCGGCGCTGGAACATCTCGCCGGTCAGGTGGCCCACGGTGCCGGTGCCGGCCGAGGCCATCGACAACTGCTTGGCCTTGCCCGCCGCCACCAGATCGGCCAGCGTCTTGAACGGCGCATCCTGCCGCACGATCACCACCACCGGCTGGGCGGATACCAGCACCACGGGCGTGAAGTCGCGGACGGCGTCGTACGGCATCTTGGGATAGAGCGACGGATTGATGGCGAGGTTGGCGGTCTGGCCCATGCCGACCGTGTAGCCGTCCGCGCGGGCCTTGGCCACCGTATCCAGCCCGATATTGCCGCCGGCGCCGGCGCGATTCTCGACCACCACGGTCCAGTGCGTGGCCGCCCCGACCTTGTTGAAGACGAGGCGCGACAGCACGTCCGTGCCGCCAGCCGGCGGGAACGGCACCACCAGCCGCACGGGCTGGTTCGGCCAGGCATCGGCGGCCAGCGCGGCGGGAGCGCCGGTCAGCAGCGGGGCCGCAAGCAGCGTCACCGCCAGCGCGCGGGCCGGCAACGGAAGGCTGGAACGGAGGCGGGAACGAAGGCGGGAACGGATCGGGGCGGAACGGAACATGCGGGTGTCTCCTGCGGTTTTCGTGTGTCCGGATGTGCTTTGAGAAGTTCTGTAAGATAGAACATCGATCTTAAAGAAGGAACACGCGAAGGATAGGAGGACGCGACGGGGCATGTCAAGTCGGCAATGACGAGGGGGTGGGCATGGCCATTGCGTCTGCCTGAGCCGTCCGGCTCCACTACAATAGCGGCCCAGAATTGAAAGGTAGGCAGAACAATGTCCCACGCTTGCGGTCTCGACTTCGGCACGTCCAACTCCACGGTAGGCTGGCTGCGCCCCCACCAGCCGGTGCTGTTGCCGCTGGAAGATGGCAAGACCACGCTCCCGTCGGTGATCTTCTTCCATGCCGAGGACCCGCTGGTCAGCTATGGGCGCGCCGCGCTGGGCGACTATCTGGCCGGCTACGAGGGCCGGCTGATGCGCTCGCTCAAGAGCCTGCTCGGCACGTCGATGATGGACGACAGCACCGAGGTCATGGGCCAGGCCATGCCCTTCCGCCAGCTGCTGGCCCATTTCATCGGCGAACTGAAACGCCGCGCCGAACTGGCGGCCGGCACCACGTTCACCAAGGCGGTGCTGGGCCGGCCAGTGTTCTTTATCGACGAAGACCCCAAGGCCGATCAACTGGCCGAGGACACGCTGGGCGAGATCGCCCGCGCGGCGGGCTTCCAGGAGATCGCGTTCCAGTACGAGCCGATTGCCGCCGCGTTCGACTACGAGGCCGGCATCTCGGGTGAGGAACTGGTGATGGTGGCCGACATTGGCGGCGGTACGTCCGACTTTTCGCTGGTGCGGCTGTCACCGGACCGCGCCAAGAAGCTCGACCGCAAGGCCGACATCCTGGCCAACGGCGGTGTCCATATCGGCGGGACCGACTTCGACCGCGCCCTGAGCCTGGCCAGCGCCATGCCGCTGCTGGGGCTGGGCAGCCAGCTACGCAACGGCAAGGAAATGCCGTCGAGCCAGTATTTCGATTTGGCGAGCTGGCACACCATCAACCTGCTCTACACGCGCAAGGCGTGGTCGCTGGTGATGGATAACTACCGTGACGCCGCCGAGACCGAGAAGCTGGACCGCCTGATCCGGCTGATCAAGGACCGCGCCGGCCACTGGCTCGCCATCCAGGTAGAGGCGGCCAAGATCGCGCTGTCCGAGGAAGAAAAGACCTGGGTGGACCTGCACCGCATCGCCCCGGACACCCAGCTGCTGATTACGCGCGATGACTTCGATGGCGCCATCGCCAAGCTGGTGACGAAGACCGAGAGCACGGTACGCCACATGCTGGACACAGCCGGCGTGACGGCGGATCAGGTCGATACGATCCTGTTCACCGGCGGCTCCAGCAGCGTGCCGCTGCTGCGCCAGCGCCTGGCGGAACTGCTGCCGGGCGCCAAGCGCGTGGAAGGGGATCTGTTCGGCGGCATCGGCTCAGGCCTCGCGCGCGATGCGGCGCGGAAGTTTGGCTGAGTTGGTTGGCCGGTCGCCGGTTAGGACGAGTCCTAAGCCAGCGCCGACGCAGGCAAGCCGAATTCCTCGCCCAGCGCCCGGCGGGCGGCTTGCAGCGCGCGGCGGGCTRCCGCGGCGTCCTGGCCCAGGCGCAGCAGGCCGGGCAGGTGATGGGGGGCCTTGAGCAGGCCGATGAGGATGGCGCCGATATCGGTGCTGCCATCGGCGCCCATGCCGGCCACGGCCAGCGGTGGCACGGGGCGGTCGGCCGGGTCCACCACCACGCGCAGCGCGGTGAAGGGCAGGCCGTGCGCGCGGGCTATGCGGGCGGCGATGTGCGATTCCATGTCTACCGCCAGCGCGCCGTGCAGGCCATGCAGCGCGGCCTTGTCCGCCACGGTGGTCACGGCGGTGTCGGCGCCGGCCAGCAGGCCGGGCACCGCCTGCGGCAGCGCGCGGCGTAGGGCGGCGCTCCAGAACGGGTCGGTGCGGAACGATTCGGCGCCAGCGCGCACGCCGGTGGCCACGATGACCGTGCCCGGCGGCAGCGTCGGGTCGAGCCCGCCCGCCACGCCAAAGCTGATCACCCCCGCGAAGCCGCCCGCGCGGCCATGCTTCAATGCCTGGTCGAGGGCCCGCGCCAGCGCGGCGTCACGGCGGCCGTACAGCGTTTCGATACCGGGGCCGGCTGCGATCTGCGCCTCGAAGCGCATGCCGCTCACCGCCAGCACCGGGGCGTGGGCGGGGCTCACAGGCCCCACGCCACGGCGTGGTTACCCTCGCGCAGCAGGTTGCGGAAGCGCGCCAGCGCCCACAGCGGGAAGAAGCGTGCATAGCCGTGGTAGCGCAGGTAGAACACGCGCGGGAAGCCCACGGCCGTGAAATACGGCTCGTCCCAGAAACCATGGCTGGCCTGCGTGCGCAGCAGGAATTCCACGCCGCGCACCACCGCCGGATGGTCGCCGGCGCCGGCTGCCATCAGGCCCAGCATGGCCCAGGCGGTCTGCGAGGCCGTGCTCGGCGCGCGCTCGTAGCCGCGATAGGCGATCTTGTAGCTGTCGCCCGACTCGCCCCAGCCGCCGTCCGGGTTCTGGATCGACAGCAGCCACTTGGCCGCGCGCTGCACTTCGGGCGCGTTGGCGCCGATGCCGGCGGCGTTCAGGCCGCACAGCGCGCTCCACGTGCCATAGATATAGTTGGTGCCCCAGCGGCCGAACCAGCTGCCGTCCGCTTCCTGCTCGTCCAGCAGGTAGCGCAGCGCGCGCGCGGCGGGCTCGCTGTTGGCCGGCATCTGGCCGAGCTGGCAGAGCATGGCCAGGCAGCGCGCCGAGACATCGGCCGTGGGCGGGTCCAGCAGCGCGCCGTGGTCGGCGAACGGGATGTTGTTCAGGTAGAGATGGGTGTTCTCGGGCTCGAAGGCGCCCCAGCCACCGTTGCTGCTCTGCATGCCGACGACCCACTCGCAGGCACGCGCCACGGCGGTCTTGTAGCGGTCGGTCCGGTCGCCCTTGTCGGCGCGGTCCATCGCGGCGGCCACCACGGCGGTGTCGTCCACGTCCGGATAGTGGGCATTGGCGTACTGGAAGGCCCAGCCGCCGGGCCGCACGTCCGGGCGGCGCACGATCCAGTCGCCCTTGAGGTCGAGTTCCTGCAGCGGCACCAGCCAGTCCAGGCCGCGCACGGCGGCGGCGATGGCGCGCGGCTCGCCCACTTCCAGCAGCGCGTGGCTGGCCAGCGAAGTGTCCCAGACCGGCGACAGGCACGGCTGGCAATAGGCTTCATCGTCGCGGACGACCAGCAGCTTGTCGATCGAGCGGCGCGCGATGGCGCGGTCCGGGTCGCTCTCGGGCACGCCGAGCACGTCGAACATCAGCACCGAGTTGACCATCGCCGGGAAGATGGCGCCGAGGCCGTCTTCGCCGTTCAGGCGCTCCACGGTGAACGTGCGGGCGCGCTCGATGGCCCGCGCGCGCAGGCTGCGCGGGAACAGCGGCTCGGCCACGCGCACCACGGCGTCCAGCGCGCGGAACACGCCCACCCAGAGCGGGCTCTGGTGCGGCGCGCGCGCCGGCAGCCGGGTGGACTGGGCCGGGCGCAGGAACAGTTCGTCGATGCCGATCTTGCGCGGGTTGCGCGCCCGCGGACGCAGGCTGTTCAGCACCAGCAGCGGCACGATCACCGTGCGCGCCCAGTACGAGACCTTGGAGAGATGGAACGGGAACCACTGCGGCAGCAGCATGATTTCCACGGGCATCATCGGCACGGCCTGCCACGGCATCACGCCGTACAGGGCCAGCAGGGTGCGCGTGAAGACGTTGCTCGCCTCGGCGCCGCCCATCCCGTGGATGGCGGCGCGGGCGCGGCGCATGTGCGCGGCCTCGGGGTCGTCCCCGGCCATCTTGAGCGCGAAGTAGCCCTTCACGCTGGCGCTGATGTCGGAGGCGCCCGCGTGGAACAGCGGCCAGCCGCCATCGGCGTTCTGGATGCGGCGCAGGTAGTTGGCGATCTTGCCCTCGAGCACCGGGTCGGCCTGCTCGCCGAGGTAATGCACCATCAGGATGTATTCGGCCGGGATGGTGGCGTCGGCTTCCAGCTCATAGACCCAGTGGCCATCGGCCTGTTGCTGGGCGAGCAGGGTATCCACGGCATGGGCGATGCCGGCGTCGAGCGGGTCCGGCAGGGCAGGCTGGGCGAGCCGGTTCACGCTGGCGGCCAGCGCGTCGGTGGTGGCGAATTCGGGGCGGGTGATCGTTGCGGCCTGGTTCATCAATTCTGGGGGCACTTCTCTCTCTGCGGATGGCGCGCCGGGCGGCGGCCCATCCTCTTCCATATTAGGTGTGTCGGGTCAGGCAATGGCATGCCGGAGCAGGATCCACACGAGCTTGGCCTTGGGCACGCGCACACGCGTGCGCGGCGGCTGCCAGCCACGCGCCAGCAGGCGCGTGAGAATGCCGTGGTAGACCTCGAACATGATGCGCGGCGAGCGCACCACGCGCGCCGGGCAGCGCGCCATGATGGCGGCGGAGGCGTCGTAGTGAGCCTGCGCTTCCCGCGCCAGGCCCTGGCAGACCGTGCCGATGGCGGGGTGATGGATCACCGCGTGCGGCGTGCCGATCGGGATGCCGGCGGCGGCCAGCGCCTCGGCGGGCAGGTACAGGCGGCCGATGCCGGCGTCCTCGTCGATATCGCGCAGGATATTAGTCAGCTGCAGCGCGCGGCCCAAATGGTGCGCCAGCGCAATGCCGGGTGCTTCGTCGATGCCGAACACGCGTACGGCCAGCCGGCCCACGGCGCTGGCCACGCGGTCGCAATAGGTGTCCAGCGTGGCGGCGTCCGGCGCGACGATGGTCGACACGACGTCCATGATCATGCCGTCGATGACGTCGCAGAAGTCTTGCTGCTGGAGGTTGAATGCCTGAATCTGCACATTCAGCGGCTCAAGCGCGGCGGGCGCCCGGCCGGCGTAGCAGGCGGCGATGTCCGCGCGCCATTGCTCGAGCGCGGCCAGACGGTCGGCGTGCTGGGTGTCGCCATCGGCAATATCGTCCACGGCGCGGCAAAACGCGTAGATCTCGAACATGGCCTGCCGCTGGGAGGCGGGCAGGATGCGCATGGCCGTGTGGAACGAGCTGCCCGATGACACGGCGGCTCCCGCGAGCGGGGCGCCTGGCGTTGCGATTTCAGTACCGGCCACGGGTTTCCTCGGCACGCTTGTCGGGTCCGCGGGGCCTGTCAGACGCCGTCCGGTGGACTGCCATGGAAACTGCGGGATGGCGCTGAGCGGACGGAGCCGCGGGCGGGGCGCGGATTCGGAGTTTTTTGAAGTCGGGCGATTATAACAACTTCATTGCAAGCGAGCGATGTGGCGAAATCCGCACTATATGTGGATGGACGATCACTCTTGCGGCGTGGACTCGCGTACCGGCGCTGCCCGGCGGTGCATCGGCCAGATAACCTGGGCGGCCTCGCCGTCCAGGCGGTAGGCGTGGCAGGTATCCAGCACCCAGGGCTGGGGCAGCGGGGTGCTGCCGTGGAGCTTGGTGTGCCAGGGCGTTTCCTCGCGCTGGATCGACATCATGGTCTGCATCGCCGTGGTGGCCAGCGGGCCGAGCAGGTCGGTCAGGTGCGTGCAACCGCGCACGCCGGCCAGCCGTTGCCGGGCTGCCTGATGAAAGCCCTTGCCGATGTGCAGCCCGATCAGGGTGGCGTAGGCGGCGTTGATCTCGGCGCAGTAAGGCGTGGGGCCGGTCTCGGTACGGGCGGCGAAGTGGTGGATCACCATGCCGGCATCGACGGTCATGGTCAGGTGCATCCGGTGCAGGTGGCCGCCGGCGGGCAGGTCGGTGAACGGCAGCTCGGTGGCGACGGCGGAGATGTCCTGCATCTCGGCCTCGATGTCGTAGCGCCCATCGTCGCGCAGGTAGCCGCGGCACAGGATGCTGCGGGTATGCCGCAGCGTACGGCCGGGGGGCGTGGTGGCGTCTGGTACGGCGTTGGCCATGGTCGTCATCCTTGGGACTGTGGGGGTCTGTCAGGGATGATGCCGTTCCCGGGGGGGTGGGGGTCCCCCCAAGAACGGGTGGCCGGGGGGCGGTCAGAAGATCTGGCGCACGCCGATCGTGACGCCGACCATGTTCTGCTGGCCAGACATGGTCGGGTACTTGAAGGCGTAGGCCGTGGCCAGGCCGTCGAAGCTCAGCCCGCCGTTGTGGGCGTAGCCGACCGACATATAGACGTCGGTGCGCTTGCTGAAGTTGTAGGTGGTGGTGAAGGTGACCTGCTGCATATTGGGCGGATTGGTCTCGGCTGCTGTGGCCGTGGCGCGCGCGCCCTTCACGTCCGCGTAGTAGTAGGCCAGCGAGAGGCCCCAGGCCGGCGTGGCCTGGTAGTTCACGCCCGCCCACCAGTAGTCGTCACGCAGCAGCGTGGCGCCGCTGGCGAACTCGCCCTTGTTGTAGCGATAGCCAAGCGTGAACTTGAACGGGCCGGTGTTGTAGAGGCCCGCCGCGCCGAGCTTGGTCATCTTGCCCGGTGCGCCGACCTGCGCCGCCGGGCGCCATTCGTCGGCAGCAATCGCCAGGCCCAGGCCGGTGCCGTTCAGGTACATCAGCGAGGCGCCGTAGCCGGTG
This sequence comes from Cupriavidus sp. 10L45, assembly GCF_056395225.1. Taxonomy (NCBI): domain Bacteria; kingdom Pseudomonadati; phylum Pseudomonadota; class Betaproteobacteria; order Burkholderiales; family Burkholderiaceae; genus Cupriavidus; species Cupriavidus sp. 10L45. Next base: position 616,500 of record NZ_JBFTJC010000001.1, read on the forward strand.
TTGTCCTTGAAGTTGCCCGGCACCTCGCCGGCGCCGCCGTTGGCCAGGGCGATGGCGGCGTTCTGCACGGCCACGCCGGTGCCGAACGAGAAGTGCGCGGCGGCCTGGATCGGGCCCCACTTGCCGATGTACTTGGCCATGTTGTCTTCGCGGTAGTTCAGGCCCATCCACCAGATGCCCGGCTCGTACGTGGCGGCGAAGCGCATCGGCGCGAAGTTGGCCATGCCCTCGAAGAACGAGGTGTACTGGCGGCCGAAGGTCAGCTTGCCGAAGGCATCGTTCTGCAGGCCGACGAACGACTGGCGATTGAACAGCGGTACGCCCTGCAGGGAACCGCTATCCCACTGGAAGCCACTTTCGAGCACGAACAGCGCCTGGTTGCCGGCGCCGAGGTCTTCCACACCACGCAGGCCCCAGCGCGAGGCGGACAGACCGCCCACGGAGGGCATGCCGACGCGGCTGCCGCCCTGGTTGGGCGTGGCGGCCGAGGCGGCGACCCGGTTGACGTACTCGATGGAACCATCGACCACGCCATACAACGTGACGCTCGTCTGCGCATGGGCCGTGATCGCGAGCGGGGCCAGCGCTGCCAGGGTAATGAACTTCCGTTTCATGCTTGAGGGTCTCCTTATCGTTCTAGGAACCAGCGCATTGGCTGGCTGCGCGTCCGCTTTCACGGCGCACGCACAGTAAAGCGCGGATGCCCTTCAAACCTGCCCACTCCCGATGGGCGGACTGTGGCATTTGCGCACTACCCATCCGTGCAGACCCTTACCTCCTTCGCACGCTGTCTTGCCCAACACCGCCCAAAAAAAATCCGACCCTGAGGTCGGAGTAAAGGCCATCGCCGGAACCGACATCCAGCGATGGAGGGCCTGTTCAGGAAAGCTTCAGCGGTACAGCGGGGCCGCATGCCGGGCGGGTACCACGGCCCAGACGGCAAACGGTTCGAACGGGGGCACGCGCCGCACCCATTGCGTGGCGCAGGTGCCGCAGCGATACCGGCATTCGGCCGCCCCATGGGGCCGGGGCGGCTCGTTGACGCCGTCCCGCGCCAGTTCGGCATGCGGGGTATAGCGGCGGATGTCCTGGCGCAGGTCGTCGCAGTCGCCACACATGTCGGGCGCGACGGCTGGCGATGTCGATGGCGCTGCCACAGACGTCGCCGGGGTGTCGTCGCGCATCGGACGGCTGCCCGGCGCGCGGCTCCATCGCTGCACGCTGGCCCAGTAGAGCGCGCGCAGGGCGCGGTCCGTGGTGCCGGCGGCGGTGCGCCGGCCGATCTCCAGATGCCCCTGCTGGAGCAGCCCCTGCTCCGCGCCGCAGGCCAGGCAGACCAGTTGCCGCCGGCCTTGCGCCTGCCGGATCCACTGGTCGAGCAGCCGCGCGCGCGAGGCCGCCGCATCGCGGCTGGGCATGCCATGCCGCGCCAGCGTGCGGTCCAGTTCATCGCGCACCGCGCGCACCTCCGCGATCAGGGCGGACAGCTTCGGCTGGAGGCGCCCGGCCGGTTGCGGCGCGGCGCCGCGTTGGGTTGCACTCGCCATCACAACGCTCCGCTCAAGCCTTGGCGGAAGAACGCCAGACGCTGGCGGCGCCTTGCGCCAGCCCGGCCGCGATTTCGGCCGTATGCTGACCGTGCGTCGGGATGGCGCCGGGCTGGCGCGCTTCGCCGTCGAAGCGCGGCGCCGGCGCGGCCTGGAGCCGGCCTTCGCTCTCCACATAGACGCCACGCGCCACGTTGTGCGGGTGCCTGGCCGCTTCCTCGGGGCTCAGCACCGGGCCGAAGCAGACGTCCGTGTTCTCCAGCAGCGCGCTCCATTCGGCGCGGGTGCGGCTGGCGAACAGTTCCGCGAAGTGCCGGTGCAGTTCCGGCCAGCGCTTGCGGTCCCACTGCCGTGCGAAGCGCGGATCCTCGGCCACGCCGAGCTTTTCCAGCAGCAGCGCGTAGAACTGCGGCTCGATCGACCCGACCGTGATGCAGTGCCCGTCCGCGCAGCGGTAGGTGGCGTAGAAATGCGAGCTGTCGAAGATGTTGTCGCCGCGCTGGCCGGTGACGAAGCCCTTGGCCTGCGTGGCGAGCAGCAGTTGCAGCATGTGCGCCGAGCCGTCGACGATGGCCGCATCGACCACCGTGCCCTTGCCCGTGGCGCGCGCGTTGAGGATGCCGGACAGCAGGCCAATCGCCAGATACAGCGCGCCGCCGCCGATGTCGCCCACCACGGTGATGGCGGAGGAGGGCGGCTCGACCGGCCCGCCGTTGTAGTACAGCGCGCCCGACAGCGAGATGTAGTTGTTGTCGTGCCCGGCGGCCTGCGCCATCGGGCCGGACTGGCCCCAGCCGGTCATCCGGCCGTAGACCAGGCGGGGATTGCGCGCGTGGCAGGCATCGGGGCCCAGGCCCAGGCGCTCCATCACGCCGGGGCGCATGCCTTCGATCAGCGCGTCGGCGTCCTCGATCAGGCGCAGCACCAGTTCGCGGCCTTCCGGCGTCTTGAGGTCGGCCACGACCGAGCGCTTGCCGCGGTTGATCACGTTGCCTGCGGGGGGTGGCGTGCCCGTACCCGTGCCCGCGGGCAGGCTGCGTTCCACCGCGATCACATCCGCGCCGAGGTCTGCCAGATGCATGGCGCAAAACGGCCCCGGGCCAATACCGCAGATTTCCACGATCCTGATGCCAGACAACATGTGTTTCTACCGTTGGATGAAAGGAGGGGCCTAGGTTACGGTCAGGCCCTCCCACCCCCTCCCCCCCGCATCGGGTAGGTAGCGGGGTCAGTCCAGCCGGGCGCCCGTGCTCATCACCAGCCGCTGTTGCACCGGGTACATCGCCTCGTAGTTGGCCAGCGCCTGCTTGCTGCTGTTGCCGATCGGCTCCATGGCGATGGCGCGCATGCGGGCGCGGATCGGCTCCGAGGCAATCGCGGCGCGTGCAGCACTTTCCAGCTTTTCGACGACCGGGGCGGGCGTGTTGGCCGGCACCATCATCACCACGCGGCCGGTGACCTGGAACTCCGGATCGGTCAGGCCGGCCTCGGCCAGCGTCTGCACGTTGGGCAGGCCGGGCAGGCGGCGGTCCGACGCCACCGCCAGCACCTTGAGCTTGCCGGTTTCGACGAACGGCTTGGCGGCGAAGGCGGAGACGAAGGCGAGGTCGATCTGGCCGCCCACGAGGTCCTGGATCATCGGTGCCTCGCCCTTGTAGGCTACGTGCGTGATGTCGGCCTTGCGCGTGCGGGCCAGGTGCGAGCTGACCAGATGGCCGTAGGAGCCCACCCCCCACGAGCCGAAGCTGGCGTGGTGGTGCGCGGTCCAGTCCAGCAACTCCTTCATGTCCTTGGCCGGCACGTTCGGGCTGGCCACCAGCAACACGCCGGCGGTGCAGATCTCGGTGACGAAGGCCAGTTCCTTGCGGGTGTCGTACGGCAGCTTCGTATACAGGAACTGATTGTTCAGGATCGCCTGGGTCAGTGTGATGCTGACCGTGTAGCCATCGGCAGGTGCCTTGGCCACCACATTCGTGCCGATCATGCCGGACGCGCCGGGACGGTTTTCGACGATGACCGGCTGGCCGAGGCGCTTGCCCATGTCATCGGCCAGCGCGCGCGAGACAATGTCGGCGGCGCCGCCCGGGGTGAACGGCAGGACGAAGGTGATCGGGCGGTTGGGGTAGGGCGCTTGCGCCGCCGCGGCCTGGGCGAGGCATGCCAGTACGAGCATGCAGGTCTTCTTGAACATCGTGTCTCCTGGTCGGCGCGGTCAGGCCGCGCATCGTGATTTTTGGCGCTGCGGCGGGAAGGGGATCCCTGCCGCCGACGCCATCATGCACGGCGCCTGCGCGTCACGACCCACCCGGTCCGGGTGGACGTTGGGGAGGCCCGGGCCCCCGTGCGCGCCGGAAACCCAGGCGCGGCGCGGCCTCCAGACTGACCCCGATGGTCCGGCCGGTGGCGCGTCTCTATAATGCGGACTTCCCATCGCGCAGAACTCCTGCCTGGGTGACGAGCCCGGCACAATCGACACACATGTCTTCGTATGACCCGGCGCCGAAGCCATTGTCGGAGGCTTCCGCGCGCAACTTCGAGCCCATCGCCGGTACCAAGCTGGTACCGCCACGGCCCGCCCGCCGCCCGCTGGCGCGGGAGGCCCTTGCGGCGCGCCTGCTCGAAGCGCGGCACAAGCGCTGCGTAATCGTTCAGGGGCCGGCCGGGTGCGGCAAGACGTCCGCGCTCGTCAGCTGGCGTCAGTCGCTGGTGTCGCTCGGCTTCGAGGTGGCGTGGCTGTCCTTGTCCGAGGAGGACGACGATCCGGCCCGCTTCTTCGATTGCCTGCTCGCCAGCATCGGCTTGATCGATGCCGACATCGTCCGCGACGCGGCGTCGCTGGTGGGCGACGGCAGCGATGCCTCGGCCATCGAGCATTGGGTGGTCACGCTGATCGAGGCCATTGCCGCGCAGCCCCGCGACCTCGTGCTGATCCTGGACGATGTGCACCTCCTAGAGGACGCCCGCATCTGGCAGATGCTGCAATGGCTGTTCGACTATGCGCCGCCGCACCTGCACATCGTGCTCTGTTCGCGCGCCGCGTTGCCGCTCTCGCTGGCGCGGCTCGATTCGCAGGGACTGGTGGCCACGCTGGACCTGCGCGACCTGCGCTTCAGCCCCGAGGAGTCCGAAGCCTACCTGCGCGACCAGCTCGGCGAGATCTCGCCGCGTGACGCGCGCCGTCTGCACGAGCTGACCGATGGCTGGATCGCCGGCCTGCAGCTGTTTGCGCTCGACATCAAGGCCAAGCACGGCACCGGCACGCCGGGCTTCTTCCCCGGTTCCACCAGCACGCTGCGCGACGCCAGCGCCTTTGCCGATTATTTCGAGCACGAGGTGCTGCGCCAGCTTGGCACGGACGACCAGGAACTGCTGACCTGCGTGGCCATCTGCAGCCGCTTCTGCGCGCCGCTGTGCGCCACGCTGGTGGGCGAGCCGCGCGCCGTGGCGCGCATGACCACCCGGTTGGTGCGGCTGGACAGCAGCAACCTGTTCATCATCCAGGTCAGCGGCCACGACCATGAAAGCTGGTATCGGCTGCACCCGCTGTTGCGCGAGGTGCTGCTGGCGCGCGTGGCGCGCATGCCGCAGGCCCGGCAGCATGCGCTGCACGCGGCGGCGTGGCGCTGGTTCGAGCAGCGCGGGCAGGTGGAGGAGGCGGTCCGGCACGCGGTGATGGCCGGCGAGGCCGGCGCGGCGGCCGACGCCATCCAGACCTGCGCGCCCGAGTTGCTTGCGCGCGGTAGTTTCCGCCAGTTGAGTGGCCTGCTGCGCCTGCTGCCCGTCGCGCAGATCGAGTCGCGCTTCGCGCTGCAGCTGATGCAGGCCCACGTGGATTTGCGCTCGCTCAGGCTGGACGCCACCGCGCGGGCCATCCCCCGGCTGGAAGCCCAGGCCGCCGCGCTGGGCGCCCGCGAGCGCTTCGCGGTCATCGTGCTGCGCGGGGCCATGGCGCTGATGCGCGACGATATCGGCGCAGCAGTGGCCCTGCTGCCCGAACTCGAAGCCGCCCCGCCCGATGCCGACGATTTCGTGCTGACCTCGCGCGCCAACGTGCTGGGCTGGCTGCACATGCATCGGGGCGAGTACGAACGCGCCCGCCAGATACTGGCCGATGGCACGCATCACGGCGGTGGCGGCATGCTCAGCAACCTGATCGGGCGATGCCTGTCCGGCCTGAGCCTGTCGATCGAAGGCAGGATGCTCCAGGCCGAGCCCGTGTTCCGGCAGGTGCTGCACGAGGCCGACCAGCTTGGCGCCGAGTACGTCGGCGTGGCCCACATGGCGGCGGTGCTGCTGAGCGAGACGTTCTACGAACTCAACGAGATCGACGCCGTCTGCACGCTGCTGGAGCGGTGGATTGGCCAGCTGGAAACGGTGTCGGTGCCGGATGCGACGCTGCGCGCGCTGCTGATGCTGTCGCTGTCGCACCGCGTGGCTGGCCGGCGGCTGGAGGCCGCGGCCTGCCTGGACCGCCTGGAGGACTACGCGGTACGCAACAACCTCGACCGCCTGCTGGTGATGGCGCTCAACGTGCGCTCCCGCTGGCAGTTGCGCGAAGGCGAGACCGATCTGGCCGAGGCGACCATCGAGCGCGTGCGCAAGCTGGCCGCCGTCAACGCGGGCCGGACCGATGTGTGGGAGATCGCCGCGCACGCGCAGTTGGCCTGCATCGGCCTGTGCCTGCATCGGCATGATTTCGACGGGGCGCTGGCCCGGCTCCACCCGATGCTCTCCAGCCCGGTGCTGGCGTCGCGCGGCCGGCATGGCGCCATCGTCCATATGCAATGCGCGGTGGCCGAGAACGGCCGGGGCAATGGCCGTGCCGCGCGGGAACATCTGGTCGAGGCGCTGCGCCTGGGCCACCGGCTGGGCCTGCTGCGCAGCCTGCTCGATGCCACCTCGGGCGGCGTCACGCTGCTGCGCACGGTGCTGGCCGAAGGCACGCTCGATCCCGTACTGGCGTTTTATACGAAGCGGCTGCTCGAGGCATCGGGCCGCTGGCGCGAGCGCGAGGCGCCCGCCGCGCCGGCCCGCCGCTCCGCGCCGATCAAGGCCCTGAGCGAGCGCGAGACCGAGGTGCTGACCTTGATCTCCCAGGCGATGTCGAACAAGATGGTGGCGCGCACGCTGGCAGTCTCGCCCGAGACCGTGAAGTGGCACCTCAAGAATATCTTCATGAAACTGGGCGTGAGCGGACGCGACGAGGCGGTGGCGCTGCTGCGCGACCTCGCCGCCGATGCGCCCGCCAGCGGCAAGCCGTCCGCCAGCCGTCCGTCTTCCCAGTAGTTCCGCCGTACCGCTGCACCGCCACCCCCCACCCCCCCGTACCGGGGAGGGGTGACGCCGTCGCACCGCTGTAACGTCCAGATCCGTGGGCGGGCGTCCTTCCGGCATCTCTTTCGGCATGCCCGCCTGTTTGTCCGTCCCATCGCATTTAGAGGTTCAGCCATGAAAGCTGCGGTATTCCATCGTCCCGGCCAACCCCTCAGTATCGAGGACATCGCCATCGCCAAGCCCGGCCCGCGCGAGGTGCTGATTCGCACCCGCGCCGTCGGCGTCTGCCATTCCGACCTCCATTTCGTCGACGGCGTGTTTCCGCACCCGGCGCCGGTGGTGCTGGGCCATGAGGCCGCCGGCGTGGTCGAGCAGGTGGGCTCGGAGGTGCGCACCGTCAAGCCGGGCGACCACGTGGTGACCTGCCTGTCGGTCTACTGCGGCCACTGCGAGCACTGCCTGACCGGGCACCTGTCGCTGTGCGAGTCCCCCGACACCCGCCGGTCCAAGGGCGACGAGCCGCGCCTGGCCTACCAGCACAAGCCGATGCCGCAGTTCGCCAACCTGTCGGCCTTCGCCGAGCAGATGCTGGTGCACGAACACGCCTGCGTGGCGATCCGGCGCGACATGCCGCTGGACCGCGCCGCGCTGATCGGCTGCGCCATCACCACGGGCACCGGCGCGGTGGTCAACACCGCCAAGGTGGCGCCCGGCGAGACGGTTGCCGTGATCGGCTGCGGCGGCATCGGGCTGGCCGCGATCAACGGCGCGGCGCTGGCCGGCGCCGGGCGGATCATCGCCATCGACATGCTCGACAGCAAGCTGGAACTGGCGCGGCAGTTCGGCGCCACGGACCTGATCCAGGCGAAGGACATCGACGTGGTCGCGGCCGTGCGGGAGCTGACCGGGCAGGGCGTGCACCACGCTTTCGAGTGCATCGGCCTGAAAGCCACTGCCGAGCAGGCCTTCGGCATGCTGCGGCGTGGCGGTACCGCCACCGTCATCGGCATGATCAAGCCGGGCACCAAGCTGGAGATCGATCCGTTCCATCTGCTGTACGAGCGCCGCATCCAGGGCTCGATGATGGGGTCCAACCGCTTTCCGGTGGATATGCCGCGCCTCGTCGATTTCTACATGGCGGGCAAGCTGCATCTCGACCAGATGATTTCACGCCGCCTGCGGCTCGAGCAGATCAACGAGGCCTTCGACGAGCTGCGGCGTGGCGAACTGGCGCGCTCGGTGATCGTGTTCGACAGCTAAACCGCCCCGCACGTCCGCGCGGGGCTGCATTCCCACGACGATAAAACGAGGAGACAACCATGCAACCTGCAGCAACCGCCGTCGCCGAAGACGCGCCCCCCGCGCGGACCCCCGCCCAGGACACCGAAGCCTGGCCGTTTGGCGTGCGCCGCTCCACCCCGACGATCGGCGCCGAGATCACCGGCATCGACTTCGCCCGGCCGCTCGATGAAGAGACCCACCTCGCCCTGCGCCGCGCGCTGCTGCTGTACAAGGTGCTGTTCTTCCGCGACCAGCACATCACGCCGGCGCAGCACGTGGCCGCCGCGCGCCGATTCGGCGAGCTGGAGGTCCATCCGATGATCCCGCATCATCCGGAGCACCCGGAACTGGTGGTGTTTGGCCGTGACGGCAGCGCGCGTGGCCGCGAAAACCTCTACCACTCCGACGTGACGTGGCGCCAGGTGCCGTCGATGGGCTCGATGCTGCGCTGCGTGAGCTGCCCGGAGGTGGGTGGCGACACCATCTGGGTGAACATGGTGGCGGCGTACGAGAACCTGCCGGACGAGATCAAGACGAAGATCGCCCGACTGCGCGCCGTGCATGACGCCATGCCGACCTTCGGCCAGGCCCTCTCCGACGCCAAGGTCGAGGAACTGCGCAAGCTGTATCCGCCGATGGTGCATCCGGTGGTGCGCACCCATCCGGAGACTGGCGAGAAGATCCTGTTTGTCAATGAAGGCTTCACCACCCATTTCGACAACTTCAGCAAGGTGCAGCCGTACCGCATCGGCTCTGATTTCCGTCCCGCAGAGCTGGACCTGCTGCAATACCTGTTCCGCCAGGCCGCCGCGCCCGAGTATCAGGTGCGCCTGAAGTGGGAGCCGGACACCATCGCGCTGTGGGACAACCGCTCCACGCAGCACTATGCGGTGCAGGACTACTTCCCGGCGCCGCGCCATATGAACCGCGCCACCATCATCGGCGACCGCCCGGTCTGAGCGCGCGGGGCAGGGAATGAAAAACGGGGCGCATGCCGCAGTGGCATGCGCCCCGTTCTCATTGGAGCGTGGGGATCAGAACCCGCCGCGCCCACCGCCGCAGATGATGGTCTGGCCGGTGACGTAGTCGGACTCGGGGATGCAGAACATGAAGACCGAACCGGCGGCTTCCTCGGGCGTGCCCGGGCGGCCCAGTGCGATTTCCTTGCTGGCCTGCACGATGCGGTCCGGGTTCACGCCGACCTTGATGTCGCGCCCTTCGATGCTGACGGTCTTCTCTTCGGCGGTCGGCTCGGTCAGGCGCGTGGCGATGAAGCCGAACGCCACGCAATTCACGTTGACCTTCATGCGGCCCCACTCGCGGGCCAACGTCTTGGTCATGCCCATCACGCCGGCCTTGGCGGCCGAGTAGTTGACCTGGCCGGCGTTGCCCTGCGTGCCGGAGGTCGACGAGATATTGACCACCTTGCGGAACACCTCGCGGCCGTCCGCCGCCTCGGCCTTGCTGGCCTCGCGGAAGTAGGGCTGGGCGGCGCGCAGCAGGTTGAAGGGCGCCTTGAGGTGGCAGTCAAGAATCGCGTCCCACTGCTCGTCGCTCATCTTCTGGATCACGTTGTCCCAGGTGTAGCCGGCGTTGTTGACGATGATGTCGATGCCGCCGAACGATTCCAGCGTGGCCTTGACGAGGCGGTCGCCGAAGTCCGGCGCCGTGACGTTGCACGGAAAGGCCAACGCCTGGCCGCCGGCGGCGCGGATCTCCGCCACGACTTCGTTGGCCGGGGCGGCGTCGAGGTCGTTGACGACCACGCTGGCGCCCTCATTGGCGAATTTCAGCGCGATGCAGCGGCCGATGCCGCGTCCCGCACCGGTGACGATGGCGACCTTGCCTTCCAGTTTCCTGCTCATGGTGTGACTCCTCTTGTCTCTTGTAGATGGGTAGCGTCAGTTCTTGCCGTAGAGCGTGACCACGCACGCGCCGCCAAGACCGAGGTTGTGTTGCAGGGCCAGGCGCGCGCCTTCCACCTGGCGCTTGTCGGCCGTGCCGCGTAGCTGATGGGTCAGTTCGTAGCACTGGGCCAGCCCGGTGGCGCCGAGCGGGTGTCCCTTCGAGAGCAGGCCGCCGGACGGGTTGGTCACGACCTTGCCGCCATAGGTGTTGTCGCCGTCCATCACGAACTTCTCGCCCTCGCCGGTGGGGCAGAAGCCGAGCGCCTCGTAGCTCAGCAGCTCGTTCTGGGCGAAGCAGTCGTGCAACTCGCATACGTCGATGTCCTGCGGGCCGATGCCGGCACGCTCGTACACCTGCTTGGCGGCGGCGCGGGCCATATGGCCGCCGACGTAGCTGATCATCGAGGGCGGATCGAACGATTCCACCGGGTCCGTCGTCATCGACTGGGCCACGATGACCACATCCGAACGCAGGTTGTGCTTGCGGGCAAAGCGCTCCGAGACGATCAGCGCGGCGGCGGCGCCGCACGTCGGCGGGCAGGCCATCAGGCGGGTCATCACGCCGGGCCACATCACCTTGTCGTTCATCACGTCTTCGGTGGTCAGCACGTTGCGGAACAGCGCCAGCGGGTTGTTGGCGGCGTGGCGGCTGGCCTTGGCGCGGATGGCGGCAAAGGTCTCCATGCGCGTGCCGTAGCGCTGCATGTGCTCGCGGCCCGCGCCGCCGAAGCTGCGCAGGGCCTGGGGAATGTCCGTGACGTCCTCGGTCAGCTTCTTCAGGATCGGCTGGAAACGCGCGCGCGTGGGCGGGCGGTCGTCCCAGTGGGACTTCAGCGCGCCGGCCTGCATCTGCTCGAAGCCGAGCGCCAGCACGCAGTCGGCATCGCCCAGCGCCACGGCCTGGCGGGCCAGGTACAGCGCGGTGGAACCCGTCGAGCAGTTGTTGTTGACGTTGACGATGGGAATGCCGGTCAGGCCCACCTCGTACAGCGCGGTCTGGCCGCAGGTGGAGTCGCCGTAGACGTACCCCGCATAAGCCTGCTGGACCAGCTCGTAGCCGATGCCGGCATCGGCCAGCGCGCGGCGCACGGCTTCGGCGCCCATGTCGGTGTAGCTGGCGCTCGCGCCGGGCTTGGCGAACGGGATCATGCCCACGCCGCCGATGATGACTTTCTCGCTCATATCTATCCTCTCTCTATAGGGGGGAGCCGCCCGCCGTTACAGCTTGCGGGCAATCAGGTCGCGCATGACCTCGTTGGCGCCGCCCACCACGCGTGAGACGCGGTAGTCGGTAAAGGCCCGCGCGATGGGGTACTCGAGCATGTAGCCGTAGCCGCCATGGAGCTGGACCATATCGTCCAGACACTTCCACAGCGTCTCGGTGGCGTGCATCTTGGCGATGGCCGCCTCGTTCACGGTCAGCTTGCGGCGCAGGTGCTCGCCGAGGTAGTAGTCGACCATGGTGCGGATGGCCACGGCATGCGCCTTGGCGTCGGCCAGCTTGAAACGGGTGTTCTGGAAGTCCCAGATCGTGCCGCCGAAGGCCTTGCGCTCCTTCACATAGTCCACCGTGATGCCAAGCAGGCGCTCCAGCGCCACGGCGGCGTAGAGCGCGATGATCAGGCGCTCCTGGGCCAGCTCCTGCATCAGGTAGCCGAAGCCCTGGTTCACCTCGCCCAGCAGGTTGCTGGCCGGCACGCGTACGTTGTCGAAGAACAGTTCGGCGGTGTCCGCGGCGGGCTGGCCCACCTTGTGGAGCTTGCGGCCCCGGCGGAAGCCCTCGCGGTTGGTCTCCACCATGATCAGGCTGACACCCTTGGCGCCGGCCGCCGGATCGGTCTTGCAGATCACCATGATCATGTCGGCGCTCGTGCCGTTCGAGATGAACGTCTTGCTGCCGTTGATGACCCACTCGTCCCCATCCCGGACTGCCGTGGTGCGGCAGGCCTTGACGTCGGAGCCGCCACCGGGCTCGGTGATCGCCACGGCGAGGATGGTCTTGCCGGCGCAGATGTCGGGCAGCCAGCGCTGCTTCTGTTCCTCGGTGCCCAGCCGCGCGATGTAGGGCGCGACGATGTCCGAGTGCAGGGAAAACCCCGAGCCCGAGATCCCGGCGCGGTGCGTTTCCTCGAGCACGACCGCCGAGTGGCCGAAATCGCCGCCGCCGCCGCCGTATTCGGTGGGGATGGCCACGCAGAGCAGTCCTTCGCGGCCGGCCTTCAGCCAGCTCTCGCGGTCCACGCGGCCGTCCGCGTCCCACTGCGCCTGGCGCGGGGCGCATTCGCGCTCGAAGAAGCGCCGCGCGCTCTCACGGAGCATTTCGTGGTCTTCACGGAAAACGGTACGGGTTACTTCCACGGCACACCTCCTCTTCTGGTTATGGTCGGCGCGGCGTTGGGGGCACGCGCGGCCTGACGGAGATGATGGAGGGGGGGAAGGGGGGTGCGGCCTCCCCGGTTTGGGGAGGGGCGCGGCGCCGGGGGGCAGGGCGGTGGCGACTACCCGATTCGGGGAGGGGTGGTGCGCAATGCGGCCCCGCATCATTTCGCTCACCGCAGGCAGCCCGGGAGCCGCCAGGCGCTTGTCAATTCCGAACAGGAGAGTCTTCGTGGAAGTCGTTCGTAATGTTTATCGTGAAGATCACGAGCAGTTCCGCACCACCGTGCGCCGTTTCCTCGAGCGTGAATGTCTGCCGCGTCAGGAATCCTGGCTGGCCGACGGCATCGTCGACCGCGAGACCTGGCTGAAGGCCGGGCGCGAAGGCTTGCTGGGCACGTCCCTGCCGGAAGAGTATGGCGGTGGCGGTGGCGACTTCGGCCACGCGGCGATCATCGCCGAGGAAATGGCCGACGTGGGCGTCAGCGTGAGCTTCGGCCTGCATTCGGACATCGTCGCGCCCTACATCGCGCGGCTGGGCACGGAGGAGCAGAAGCAGCGCTGGCTGCCCGGCGTCTGCGCCGGCGAGACCATTCTCGCCGTGGCGATCACCGAGCCCGGCGGCGGCTCCGACGTCAAGGCCTGCCGCACCACGGCGGTCCGGGACGGCGACGAGTGGGTCATCAACGGCAGCAAGACGTTCATCTCGAACGGCTTTATCTCGGACATGGTGATGGTGATCTGCAAGACCGATCCCGCCGCCGGCGCCAAGGGCGTGAGCCTGATCATGGTGGAGACCAACCGCGAGGGCTTCCGCCGGGGCCGCAAGCTCCACAAGGTGGGCATGCACTCGCAGGACACCGCCGAGCTGTTCTTCGACAACGTGCGCGTGCCGGCCAGCAACCTGCTGGGCGAGGTCAACAAGGGCTTCGGCTACCTGATGCACGACCTGGCGCAGGAGCGCTTCATCATCGCCGTGGGCGCCGCCTCCAAGCTGGAGCGTCTGCTCGCCCAGACCGTCGAGTATGTGAAGGACCGCAAGGCCTTCGGCGGCACGATCTGGGACTTCCAGAACACCAAGTTCAAGCTCGCCGATATCAAGGCGAATGCCGTGGCGCTGCGCACGATGGTGGACTACTACCTCGGCGAGCACATGCGCCGGGGCCTCTCGGGCGAGGAAGCCGCGATCGCCAAGCTGTACTCGACGGAGGTGCTGTGGAAGTGCATCGACGACATGGTGCAGCTGCACGGCGGCTACGGCTACATGCTTGAGTACCCGATCGCCCGGGCGTTCGTGGACATGCGCATCGCCCGCGTCTATGGCGGGTCCAATGAAGTCATGCGTGAACTCATCACGCGCAAGATGTAAGCACAACAAGACCAGCGAGGAGACAAGGCAATGTCAAAGCATGCAGTGGTTGCCGGGGTCGGCATGATCCCGTTCAAGAAGCCGGGCCAGAGCGAGTCGTACAGCGTGATGGGTGCCACGGCGGCGAAGCTGGCGCTCGAGGATGCGGGCCTGCCGTACGACAAGATCCAGCAGGCCTTCGTCGGCTACGTCTATGGCGATTCCACCTGCGGCCAGGCCGCGCTGTACAAGGTGGGCGTGACGGGCATTCCCATCGTCAACGTCAACAACAACTGCTCGACCGGCTCCAGCGCGCTGTTCCTGGCGCGCCAGGCCGTGGAGTCGGGCGCGGTGGAATGCGCGCTGGCGCTGGGCTTCGAATTCATGCAGCCGGGCGCGCTCAAGGGCAAGTGGGATGACCGCGAGGGTCCGCTCGATGGCTTCACCGCGATTGGCGGCCACCTGATCCAGGACGCCGTGGATGCCGGCGTACCGCGCGCGCTGACGCTGTTCGGCGGCGCCGGCCGCGAGCATATGGAGCAGTACGGCACCAAGCTGGAGACCTTCGCCCGAATCCGCGCCAAGGCCAGCCGTCACGCCGCCAACAACCCGCTCGCTGTGTTCCGCGACGTGGTGACGCCGGAAGACGTGATGAACGAGAAGGTGATGTGGCCGGGCGTGATGACGCGCTCGATGGCCTGCCCGCCGACGTGCGGCGCGGCTGCCGCCATCGTCTGTACCGAGGCCTTCGCGCGCAAGCACAACCTGCGTACCGACGTGCGCATCCTGGCGCAGTCGATGACCACCGACGTGCCGGACAGCTTCGCGCCGCCGTCGATGATCCGCCTGGTGGGCTTCCACATGGCGCAGAACGCCGCCAAGGCCGTCTACGAGCAGGCTGGCGTGAGCCCGTCCGATATCCAGGTCTGCGAGCTGCACGACTGCTTCGCGCACAACGAGCTGCTGACCTATGAGTCGCTCGGGTTCGCCAAGGTGGGCGAGGCCGAGAAGATGGTGATGGACGGCGACAACACCTACGGCGGCAAGGTCGTCACCAATCCGTCGGGCGGCCTGCTCTCCAAGGGCCATCCGCTGGGCGCGACGGGTCTCGCCCAGTGCTACGAACTGACCAACCAGCTGCGCGGCACGGCCGACAAGCGCCTGGTGGAGAACGTGCAGCTCGCGCTGCAGCACAACCTCGGCCTGGGCGGCGCCTGCGTGGTGACGCTCTACGGCCGCGGCTGAACCGTCCAATCGAAGAGGAGACAAGAACATGGCAGACAAGAGCATGATCGGGCTCGGCCTGGGCAAGGGCTCGATAGAGGTCGAGAAGGGGCGCCTGCGCTTCTTCGCCAAGGCCATCGGCGAGACCGATGCGATCTACACCGACGAAGCCGCCGCGCGGGATGCCGGACATCCCACGCTGCCGGTGCCGCCGACCTTCCTGATGTGCCTGAACAGTGACGTCTCGGCAGGCGTGGACCGCATGGGCCTGCTGAAGCTGGACCTCGCGCGCATCCTGCACGCCGAGCAGGCGTTCGACTATCACCAGATGGCCTACGCCGGCGACACGCTGCATTTCGAAACCACCGTGACCGATGTGTACGACAAGAAGGGCGGCGCGCTGCACTTCGTGGTCAACACGACGCGTGTGACCAACCAACGTGGCGAGCACGTGGCCGACATGCGCGGCACGCTCGTGGAACGCCGTGGCTAAGGAGACAACGACCATGCAAGCCCCCCGTTTCAACGATGTGAAGGTTGGCGACCAACTCCCGCCGCTGGCCCTGCCGGCGATCAACCGCACCACGCTGGCGCTGTACTGCGGCGCCTCCGGCGACCACAACCCGATCCACATCGATCTGGACTTCGCCCGCAAGGCGCGCATGCCGGACGTGTTCGCGCACGGCATGCTCTCCGCCGCCTACCTGGGCCGCCTGCTGACCGGCTGGGTGCCGCAGACGCAGGTGCGCAATGTGGCCATCCGCTTCACCGGCATCACGCACCTGGGCAATCAGCCCACCTGCACCGGCGTGGTGACCGAGAAATTCGAGGCCGATGGCGAGCAGCGCGTGAAGGTGGCGCTGCGCTGCGCCAACCAGTATGGCGAGGACAAGCTGCTGGGCGAAGCCATCGTCGCCCTGAAGTAAGCCGGCTCCCCATCGCACCCCAGACGAATCGATACAGGAAGAACAGACATGAGCAAACTCGCAGGCAAGTCCGCCATCGTCACCGGCTCGGGCCGTGGCATTGGCCGTGAAGTGGCGCTGAAGCTGGCATCCGAAGGTGCCCGCGTGGTGGTGAACGACCTGGATGCCGATCCGGCCGCCGAAGTGGTGGAGCTGATCCGCGCGCAGGGTGGCGAAGCCGTGGCATGCGTCGGCAGCGTCACTGCTCCCGATTTCGCCGACCGCCTGGTCAAGACAGCCGTCGAGCACCACAAGGGCATCGACATCATCATCAACAATGCCGGCTACACCTGGGACAACGTCATCCAGAAGATGACCGATGAGCAGTGGTATGCCATCCTTGACTGCCACCTGACCGCGCCGTTCCGCATCCTGCGCGCCGCCCAGCCGGTGATCAGCGCCGCTGCCAAGGCCGAAGCGGCCGAGGGCCGCGAGGTGTTCCGCAAGATCGTCAATATCTCGTCCGGCGCGGCGGGCGGCAACCCGGGCCAGTCGAACTACTCGGCAGCCAAGGCCGGCATCCTGGGCATGACCAAGACCCTGGCCAAGGAATGGGGCCGCCTCAAGGTCAACGTGAACGCAGTGGCCTTCGGCCTGATCGAAACGCGCCTGACGCAGGCACTGGCCGGCGACCAGAGCAAGACCGTCACCATCGAAGGCCGCGAGATCAAGGTCGGTGTGCAGCAGGCGATGCTCGACGGCGTGAGCCGCATGACGCCGCTGGGCCGCGCCGGCAAGCCGGAAGAAGCGGCTGGCGCCGTGTATCTGTTCTGCACGCCGGAGTCGAACTTCCTGTCCGGGCAGGTCGTCTACTGCGGTGGTGGCCCCGGCGGCAATTTCTAAGCCCGGCTGCACCCGGAAGACCCACAGAGCGGCCCGACAAGAGGCCGCTACCGCCCCTCTCGGTTGGTGACGGAGACACATCGCATGTACATGACACAATCGCTGCACAGATCGCTGCAGCAACGGCCGGACAAGACGGCCGTGCGTTTCCAGGGCCGCAGCCAGACCTATGCCGAACTGGCCGACCGCGTGGCGCGGCTGGCCGGCGCGCTGAAGAAGCTCGGCGTGACCGACGGCGAGCGCGTGGCGATGTTCTCGCTCAATTCGGCCCGCTATATCGAGTACTACATGGCCGTGCCGTGGGCCGGCGCGGCGCTCAATCCGGTGAACACGCGCTGGAGCGCGGCCGAGATCCTGTATTCGTTCAATGACTCGGGCACCGCCGTCCTGATCGTCGACGACCCCTTCACGGTCGTCGCCCGCAAGGTGGCCGCCGAATGCCCGACGTTGCGCCACGTCATCTACGCCGGCGACGGTGAGACGCCCGAGGGCATGCTGAACTACGAGGCACTGGTCGCCGACAGCGAACCGGTGGAAGACGCCTACCGCCACGGCGACGACCTGGCCGGCATCTTCTACACGGGCGGCACCACGGGCTTCCCGAAGGGCGTGATGCTCAGCCACACGAACCTCGTTTCCTCGGCTTGCAACCAGCCGATGACGGGCACTTTCGACGAAACCATCGTGATGCTGCACGTCATGCCGATGTTCCACCTGGCGTGTTTCGCGGCGATCAACGCCGTCTTCCTGGTCGGTGGCACGCACGTGCCGATGACGGCTTTCGATCCGGGCCAGATGCTGGAGACCATTGCGCGCGACCGCGTGACCTCGGTGCTGCTGGCGCCGACCATGATCCAGATGGGGCTCGACTGGCGCGAACAGAATCCGCAGCGCTCGGCCGATCTCGACCTGTCGTCGCTCGGCCTGATCCGCTACGGCGCTTCGCCGATGACGCCCGCGCTGCTGGCCCGTACCCGGGCCGCGTTCCCGAACGCGCAGTTCGCGCAGGGCTATGGCATGACCGAATTGGCGCCGGTGGCCACGCTGCTCGGCCCCGAGTATCACAGTGAGGCCGCCCTGGCGAGCGGCAAGATGCACTCGGTGGGACGCCCCGCGCCGATGGTGGAAGTGAAGATCGTCGACCAGCAGGGCCGCGAGGTGCCGCGCGGCACGGTGGGGGAGATCGCCGTGCGCGGCCCCAACGTGATGCTCGGCTACTGGAACCAGCCGGAAGCGACCGCGGAGGCCGTGCGCAACGGCTGGATGCATACCGGCGACGGCGGCTACATGGACACGGACGGCTTCGTGTTCCTGGTCGACCGCATGAAGGACATGATCATCAGCGGTGGCGAGAACGTCTATTCCGCCGAGGTGGAGCGCGCGCTGGCGAGCCACCCGGCGGTGGCGCAAGTCGCCGTGATCGGCGTGCCGCACGAGAAGTGGGGCGAGTCCGTGCATGCGGTGGTGGTGCTGAAGGCGGGCGCGGAAGCCACGCTCGAGTCGATCCAGAACCATTGCCGGGAGCTGATCGCGGGGTACAAGATCCCGCGCAGCGCCGAGTTCGTCGACGGCCTGCCGCTGTCCAGCGTCGGCAAGGTGCTCAAGAACGAGCTGCGCAAACGCCACTGGAAGTCGTAGACGTCGATGGTCGCGTCTCCCTGCATCCTGCCCAAGATCGTGCCGCCGCGCCCCGCAAGCGACGCGATCTCGCGCGATCGGCTGATCGGCCGGCTGCAGGCCGCCAGCGACCGCAAGCTGGTGCTGCTCACGGGCGGCGCCGGCTTCGGCAAGACGACGCTGATGGCGCAGTGGCGCCAGCGGCTCGACAAGGCCGGCGCGCGCGTGGCCTGGCTCACGCTGGCCATGCAGGATGGCGCATTGCCGACGTTCCGCGCCATTCTGGCCGGGGCGCTCGGGCACGCGGGCCTCGCCATCGAGGCTGGCGAGGGCGGGGAGGGCAGCGAGGCGTTGATCGCGTCGCTGCTGGAAGTGCTCGCGCGCACGCCGGCCGACCTGTACCTGATGATCGACGATTTCCATCATGTGCAGGACCCCGCCACGCTGACGCTGGTGCAGGCGTTGACCGACGCCATCCTGCCCGGCCTGCATCTGGTGATCGCCTCGCGCACCGTGCCTGCGCTGCGGCTCGGGCGCCTGCGGGCCATGGAAGAGTTCGTGGAAATCGACGGGGCCGAACTGACGTTCGACTTCGACGAGACGGCGGCTTTCCTGACGGCGCGTGCCGGCGTGCCGGCCAATGCCGAGGTGGCGCGGCAGGTGCACGAGATTACCGAAGGCTGGCCGGTGGGCGTACGGCTGGCGGGCCGCACGCGCGACGCCGCCTGCGATAGCGCCGGCGATATGCCGGCCCGCGTGGGCGACGGCGGCAACCTGGAGGCTTACCTGTCGGAGGAGGTCATCGACGAACTGCCGGCCGAGTTGCTCGACTTCATGCTGCATGTGTCGGTGCTGCGCAGCTTCCAGGCTGACCTCGCGGCATTCGTCACCAGCCGCGACGATGCCGCGACCCTGATCGACCAGATTCTGGGGCGCCACGTGTTCCTGCGGCGCGTGGACCGCCGCGACGATCTGGCGTGGTATCGCTTCCATCCGATGTTCGTCGCCTACCTGGACAAGCGCCGGGCGCAGGCGGGCATCGACCCGAAGCCACTGCACCGCCGCGCGGCGCTCTGGTTCGTGCAGCAGGGGCGGTTCGCCGACGCGATGCGCAGCGCCGCGCTCTGCGACGACCTGGAGCTTGCCACGCAACTGGTCGATGGCGGGCTGCCGCCGGCGCATTCGCTGGCGCACCTCGGCGTGGTGGCGCGCTGGACCGAAAGCGTAGGCGGAAACCGCATGGCGGCCCATCCGCGCCTGTTGCGCATGGGCGCGTGGGCGTCCGCGCTGACCGCGCGCATGGACCTTGCCGAACGCTGGCTCACGCGTCTGGAGACCACGGCGGAAGCCGACGGCCTGGCCGAAGACCCCATCGAGCTGCGCCATCGGCTGCTGCTGCGCGCCGTGCTGGCCACCCATGGCGACGACGAGCCCAGCGCGCGCGCCGCCTTGCAGGGGCTGGATGCGATCCCGGCGCGGTCGCTGCCGGGTGGGCTGGAGGATGTTGAACTGGCGGTGCGCCTGCACTGGCTCTCGGCACAGGGCCACCATCTGGCGGCGCGCTGCCTGTACAGCGCCCCGGCGGCACGCGCCACGCGCACCGGCCGTGGCGAGCTGGCGCTGGTGGCGGCGGCCGCGGCGGCCAACGTGGCGATGCGCGAAGGCAACGCACTCGAGGCGGAGCGCATCGGCGCCACCGCGCTGCGCCGCGCGCGGACCATCCACGGCAGCGGGGCGCTCTGCGCGACCCTTTGCGCCGGCGTGGTGGCGCAGGCATGGTTCGAACTCGACCGCCTGGACGAGGCGTACGCCGCGCTGGCGGCGTGCCGGGTGCGCCTGCGCGGGGCCTCGGCGGAACTGAAGGTGCGCGCCGCGCGCGTCTTCGGCCGCATCCAGGCCCTGCGCGAGGCCCCGCAGGATGCGCTCGCCTACTTCACGCGCGCGGAGGCGCATTTCCGGGCGACGGGCATGGATCGCGGCGTGGTGGCAATGGTCGCCGAACAGCAGCGGCTGGTGCTGTCCTATGGCGACCGCCGTCACGCGCAGGCCCTGCAGGCGGTGCTCGACGGCTACGCGGCACGGCATCCGGGCGATGGCATTCACGATGTGGAGATTGGCGCGACGGCGGCGTTGGGACGCGCGCGGCTGGCGCTGGCGCAGGACGCTCCGCAGGAGGCGCTGTCCGCGCTGGAGACGCTGCGACGGTTTGCTGCCGTGCGCGGGTGCGAGCGCCTGCAGGCCGTGGCCGACCTGCTACAAGCCCGCGCGCTTGAAGCGCTGGGCCGCAGCGCACAGGCCCAGGCTTGCGCGCAGTCGGCCGTGGCCACGTGCTACCGGCTCGGGCTCCATCGCACCTTGATCGAGGAGGGCGCCGGCCTGCACCCGATGCTGCTGCGCGCCGCCACGCATGGTGGCGCGGCGCTGGTCGACCATGTGCGCGCGCTGCTGGGCGAGTCGGGCGGTGTCTCGGCGCCAGCCATGGCCCCCGCGCCCGTTTCGACCGTTTCGACCGCTTTGCCCGCCTCACCCCCGCCGGCACCCGCCGCGCCGGTGCGCACCATCGCCGCCACGCCGGGACTCACCCGGCGCGAACAGGAGGTGCTTGCGCTGCTCGAACAGTCCATGTCGAACAAGCGGATTGCGCTGACGCTGAACATCAGCGTGCAGACGGTCAAGTGGAACCTCAAGAAGATCTTCGTCAAGCTGCAGGTGACCAGCCGCTACGAAGCCATCGTCGCGGCCCGCAAGCTCGCCACCTGCGAGCAGTGAGCCGGGCATCCTCGTTTCAAACACCCGAAGTCCAACCCTCAGGGAGACACAGCGCATGTATCAGCTCGACCATTTCTATATTGGCGGCCAATGGGTGGCGCCAGCGGCGGGCGCCGGCCGCTTCGACATCGTCAATCCGGCCACCGAGGCGGTGATTGGCCACGTGGCCATGGGCGGCGCGGCCGATGTCGATGCCGCCGTGGCGGCGGCCCGGGCGGCCTTCCCGGCCTGGTCGGCCACCACCCGCGAAGCCCGCGTGGACGTGCTGACGCGGCTGATCGCGCTGTACAAGACGCGCATGGACGATATCGCGCTGGCCATCCACCACGAGATGGGCGCGCCGCAATGGCTGTGCAAGGTCAAGCAGGCGCCGCTCGGCCTGCAGATGCTGGAGTCGGCGCTGGCCGCGCTGAAGGAAGCGGACTTTACCCGGCAGCTGGGTGGCACCGAGGTGGTCAGCGAGCCGATTGGCGTGGCCGCGCTGATCACGCCGTGGAACTGGCCGGTGACGACGATCGCCACCAAGGTGGGTTCGGCGCTGGCGGCGGGGTGCACGGTGGTGCTGAAGCCGTCGGAGCTGGCGCCGCTCGATGCGCGGATCTTCGCCGAGATCGTGCACGCAGCCGAGGTGCCGGCGGGGGTCTTCAATATGGTCTATGGCGATGGGCCGACGGTCGGCGCGGCGCTGTCGCGCCATCATGACGTCGATGTGATCTCGATTACAGGCTCCACGCGGGCCGGGATCGAGGTGGCGGCGGCTGCCGCCGGCACGGTCAAGCGCGTGCTCCAGGAGTTGGGCGGCAAGTCGGCCAACGTGATTCTGGACGATGCGGACCTGCGCGCGGCGGTCTCGGACGGCGTGATCAGCTGCATGATCAACTCCGGCCAGACCTGTGTGGCGCCTACGCGTATGCTGGTGCCGCGCCATCTGCACGAGCAGGTCGTGGCCATCGCGGGGGCCACGGTCGCCGCGCTGAAGGTGGGCGACCCGACGCAGCCCGACAGCAAGGTCGGTTCGATGGCCAACCGGGCCCAGTTCGAGAAGGTCCAGCGCCTGATCGGCATTGGCATCGAGGAGGGCGGGCAGGTGGTGGCGGGGGGTGTCGGCCGGCCCGAAGGGCTGGCGTCGGGCTATTTCGTGCGGCCGACCGTCTTCGCCAACGTCCGCAACGACGCCACCGTGGCGCGCGAGGAGATCTTCGGCCCGGTGCTGGCGATCATTCCTTATGACTCGGAGGAAGAGGCGATTGCCATCGCCAACGACACCGAATATGGGCTCGCCGCCTATGTCTGGTCGGGCGATCCGGCCCGGGCGCGCCGCGTGGCGGGACGTCTGCAGGCTGGCATGGTGCGGATCAACGGCGCCCAGCCGCACAGCGGCGCGCCATTCGGCGGATACAAGCGGTCTGGCAATGGCCGCGAGTTCGGCAGCTACGGGCTGGCTGAATATATGGAAGTCAAGGCCATCGCGGCCTGACTGGCGCCTGCTCCGGGTCTGGCGCCGGCTGGCGTCGGGCCCGATCTGAGACAGGGGCGCCGAAGATTTCTGTCCCGGCAATGCGCGTAGTCATTCCCGCGACATGGAATATGGGTATACGAGAACTAAAACAGATGCCCCGGGAAACGTTCCCAAAGCCATACATTATCAAGAGTGCAAAAAGCAGAAAGCCCCGCCAGTGGCGGGGCTTCCCAGGCAAGATATTGCCGGGCGCTTCAGGCGGTTATCAAACTGCCTGAATCTTCGTGGCCTGTTCGCCCTTCTGGCCCATTGCCTTGACGTAGCGGACCTTCTGGCCTTCCTTCAGCGACTTGAAGCCATTGCCTTCAATCGCCGAGAAATGCGCGAACAGGTCGTTGCCGCCTGCGTCCGGGGTGATGAAGCCGAAGCCCTTGGCGTCGTTGAACCACTTAACGGTACCGGTTTCCATATATCTTTCCAACCTTGAATTTCAGATGAGCGTAATCGCCCGACGAGGCATGATCTTCGCAACAGCCCGCGTCGAAAAATTCGTTAGAGGGCAGTGCGCATGCGAGGACCCATTCTGCCGGTTTTTTTTCGCGTGTCAATCGGACTAAGCCCCTAACGGTATTTCGGCATGCAAACAGCAGATATTAGAGTTTTCTACATCGAACACGGTTTTGTCTGACATCTCAACACCTTGGACGATGGTAAGACAGGGTTATCCGCATACCGAGTATCGATAGTCGGTACGAATTCGCGCGATTCCGTTCCGCCGGGCAGTTCGGTGGCCCCCTTCCCGCCATGGCGCCGAATGCTTCAAACTCCTGTACTCCATATGGACTATGGCGTTTGGCGGAGGATGCCACGACAATTGCCGCCAATAGAAAACAACGTCGTCTGGACACCAGGCGGCGCGCGCCCAAGGCGCAATTTGAACGTAGAACGGGGATTTTCATGTCAATCGAGCCATAGCCTGGCCGACCGGACGTGCATGCGCGCGTCGCCAGGGTCGGCCTGCCTCGGTCCACATCGGCCCATATCCGGGCTGGACGGACTCCCGCCACAATTTTTCACAATCCATTCCCAGCGAATGCCCTAGCATCGCCCCTTGCCCGGCACATTAGGGAAAATCCCGTATCGATGGCCACGGGGACGGGCATCGCGCGGGCAGCGCCGCCAACGGCGCGCCCAAGGCATAACAGAAGAAGCGGATAACAGCCAGTGAAGCAAGTGCAACGTTCAATCCGGGGACTTTTCGGCCATGCCGGCGATGCCAGCCAGGCGCCGTCACGGGCCGCCGCCCCATGGCAACGCGCCATGGCGGTCGTGGCGGTGCTGGCGTCCGCGCTCGGCGTGGTGCTGGGCACGCTGACGCCTTCGACGGCGGTTCAGGCCCAGCCGGCGGCCGATCTGGCCCGGCCGGCCGCGCCCAACGTCGCCTTCCATTACGGCAGCAAGCCCCCCGTGGACGCCCTGCAGGCCTTCGACGTTGCCGTGGTGGAGCCCGACAGCGGCTTCGATCCGCGCCGCGTCTCCACGCCGCAGACGGCGTGGTTCGCCTACGTGAGCCTGGGCGAGGTGCTGCCCAGCCGGGCCTACTTCCCGGACATCCCCAAGAACTGGCTGGTGGGCAGCAACGACGCCTGGCAGGCACGCGTGGTCGACCAGGCCGCCGACGGCTGGCCGGCATTCTATGTCGACAAGGTCATCGCCCCGCTGTGGGAGCGCGGCTATCGCGGCTTCTTCCTCGATACGATGGATTCCTATCACCTCGTGGCCAAGACCGACGCCGAGCGCGCCCGGCAGGAAGCCGGCATGGTGCGTGTGATCCAGGCCATCAAGGCCCGCTACCCCGAGGCCCGGCTGCTGTTCAACCGGGGCTTCGAGATCCTGCCGCAGGTCCACAGCCTGGTCTACGGCGTGGTGTTCGAATCGCTGTTCCGGGGCTGGAACCAGGCGCAGGGCCGCTATACGGAAGTCAGCCAGCAGGACCGCGACTGGCTGCTGGCGCAGGCCCGCGTCATCCGCGAGCAGTACAAGCTGCCGGTCATTTCCATCGATTACTGCCCGCCGACCGACCGCCGCTGCGCCCGTGACACCGCGCGCCGCATCCGCGCGCTCGGCATCACGCCGTACGTGACCGATTCCGGCTTGCAGACCGTGGGCGTCGGCCAGATCGAGGTCATGCCGCGCCGCGTGCTGGTGGTGCAGGAGAGCGAGCCCGGCGTGGCCATCGACAACACGGAAGGCGTGCGTTTCGTCTCCATGCCGATCAATTACCTGGGCTACCGGGTGGACTTCGCCGAGACGCGCGATCCGTTGCCCGAAATTGGCCCGGACCGCTATGCCGGCGTGGTGGTCTGGTCCAACGGCTATTTCACCCAGCAGCCCGGCCGTTTCCTGGCCTGGGTGGAGAAGCAGATCGCCCAGGGTGTGCCCGTGGTCTTCATGAACGGCTTCGGCGCCCCCGTGGCCGGCTCGCTGGCGCGTACGCTGGGGCTGAAGCCGGTGAAGGGACGCGTTTCCGGGCCGGTGTCGATTGTGTCGAAGGACCCGATGGTGGGCTTCGAGATGCCGGTCGCCCCAGACCGCACGGAGGCCGTGCCGGTGCAGGTGCAGGACGGCGCCGCCAACACGCGGTCGCTGCTGCGCATGCGATCGGGCACGCTGACCTTCGACGCCGCTGCCATCACGCCATGGGGCGGATACGTCACAGGCCCATACGCGGTGCGCCAGAACGTGGCGACCGACCAGGACCGCTGGACCATCCAGCCGCTCCAGTTCCTGCGCGAGGCGCTGCGCCTGCCGCAGATGCCCGTCCCCGATTCCACGACGGAGAGTGGCCGCCGCCTGCTGACCATCCATATCGATGGCGACGGCTTTGCCTCCAAGGCCGAGATCCCCGGCGGCGGTTTTTCGGGCGAGGTGCTGTTCCGCGAGATCTTCGACAAATACCGCCTGCCAATGACGATGTCCGTGATCGAGGGCGAGGTGGGCAAGTCGGGCATGTACCCGAAGCTGACGGCCGAGCTGGAGCCGATCGCCCGCAAGATCTTCGCCCAGCCCTACGTGGAAGTGGCCAGCCACACCTACTCGCACCCGTTCGAGTGGGGCCGCACCGTGCCCGGTCACGAGAACGACGCCCGGATCCAGGAGGGCGACGAGGCCTATCACCTGGCGATTCCCGGCTACAAGATGGACCTGAACCGCGAGATCGGCGGGTCGATCGACTATATCAACAAGGTGCTGGCGCCCCCGGGCAAGCCGGTGAAGATGGTGCTGTGGCCCGGCGACTGCCAGGCCCCGCCCGAGGCACTCAAGCTGACCGAGCAGGCCGGCGTGCTGAACATGAATGGTGGCGACACCATGATCACGCGCAGCAACCCGAGCTGGACCGCGATTGCGCCGCTGGGCATCCACAAGGCCGACAACACCTTCCAGGTCTTTGCGACCAACCAGAACGAGAACATCTACACCAACCTGTGGCACGGCCCGTACTACGGCTTCGAGCGCGTGATCGAGACCTACGAGCTGACCGAGAAGCCGTACCGCTTCAAGGCCGTGAACATCTACTACCACAGCTATTCGGGCACCAAGGTGGCGTCGCTGCGGGCGCTGCGCAAGGTCTATGACTACGTGCTCACGCAGCCGCTGCTGCCGATCCATTCCACCGACTACGTGCTCAAGGTCATCGACTGGCAGGGCATGGCCGTGGCGCGCGAGCTGGGCGAGGGCGCGAATGGTGAGAATGGTGAGATGGGCGCGCCGGCCGCCGGGGCCTGGGTGGTGCGGGGCGATGGCAACCTGCGCAACCTGCGCTGGAACGGCACGGGCGTGCCGGACGTGGCCACCGCGCGCGGCGTGACCGGCTCGTCGCCGGCGCCGGGCGGCGGTACCTACGTCCACCTCGACGGCGGCAATGCACGCTTTCAGATCGTGCCGGCCGCCACGCGCGCCGTGCCCGAGATCCCCGAGGCCAACGGCCTGGTGCGCGACTGGCAGCGCGACGGCCAGGTCACGCGCTTCCGTTTCAGCGGCTACTACAAGCCCTTCTTCCGGCTGGCCAACGCCGGCCAGTGCAGTGTGACGGTCGACGGCAAGCCCGTGGCCGGTGTGCGCGAGCGCAACACGCTGCGTATCGATACCCCCGCGGTGAATGATCCGATCCATGTCCAGCAACAAGTCGAAGTCCGCTGCGCCGGCTGAGCGCGAGCGGCTGTTGCCGCCCGCACTGGTCCTGACCTTCACCGCCATGGTGGGGGTGGGGCTGGCGCTGATGTTCCCGCGTGAAACGCTGCGCGAGCGCCTGCTCGGCCAGGGCCGCACCGTCGACGGCCTGACCGTGGCCTACCTCGAGGCGTGGTCGCGCGTGGCCCCCAACGACACCAGTTTCATGGGTGTGCTGGCGGAGCAGTACGCCCGCAGCGGCCGGCTCGACGACGCCGAGGCCATGCTCGCCCGCATGCAGGCGGTGCAGGGTGCGGACCTGAGTGGCCCGATCCTGCGCACCCGGATCGAGATCTCCCAGCAGCGCGCCTACGCGGCGCTGCCGGAGACGCCCGAGCGCGCGCGGCGGCTGGCGATGATGAACGACCTGCTGAAGGACGCCACCACGCCGGCGCAGATGCGCAAGTGGTCGCTCGCCGATCTGCAGGCGCTGGCCACGCAGTCGCGCCAGATCGGTGCGGCGGACCCGGCCGGCAAGCTGTTCCGCGAACTGGCCGTGCGTGACCCCGGCAACGCGGACTTCTACAACAAGCAGCTCGCCGGCATCGCGCTGGCCGGCGGCAACTATCGCGACTCCGCCCAGGCGCTGTTCGACGCCCAGGCGCGCGCCAAGAACCTGTACGAGCAGCGCACGCTGTTCCTGCAGGCGCTGCAGACGCTGCAATCGGGCAACCTGCTCGACGAAGCGCTGGCGGAAGCCGAGCGTCGGGGCGGCAAGCTGCTCGACGATGCCGAGGTGCTGCGCTACCTGACCAAGCTGGCGCTGGCGGCGGGCAAGCCCGAGGTGGCGGCGAAGTACGTGGAGCGGCTGCTGAAGCTGTCGGCCAACAAGCCGATGGGCGCGACGCTGCTCGCGCAGGCCCATCTGCGCCGTGTCTCCGACACCGAGCCGTGGCTGGCCCGCGAGGTGGTGTTCCTCGACGGCCCGCGCGGCGTGAAGCTGCGCGACAAGCTGGCGGCAGCCGGCGAACTTGGCGTGCGCCACGTGGCGGACACCGGCAATGTCTCGCAGGCCGACGCCCAGGCGGCGGCCAAGGCCGAAGTGGCGGCTGCGGCAGCCGAAGGCAAGGCGTTCAATGCCGACGACTACGATCTCGCCTATCGCGTGTTCCTGGCCGCCGGCAAGCTCGACCAGGCGCAGCGCGTGGCGCAGACCGCCGTGCAGAAGCTGCCGAACGAGCCGGTCTGGCGTGAGCGGCTGGCGCAGGTGGCCGAATGGAACCGCCAGCCGATGATCGCGCTGCAAAGCTGGCTCCAGTACGCCCAGGCCACCAACGACGAGCGCGCGTGGAACAACGTCATGCGGCTGGCCCCGGGCCTGTCCGACGACCGCGCCTATCTGGCGGCGCTGCGGCACCGCGCCGGCGGCGGCGACCTGAAGACCATCGACGAGGTGGTGGCTGCCTACGAGCGGCTGGGCGAGCCCGAGGCCGGCATGGCCTTCCTCGATTCCCTGAGCAGCGGCCCGCACGCCCGCGAGGTGATGGAGCGTAACGCGCAGCTGGCCGAGCGCGCAGGCCGCGACGGCCGTGCCTTCGAGCTGTACGGCCAGCTGCAACAGCGCTTCGGCCCCCGGCCCGAGTACGCGCTCAAGCGCGCCAATATGCTCTACGTGGGTGGCCGGCTGACGCAGGCCATGGACGCGATGCTGCCCGCGCGCGCCAAGGCCGGCCCGCGCGACCTGCTGTACTGGCGCACCTACACGGACCTCGCGCGGCTGACGCAGCGCGACGACCTGCTCGCGGACGGCTACCGCCAGATGATGATCGCGGTCAGCAACACGCACGACGACCATTGCATGACGATGCCGCCCGGCGCCGCGCGCAACGACTGTCTGGCCGAAGTGCGCGATACCGAGGAAGCCGATTTCTCGAACCTGATCCAGTACTACGACAAGACGCCGATCGATGCCGGCCGGATTGCCGAGGCCGGCTGGCGCAAGGGCGGCAAGCGCGAGCAGCTCGAACTGGCCATCTATTACTACACGCGTGCCCATGCCTACGTGCGCGTGGAGCGGCTGTTCGCCAGCCTGACGCCGGAGCAGAAGCGCGACGCCGAAGGATCGGCCACGTTCCTGATGCGCCGCGCCGAATACTGGCGCCTGACCGGCGACCGCGAGCACGCGCTGGCCGACCTGCGCCACGCGGTGGGCCA
The DNA here is from genome assembly GCF_056395225.1 of Cupriavidus sp. 10L45. Taxonomy (NCBI): domain Bacteria; kingdom Pseudomonadati; phylum Pseudomonadota; class Betaproteobacteria; order Burkholderiales; family Burkholderiaceae; genus Cupriavidus; species Cupriavidus sp. 10L45. Next base: position 645,494 of record NZ_JBFTJC010000001.1, read on the forward strand.
GCCCGATGCGGACAGCGAGACCTTCGCCGCGCTGCTGTGGGCGCTGGTCGACATGGGCACGGACAGCGAAGTGCGCGCCGTGATGCTGCGCCTGAAGCCCGAGGCCGAGGACGATCCCGGTCTCTGGGGCGCCTACGCCGCCGGCGCCATGCGCTTCCAGGACGGCCGCACGGCGCTGCACTACCTGCACAAGATCCAGATGGGCAAGAGCGCCGATCCGCTCTGGCTGGGCCTGCTGGCCGATGCGTACGAGGCCATCGGCCAGACGCAGATGGCGTGGCGCATCCGCAAGCAGGCGTGGATCGACCTTCACAAAGCGTGGTCGCCTGCCGGGCTGCAGGGTGCCGATGCACCGCAGGCCGGCGAGGAGGACGACGCGGCCACTGACCCCGAAGACGAGGAAAACGCGCAGGGCGCCCCGGCGCGCGCGGACCTGCGCCGCCAGACGGTGGCGCTGGGCCAGGTGTTCGCGTCGGGCGATGTCTCGCGCAGCCTCGTCATCGAAATGCTGCGCCGCGACCGCGCGGAAGTGGCTGCGCGCCGTCAGTCGCCGGGGGATCTGCCGTCGGTCACCGGTGCGTCGAAGCTAGGCGAGGTGCCGGGCCTGCCGCCGCTGGTGGTGGCGCCGCCCGCCGAACTGACCGAGCGCGAGCGCCGTCGCCAGAGCCTGATCTCGGCCGCCAGCCGCGAGGTGGCGCTAGCCTGGGCGATGTCGTCGGAGTCGAACGAGCTGGCCCGCGCGTGGCTGGCGCGGCAGTACGTCAAGACGCTCCAGCGGCCGGCGTACGCCGAAGTGTCGATCGCGCTCGACAACAACGACCTGAACGCGCTGGACCGCATCATGGAGCGCCAGGCGGGCCGCGTGCCCGTGGCGAGCCAGATCGAGGCCAATCGCCAGCTTGACCGCATCTCGGCCGCGCAGACCCAGGCGTTCGAGACCCAGGAGCTGGCCCGCACCGACGACACCCTGCAGGAGACCCTGCAGGATGCGCTGCTGTTCAACGCGCAGGCCATCGAGCCGCGCGTGACCTTCCAGCACCAGAAGCCGCTCGAATACTTCGAATACAGCCTGGGCGCCGGTGCCCGGCTGTGGGACGGCTACGCGGTGGGCCTGCGCGGCGTGTTCCGCGACCAGCGCAGCACCGATCCGACCCAGCTGGCCAACGTGCCGGCGGGCGACCGCCGCGCCGAGCTGACGCTGGACTACCGCGACTCGCAGAAGCGCTGGCTGGTAGGCGTGGGCCGCCGCGACGGCCTGGAGAGCTTCACCACCGCGCGCATGACCGGCCAGTGGAATCTGGAAAGCCGGGTGTCGTTCACGACGCTGGCCGGCTACAACCAGCAGGCCGACGAGTCGTCGCAACTGCGCGTGGGCGGCATGAAGGATGTGCTGGGCGCCGGCGCCACGTGGCGGCTGGGCCTGCGCGAGTTCATCAGCGGACGCTTCGAGTACAGCCATTTCTACGGCCAGGACCGCAGCGCGCTGGGCCATGGCCTGCTGTTCGACGTCGAGGCCGGCTACCGCATCCGCACGCAGTATCCGGACTACACGGTACGCGCCGTGGCCACGCGCGGCATCTACACCCGCAACAGCGGCACGCTCACGCCGGCCCTGCAGCGGCTGATGCCGGCCGATGACGACGAGGCGAACACCGCGTTCTACATGCCGCAGAGCTTCACGCAGACCGGCGTGCTGTTCGGCTTCGGCACCGATCTGCTCGCCGAATACACGCGCAAGTGGCGGCCGTTCGCGGAGGTGGGGGCGCTGTACGACTCGCGCGCCGGCCACAACTTCCACGGGCAGGCAGGCCTGGCCGGGTCGGTGTTCGGCAACGACCACCTGGCGCTGTATATCTCGCACGACACCGCGGCCCGCACCAGCGGGACGCCGCTGACCGAGGTCGGCCTGCGCTATCGCTGGCTGTACTGACGATTGACGACGAAGGTTTTCAAGGTAAACGAGGGGAATCCCATGAAAAAGACAATGACTGGCAAGGGCCGCATCGGGCGGATGGCAGCATGGATCGGTGCCGTTGGCGCGGCACTGTGGCTGGCGGGTTGCGCGGTGACGGATGTGGGCCGTGCGCCGCAAATGTCGCCCGGCGACACGGTGGCGGTGCTGCCGATTGTCAACTACACCGAGACGCCGCAGGCCGGCCTGCGCGCCGAAGCCATCGCCGAATCGCTGCTGAAGACCGGCGGCATCGCCAACCTGAAGCGCTACCCGGCTTCGCTGAACCCGGAAACGCTGTTCGAGCCGGCCGAGCGCGAGTCGGTGGGCAAGGCGCTGGAATGGGCCCGGGGCGAGCGCGCCCGCTACGCGCTGACCGGCGCGGTGCAGGAATGGCGCTATAAAGTCGGCGTGGATGGCGAACCGGCAGTGGGCATCTCGCTGCAACTGATCGACGTGGCCAGCGGCCAGGTGGTGTGGTCGGCCACGGGCAGCGACAGCGGCTGGAGCCGCGCCTCGCTGTCGGGCACCGCGCAGAAGCTGCTGCGCCGCCTGCTGGCACCGCTGATGCAGGGTTGATCGCGTTTTCGGACGCTGTAGAAAAGGACAGGTGACACGCGTGGGGAATTCTGCGGAAAAAAGGCGCCAGGGGCAGGGGATCGGCCTCGGCGGGCGCTATGCGCGCTGGCTGGCGCCCGCGGTGAGCGGGCCGGCTGCGGTGCTGGAGTTGATCGCCACGATGGTGGTCGCGATGGGGTTGGCCTATCTGGTGCTGCCGCAGAACCCGCTGCTGCTCGGCATGGGCTTTCCCTGGGCGTGGCTGCTGCCGGTGATCCTGGCGCTGCGCTATGGCACGCTGATCGGCGTGGGCTCGGTGCTGATGCTGCTGGGCGGTTGGTTTGTCTTCGAAGCGCTTGGCAGCTACACCAGCGCGTTCCCGCGCATGTTCTTCCTGGGCGGCCTGCTGCTGGTGCTGATCTCGGGCCAGTTCGGCGATGTGTGGGGCACGCGGCTGGCGCGCGCTCGCGCCGTCAACCGCTATCTGGACGAGCGGCTGGCCGCGCTGACCAAGAACCACTACCTGCTGCGCATTTCCCACGCGCGGCTGGAGAACGACCTGCTGGCACGCCCGACCACGCTGCGCGACACGCTCTCGCAGATGCGGGCCGTCGCCATGGGCGACGCGGCCCGGGGTGGGGTGGACCAGCCCGAGACCACGCTGCCCGGCGCGCAGCCGATGCTGCAAGTGGTGGCGCAGGCCTGCCAGATCGAAGGCGCGGCGCTGTTCGCGTGTGATGGCGAGCGCATCTCGCCGCAGGCCGCCGCGAGCATCGGGCCGGCCTTCGAACTGAACCTGGACGACCCGCTGGTGCGCCATTGCCTCGACACGCGCGAGCTGGCCCACCTGCGTTCCTCGGGCCTGCAGCAGGACGCCGAGACCCGCTACGTCGCCGTGGCGCCGGTGCTGGCTGGTTCCGACCGCCTGATCGGCGTGCTGGTGGTGGAGCGCATGCCGTTCCTCTCGCTGACCTATGAAAACCTCCAGCTGCTGATGGTGCTGATGGGCTACTACGCCGATGGCGTGGAGCACGGGCAGGCCACGCACGGCATCCAGGCGCTGATGCCGGCGATTCCGTACGCGTTTGCGCTCGACTACGCGCGGCTATCGCGGCTGCGCCAGGAAACCGGCGTCGAAAGCTCGGTGGTGGCGCTGGTGTTCGACCTCGACGAAGCCCGCGACGCGCTGTTCGAACAGGTGGTGCGCAGCCGCCGGGCGCTGGACGTGGCCTGGCCCGCGCGCAGCCCGCGCCAGCGCGCCATGCTGACGCTGATGCCGCTGTCCGACAGCCAGGCCGTCTCGGCCTATCTGGTGCGGATCGAAGACATGCTGCGCGCGCAGTTCGGCACCGATTTCGCCACCTCGCACATCGGCGTGTACTCGCTGACCGTGCCGGCCACCGGCGCCGAAGACGCGCTGGTGCGGCTGTTGCAGCGTTGCCAGATCGATGGCGCCACGGCGACCGATGCCACGGCGCCGCGCTCGGTGGCCCCCGGCGTGGTAGCTGGCGCCGCCGGCAACAACGCTCCGGTGCCGGCTTCGGCCGGCACGCAGGCGGGCTGACGCATGGGCAAGCTGACCTTCGGCGGCACCGCCTTCCAGATCGCCGCGCTGGCGCTGCTGTTTCAGGGCGGCACGGGCCTGCCGCTGCTGCTGGCATTTTTCGCCCTGCAGGCGGCGGCCTCCGGGTTGCTGGGGCTGGCGCTGTGGCGTCTGCTGCCGCGCCGCTTCCGCGCGCCGTTTGCGTGGACCTACGCCTACCTCGCCGCGTTCTGCTTCTTCGTGCCGCTCGGCGGCACGCTGGTCTGCCTCGGCAGCCTGCTGTTCGCGCGGCTGTTCCCGGGCCGGCGCGATGCGTCCGGCATTGCCTCGGTAGCGCTGCCGGCCTTCGTCACCCACCTGATCCAGCGCGTGACGCACGGTGGCGGGGCGCGCCTGCGCGCGCAGCTTGGCAATACCCGCGCGCCGCTGCCGGAGCGCATGAACGCGCTGGTGGCCATGCAGTCCATGCCCACGCGCACGGCCAGCCCGGTGCTGCGCGAACTGCTGGCCGATAGCACGGACGATATCCGCCTGCTCGCCTACGGCATGCTCGACGGCGCCGAGAAACAACTGACGCAACAGATCTTGGCCGAACTGCCGCGCCTGGAAGCCGCCGACACGCCCCAGGCGCGCGGCGAGATCAACAAGCGGCTGGCCGACCTCTACTGGGAACTGATCTACCAGAACCTGGTACAGGGCGATGTCTACCGCTATACCGCCAGCCAGGTGGAGCGCTACGCCAGCGCCGCGCTGGAGACCGACGACACCAACGCCGCGCTCTGGTACATGCGCGGCCGGCTGGCGCTGACGCGCAATGCGCCGGCCGAGGCGCGCGCGTGGCTCACGCGGGCCGAGTCGCTTGGCTTCGCGCGTGAGCGCGTGCTGCCGCTGCTGGCGGAAGCCGCCTACCTGGAACGCGACTACGCCGCCGTGCATCGCCTGATGGCGGCTTTCGACAGTCCTTCGCCGCTCCCACTGGTGCGGCCCCTGTTGCGGTACTGGCAATCATGAGTGAAATACTGGTCAAGGGAACGTCCGCCGACGTCATGCTGCTGCTGGAAGGCACGTTCCCGTATGTGAGCGGGGGCGTGTCCAGCTGGGTCAACCAGATGATCCGCGCTTTCCCGGACATCCGCTTCGGCATCGTCTTTATCGGCAGCCGCCGGCAGGACTATGGCGAGATGGCCTACGCGCTGCCGGACAACGTCGTGCATCTGGAAACCCATTTCCTGTACGACTTTCCGCCGCCGCCGATGGTGCACGGCAGCGCGGGCGACCCGAAGGCTTTCGAGAAGTCCGACGCGCTGCACGAAATGCTGCGGGAGCCCGGCAAGGAACAGGAGGCGGGGGAGCTGATCCGCGAACTGATGCCGGCGCTGCGCGAGGGCGGGGCGCTGTCGGAAGATGCCTTCCTCTACAGCCGCCGCGCCTGGCAGACGATCACCGAGCAGTATCGGCAGTTCTGCACGGACCCGTCGTTCACGGACTACTTCTGGACCATCCGCATCATGCACAAGCCGCTGTGGCAGCTGGTGCGGATTGCCGACTCGCTGATCCCGGCGAAGATGTACCACACGGTGTCCACCGGCTACGCGGGCTTTCTGGGCGCGATGCTGCGCTACCGCAGCGGGCGGCCGCTGCTGGTGTCCGAGCACGGCATCTATACGAAGGAACGCAAGATCGACCTGTTCCAGAGCCAGTGGATCCGGGACAACCGCAACATATTCGAGCGCGACATCTCCCAGATCAGCTACTTCCGCGAGCTGTGGGTGCGTTTCTTCGAGACGCTGGGCCGGGTCTGCTACGACGCCGGCGACGAGATCGTGGCGCTGTACGAGGGCAACCGCCGCCGCCAGGTGGCCGATGGCGCGGTGGAAACCCGCACGCGCAATATCCCGAACGGCATTAACCTGCCGCGGCTGTCGGCGCTGCGCACGCAGCGGGCGCCGGGCGTGCCGCCGGTGCTGTGCCTGATCGGCCGCGTGGTGCCGATCAAGGACATCAAGACCTTTATCCGCGCGATGCTGACCGTGGTGCGCGAGTATCCGGACGCCGAAGGCTGGATCGCCGGCCCCGAGGACGAGGATCCCGAGTACGCGCAGGAATGCCGCAGCCTGGCGGAAAGCCTGGGGCTCGGCCAGAAGGTCAAGTTCCTCGGCTTCCAGAAGATCGACGAACTCCTGCCGAAGGTGGGCGTGCTGATCCTCAGCTCGATCTCGGAGGCGCTGCCGCTGGTGGTGCTCGAGGGCTTCGCGGCGGGCGTGCCGTGCGTGACGACTGACGTGGGCTCGTGCCGCGAACTGATCTTCGGCCTGCCGGGCGAGGATGCAGCGCTGGGCGCGGCGGGCGGCGTGGTCCGTATCGCCGATCCGGCCGCACTGGCTGGTGCCGCGCTGGAACTGCTCACCGACCCGCCGCGCTGGCAGGCTGCCCAGGCGGCCGGCATCGCCCGGGTGGAGCGCTACTACACGCAGGAACAGATGGTGGGCAGCTATCGCACGCTGTATGCGTCGCTGATGGACAAGCCCGATCACGCGGGGCGCACGGATGGGGTCGCGCCCGCCGGCAATCCGGCAAAGTGCCCCGTGCACGGAGGACGCTGACATGGCCGGGATTGGTTTCGAACTCCGCAAGATGCTCCGGCGCGACAGCCTGTCCGGCATGCTGAGCGCCTACGCCTACGCCGGCGTGATCAGCTCCGGGCCGTGGGTGCTGTCGATCCTCGGCATCCTGCTGATCGGCCTGCTGAGCATCGGCTTCGTGATTCCGGGGATGCTGATCACGCAATTCCAGGTGTCGGTGACCTACCTGATTGCCTGCAGCCTGATCCTGACCGGGCCGATGCAGCTGTCGTTCACGCGCTTCACCTCCGACCGGCTGTTCGAGCGGCGCGACCACCTCGTGCTGTCGAACTACCACGCGGTGGCGCTGCTCTCCACCGGGCTGGCCGGCGCCATCGGCGTGGGCTGCGCGGTCTGGGCGTTCCCGGAGCAGTCGGTGCTGTACCGGCTGCTGATGATCGCGGGCTTCGTGATCATGAGCAATATCTGGATCGCGGCGATCTTCCTGTCGGGCATGAAGCAGTACAAGGCCATCGTGTGGACGTTCTTCGTCGGCTACACGATCACGGTGCTGGGCGCGCTGGCGCTGCGCTCGCGCGGGCTGGAGGGGCTGTTGGCCGGCTTCGTGGTGGGGCAGCTCTGCCTGCTGGTGGGCATGATCACGCTGATCTACCGCAACTACACCAGCCAGCGCTTCATGTCGTTCGAGGTGTTCCAGAAGCGCTACGCCTATCCGAGCCTGGTGGCCATCGGCCTGTTCTACAACCTCGGCATCTGGATGGACAAGTTCATGTTCTGGTACGCGCCGTCCACGGGCCAGCAGGTGATCGGCCCGCTGCACGCGTCCATCATCTACGACATCCCGGTGTTCCTGGCCTACCTCGCCATCATCCCGGGCATGGCCGTGTTCCTGGTGCGTATCGAGACCGATTTCGTCGAGTACTACGACGCGTTCTACAACGCGGTGCGCGGCGGCAGTTCGCTCGAGCACATCGAGGACATGCGCAACACGATGGTCCAGACCATCCGCCTGGGGCTGTACGAGATCGTGAAGGTGCAGGCCATCGCGGCGCTGCTGCTGTTCGTGGTCGGGCCGTGGGTGCTGCGGCTGCTGGGCATCTCCGAGCTGTACCTGCCGCTGCTCTATGTCGACGTGATCGGCGCGAGCTTGCAGGTGGTGCTGCTCGGCGTGCTCAACATCTACTTCTACCTGGACCGCCGGCGCGAGGTGCTGCTGCTGACCGGGACCTTCGTGGTGCTGAACTTCGTGCTGACCCGACTCACGCTGGAGCTGGGCCCGGCCTGGTATGGCTACGGGTTCGCGGTGTCGCTGCTGATCGTGGTGGCGCTGGCGCTGTACCTGCTGGACCGCAAGCTGGAGCGCCTGGAGTACGAGACCTACATGCTGCAGTAGGGCGGAGCGGGCAGGGGAGGGTTGTTGTAGCTTTTACACGCGGCGGGGCGCTTGCGTGCGCCTCGCCAGCCATCGTTTCAAACGTGCCGGCCCAATGTGGCCCAATGTGGCCCTATGGCTGCGCTTGCCGCGCGCCATCCCCCGCCGTCGCGGCGGCGCCGCAACACTGGTGCATGCCCCCCGAACGGAGCCTCGACGCGCCATCGTGCGTTTGGGTAACATGACGCGGCCGCGCCACACATCGGCGGTAGTCATCAGAGGGATGTATGAGAATTGCCTCCGTGGAGGACGACCCCAGCCAGGCCGCACAGATCCGACAACTGCTCGAGGAGGCCGGCTTTACCTGTACGAGCTTCGCCGCCGGATCGGATTTCCTGCGCGCGCTGCGCGACCAGGTATTCGACCTGCTGGTCATCGACTGGCAACTGCCCGACATGAGCGGCTACGAAGTCGTGAACTGGGTGCGCCAGCATGCCGGCCGGCTGCCGCCCATCCTGTTCCTGACCAGCCGGATCGATGAATCCGACATCGTCGCCGGCCTCGCCGTGGGCGCCGACGACTACCTGGCCAAGCCGGTGCGCCCCGCCGAATTCGTGGCCCGGGTGCGTGCGTTGCTGCGCCGCGCCTATCCGGCGGTGCCTCATGACGATCAACTGCTGCGCCAGGGCCGCTATGTAGTGGATGCGCGCCGTCGATCCATCACGCTGTCGGGCACGCTGGTGGAACTGTCGCCGCGCGAGTTCGACCTCGCGCTGTTCCTGTTCCGCAATATCGGCCGGCTGCTTTCGCGCGAGGTGATCGAGCAGGCCGTCTGGGGCCGCGCCATGGAGGCCGGCTCGCGCACGCTGGACACCCATATCTCGCGGCTGCGCATCAAGCTGGAGATGCGGCCCGACAACGGCGTGCGGCTGATGTCCGTCTACTCGCACGGCTACCGGTTCGAGGAGGCCAGCACGCTGGCCGCAGGGCAGCCTGATGCGTAGCCAGGCGCCGCCGTTGCCCCGGTATCTCGACGGCCTCGAGAACCTGCCCGAGGCCACGGTGATCGTCGATATCGACGGTGGCATCCTCGTGGCGAACCGCCGCGCGGTGGCGCTGGCGCCTGCCATGCTGTCCGGCATCGAGGATCTGGGGGCAGGCGCATCCCTCGATTTCCCCGATTTCCCCGAAGATGCCTATGGCGGCCTCGCGCCGCCGGGCCTGCCGGACCTGATCGAAGCGCTGTTCCCGGTGCCGGGCCCCGGCCTCGCCTACTGGGACGGGCTCTGCGCGGTGCTGGATTCCCACGCGCCGGTCATGTCGTCCGACGATTCCCAGGGCGTGGAACTCGCCACCGAGGACGATCGCCGCTTCCTGCTCCACGGCGCGCCGCTGCAGGGCGAGGCGGGCTGCCCGCCCGGGGCCATCGTCAGCCTGATCGACATCACCACGGTGCGCCGCGCCGAGCGCCAGCGCGCCCAGATGCTGCATTTCCTGTCGCACGACATGCGTTCGCCCCAGGCGTCGATCCTGGCGCTGATCGACATGCAGTCGCGGCCCAACCGCGCGCTGCCGCCGGAGGTGCTGCTGGCCCGCATCGCCGAGCACGCTCACCGCACGCTGGCGCTGGCCGATGACTTTATCCGGCTGGCGCAGGCCGACTCGGAGCGGCTGGAATTTGCCGAGGTGGAGCTGACCGGGCTGGTGCTGGATGCCACTGATGAACTCTGGGCGCTGGCCAAGGCGCGCGGCATCGAGCTGCAACTGAGTCTGGAGGCGGAGGGTGAGACCCTGCGTGCCGCGCCGGTGCTGCTGGTGCGCGCCATCGCCAATCTGGTCAGCAATGCCATCAAGTTCGGGCCGCCGGGCAAACCGGTGTCGGTGCGACTGCGGCGCATGGGGCCGTTCCTGGCGGTGGCGGTGTCGGATTCCGGCCCTGGGATTTCCTACGCGGATCAGGCACGCCTGTTCGAACCGTTCCGCCGCGTGCATGCGCCGGGCGCCGATGCGCCGGGCGGCAGCGGGCTGGGGCTGGTGTTCGTGAAGACCGTGGCAGAGCGGCACGGCGGCCGCGTCATGGTGGACAGCGCCGCCGGCGCCGGGGCCACCTTCACGCTGTTGCTGCCCTTGCGCCGCCGCGCCGGCTGATCCGGCCGCGCCGACACAATTGTTGGCAATCGGCAGAGCCGAACTTGCCTACGATGGGTGGGGCCACGGACTCCGCATCCGAGGCTTTAGTGTCCGCGCTGGCCTCGGCGCGGACACGGCTTTTTTTACTTCGCCATCCCCGGTGCAGGCGCCGGCGTGGCGGCCGGCACCGGTGGGGTGGGTTCGGGCTTGGCGCCGTCGGCGTCCGGCTTGGCCGATGCATCGGGGGAAGCCGGCGTATCCGGCTTGATCCGCTTCGGCACGTCCGAAGGCGTGCCCTCATCCTCATCGTCATACGACGGCAGATCGTCGCCGCCCTGGCCCAGCAGGTAGCGGCGGCGCTGCAGATAGCCATCCCGCACGAAGGAATACTTGTCCAGCGCCGCCAGCGAGAGCAGGTCCGTCGCGCCGAGCAGGTTCGTCCGCACGTTCACCACGTTGAGCGCGAACAGCGAATTGCGCCATGCCGGGTCGAGGTAGTGCGCCGGGTCGAGGTAGAAGCTGCCGGCCAGCCCGATGCCATCGCGCACCGTGCTCGGCCCGAACAGCGGCAGCACGATGTACGGCCCCTGCGGAAAGCCCCACACGCCCAGCGTCAGCCCCAGATCCTGCGAATGGCGCTCGATGCCGGCCGCCGTGGCGATGTCGATCAGGCCGCCGATGCCGAGCACCGAGTTGATCGCCACGCGCATCAGCGTCTCCGCCGCGGCGGTGCCCTTGCCTTGCAGCAGGTTGTTGGCGAAGTTGCCGACGTCGGCGAGGTTCGAATAGAAGTTGGTCACGGCCAGCCGCACCGGCTCGGGCGTCACGGCCTTGTAGCCCTTGGCGACGGGCACGGCCACGTACTGGTCCACCGTGTCGTTGACCTTGAACGTCACGCGGTTCATCGGCTCGAGCGGATCGTCGGGGTTGGCTTGCGGACCGGAGGCGCAGCCCGTGATCAGGGCGGAGAGGGCGGTAGCGGCCAGCACGCTGGCGATCCGCGAGCGGCCCATCGAGCGGGGAACAGAGGGGGAAACCGGAAGATGGCGGGCGCCGGGCATGAGCGGGAGACGGGAGAGCATGGTGAGACGGTTGGTCTTTCTTGATTTCTTGTGGTTATGGGGGCCGGCCGCCGGTACTTCAAGGGCGGCGGCAGGCAACAATACCGCATCACCGCCACTTACCGCCTGGTATTCCCGTTGTCTGCCCCATGGTGGTTATCGGCGGAATTCCCCAGCGTCGTAGCCACCGTCAAGGGGGGTAGCGAGGGGCCGAGCGGGTCATGGCGCCCCACCGGCGCCCGGCGCGGCCGGCCCATCAGGATCGGCTGGAAGAACACCGCGCCCGCCAGCGTGGTCACCAGCGCCAGCGCCAGCAGCTTGCCCATGCTCGCCGTGCCCGGGTGGTGCGACAGCCAGAGGCTGCCGAACGCCGTGGCCGTGGTGGCGGCGCTGAACAGCACCGCATGCGTCAGGCTCGATTGCAGCAGCTTGGTCTTGCCGTTGCGCCACGCAATCACGTAGTAGATCTTGAACGCGACGCCGATGCCGAGCAGCAGCGGCAGCGCAATCACGTTGGCGAAGTTCAGCGCGATGCCGAACACCACGCACAGCTCCAGCGTGACGATGCCGGACACCAGCAGCGGAATCAGCGTGCGCAGCACGTCGCCGATGCGCCGCAGCGTGATCCAGAGCAGTACCGTGATCGACAGCACGGCCCATAGGCCAGCATGGCTGAACGCGGTCATGATCGTGTCCGCCGAACCGCGGATCGCGATCGGGCCGCCCGTGGCATCGGGCTGCACGCGGGCCATCACGTCCAGGAAGTGGTCGAGCGCGGCGGCGCGCGCGGCCTCGTTCTTGACGCCTGGCGGTGGCAGCTTGGGCGTAACGCTGAGCAGCGCCTTGCCGTCCGGGGCCAGCCAGTCGCGCAGGAGTTCCGGCGGCAGGGTCTGCTGCGACACCGGCTCCGGCTGCAGCGAACGTTGCAGCGTGGCCAGCGCAAGCCGCAGCGGCAGGGCGATGGCGCGCTCGGCACGATCGCGCGTGGCGGGTTCGGCATCGGACAGCTTCTTCAGGGAACGCGACAGATGCGCGGCGGCTTCCGCGCCCGGGCCGGGATGATCGAGCGCGGCCAGGTCGAGCTGGCGCGAGGCGTTGCGCAGTGATGCCACGCGCCGCACATCGTCAGCCGGCGCGGATGGGGATTGCGTCAGCGCCGGCATCATCGTCTTCGCCAGCCCGGCGATGATCGCCAGCTTCGGCGCCTGGTCGTCAGGGATGAAGGTGCGCAGCGTGACCACGCGCTCCACCTCGGGCAGGGCCTTGAGCTTGTCGGCGGTGCGCTGGGCGGCGGCCAGGGACGGGGCCAGCACCTTCACGTCGTCGGTGCCGGCCTGCGGGGCATCCTTGAGCGCCAGCAGCGTGGACATCGACTCGGAATGCGGGTCCTTCAGGTGCAGCGGATCGAAATCGAACTTCAGGTGCGGCAGCAGCGGGGCGCCGCCGATGATCAGCACCAGCACGCCCACCAGCACGCCCTTGCGATGGCGCTCGAAGAACGCATCGGCCGGGGCCAACCAGCCGAAGCCGGGCAACTCGGCTTCGCCCTTGGGGCGCAGCACGCGGATCAGGGCCGGCAGCAGCGTGAACGTGGTGGCGTAGGCGATGAACATGCCCACGCCGGCGATCTTGCCCAACTCCGCCACGCCCCGGTAGTCGGTGGGCAGGAAGCAGAAGAACGCGGCGGCAGTGGCGGCGGCGGCCAGCGTCAGCGGCGTGCCGACGTCGCGCGCGGTCAGCCGCAGGGCTTCGTCGAGGTCGTCGTGCTCGTGCCGCTCGGCACGGTAGCGCACGCCGAACTGGATGCCGAAGTCCACCCCCAGCCCGACGAACAGCACGGCGAACGCCACCGAGATCATGTTCAGCGCGCCCACCATCATCAGGCCCAGCGCGGCCGTCATCAGCAGGCCGGCCACCAGGCTGGCCAGCACGGCCACGATCAGGCGCGCGGAACGCAGCGCCATCCAGAGAATGCCGATGACCACCACCAGCGTGAGCAGGCCGTTGAGCACGGCACCTTCGCTCACGGATGCGAATTCGTCGTCCGCCAGCGGCTGCGGGCCGGTGAGACGGATGGCGGCGCCATAGCGCTGGTCGAGCTTGAGATCGGCGGCGGCGCGACGGATGGCCTCGCTGGCGCCGGCGCCGGCCTTGAGGTCGCTGAAGTCGAGCACCGGCGACAGCGTGACGAAGCTGAACGCCCGGCCATCGGCATTAGGCTTCAGGCTGTCGTCGACCAGCCCCATCCAGGACAGCGCCACGGGTTTGTTGGCCAGCACGCCGTCCACGGTGGTGGCGCTGGCCGCCAGCAGCTTCTCCATATCGCCCAGCTTGATCTGGCCCAGTTGCAGCGGCAGGGTCAGCGTGGTGGTCAGCAGGTCGGACAGCCCACGCAGCGTGGGGTCATGGGCGAGGTTGTTGATCAGCGGTCGCGCCTGGGTGAGCTTGGCGGCCATGTCGTTGACCGAAGCCGTATCGGCGAACAGCAGGCCGTTGCGCTCGAAGAAGGCGCCCGCGCCGGGCTGGCCTACTGCGCGGAAGCGCTGCGGCTGCTGGCGCAGGGCGTCGGCCAGCTCGTTGGCGGCGGCGTCGGCCAGTTCCTTGGCCGGGGCCTGCACCACGGCCAGGATCATTTTGTCGCGCTGCGGAAACGCGTCGCTGATGGCCGCGTCGTTCTGCGCCCACGGCGCGTCGGACTCCAGCAGGCGGCTGATATCGGTATTGATGGCGAAGTTGCGCGCCATGTAGACGCCGCTGGCAATGGTGAGCAGCAGCGAGACGCCGATCACGGTCCAGGCGCGAACGGTGGAAAACTTGACGATACGGGTCAGCGTGGATCTGATCATTTGCGTGGGGTTCTGGCACCCGGCCCGGCCGGGGCGCACGGAGGCGGCAGCCCGGAGTATAGCCGCTGGCAGCGGCTTCTCCGCACCCGCCGCGGTCCGGCCGCGCCGCGATCCGCTATATACTGGGCCGACTGGCCCTGTGGTCGATTATCCCTGCATCGGAGACTCATGAACCGACAATTTCCCAGCGCCATCATTGCTCCCGCGATTGCCCCCGTTGCCGTGGCGATTGCGGCCGTAGCGATGATCGGCACCGCGCACGCCCAGACGTCACCTGACAAGCTCGTGCAAACCGCCGTCGAAGGCGTGATTGCCAAGATCAAGGCCGATCCCGAGACGCGCAGCGGCGATCTGGCAAAAATTACCGCCGTCGTGCAGCGTGAGTTCCTGCCTTACACGGATTTCGGCCGCACCACCCGCCTCGCGGTCGGGAATGCCTGGAAGCAGGCTACCCCTGAACAGCAAAAAACACTCCAGGAGCAATTCACGGCCCTGCTGGTGCGCAGCTACGCGGTTTCGCTCTCGCAACTGCGTGACCAGAGTCCCAAATTTACCTACAAGCCGGCCAAGGCTGGCAGCAGCGCCAACGACTCCGTGGTGGCCACCCGCGTGCTGAACAATGGCGACGAGATGCTGATCGACTACCGCCTCCAGCGCGGCAACGACGGCTGGAAAATCTACGACATCAATATGATGGGCGCGTGGCTGATCGAGGTGTACCGCAAGCAGTTCGCCGACATCGTCGCCCGCGACGGCGTGGACGGCCTGATCAAGTATCTGACCAATCACAACGCCCGGGCGGCGGCTTAATCGGTCCTAGGTGGCTTGAGCGGTGAAGGGCGGGCCTCGGTGGCCGTCATCCCATCAATTGGGGATGATGACCCCGGAGCCAGCCGGTCACGTCATCCAGTAGTTCCGCGGCGCAGGCGATACATTCGCGCACGGCGGACAACGGCACCAGATCCCCTGAATAGTCGGAAAGGTTGCGCTGTTTGCGCAGTGCATCAAGCACGATAAGCCGCTCGGCGGCCAGGCTGATGGTCAGGCTCAACGTCTGCAGCGCAGTCTGGTGATGGCCGGGTCGGCTGGTCAGCGTGCGGTAGCCGCGGGCGTTGAGTGCGGCCATGGCGCACTGCAGGATGGCCTTGTAAGCGGCATCGAAGCGGTTTTCGTGGCTGACGGCCTCGATCCGGGCGTCGGCGAGGTTGCGCCGCGCGGCACCGAGCAGGCGTTCGATTTGCTCCCGGCTTGGCGCAGTCGCGTCAAGGCTCAGTCCCAGCAGGTTCTCCAAGGTCATCGTCGTTGCCGATCAGGAAAAGCTTCGGTTTCGCAACCACATCCACGACGAACGGATCCCGGCGCTGGACGAGTGATTGCCATTCCTCCGCGGAGAACACCTTTGCGTTGATCTCGCGGGCGAGCGACGACTGTACCGGATACAGTAGCTGAACACTGTCCCGAAAGGTAATAGACCCGATGATGGCGACGTCGATGTCACTGTCGGCCACGTCACGGCCCGCTGCCACGGAACCGAAGATGAACGCCGCCTGGATTGAGGCGGCGACTGGCGCGAGGGCAAGCGTCAAGGCCTCGACTGCGCCGGACGTCTTGCGCATGATCCCGGCCAGTTCCTCGAACACCGGGGAAGCCCGGTTCGCGCGATAAAGCACCTGGTTGCCCTGGGGCGTACGCGTGAGGATGCCGGCTTCCGCCAGCTTGCTCAGTTCTTTATGGAGGGTGCCGGGCGCCGTGCCGGTCAGGCGGGCAATCTCTCGGACGTGATACGACGCCTCCGGGCGGAGCAGAAGCAGGCCCAGAACACGGCGCCGGTATTGGCTGAAGAGGGTGTCGGAAAGAGATTGAAGCATTTTCGGCTACGATTGTAGCCAAAAAAGCTTCGACTGCGGGATTGCGCTCAATGCGTCGCTTGCACGGCTTCGGCGCGGCTGCCCTGAGCCTTCTTCAGGTTGCCGATCTCGGCCAGCTTGATCTCGACGTGGCGCGAGAACACGTAGTCGGCCGGGCGTTGCTTGTCCAGCGAGATGTCCGGGGCCATGGCGCCGGTCGTCTTCACGCCGCGCAGGGTCACGCCCAGCGCCTTGAGCGGATGCGAGAACGTGTCGGCCACGGCGGTGGCTTCGAAGCCGCTGTGGACCATGCAGTCGGCGCACTTTTCATAGTTGCCGACGCCATAAGCGTCCCAGTCCGTGTCTTCCATCAGTTCCTTGAAGGTCTTCACGTAGCCTTCGCCCACCAGGTAGCACGGGCGCTGCCAGCCGAACACCGTGCGCGCCGGGTTGCCCCAGGGCGTGCACTTGTAGGTCTGATTGCCGGCCAGGAAGTCCAGGAACATCGTCGACTGGCTGAATGCCCAGTTCTTGCCCGCACGGCCGCGCGACAGGATGTCGCGGAACAGCTGCTTGGTCTTGTTGCGGTTCAGGAAGTGCTGCTGGTCCGGCGCGCGCTCGTAGGCATAGCCCGGCGACACCGTGATGCCGTCCACGCCCATCGCCTTGACCGAGTCGAAGAACTTGGCCACGCGGTCCGGCTTGGCGTCGTTGAACAGCGTGCAGTTGATGTTCACGCGGAAGCCGCGTTCCTTGGCCATGCGGATGGCTTCCACGCAGCGGTCGTACACGCCTTCCTGGTTGACCGAGTGGTCATGCATCTCGCGGTCGCCGTCGAGGTGGATCGACCACACGAAGTACGGGCTCGGCTCGTACTGGTCGATCTTCTTCTCCATCAGCAGCGCGTTGGTGCACAGGTAGACAAAGCGCTTGCGGGCGATGATGCCGCGCACGATCTCGGGCATGTCCTTGTGCAGCAGCGGCTCACCGCCGGCGATGGACACCACGGGCGCGCCGCACTCGTCCACGGACTGCAGGCATTCCGCCACGGACAGGCGCTGGTTCAGGATGGGATCCGGATAGTCGATCTTGCCGCAGCCGGAGCAGGCGAGGTTGCAGCGGAACAGGGGTTCCAGCATCAGGGCGAGCGGGTAGCGCTTTTGCCCGGAGAGGTGCTTGCGAGCAATATAGGCGCCAACGCGGGCGACCTGCAGAAACGGAATGGCCAAGGGGTGCTTCCTGTGAGGGTTCGGCGGTGCGGTTCAGCCTGCCGCCGTCTGGTCGGCGAGGCGCGCATCGCGCTGTTCGGTTGTCTTGCTGGCGGGTTGTGCCAGTGCTGTGTCGGCCAATTCGGCCGGCAGGCGGAATTCCGCGTGTTCCACGATGCCTTCCATGGTCGATACCTCGACCGGCCCGAGTCGGCGTAACGCCGCGATCACGTCTTCCACCATCGCCTCGGGCGCCGAGGCCCCCGCGGTAATGCCCACGACATCGGCGTCCCGAACCCAGGCGGGATCCAGCTCGCTGCCATCGGCAATCAGGTAGCTCGGCACGCCGCTTTCCGTGCCAATTTCGCGTAAACGGTTGGAATTGGAGCTATTTGTCGCCCCGATCACGAGAATCACATCCACCCGCGACGACATCTCGCGCACCGCACTCTGGCGGTTTTGGGTGGCGTAGCAGATGTCGCGCGTGTTCGGCCCGACCAAATTGGTGAAGCGCGCCGCGAGCGCCGCAATGATATTACGGGTGTCGTCCACGGACAACGTGGTCTGCGTGATATAGGCCACGGGGGCATCTATCGGCAGGTCCAGCGTGGCGACTTCCGCTTCATTCTGGACCAGGATCACCTTGCCGGGGATCTGGCCCATCGTGCCTTCCACCTCCGGGTGCCCGGCATGGCCGATCAGGATCACGTGACGGCCGGCCGCAGCATACTGGCGGCCCTGGGTATGCACCTTGATGACGAGCGGGCAGGTCGCGTCGATGGCGTGCAACGCTCGGTGCCGGGCGTCCGCCACGACTTCCCGCGAGACTCCGTGGGCGCTGAAGATGGTGACGGCGCCACCGGGCACTTCTTCCAGTTCCTCGACGAAACGCGCGCCTTTCTGCCGCAAGCCTTCCACCACGTGCTTGTTGTGGACAATCTCGTGCCGAACGTAGACGGGAGCGCCATGCTTGACCAGCGCGCGGTCGACGATCTCGATCGCACGGACCACGCCGGCACAGAAGCCCCGAGGCTGGGCGAGTATTACCTGCATAGGGACGGCCCCCCGACCCACTGACGAATATTCAACATTTTCTTATCTTGGTATGCCGGCATCACTTTCCGGCTCACGGTGGTTACTATATACCGGTGCAGAAATTTCTGTCTGGCACGTTGGCTGCGGCCAACACGGGCTTTTGGGTCACAATGCGCGTGGTTTAGGGCCTTAACGGCCCAAAATGGCAATCTGTAGACAGGGGAACTGAAATTAACAATTGCATTTTGGTGACAGGCGCGTCGGGTTTTCTTGGCTCTTCTGTGATGCGGCAGGCCCTCGACCGGGGTTTCCAGGTCCGGGTGCTGGTGCGGGCCACCAGCCCGCGTGCCAACCTTGCCGGGTTGCCTGTGGAGGTGGTGGAGGGCGATATGCGCGACGCGGCGTCCATGTCGCGCGCGATGGCGGGCGTGCGCTATCTGTTCCACGTGGCGGCCGATTACCGGCTCTGGGCGCCCGATCCCGAGGAAATCGTCCGATCCAACGTGGATGGCACCGTCACCGTGATGGAAGCCGCCCGGCAGGCCGGCGTGGAGCGCATTGTATACACCAGCAGCGTGGCCACGCTCCGGGTGGCCGGCGCCACGGCGCCCGTGGACGAGACGGCTGCCATGGCCGGCCACGAGGCCATCGGCGCCTACAAGCGCAGCAAGGTGCTGGCCGAGCGCGAAGTGGAGCGCCTGGTCGCCGAGGGTTTGCCGGCGGTCATCGTCAATCCGTCCACGCCGATCGGCCCGCGCGATGTACGGCCGACGCCCACCGGGCGGATCATCGTCGAGGCGGCCACGGGCAAGATCCCGGCGTTCGTCGATACCGGCCTGAACCTCGCCCATGTCGATGACGTCGCGACGGGCCACTTTCTGGCGCTGGAGCGCGGCAAGATCGGCGAACGGTATATTTTGGGTGGTCAGGACGTCACTTTGCAGCAGATGCTGCAGGACATCGCCGGCATGACCGGCCGCAAGCCGCCCACCGTGCAACTGCCACGCTGGCCGCTGTACCCGCTGGCGCGGGTGGCCGAGACCGTGGCGCGTTTCACCGGAAAGGAGCCGTTCGTGACCGTTGACGGCCTGAAGATGTCCCAATACCGGATGTTCTTCACGTCGGACAAGGCGCGGCGCGAACTTGGCTACACGCCGCGGCCGTATCAGGAGGGGCTGCGTGACGCCCTGACCTGGTTCCGCGAGGCCGGCTATCTCAACTAGCACTATTAGATACAGATAGGGCGATCGCGCTCACGAGCGGATCGGCGCCTGGGCGCGGCCTTTCCACTGGCCGCCCCGGCGTAGCCAGTAACGGCGCGCCGAATCCAGCGTCGCGCCCAGATAGAACAGCGCGGTGAGCGGCAGCAGCGGTGCCAGCCAGGCCGGCTGCCGGTATTCGCGCAGCATCGGCCGATAGCTGACCGCCATCAGAATCCACGCCAGCCACGCCGGCCACACCGCGGCGCCACCGGCCAGCGCCAGCACCGGTGGGGCCAGGTAGGTCAGGATCATGCCGAGCGTGGCGCCGGCCAGCATCCAGGGCGAGTAGTGCAACTGGGTGTAGGCGCTGCGCGCGATCATGTTCCAGAGGCTTTCCCAGTCGTCGTAGGGACGCAGCGAGACGCTGTCGTCCGCCAGATCGAGCCGGATCGGGCCGCCTTCCTTGATCCGCGCCGCCAGGCTGCAATCGTCGATCAACTCCCCGCGAATGGCATGGAAACCGCCGATACGGGCCAGCGCCGAGCGCCGCGCCAGCATGCAGCCACCCGCCGCCGCCGCAACGCGGCTCGACGGGTCTGCCACCCGCGCGAACGGGTAGAGTTTGGCGAAGTAGAAGACAAAAGCCGGCACGATCATGCGTTCCCAGGCTGATTCACAGCGCAGGCGCACCATCAGCGAAACGAGGTCGCGGCGCTCGTGCTCGGCGCGGGCCACCAGTTCTGTCACCGTTTCCGGGCCATGCCAGATGTCGGCGTCGGTGAGGAAGGCGAAGCCGGCGTCCGGCATCTGCACGTCGGCGGCGGCCAGCCCCTCGGACTGCGCCCAGACCTTGCCGCTCCAGCCGGCAGGCAGGTCGCGTGCCGCCACCACGGTGAGCTGGTCGGCCTTGCCGATCGACAGCGCAGCGGCGCGGGCGATATCGGCGGTGCCGTCGCTGCTATGGTCGTCCACCACGATCAGGTGGAGCCGCCCCGCATAGTGCTGGCCCAGCACGCCGGTCACGGCGCGGCCGATCACATCGGCCTCATTGCGGGCGGGGATGATGCCGACCACGGGCGGCCACGCGGCGGGGCGGGGGGAGGGCGCGGGTTTGCGCACGCGCCAGAAGCCGGCGCGGGCGAAGACCAGCACGCACCAGATCAGCAGGACCAGCAGGGACAATCCAAACGCCATGGCGTGCGTCAATTCCAGATTCATTTGAGAAAGCGGCGCACCAGCCGGGCCAGCCGGGGCACCGTGGTCGGGCGCAGAAGCCGCGCATCATACCCCGCCATGCGCCGCGCGTCCTCGGCCAGGCAGAGGTCGATCATGGCGCCGGGGGAGAGCGTCTGGCCCAATGTGTCGGCGGCGTTCATCGGAAAATTCGCATCCTGGGCGGCGCCGTCCACATCCACGTCAATGCCGCGCGCGATGCCGATGCGCTCGCGGATCAGGAAGAACCAGACCCGCCAGACCTTCCAGGCGAAGGCGGGCTTGCGCCACCACGGCAGGCTGGCGCGGTACCACGCCACCCAGTTCGCAAAAAACAGGATATGGCGGCCTTCTTCCTGGATCACGGGCTCAAATGTCTCGACCAGCTCGGCCGGAAAGAAGCCGGAGTCCTTGGCGGCGGCGAACAGCCCGAACGCGGCGAAGCTGTCGATGCACTCGCTGTAGCCGGTCACCAGCCAGCCCCATTCGGGGTCGGCGGGCGGCAGGTACTCGGGTTCGGGCGCCAGCGTGATGCCATACGCCTCCACCAGCTTGGCCAGCACCACCTTGTGGCGCGCTTCCTCGTCGGCATCCATCTCCAGCGCGCTGCGCAGCAGCGGGTCGCGCACGGTGCGTGCATAGCTGTGCACGCGGATGGACGCACGGCCCTCGGTCTGCACGGCGATGTCCCAGATCGGCAGCGAGGTCACCCGGCGCAGCGCATCGGGCGGCAGCACCGGCCAGTCGATCACGGACGGTTTGTAGGGGTTGTGGGTCTGCAGCAGCATGTTGCAGAACATGCGCAGGTGTTCGGGAGAGCCGATGCGGAGCCGGTCCGGCAAGGGATCGGTCCAGTGGCGCATCGCATGGTCGGCCTGCTCCACCGCTGTGCGGGCGATGGTCGCCGCCACGGCGGCGGCACGCGCCTCAGCGTTGGCGGGGGCAGACGGGCTCGGCGAACTGGCGGTGTCGGCAGGGGCGGATGGCAGGTCCGCGACGCTGCCATCGGCTTCGAAAGCTCTTTTCATTGGCGCTCCGGGCAGGGGATGCGGAGGCCATTGTATCTAGGGCCGGTCAATATCGCAGGCCAGGGTGGCCTGATTTTTTCGGGGGCGCACTGCCGGAAGCGGGATTTCGGCGAATTGTCTTACCGCGCACGCGATTCGTGTCCGGGGCGGCGATGCGGGTCGGGCGGGAATTCGGGGAAGACATCGCATTCGCCCCGCACGATGTTCTCGATGGTGGCACAGATGCCCTCGGTGCCGCGCGGGCCCACGCAGACCAGGCTGCGCGGATGGTCGGAATGGGGCGGGATGGCGTAGACGTGCATCCCTTCACGATAGAGAGGATGCCGGGCGAGCCGCTCGTTCATCAGTTCGACAAAGCGGCGGGGGCTGACAGTGGGCTTGTCCATCGCTTTTCTCCGAGAGGCATACGGGAAAAAACGGGACAAAGCGTCCCGTGCCGTGTGCCGCCACGCTTTCAGACTAGGCCGGCGGCCACGGTGGATCAAGGGCAAACAAGCGCTAACGTCGCTTAATGCCTGCCAAACGGATGTTCGATGCGTCTAATGGCGCATGTCCTTCGGATACATGCCGGGCAGTTCGCTTGCCGCGCGCTGGCCGTCGAGCATGCTGTTGCCGGCGGCCCAGCAGGCCGCTTCGGCCTCAGCCTGGGAGCCGTAGTCGGTGGCCGCCTCGATCATGCTGTCGCATTCGGCGCCTCCGCATTTCTCCTCCACCACGATGCGCCATGTATAGCGTCCGGGTGGATCTTCCATCACATGCATCACGAGGGTGCGACGGTGGTCGGCGATTGTCGTGGAATGAGCGGACATGGCGGTTCTCCCGGAGGGCAGAGTTACGACCGGTGGTGGACTTTCAACATAGCACCGCATCGCCGCTTTGCCAGTGTCATCTGCCGGCGTGCGGCGCGCGCGGCGCCTGGCGCCTTCCGCCGCCCTGTCATTTCCAGTATCTTGTGTCGCCTGGGCAGTGGCCGCGCAACGCGGCAGCGCCCGCATTTCGCTCACCCCCAATGCTCGCCTCTCCGACACTTTCCGAACGGATCGCCTCGCTGATCGCCCATTTCGACACGGCCATTCTGCCCGCCTGGACCGGTCCCGGCTGGCGGGCAGACCTCCGGCTGGCGCATGAGGCGCTCGATGGCGCCACCAGCCAGCCCTTGCCAGACAAGCGTTTCCGGGCGATGGCCTGCGCGCGGCAACTGTACGTCTTCGCCACCGCCGGCCACCTCGCGCATGCCGATACGCTGTTCGCCTCGCTCCAGCACTATTTCGGTGATGGCGCAGGCGGCTGGATCTACAGCACCGATGCCGATGGCGCGCCGCGCGACACCACGCGCGACCTCTACACCCACGCCTTCGTGGTCTTCGCCTGCGCCCACTACCATCGCGCCGGGGGCAGCGCCGCAGCGCTCGAGACCCTGCGTCGCACCGTGGATGTGATCGAAAATCGATTCGGCGACGGAAACGGCCTCTATCACGCGGCTTTGTCGCCCAACTTTGCGGTCAACGGCGGCGGCGTGCTCCAGAACCCGGTCATGCACCTGACGGAGGCCTACCTCGCCGCGTGCGATGTCACGGGCGATAGCTGGTTCGCCGCCCGCCTGCCAGAGATGGCGGCGGCCGTGGCGGAGCGTTTCGTCGATCCCGCCAATGGCTGCGTGGCCGAGCAGCCGCAGGGCACGCCCGGCAACCGGATCGAGCCGGGACATCAGTTCGAGTGGTATTCGCTGGTGATGATGGCGCCGGCCCTGTTCGCCGATACGCCGTTGCCGGCCTCGCTGCGCCGCGCGTACGACTTCGCACGCACCCATGGTGTGATCAATGACACACTCGGTGTCAGCGCAGCGCTGGATCTCGACGGCACGCTGCAGGACGGTACCCAGCGGATCTGGGCCCAGACCGAATTCGCCCGCGCGTTGGCCGTAAAGGGCACCGTGGAGCAAGACGCGGCGCCGCTGATCGAACTCGAGCAGTGGATCGACCGCTTCCGCAGCCGTTTTCTCCATGCCGATGGCTGGCACGAATGCGTGGCGCCGGACGGCGAGGTGGTGCGCGCCGAAATGCCGTCCACCACGCCTTACCACCTGCTCACGGCCTATCAGGCGATGCGCACGCTCGGCTGAATCGGCGACGAAGCGGGCTGCTGACGCCTCAATCCAGGCGCGATGCGCGCAGATCACTCTTGCGCAGCAGCGTCAGCAGCGTCTCCGCCGGCTCGGACAGGCGGCCAGCCGCCAGCGAGATAAATTCCACTTCTGGCAGCGCCGGCAACTCCTGACTGTTGACGGGCGGCACCAGCCCGCGCCCCGCCAGCGCATGCGCCCGCACGGTGATGCCGAGCCCGCCGCGCGCGGCCGCGATGCAGCCGGAGTGGCTGCTGCTGGCGCAGACCACGCGCCAGGGCCAGCCGGCCTTGGCCAGCGTGGCGAGCACAATCGAGCGCGTGACGCTGGGCTCGTTCACCAGAATCAGCGGCAGCGGCTGGCGCACGTCGATCACCGTGCCCGGCCGGGCCAGCCATTCCAGCGGCCCCCGGAACAGCGACACGCCGCGCCGGTCGCCCTCGCGCCGCTTACCGATCATCAGATCCAGCATGCCGGCATCGACCAATTCATAGAGCTTGCCGGTCATGCCGATGGTGATTTCGAGTTCCACGTCGGGATGGGTGTCGCGGAACGCCGCCAGCACATTGGGCAGCGGGCCCTGGGCGAGGTCGTCCGAGGTGCCCAGCCGCACGCGGCCGCGCAGCCGGGGCGCGCTGAACTGCGATTCTGCGCGCGCCAGCGCCTCCAGGATTAGCCGGGCGTGGACCAGCAGCGCTTCGCCATCGGCAGTCAGACGCAGGGAGTGGGTGTCGCGCACGAACAGGCGCCGCCCCACGCTGTCTTCGAGCCGGCGGATATGGTCGCTGACCGACGATTGCGAGAGGCCGAGCTGGCGGCCAGCATCGGTAAAACTGCGCGCCGTCGCCACGGTGGCGAAGGTCTGGATCCAGACGGGATTGAGCATCGGGCCATTGTCATCGGCTTTTCCGATTGCAGTCAATAACGCCAGAGGGGTTCCCGATGGGCAGCCCGGTGTTTACCATAAGGTCCATTGTTCCTGGCCACTGCCGACCAGGGATTACAAAGAATCACCATGACCACCGCTTCAGCCCCCGCCAGCCCAGCCGTTGCCTCGCAGAAGGCCATGCTGTGGATCGTCTTCGCCGGCTTCTTCATGCAGACGCTGGACACCACCATCGTCAACACCGCGCTGCCCTCGATGGCGCACAGCCTCGGCGAAAAGCCCCTCGACCTCAAACCGGTGGTGGTGGCCTACACGCTGACCATGGCGATGCTGACCCCCGCCTCCGGCTGGCTCGCCGACAAGTTCGGCACGCGGCGCGTGTACTTCTGCGCCATCCTGATCTTCGTGCTCGGCTCCATCTACTGCGCCACAGCCCATACGCTCACGCAACTGGTGATCGCGCGGGTGCTGCAGGGCGTGGGTGGCTCGATGCTGCTGCCGATCGGCCGGCTGGCCGTGCTGCGCAATATCCCGGGCGAGCAGTACATCGCCGCGCTGGCGTTCGTGTCGATCGCCGGGCAGGTGGGGCCGATCTTCGGCCCGGTGCTGGGCGGCTGGCTGGTGCAGAGCGCGTCCTGGCACTGGATCTTCCTGATCAACGTGCCGGTGGGGCTGGTGGGCCTGCTGGCGGTGCGCCGCTACCTGCCGGCGGGGGAGGCCGGCGTGGCGCCGCCGTTCGACTGGGTCGGCTGCGGGCTGCTGTCGCTATGCATGGTGGCGTTCTCGCTGGCGCTGGACGTGCCGCACGGCGCATCCCACGCGCTGCTGTGGAGCCTGGGGCTGGCCGCCGTCAGCATCGTCGCCGCGCTGCTTTATATCCCGCATGCACGCCGGCACGCCACGCCGCTGTTCCGGCTGGCGCTGTTCCGCGAGCCGAACTTCAGCGTGGGGCTGGTGGGCAATCTGGTCTGCCGCATCGGTTCCGGCGCGGTGCCGTTCCTGCTGCCGCTGCTGATGCAGTTGCAGCTCGGCTATTCGCCGTTCCATTCGGGCCTGATGCTGCTGCCGGTGGCGGTGGCCGGGACCGTGTCCAAGCGCTGGATCGTGCCGCTGGTCAACCGCTACGGCTACGACAACTTCCTGCTGGTGAACACGCTGATCGTGGGGGCCTCGATTGCCTCGTTCGCGGCGATGTCGCCGGGCTGGCCGCTGGCCCTGTCCATCCTGCAACTGGCCACGTTCGGGGCCTCGAACTCGATGCAGTTCGCGGCCATGAACAGCGTGACGCTGAAGGGCCTCTCGCGCGAGGACGCCGGCAGCGGCAACAGCCTGTTCTCGATGGTGCAGATGCTGGCCATCGGCCTGGGCGTGACGATTGGCGGCGGGCTCGTCAGCCTGTTCTCGAACGAGCTGGGCGTGGCCGCGCCCGCCTATCGGCTGGCCTTCCTGGCGGTGGGCATCATCACGCTGCTGTCGGCCTTCGTGTTCCGGCGACTGGACGGCGAGGCACTCAATCCGGTGCGCCGCGCGGTCTGAGCCCGGTCTGAGCCCTAGCTCTCACTCGGTCACGCCGTTCTCATGAAGCAGCCGTTCGCATTCGTCCAGCATGTCATGGGCGAAGGCGGACTGGTAGTTCGGATCGAGCGCTTCCATCATCTCGTGCGTCGCGTAGAGGCCGGCTTCCCGCGAGAGCGATTCGGACAACTGGCGCGCGAACTGATCGCTCAGCTCCGAGAGCAGGCGCCGTTCCGATAGCGCCAGTTGCAGCTTGGAGCGCGACAGCCACATCCCGGCCAGCGTGGCGCCCTGCGCGTCGGTCATCCATTTGCCGTGTTCGTAGAACGCTGCCAGCCGCTCGGCCGTCAGCGCGAACAGCAGCGCCTTGCGGGTGTTGAAATCGATGCGGGGCGGGGGCGTGGTGGGAATCATGCCAGCCGCTCGCGCAGCCACTGGCCGATATCGGCAATTTCTTCCAGGCAGACCGAGTGCGGCATGCGGTACGTGTGCCAGGCCACCGGCTGCTCCCGCGCGGTGAGGAAGTCCCGGGCGCGCGTGCCCAGGCCCAGCGGCACCACGTCGTCCTCCGTGCCGTGCGCGGCGAACACCGGCGTGGCGGCATTGGCGGGCGTGGCCTCGGCGGCGATCAGGTCCGGCGAGGGGATGTAGGTCGAGAGCGCGATCACTCCGGCCAGCGTCTCCGGGTGCGTCAGCGCCGTGGTGTAGGCGATGGCGCCGCCCTGCGAGAACCCGGCCAGCACGATGTGGCTGGTCGGCACGCCGCGCGCGTTCTCGCGCGCGATCAGCGCGCGGATGGCCTCGCACGAGGTGCGGATGCCCGCCTCGTCGGCGCGCCGGCCGGCTTCGTCGAGCGAATAGATGTCATACCAGGCCGGCATGACGTAGCCGTTGTTGCAGGTGACGGGAATCGCCGGGGCATGCGGGAAGATGAAGCGCACCGCCAGCGTGGCGGGCAGGCCCAGTTCGGGCACGACGGGGACGAAATCGTTGCCATCGGCGCCAAGGCCGTGCATCCAGATCACGCTGTGCGTGGGGTTTGGCGCGGTCTCGAGGTCAATCGCGGGCAGAAGGGTGCTCATGGGCCGGTTCCTTGAAGTCTGGTGCAGACGTGCGCATGCCGCCCCGGAGTGGGGGCGGCATGGCATCGAACGCGGCGAGTATCGCACAGCCGGGCATGCCGGCCGGGCGAAGGAACGGTCAGGCGGCCGAGGGTACGATGGGGACGGTGGTCAGGCCCGGCGCCACGCGCGCGGGCTGCGAGGCCGGCGGCAGGGCGGGTGCCCCGGGGGTCGGCGACATGGCCGCATGGCGACGGTCCGCCACGCCTTCGACACCGGTCGCGCCCACTTCCTCGAGGAACGAGATCATGTTGCGGTAGTAATCGACTTGCATCTGCGCTTCCAGCAGGCGACGCTCTGCCTGAAAAAGCGTCAGCCTCATGTCTTGCAGTTCCTTCTCGGCGATCTTCTCTGGCGTCGGCGGACTGAACAAGTTGGCAAGCGAACGCATGGCAGTTACCTCCAGGGCTGTCTTACGGCTGGGTGATTCGGGATGTGCGCGCCATAGGTCAAATATAGTCGATTCGCCGCGAGGTACACGATGG
Source organism: Cupriavidus sp. 10L45 (assembly GCF_056395225.1). Classification (NCBI taxonomy): domain Bacteria; kingdom Pseudomonadati; phylum Pseudomonadota; class Betaproteobacteria; order Burkholderiales; family Burkholderiaceae; genus Cupriavidus; species Cupriavidus sp. 10L45. The sequence continues at coordinate 673,198 of NZ_JBFTJC010000001.1, forward strand.
GTCACCACAATGCATGTGGCGTCGCCCACAAGGATGATTGCCGCCACTTACCTGGATGAGTAGATTGTTCGCCCATTGGCCTCCCGCCTCGTGATTGCGGGGATCCGGGCGCGATCCGGGGCGATTCCGGCGCCATACTTTGTGATTACTACCGGCGGCTGTGTGACGTAATTGCCTGTCATGGTCAACATTGCAAAGCGGACCGCCGGCGCCCATCCGATGAAAAAAACAACACCCGCGTGGGTGGCGCGCAACAGCAGGTGATCTGCACGCATCAAACATACGTACGAATGGCGCGCGGCTGCCGCATCCACTGCGGGTAAAATGCCGGGCCAGCCGCTTCCGCGATGTGCAGTGTGCTGCCCGTCATGCCATCCTACCCCCTCCGAGTGACTCCCCATCCTGCCGTCGCCCGCTGCCTGCGCCTGTGGCTCGCGCTGCTCTGCTGCCTGCTGCTGCCCACTTCGTTGGTAGCTGCAGTCGCCGCGGTCGCTGCCGCGCCGGTGCGCGTGCTTGTCGTCACGTCGAACGCCCACCTGCTGCCCGCCGCCGAAGCCGCCTTCCGCGCTGCGCACGGCAACGCGCTGGCCATGTTCACCTTCCGCACCGATGCCCCGGACGCCGCAACGCTGGCGCACGCCGATGTCATCTATGCACGATTTGCCCCGACCGCGGTGCTGCGCGCGATGGCACCCGGCGTGCGCCAGGCCGCCGCGCGTGGTGCGCTGGTCTTCGGCGCCCCGGCGGAGAGCGTCGATGCGGCGTGGGGCCCGGTAGCGGCCCGGCGCGATGTTGCCGATGCCGCGCAGCCCTATTGGGAAGCGGGCGGCGTGGACAACCTCGCCGCCTTCCTCGCTCTCGCCGTGGCGGCGCGGCAGCGCATGCAAGGGCTGCCGGCGCAGGACGTGATCGCCGTGCCCGCCGTGCGCCCTGCGCCGGCGGCCGGCATCTACCATCCCCGCGCGGCGCAGCCGTTCGCGTCGCTGGCGGACTACCTCAAGTGGTACCGGCAGGCCGGCATCGTTGCCGACGGCGCGCCGCTGGTCGGCATCGCCTTCTACGCCACCCACTACCGCCAGCGTGACCTCGCCCATATCGACGCCCTGATCGCCGCGCTCGAGCGCCAGGGCGTGGGCGCGGTGCCGGTGTTCGGCTGGCCGCTTTCCGGGCTCGATGCGCTGGTCACGCAGGATGGCGTGTCGCCGTTGCGCGCACTGCTGGCGCTGAACCTGACCATTCCGCGCGCCGAGGACAAGGACTGGCTGGCGCGGCACGGCCTGCACACGATCAACCTGATTGCCACGCGCGACAGCGAAGCCGGCTGGCGTGCCGATGTGCGTGGCATCGCCGGGGAGCGGCTGCCGCTGCTGCTGACCGCGCCCGAGCGCAGCGGGGCGACCGAGCCGATCCTGTTCGCCACGCAGGAAGGCGGGGAGGGGAGCCAGCGCAGCGCGGCGGTGCCCGAGCGCGTGGACGCCATCGTGGCGCGCGTGCGCCGCTGGATCGCGCTGCAGGACAAGCCGCCCGCCAGCAAGCACGTGGCGGTGCTCTACTACAACAACCCGCCCGGGCGCGGCAATCTCGGCGCCAGCTACCTGGCCACGCTGCCGTCGCTCACGCAGATCCTGCAGCGGCTGCGCGCGGCGGGTTATCAAACGGGCGATGAGCTGCCAGACACCGCCACGCTGACCGCGCTGCTGGAAGCGAACGGGCGCAACATCGAAACCTGGTCGCCCGGCGAGCTGGCGCGCATGGTGCGCGGCGGCCACGTCACGCTGCTGCCGATGGCGCAGTACCGGCGCTGGTTCGACGCGCTGCCGCCCGCCTTCCGCGCCGCCGTCACGCAGGCCTGGGGCCCGCCCGAGCGCAATCCGCTGATGGTGGCGCGCGACCCACAGGGCGAGCCGGCCTTCGTGATTCCGGGCCTGCGTTTCGGCAATGTGTTCGTCGGCCCCCAGCCGCTGCGCTCGACCTTCGCGCGCGCGATGGATACCTCGCACGACACCATCACGCCGCCGCCGCATTCCTACCTCGCGGCCTATCTCTGGTACCGCCATGCCTTCGGCGCCGATGCCATGGTGCACGTGGGCCGGCACGGCACGCTGGAGTGGCTGCCGGGCAAGCAGGTGGGGCAGGCCGGTGACGACAGCGCCGAAGTGCTGCTCGGCGACCTGCCCAACGCCTACGTCTACATCCAGGATGGCGGCGGCGAGGCGGTCCAGGCCAAGCGCCGCAGCGCCGCCGTGCTGGTGAGCCATCTGTCGCCGCTGCTGGCCAGCGCCGGCCAGCCGCCCGTGCTGGCGCAGCTCGACGAAGCCATCGAGCAGGCCGAGGCCACGCGGGGCAGCTCGCCCGAGCTATCGGCGCAGTACCGGCAGCAGGCCATCGCCCAGATGCGCACGCTGAAGCTCGACCAGCAACTGGGTCTCGATGCCGACGCGCCGTGGGCGCAGATCGAGCCGATCCTGCACGCCTTCCTGCATAAGGTGGAGGCCGAGCCGATGCCGCTGGGCATCCACGCGCTCGGCGAGATGCCGCCCGAGGCCGATCAGGCGGACGCGCTGGCGCTGCTGCTGTCGTCCCAACTGCGCAATTCCGCCCATGACGCCCGGGTGCACGGCTGGGCCGAGGATCTGGTCGCCGGCCGCGCGCCGTCGCTGGACGGACTGGCCGACGATCAGGCGCCTGCTGTGCGGGCCGCGCTCCAACTCGCCCGGCAATGGCTGGCCGATCTGCGCGCATCGCCCCGGGGCGAACTGGGTGGCCTCGTCACCGTGTTGTCGGGCCGCTATCTGCCGACCGGGCCGCTCGGTGACCCCGTGCGCACGCCCGACGGCCTGCCCACGGGCCGCAACCTCCATGCCTTCGATGGCGCGAAGATCCCCACGCCGGCAGCGTGGGCGCTCGGCAAGACCATGGCCGCGCAGACGCTGGCGCGCTATCGGCAGGAAACGGGGCGGCTGCCGGAGTCGGTGTCGATGGTGCTCTGGTACGGCGAAACGGAACGGCATCAGGGCGCGATGGAGGCCGAGGCGTTCTGGCTGATGGGCGTGACGCCGGTATGGAACGCGCGCGGCGGCGTGGAGGACGTGCGGCTGATTCCCGATGCCGAACTGGGCCGGCCGCGTGTGAACGTGCTACTGACGATTTCCGGCATCTACCGCGATGGGTTTGGCGACAAGGTGGCGCTGCTTGACAAGGCCGCGCGGCTGGCCGCTGCCGCCGGCGACAACGCCATCAGCCGTCACGACCGCACGGTGGCCGCCGCGCTGGTCGCCCGGGGCACGGACCCGGACACCGCCGGCAAACTGGCCCGCGCCCGCGTGTTCGCCGCCAAGCCCGGCAACTACGCCATCGGCGTGCAGCAGATGGTGGAGCAGAGCCGCGATGCGCAGGACGGCCCGGACGCCCTCGCGCGGCAGTACCTGCGCTACATGAACTTCGCCTATTCGGCCGAAGGCTGGGGCGCCAGCGCGCCGGATGCGCTGGCGAGCCATCTGGCCTCGAACGAGGCCGTGCTGTTCTCGCGCACCAGCACGCTGTACGGCGCGCTGGACAACGACGATACCTACCAGTACGCCGGCGGCCTGACCGCCGCCACGCGCGCGGTGCGCGGGCAGGCGCCGCGCTTCTGGCTGCACAACCTGCGCCGCGCCGGCGAGACGGATACCGTGGATGCCCGCACATGGCTGGCCACGGAGTTGAATGCGCGGCAATGGAACCCGAAGTGGATCGGCGCGATGCAGCGCTCGGGCTATGCCGGCGCGCGTGAGATGTATAAGGAGATCGAGCATCTTTACGGCTTCCAGGCCACCGTGCCGGAGCAGATGCCGGGCGAGTTCTGGCAGCGCACCTATGACGTCTACGTGGCTGACAAGCTCGGCCTCGGCATGGACGCCTTCTTCCGGCAGGCCAATCCGCACGCGCAGCAGGGCATTCTGGCGCGGCTGCTCGAGGTGGACCGGCAGGGCAGCTATCGCTTCACGGACGAAGAACGCGCCGAGCTGCTGCGCCGCTACGCGGATGCCGTGCGGCGGGACGGCCTCTCGTGCACGGCCAATACTTGCGGCAACCCGGTGCTGATGGCGCACATCGCGCAGGCGGGCCGGGCGGCGCGGGTGGACCCGGCGCTGCTGCACGCGCTGGGCCGGGAGTTGGCCGATGCGGTGGTGGCGCCGGGGCCGGTGGCGCGGCCGTCGATGACGGCGAAGGCTGCGCCGACGCCGACGCCGACGCCCGCGCCCGCGCCAGCACCCGCCCCATCGCCACAGGCCGACCGCGCCCAGTCGGTGACGGGTCGACACCTCGTTCCGCGCGTGGCGCCGGTAGCGGCGGCATCGCCCGCCCGCTCGCACCATGGCCCGATAGCGCTGGCGCTGGCTTTGCTCGCCATCGCGCTGGGCGCCTTCCGGGAATGGCGTCGGGCGCGGCGCGCGGCGCCATCACCGTCGTCCGCCGCCGATGGACAGCCACCCCACATCTCTTTATCCTGATCGCCTTCACGCGACCCGCCCCGCCACTGGATTCCGCATGCACACCGCCATGATCCCCGCCACCCTCGTTGCCGGCTTCCTCGGCAGCGCCGCGCTGTCGGCGCGCTGACCCATGCACCTGCTGTCCACCCGGCCCGGCGGCTTTGTCGAGGACAGCGCTGTCGTGCTGCGCATCGCGCAGACGCCCGGCGAGATCGTCGTCCTAAGCGCGGCAGATACCACGCTGTCGCTGCTGGCCGGCGCGGTGCCGCGCCTCGGCCCCGGTTACCCGTCCGTGCGGTTGGCCAACCAGATGTACCTGCGCCAGCCGGCCTCGCTCGATCTCTATATCGACGAAGTGCTCCAGCACGCGCGCGTGGTGGTGGTGGACCATCTGGGCGGCGTCAACGACTGGGCTTACGGGCTGGAGCGGCTGCCGGAACTGGCCCGCGCGCGTGGCCAGTTGCTGGTGATGGGGTCCGGCGATCTGGCCGAGGACGACAACCTCGCCCGGCACGGCAACGCGCCCGCCGCGCTGTCCCATCAGCTCTGGCACTACCTGCGCGAAGGCGGCGCCGGCAACGCCGAGCAGTTTTTCCGCTGTCTGGCTCACCATGCCTTCGGCTGGGGCACACCCGCGCTGCCGCCGCAGGTGCTGCCCGAAGCCGCCATCCATCACCCGGAACGGACGGTCGCCACCGTCGAGGACTGGGCCGCGCGCTGGGCCGCCCACGGGCTGGCCGACGACGCCCCCGTGGTGGCGCTGCTGTTCTACCGCTCGCACCTGCAGGCCGGCAACACGGCCGTCTTCGACGCCATCGCCGATGCCTTGCTCGATGCCGGCCTGCGCCCGCTGCCGCTGGCGGTGACCTCGCTGAAGGCACCGCTCTGCCGTGAAGTGCTCCAGCGCCTGTGCGATGCGCACGAGGTGGCGCTCGTCCTCAACACCACGGCGTTCGCCGTCGCCTCGCTCGACAGCGTCGATGGCGAGGCGGACGCCCCGCTCGCCAACGATGCCCCGGTACTCCAGGTGATCCTGAGCGGCGGCAATCGCGAGGACTGGCTGGCCGACAGCCAGGGGCTGGGCACGCGCGACGTGGCGATGCACATCGCGCTGCCCGAGGTCGACGGGCGGATCATCACGCGCGCGGTCAGCTTCAAGGGGCTGGCCTACCGCTGCCCGCACACCGAGGCGGACATCGTGCAATACCAGCCGGACGCGGAGCGCGTGCGCTTTGTGGCGGAACTGGCGCACCGCTGGTGCCGGCTCCGCACGCTGCCCAACGCCGGGAAGCGCGTGGCGCTGGTGCTGGCCAACTATCCGGCCAGCGAAGGGCGCATCGGCAACGGCGTGGGGCTCGATACGCCGGCGTCGGTCGTGCACATCCTGGCCGCCCTCCATGCCGAGGGCTACGCCATCGACGCGCTGCCGGAGAACGGCGATGCGCTGATGCAGGGCCTGACGCGCGGCATCACCAACGACCTCGACCAGCACGCCGTGCGGCCCGCGTTCCAGAGCGTGACGGTGGACGACTACCGGCGCTGGCTGGCGGCGCTGCCGGCGGCGCTTCAGGACGCGATGACCGCGCGTTGGGGCGCGCCCGAAGCCGACCCGATGGTGCGTCAGGGCCGCTTCATGATCGCCGGCGTGCGCACCGGGCAGGTGTTCGTCGGCATTCAACCCGCGCGCGCCTATGGGGTGGACGGCGATGGCCTGGATGGCTACGCCAGCTATCACGATGCCGAACTCGTGCCGCCGCACGGCTACCTCGCGTTCTACTTCTGGCTGCGCCACGTGTTCGGCATCGACGCCATCGTGCACGTGGGCAAGCACGGCAACCTCGAATGGCTGCCGGGCAAGAGCGTGGCGCTCTCCGACGCCTGCTGGCCGGACGCCATCCTCGGTCCGCTGCCGCACCTGTACCCGTTTATCGTCAATGATCCGGGCGAGGGCGCGCAGGCCAAGCGCCGCACGCAGGCCGTGATCATCGATCACCTGATGCCGCCGCTCACGCGCGCCGAGAACTACGGGCCGCTGCAGGATCTGGAGCGGCAGGTGGACGAGTACTACGAGGCGCTGACCGTGGACGCGCGCCGCGCCCGGCTGCTGCGCAAGGAGATCCTGGCGACGATTGTCGGCCAGCAGCTGCACACGGAACTGGGGCTGGCGGCGCCGGCCGGCGGCGAGGAGGAAGACGCGCTGCTGAATCGCACCGATGCGTGGCTGTGCGAACTCAAGGAGTCGCAGATCCGCGATGGCCTGCACGTGTTCGGCCAGTCTCCGGCCGGCGTGCAGCGCCGGGACACGCTGGCGGCGCTGGCGCGTTTTCCGGTGGGCGATGGCCGGGACGCCCGGGCGGGGCTGCTGTCGGCGATGGGCGCCGACCTCTCGCTGGGCGACGACTTCGACCCGCTCGACGCTGACTGGGCCGCGCCGTGGCTGGGGCCACGCCCGGCGCTGCTGGCGGACATCGACGCCGGCCCGTGGCGCCACCATGGCGACACGCGCGAGCGGCTGGAAATGCTGGCACTGCGCCTGCTTGACGGGGGGCTGGACGACGAGGCACCCCTGCCGCACACCGCGCAGGTTCTCGCCCGGCTGCGCCAGGAAGTGGCGCCACGGCTGGACGCCTGCGGCGCACAGGAACTGACGCAGCTAATGCGCGGCCTCGCCGGGCGCTTCGTGCCACCCGGCCCGAGCGGGGCGCCCTCGCGCGGCCGGCCGGATGTGCTGCCCACCGGCCGCAACTTCTATTCGGTGGATACCCGTGCGGTGCCCACGCGCACGGCGTGGACGCTCGGCCTGCGCGCGGCCAACCTGCTGATCGAACGGCACCTGCAGGAACACGGCGAATATCCGCGCGCGGTGGGCCTGTCGGTCTGGGGCACGGCGACCATGCGCACCGGCGGCGACGACATCGCCCAGGCCATGGCCCTGCTCGGCGTGCGGCCCAAGTGGGCGCAGGGCAGCCATCGCGTGGTGGACTTCGAGATCCTGCCGATGGCCAACTTCGGCCGCCCGCGCGTGGACGTGACGCTGCGCGTGTCCGGCTTCTTCCGCGATGCCTTCTCCAACCTCGTGGCGCTGTTCGACGCCGCCGTGCGCGCCGTGGCGGATCTCGACGAGCCGGCGGACGTCAACCCGATCCGCGCCCGCGTGCTGGCGGAGCAGGCGCGGCTGCAAGCCGAGGGCGCCGCGCCGGACGAGGCGCGCGAGCGCGCCGGGTGGCGCGTCTTCGGCGCAAGACCCGGCGACTACGGCACCGGCCTCCAGGCCCTGATCGACGGCCGCCAGTGGCAGGACGACGCGGACCTCGCCCACGCCTACCTGCACGCGGGTGGTTACGCCTACGGGCAGCGTGCCGGTGGCATCGACGCGCGTGACGCCTTCGCCACCCGGCTGGCCGAGGTCGACGCCGTGGTGCAGAACCAGGACAACCACGAGCACGACCTGCTCGACGCCAACGACTACTACCAGTTCCAGGGCGGCATGGTGGCCGCCGTGCGGCATCTGGGCGGCGAACAGCCGGCGATCTATCACGGCGATCACGCCAACCCGGCCGCGCCGCGCGTGCGCACGCTGGGCGAGGAAATCGCCCGCGTGATCCGGGCGCGGGTGGTCAATCCCAAGTGGATGGATGGCGCGCGCCGGCACGGCTACAAGGGCGCGTTCGAGATGGCCGCCACCGTGGACTACCTGTTCGGCTACGATGCCACGACGCGCGTGGTGGGCGACCACCAGTACGCGCTGGTGGCGGACGCCTACGTCCACGACCCCGTCAATCGCGAATTCCTCGCCCGGCACAATCCGCGCGCGCTGCAAGGCATCTGCGAGCGGCTGCTGGAGGCCATGGAACGCGGGCTCTGGCAAGAACCGGGCGCCCAGCGCGGCCGGATCGAACAACATCTGCTCGATAACGAGCAGCGCATCGAAGGTCAATCCTTATGAGTCCCGTCACCGTCGTGCGACATCCGTTTCCGTTCAGCGCCCTGGTCGGCCAGGCGCGGCTGCAACAGGCGTTGCTGCTGGCTGCCGTCGATCCCGGCATCGGCGGCGTACTGGTCACCGGGCCGCGCGGCACGGCCAAGTCCACGGCGGCGCGCGCGCTGGCGGAGCTGCTGCCGCATGGCCACTTCGTCACGCTGCCGCTGGGCGCCAGCGAGGAACAGCTAACCGGCACGCTGGACCTGAGCCACGTGCTGCAGCAGGGCGAGGTGCGCTTCGCGCCGGGCCTGCTGGCGCGCGCGCACGAGGGCGTGTTGTATGTGGATGAGGTCAACCTGCTGCCGGACCCGCTGGTGGACCAGCTGCTCGACGTGGCGGCCAGCGGCGTGAACGTGGTGGAGCGCGATGGCGTGTCCCATCAGCACGCGGCGCGCTTCGTGCTCGTCGGCACGATGAATCCGGAGGAGGGCGAGTTGCGCCCGCAGCTGCTCGACCGCTTCGGCCTCGCGCTGGCGCTCGACAACTACGCCGACCCGGCCACGCGGCAGGCCATCGTGCGCGCCCGGCTGGCGTTCGATACCGACCCGGAGGCGTTCCGTGCCGCCGTGGCGACGGCCCAGCAGGCGCTGGCGGCGCAGGTCGCCCGGGCGCGCGGCGCGCTCGGCGGGCTGGATTTCTCCGATGCCGTGCACGCCCATGTCAGCGCGCTGTGCCTGGCGGCGGCGGTGGATGGCGTGCGGGCGGACCTCGTCATGCTGCGCGCCGCACGCGCGCTGGCCGCGTGGGACGGCGCCCCGGCGGTGACCGTGGCGCATGTGGATGCCGTGGCGGAGCTGGTGCTCCATCATCGTCGCCATGCGGGGTCGCCGGCATCCCCCGAAGCTGGCCAAGTGGATTCGGCCGGGGAGCGTGCCACGGCGCCCGCGCCGCAGGACAACCCGTGGGGCGCCATGCCGCCCCCGGCTGACACCGCCGCCGGCATCGCCAGCATCAAGCCGCTGCGCGCCTTCGGGAATCGCCCGCCAAAAAAAGCCTGAGCCACCGGCAGGCCGCCGGGCAGGTCCGGCAAGGCGGCAACCGGTGGCAGACTCCGCGTCCGATGCCACGTCCCGCCACACCGGGCGCGGGCGTGCCCGGGGCGCGCATCCACTGGCCGCGCACGCTGGCGGCCAAGCGGCAGACGCGGCTGGCCGCCGAGCACCTGCGCCACCGGCGGGCCGATGCACGCGCTGGCGTGCTCCACTGCGTGGCGCTCGACTGTTCCGGCTCGATGACGCAGGGCGAGCAGCTCGCGCTGGCCAAGGGCGTGCTCGTGCGGCTGCTGGAGCGCGCCTACCAGTCCCGCGCGGACGTGGCGCTGGTCTGCTTTGCCGGACAGCAGGCCGAAGTGCGGCTCGCGCCGTCGCGCGCACGGTACTGGAACGCCGACTGGATCCGCCCGATTGCCGGCGGCGGCGGCACCCCGCTGGCGCTGGGCGTGGCGCGCGCCGGCCAGTTGCTCGAGGCGCAGGCCCGCCACCGGCCGATGCAGCGGCGCTGGCTCTGGCTGCTGACCGATGGGCGCAGCGGTGAACTGCCGCCCCGGCCCGCCTGGGCCGATCACGTGGTGGTCGTCGACGTGGAGCGACGCGCCGTGGCGCTCGGCCGCTGCCGCGCGCTGGCCACGGCGTGGGACGCCGACTACCGCGACGCCGCCGCATTGATCGACTAAGTTCGACTAAAAGCCACCCTTGCGCCACATCCCCCTTCCGTGGGGCATGCCCGGCCTAAAGTCCCGGACCCGACTGGCCGTTAGCCCATCGATAGCCCCGACACGCAACGACGAACAGCGGGGCACTACGAGGAGCGGACGGCATCATGGCTTGGGACAACTTGAGTATGCGCACGCGGCTGGGCGCGGCGTTTGGCGTGGTCGTGCTGTTGGTGGCGGTCATGATGACACTGGCGCTCGGGCGCATTGGCGAGCTGGAGCAGCGCGCGGCGGCCGCGCCGGACAAGCCCGCCGCCACGGCTCAGGCTGTGCCCCCGAACGAGGACAACACCCGCACCTGGATTTGGGGCCTGGGCGGCGCCGTGCTGCTGGCTAGCGTGGTGTGCTGGTTCCGCCTGACGCGCGCCATCGAGATCCCGCTCAAGGAGGCCGAGTTCATCGCCGAAACCGTGGCGGCGGGCGACCTCAGCAAGGAATTCGAGACCGAGCGGGGCGGCGATTTCGGCCGCCTGCTGGGCGGGCTGGGCGAGATGGAGGACATGCTGACGGACCTGGTCACGCGCATCAAGGCGTCCAGCGATTCGATCTCGTCGGCGTCGCACCAGATTGCCGCTGGCAATACCGATCTGTCCCAGCGCACCGAGGAACAGGCCGCCACGCTCGAGGAAACGGCATCCAGCATGAGCGAGCTGACCGCCATGGTGAAGCAGAACACCGAGCGCGCACGCACGGCCAACGGGCTGGCGGCGTCCGCGTCTGGCGTGGCCGAGCGCGGCGGCGCCATCGTCGGCAATGTCGTGGAGACCATGCAGGCCATCAGCGCCAGCTCCCGCAAGGTGACGGACATCATCGCCGTGATCGAGGGCATCGCCTTCCAGACCAATATCCTGGCGCTGAACGCCGCCGTGGAAGCGGCACGCGCGGGTGAGCAGGGGCGCGGCTTCGCCGTGGTGGCGGGCGAGGTGCGCACCCTGGCCCAGCGCAGCGCGGCGGCGGCCAAGGAAATCAACGTGCTGATCAACGATTCGGCGCGGCAGGTGGAGTCGGGCTCGTCGCTGGTGGGGCAGGCCGGTCAGACCATGGCGGAAATCGTCCAGTCGGTGCGGCATGTGACCCAGATCCTGGGCGAGATCGCCGAGGCCTCCGAGCACCAGAGCGGCGGCATCGAGCAGGTCAACGAGGCGGTGGCGCAGATGGACGAGGTGACGCAGCAGAACGCCGCGCTGGTGGAAGAGGCCGCCGCGGCGTCTGCGGCGCTGGCCGAGCAGGCCCAGCAACTCCAGCATGTGGTGGGCGAGTTCAAGCTCGACGACGAGCCGGTCCGGCCGGCGGCACGCCAGTCGCTAGGCGTCCAGGCCAGGCTGGCGCGCGCCTGACTTTACTCATATCTGATACCTAATATCTAAGGGGCGATGTCCGGCGCGGCGGCGACGCCCAGGTCGCCGCTCTGGAGATAGGCGATCACCGGCGCCCAGAACGCCTGCGCGTGCGCAGGTTCGATGGCGGCGTTGTGGGGCAGGTCCTCGAAGATCTCGAGCCGGCTCGGCGCGCGCGCCATCCGCGCCAGATATTCGCCATGGCTGAACGGGATGGTCTGGTCCTGCCGGCTGTGGATCAGCAGCAGCGGCATGCGCAGCTTGCGGATGCGCGCGGCGTTGTTCCACGGCTCCGGCAGCATCCACGCCAGCCACGCGGGCACCCGCCCCGTGACCACCGCCGCCGCACGCGCGGAGCGGAAACCGGCGCCAATCACGGCGCCGTCCGGGCTGGGCCGCAGCCGGCCAATCACATCGAGCAGAATCCCACTTCCCAGCGAATAGCCCATCACGTGGCGCCGCGCCGCATCGGGCGTGGCGGCGATGAACTGGAGGTAGCCGGCCAGCGCGTCCTGACGCAGGTTGCGGACCGAGGGCCGCCCGGTACTCGCGCCATAGCCGCTGTAATCGAACACGAAGGAGCCGATGCCGGCCGCGTGGAGCATGGCCTGGACCGGCGCCCAGTCGGTCAGGGATTCGGAATCGCCGTGAAACACGCACAGCGCCGGGCCGCTCGGATCGGGCGCGGCGACGAACGAGGCGTGCAGCGAGCGATCCCCGCTGGCGAAGGTGTACTGGCGGGACGGCACGCCGAGGTGGTCGGGGGTGACATCCCCGATCGGGATGGTGACGAAAGCGTCACGTTCCATCATCCGGAAGACCAGCCAGCGGCCTAGACTTGCGGCCACTGCGACGCCAGCCACGCCGGCAACCCAGCGTTTCAGGGGACGGGAGCCAGCAGCGGGCGGGGTGGGCAGCGGGGCAGACATGGCGGGCCGGGGGCGCGGGGGATGTGATAAGCCTAGCACCCGATGGGCCGGGGCGCCGGCCGCAAGAGAGACAGGCTATCGGCCTCATAAATAAGTTTTCGGCGCGATCCCCAGATTCGCCTTGCTTGTCTATCTACCAGTAGATACTATCCAACCCATGGACTCGCCGCACAAACCAAGCGGTGGTCTGAGCAAGACCTCGAACGGGGCCTTCCAGAGCCAAAACATCTATCTAGTGGTAGATAGCATCGGAAGGTAGCCCCGGCAAACGCAGCCAATACAAGGAGCTTCACCATGAACGCCAAGACCATCCTCAGTGCCGCCGCTCTCGCCGCCGCCTTCGTCACGGGCGCTGCCCAGGCCGCTCCCGCCAGCAACCAGACCGGTGAAGCCTACGGTTACGGCTACCGCGTGAACGACGCACGCAGCCCGTACAGCGACGGTGCCCGCGACGTACATCGCCCCCGCAACCCGTTCGTGGACGGCGCCCGCGTGAATGATCAGCGCAGCCCGTTCTCCGATGGCGCCCGCGCCGGCAAGTTCGACCCGTACACCGACGGCACCCACACCGTGGCCGGCCGCGACCGCACCGGCGTCTCCGCCGAACCGGGCCGCGCGGATGATTCGGCTGTCGAAACCGCTTAAACCATTTCTACCATCGCCCCGCCGCGGATCGCGGCAAGCGGTACCGGCCGGCGCCCCAAAAGGGTGCCGGCCTTCCTGACGTTGACATCGGGGTAATCCCGGTTGAGTATCTATCTGCGTGTAGATAAACTTTGCCCCATGAAAACCCAACCCGTCCGTGAGCAGCTGCTCGAACACACGCTGGTACTGATTCGCCGCCGTGGTTTCAATGGCTTCAGTTACCGCGATCTGGCCGAGCTGGTGGGGGTCAAGACCTCCAGCATCCACTACTACTTTCCGTCCAAGGACGACCTCGTCCTGGAAGCGGTGAAGGAATACAGCGCGCGCATCGTCGAGCGCCTGCGCAATATCGACCCCGAACTGCCGGTGCTGGAACAGGCCCGCCAGTACCTGGAGCCGCTGCGCGCCACCTGCGGATCTGACCAGATCTGCCTGGCCGGCATGCTCTCCACCGAGGTGCTGTCCCTGCCCGAGCCCGTGCACAAGGTGCTCAAGGATTTCTATCACATCAACGAGGCCTGGCTCGCCAAGCTGCTCGAACGTGGCCAGGAGCAGCGCGAGACCTTGTACCCCGTGCCGCCCGAAATGCTCGCGCAAGTACTGTATGGCGCGCTCCAAAGCGGCCTGATCGCCGCACGCCTGTTCGGCACGCAGGAGCGCCTCGAAGCCGCCGCCGAAACCCTGCTCGGCGCCCTGTGCAACAAACGCGCCGCCGCACTGCTCGGCAAGACCTGCGCCTGACGTAGTCGCTGCATAAAAAACCGCCGGATGGCCGCAAGGCCTCCGGCGGTTTTTGTTTCTCGAACTGGGAATTGCACCCGAACAGGCAACGCGCCTCGACGCCGTGTCCCGGCAGCAGATCAAAGAGGACCGTTCTTCTCGACCATCGCGCACAACCACCCCCCATCGTCATGCGGCAGGTCATGTCCCGCCCACGGGTGGCGGAGGTGCTGCGCCTGCCAGGCCGCCGCGATGCGGGTCGAGCAGATCGGGTTGACCAGACGGTCGGCGTCCGAGGAGAGGATCAGCGTGGGGCAGGGCGGGGCGGAGGGGGTTGCCCGGTAGCGGGCGGCGGCCAGCAGTTGGCGGAGGGCCGCCGCGCGGATGACCGGGGCGGATTGGCCGATGGTGACCCACTCCGCCAGGTCGGCGTCGCGGGTGTCCATCCGTTCGCAGGTCAGCCGGTGGACCGTGCGCTCGCAGCGGGCGCGGTCCTGCCAGTGGTTGGCCATGCCGATGAGCGCGGCCCAGTTCTGGGGGCGCAGGCGCTGCGGCATGGTGCTGAAGGGGCGCATGCTGGTGTTGATCAGCACCAGTCCGGCCACTTCCCCGGGGTAGCGTTGCGCCCATTCGGTGGCGACCATGGCGCCGAGCGACATCGCCAGGATGCGGCATGGCGCGGCCACCCCGCCGGCGCGGGCCGTGGCGCGTACGGCTTCCATGATGCCGCGCACGTCGACGGGCACCATCGCGTGGCGGGCGGTGCCGTTGCCGGGCAGGTCGATCAGGGACGGGTGGCCCAGGCCGCGAGCGGTCCATAGCGCCGGCAGGTCGCCCCAGTGCCGCGATTCGCGGGTGAGGCCGCGCAGGAAGATCCACGGGTTCATGGTGCCGGTTTCCGGTCTTGCCAGTGCGCGCTTGCCTGCGCCAGCAACTGCTGTCGATGGTCGCCCTGGGGCAGCCATCGCTCCGGGGCGAAGGCGGTGCGGCCGAGGAAGTCGAACAGGCTCACGTGCCGGCGCAGCACGCGCGCCGTGCGGTGAGCCTTGATGGGATTGAAAATGCCCGCGCGCGAGAAAAGCTGGCGGGGATTCTTCTTGATCCACAGCCACGAGCCCAGCTCCAGCGTCATCGGCAGGAACAACGTGCCCGCCGGCGCGCGGTCGTAGGCGTAGTCCCACAGGTCGCCGTGCAGCAGGTACTGATGGCTCTGGGGTTCGAAGGCGTAGCCGTGGTGCGGGTGGGCCTGCTCGAACATGGTCTTGAGCAGGTACATCTCGGGCAGGTGCGCCATCGGCGCGTGGGTGCGCGCGTAGGGGAACCAGATGCTGTCGCGCCAGCCATAGCCGGAATGGCAATCCACCGCGAAACTGAGGGGCCGGCCCAGCAGTTCGTCCTCCACCACGCGCAGCAGCGCGGCGGCCTCGGGCTCCATCGGCGCGCCGGCGCGGCCGCGATACCACGGCAGCCAGGCGCCGAGGCGCTGCCCGCCGGCCAGGAAGGGCACGCGCGCATCGGCGTTCTGCGGCGCGTTGCGCATCAGGTCCACACCCCGGGGATTGGCGCGCGTGGCCGCGTACATGCCGCCGGGGTTGACGATCGGCATGAAGACCAGCTTCACGTCCTGTAGCTCGCGGTGGAGCAGTTCGTCCCATTGCAGGCGGCACAGCAGCGAGCGCATGTAGTCCAGCACCAACTGAGTGCCGATGCGCTCGAGCCCGTGAATGCCGCCGAAGATGCCGATGGCCGGCGCGTCGGGCGCGTCCGTGCCCAGCGCCGCCACATGGACCCCAAATGAGCGGCCGTCCACGGTTACCTCGCACGCCACGCGCGACCGGAACCACGGGGCGCCCAATTCCAGCAGCGTCAGCAGCTGGTCGTACTCGGGAAAGCTGGGGCGGCCCGGGTCGGTCATCGGCGGAGGGGGTCCTTGGGGGCGGTGCGGTGGGGGCRTGAGGCTCAGGTCAACTCAGTCAACTCAGGTCAACTCAGTTCAATATAGGTGCAGGTTGCAGAACCTCGCAATGCCGTTGCGCCGCGCTGCCCGGCAGGACCAGGCAATCCAGCAGCGCGCGCACCAGCCGTGTCCCGCTGCGAATCTTGAGGCTGTAGAGATATTCGTGGATGACCGGCGCCTGGCTGGCGAAGGGCACCACGCAGAGCGCGGGGTCGCGCGGGACCTCGCCCACGGGCATCACGCTGGCACCGAGGTTGTGCCGGATCGCCTCGCAGATGGCTTCGCGGCTGCCGATCACGGTATGGGGCGGGAGGTCGATGCCCACCGCGCCCAGCGCGGCCTCGGTGGCCTCGCGGGTCATCGACCCTTGTTCGCGCACGATCAGGTGGCAGGTGGCCAGTTCGGCCACCTCCACACGCGGACGGCGCGCCAGCGGGTGGAGCGGATGGGCGACCAGCACCATCGGGTCGGCGGCGAGCATGACGCGGGAGAGCCGGTCGTCGTCCACCGCGTGCGACGACACCGCGGCATCGATCCGGTATTCGAACAGCGCGTCGAGCATCTGCCGGGAATTGCCGATCTCGATGCTGATCGCCACGGCCGGGTAGCGCTCCCGGAACGCGGCCACGCTGCGCAGGATGTAATAGGGGCCAGTGGCGCCAATCCGCAGGCTGCCCAGCCGCAGGTTGCCGGCGTTGCGGAGCAGGAAATCGGCCTCGCCCTCCTGCTGCATCATCTGCTCGGCCAGCGGCATGAGGGCCACGCCGACGTCGCTGAGGTCGAGCCGGCTGGCGCGGCGGTGGAACAGTTCCACGCCGTAGAGCACTTCCAGCTGGCGGATGCGGCCGGTGACGGTGGGCTGGCTGAGGCGCAGCTGCCGGGCCGCGCTCGTGATGCTGCCTTGTCGCGCCACTTCATAGAACGTCATCAGCAGATCGCCAAGCATGGGGCTCCCATCGAGTTCAGGACGAACCCGCGAGCCTAGCCCGGCAATGTGACAGTGGTGAGTATGACGGCGTTCCCCCCTCCCCAAAGGGAGAGGGGAGAACGCCGGACGCGGGTTTAGCTCCCCATCGCCGGATCGGACACCGTGTGGGTGCCGTTCTCCAGGCGGCCGGCAAAGCGGCGCGAGAAGCCGCCCTGCTGGGTGGTCACCGTGAAGTCATACCAGTTGCCCTGCGACTTCACCGGGAAGGGCTGGTCGAGTTCCTTGCCGGCGGGCAGCTCGAAGGTCCACGGGCCGTCCGTGCGGTAGGCGTTGGGCACCACCGTGAACGTACAGGCCGTCGTGCCGCGGTTGATCAGCGTCAGCCAGACCTTGGGCTCGTCGGATTCCTCGTAGCACACGCGGATCTCCGGCGCGGCGCCGCCGCCGGCTTCCTTCTGGGCGCTCACGTCGCCGATAAAGGCGCGATGGTAGCCATTCGGGCCCAGTACCCAGAGGTCATAGCGGCCGCTGTCGGTGGCGTAGACATCCCAGGTGGCGTCGATGCCCTTGCCCGCCTCCACCGCATAGCGGCGCGGCACGCTGCCCAGGTGCAGGCGATCGTACACATGGAACACTGCGGCCTGCGTGCCGTCATTGCGGAACTTGAGGACCATGGCGCGGTTGACCGGATCTTCCAGCCCGCTGGTGTGCAGCGTGTACGGCAGCGCGCGCGAGGGCCGCGTGCCGCTGGCCTGCGTCGGCATGGTCTGCGCCGCCACGGTCGGGGTGGGAATCTGCGCCAGCGCTTCCTGCTGGGTGCGCTGGGCGTCCGCGCCGGTCTTGTCGAGGCCCGTGAAGGAGATCGACGTGGTGCCGTTCGGGTTGATGAAGTCGAACGCAGTCATCATGTCGCCCATCACCGCGCGGCGATAGGGGCTGATGTTGGTCTCCTGCACGCCGAATCGCTGCTCGAGGAAGCGCAGCACCGAGGTGTGGTCGAACGCCTGCGAGTTGACCCAGCCGCCACGGCTCCACGGCGACACCACGTACATCGGCACGCGCGGACCGGGGCCGAACGGGGTCTTGTCCACGCTGTAGTACTCGGTGGCGGCGTCCATCGTGGTAGCGCCGACGGGCTTGCCCGCCGCATCCAGCGCCGGCGCGCAGGGCGGCGGCACGTGGTCGAAGAAACCGTCGTTTTCGTCGAAATTGATCAGCAGGACGGTCTTGCTCCAGATGTCCGGGTTGGCCGTCAGCGCGTTGAGCACCTCCTGGGTGTACCAGGCGCCCTGGACCGGGCTCGACGGCCCCGGGTGCTCCGAGTACGTGGCCGGTGCCACGATCCACGATACCTGCGGCAGCGTGCCGGCGGCGATGTCGTCGCGCAGCGACTGCAGGAAGCCGCCGTCCGGCATGGTGTTGGCGATGCCTTTGAACAGCGGGTTCACGGTGTCGTTGGCCGCCGTGTAGGCCGGGTAGGGCGCACCGTTGGCCGCGTTGCCGAGCGCGGCGTTGGCGGCGCGGTACTGGGCGAAGCCGGCCAGCGGGTTGTCGGTGAAGTTGTCCGGCATGTTCTGGTAGACCTTCCAGGTCACGCCGGCGGTCTGCAGGCGTTCCGGGTAGGTCGTCCAGGTGTAGTTGATGCCGGTGGCGTCGAGCGAGTCGCCGCTGTTGTCGATCACCGGGCCGCCCTTCTGGCCGAACGGGTCGTTGGTGCCGGTCCAGTGGAACAGGCGGTTGGTGTTGGTGCCGCCGTGGAAGCTGCAGTGGTAGGCATCGCACAGCGTGAAGGCGTCGGCCAGCGCGAACTGGAATTCCACCTCCTTCTGCTTGTAGTAACCCATCGACTGGCGCTGCTTGGAGGTCGGCCAGGCGCTCATGCGGCCCAGGTCCCAGGCGGCCTGGCCGTCCGGCTGGCTGTGCGGGGTGCCGCTCACGCGCTGGGCGTTGCCGGCGGTGCTGTCCAGGTGGTACGGCAGCACCACGCGGTTGGTGTTGCCGCTGGCGTAGGTCTGCTGGAAGACGTTGCGGCCGCCCGGCAGCGGGATCGGGAAGCGGTCACCGAAGCCCCGCACGCCCTTGAAGGTGCCGAAGTAGTTGTCGAACGAGCGGTTTTCCTGCATCAGGATCACCACGTACTGCACGTCCTGGATCGACTTGTTGACGTTGTTGGCCGGAATGGCCAGTGCGCGGCGAATAGCCGGCGGAAACGCGGCGAGCGCGGCGGTTGCGGCGGCACTGCCGCCTGCCATCTTGAGAAAATTGCGTCGGCTGCTGGAGTTCATGTCGAGTTCTGCCCTGAGCGGTTCTGGATTCGAGGAGGTGGGATCGCGGCGCTTCAGGGCGCGCACTTCATCTGGGGCTTGACCGTGGGCTCGCCCGGCTGGGTCGGGGTGCCGCCGCCCGGTTGTCCGGGGGTGGGCGGGGTGTCGTCGCCGCCACAGGCGGTCAGCGCCGCGCAGAGCAGCAGGGCGGCGGCCAGCCCGGCCAGGGGGCGCGGGGCTTTGGGTGGCCGCACGTGGGCAAGGCGTGCAAGGGTGCGGATGTCGTGCATGGTCTGGATTCTCTTGCGGTGGGGAGGGACGGGGGCCGTCAAGCGCCCTATGCGTTGCTCGCGTCGTTTCGCGTGGCTCGCGATGCGCTTCGCAGCGTACGGTCCCGCCTTGTCCCGGCGGTGACATATGCCCCAAGAATCCTGATACGGACATTCGCGGATTTGGCCCCAAAGGGCGCCTGACGCACATTTGACGGCGTCAGTTGCTGCGTCGCACCAAGTCCTGTGCTATGGTGTTTGGAAGGTTTCCTCCAATTTGCCCCCGAATCCCGTTTACCTGTCAGACTGCCGGACTCGGGAAGATCCTTGCCCAGACCGGGCTGCAGGACCGGCACATTGGATAGCCCCCCCACAAACGCATTTTTGTTGCACTTGCAACGTGGCATGACCTTGCTTGTTAGCAAGGCTTTCCGCCCCCATTCTGCAATGCGGAAGGGCTTGCAGGAGCGGTACATGAACACCGAATCACGTTACGTCTGGCATTACACCGTGGGTACGCCACTGGCCGCAATTGCGCGGTCGGGACGGCTGCGGCCCGCGATGGCCCACGGCCGTCCCGCGCGTCCGGGCGAGCACGACATCCTCTGGTTTTCGCGCAATCAGCAATGGGATCCATCCGCCACCCAGGACGATGGCCTGAGCGAGGCGCGTCACGCGCTCTCGCGGGCTGCCCTGCATGCGCGCTTTGGGCTCTACCGGTTTGGCATCGCCGCCAATGACTCGCGCCTGCTGCCGTGGCCGACGGTCACGCGCGTGGCCGATATCGAAGTGCCCGATGCCATGGCGATGGTCGCCGCCGGCCTGCGCTGCGGCGCGGCGCCCACCGACTGGATCGGCACGCTGACCGAGATTCCGCTGTCCGAACTGCGCTTCGAGGCGTGGACCGGCCGCGAATGGACCACGGCCGATCTCAACGAGCTGGCCGCCCAGCTCGCCTAGCTCACCCCCTCAGCGACTGAGGCCGCGCGCGGCCACCGGCCACACCGCTTCCACCACGCCGCCGCGCACCGTCACCAGTGCATCGTAGAGATTGAGGGTCGGGTCGCAATGACCCGGCACCAGCAGCACGCGGCTGCCCAGCGCCGGCAGGGCGGCGACGTTGCCCGCCTGGCGGGGTTTGACGATGCCATGCTCGTCGTTCGCCGCCACGTACTCCAGCGCCTCGGACGCCGCGCCATCGGCCCAGATCCACGGCAACCCCGAATCCACCGCCATCGACTTCAGCCCTGCATCGAGGATGACGCGGTCGCCGGCGGCCACGCTCATCACCGTCGTGGCGATAAACAGGCTGTGTTCGAAGCGCAGCGCACCGGGATAGGCGTTGCTGCCGTAGTCGGCATCCATGAACACGTACGAGCCCGGCTGGATCTCGGTGTAGACGCCGCTGCCGAGGTCGAACTCCACGCTGCCGCTGCCGCCCCCCGTTACCACCTCGCACTGCACGCCCGCTGCCGCCAGCTTCGCCAGCACGGCGCCGGTGCGTTCGGCAGCTTGCGCGGCGGCGTTGCGGCGGGCCGCCCAGTCGCGCAGATGCTGGATACCGCCGTGGTACGCCTGCAAACCGCGCAGGGACAGGCGGGGCTGGGCGGCGATTCTTTCCGCCAGCGCGATGGCCGCCGGGGCATCGGCCACGCCGCAGCGGCCCTGGCCGACATCGATCTCGATGAAGACATCGAGCTGTGTGCCGGCGGCTACGGTGGCTACCGCCAGGACGTCAATTTGTGATGCATCGTCCACACACACGCTGAGGCGCGCATGGCGGGCCAACTCGGCCAGCAGCGCCGCCTTGGCCGGCGACGCAATCTCGTTACTGATATGGATGTCCGTCACGCCGGCCGCCACGAAGGGCACGGCCTCGCTGACCTTCTGGCAGCAGATGCCCACCGCGCCGCGCGCGATCTGCGCCAGCGCAATCTCGGGGCACTTGTGCGCCTTGGCGTGCGGGCGCAGCTTCACGCCGGCGCGGTCGGCGGCGTCCTGCATCCGCGCCACGTTGCGCGTGAAGGGGTCGAGGTCGACGATCAGGGACGGTGTGTCGATGGCATCGACGGACTGGCCAGGGGTGGCGGCGGGCGGCAAATCGAAAGGCAGGGGCATGAGCAGCGAAGATGTGATGAATGGGGCCGGAGCGGAAGCGTAGCACGCGCGATTCCACTACGATGAGGAAGTCCGCGCCGATGCGGACCCAAACCGGGAGGGCGCCATGGCACATGATGCAAGAGGCCTGGAGGTCACATCTGATCATCCCGAAGCGCTCGCGCACTACGAGACCGGGCTGGCGCTTCTGCATGGCTACTACGGCGATCCACTCGCGGCGGTCGATGCCGCCCTGGCCGAACACCCCGACTTCGCCATGGGCCACGCGCTGCGCGCCGCGCTGATGGTGACCTCGGGCGACGGCACCGCCGTGCCGCTGCTGCGCGAGAGCGTGGAGGCAGGCGAGGCATTGGGCGACCGCGCCAACCCGCGCGAGCGCCGCCATCTGGCCGCCGCGCGCGCCTGGCTGGATGGGCGGTTCGCCGAGTCGGTGCAGGCCTACGGCGACATCGCCATCGACTATCCGCGCGACATCCTCGCCGTGCAGGTGGCTCATCTGGGCGATTTCCTGCTCGGCCAGTCGTCGATGCTGCGCGACCGCATCGCGCAGGTACTGCCCCACTGGGATAAGGATGTGCCCGGCTACGGCTACCTGCTCGGCATGCATGCCTTCGGGCTCGAGGAATCCAATCGCTATGAAGACGCCGAGGCGCGTGGCCGCGAGGCGGTGGCGCTGAACCCGCGCGATCCGTGGGCGATCCACGCCGTGGCGCATGTGATGGAGATGCAGGGCCGGCTGGACGATGGCGCGGCCTGGCTGCACACGCGCGTATCGGACTGGTCCGAAGACAACATGCTGGCGGTACATAACTGGTGGCATCTGGCCCTGTTCCTGCTCGAGCAGGAGCGCTACGACGAGGTACTGGCGCTCTACGACGCGCACCTCAACCGGCCCGCGCCGGCCATTGCGCTCGATCTGGTCGATGGTGCCGCGCTGCTGTGGCGCCTGCACCTGCGCGGTGTGGACGCGGGCGCGCGCTGGGCCGCGCTGGCCGACGACTGGTACACGCGCGGCGCCGCCGGCTACTACGCCTTCAACGATGTGCACGCCATCATGGCGTGCCTGGGCGCGGGCCGCGAAGACGCCGTGGCCGAGATCCGCGCGGCCATGGCGGGCGCGGCGATCGGGCAGGGCACCAATGCGATGATGTCGCGCGACGTGGGCCTGCCCGTGGCCGACGCGATGATCGCCTTCGCGCGCGGCGACTATGCCGCCACGGTGACGCTGCTGATGCCGGTGCGCATTCTCACCCATCGCTTCGGCGGCAGCCATGCCCAGCGCGACGTCTTCGCGCTGACCCTGATCGAAGCGGCCCTGCGCGGCCGCCACGCCAACCTCGCCGCCGCGCTGGTGGCCGAGCGTGCCGCGCTGAAGCCGATGAACCCGAGCCTCGCTGCGCTGGCCGGCCGCGCACGGCGGACGTCGCAGGCGCAGGCAGCCAGTTCGACGCTGCACTGATCCATCCACCCTGTATCTACCCGTAGTCACCCTGGAGGTCACCATGCATCTACCGACGTTCCGCTCGAAGCCCCTGCGCCTCGCCGCCGTCCTGCTCGCGATGGCCAGCCTGCCGGCCATCGCCCATCATGGCTGGTCCACCTATGACCAGACCAAGCCGCTGACCGTGACCGGCAAGGTGGTGGAGAGCCACTACGAGAACCCGCACGCCACGATCCGCGTGGATGCGGAGGGCAAGCGCTGGTTCGCCGTGCTGGCGCCGGTGTCGCGCATGGAGTCGCGGGGCGCCACGCAGGAGAAGGTGGCCGTGGGCAAGCAGGTGACCATGGTCGGCTACCAGAGCAAGGAAAAGGCCGACGAGATGCGCGTGGAGCGCATCACGCTCGACGGCGGCCAGACCGTGGAACTGCGCTGAGTGCCGATGGAGGCACTTGGCGAGTGGGGCGCCACGCTCGCCGCGTGGCCGCTCTCGGTGGCGCTGCGGGCGTCGTCCTGGGCGTATCCGATCATCGAGATCGTGCATCTGGCCGGCATGGCGCTGCTGTTCGGGTCCATCGTCGTGGTGGACCTGCGGCTGGCCGGGCTGGGGCGCCAGTTGCCGGTCACCACGCTGCTGCGCCATGCGCTGCCGGCCTCGGTGGCGGGCTTTCTCGCCGTGGTGGCCAGCGGGGCGCTGCTGTTCCTGGCGCATGCCGATGAACTGATCGTCAATCGCGCCTTCCTGATCAAGATCGTGCTGATCGGGCTCGGGCTGGCCAACGCGCTCTGGTTCCATCAGGGGCCTTACCGGCAGTTGCATGCCGCGCCCGCCGGCGCGAGTTGGGACATCGGCCGGCCGCCGCCCACGGGGGCGCGCGCCTGTGCCATGGTGTCGCTGCTGACCTGGGGGCTGGTGATCTGCGCGGGCCGGCTGATCGCCTACGTCTGAGCGGTTTGCAACCTCGCAATTTGATGTAACGCAAATGGCGTGCAGGCGTCGCTCAAGGTTTAAGGGGGTGGGTCGTTAAGCCTGATCGGTACTCCATCGATCCAACGAACAACCTGCCCCATGAATAACCTCAGTATTCGCCATGGCCTGCTGGCCACCCTGGTGGTCTTCGGACTGATGATCCTGTTTGGCGCCGCGCTGGGCGTGACCGAGCTACGTGCAGCAAGCGGCGCTTCCGAGCGCATTCACGTGGTGGCCACGCGCGCGCTGCTGATCAACGACGCCTATAAGGACATGACGCGCGCGCGCTCGGCCCTGACCCGCGCGTACAGCTCCGCCAAGGAGTCCGGCGCGGTGAACGCCGACGCCATCGCCAGCGCCGAGAAGTCGATGCGCAAATCCGCCGATGAGCTGAACGCCTTCGAGAAGGCCGCGCCCATCGAGGGCCTGGAAGCCGGCGCGCGCGACGAGATCATCGGCGCCGGCCGTGCCCATATGGATGCCGTCCAGCGCGCGCTCGAGGCACTGCGCAACAATGATCCGGCGGCCTACGCGGCGATCAACGACAAGGACATCACCGCTTCCGGCGGGAAGTACTCGGCCGGCGTGGAGCGCTTCCAGAAATTCGCCGAACAGCATAACGACGAGGCCGTGGCTACGGGCCGCAACCGCTTCCAGCGCGTGCTGGTGCTGGTGGGGATTGGCCTGGTGGCGTCGGTGTTGCTGATCGTGGCGGTGCACGTAGCGCTGCGCCGGCTGGTGGTGGCGCCGCTCAACGCCGCCTGCCAACTGATCATGCGCGTGGCCGATGGCGACCTGACCATGACCGTGCCGCCGGCTGGCCGCAACGAGATTGGGCAACTGCTGGACGCGCTCGCCCGCATGCGTGCCGGCCTGACCGAGACCGTGCGCAAGGTGCGCGCGGGTTCCGATGCCGTGACCACCGGCGCGCGCGAGATCGCGGCGGGAAATACCGACCTGTCCTCGCGCACCGAGGAACAGTCGTCGGCGCTGGAGCAGACCGCCGCCAGCATGGAGGAACTGACCTCCACCGTGGGCAATAACGCGGAGAGCGCCACCCGGGCCAGCGCGCTGGCGCGCGACGCGGCGGACCTCGCCCAGCGCGGCGGCGACGTGGTGCGCGGCGTGGTGCAGACCATGAGCGACATCAACACGAGTTCGCAGAAGATCGTCGACATCATCGGCGTGATCGACGGCATTGCCTTCCAGACCAACATCCTCGCGCTGAATGCCGCCGTGGAAGCGGCGCGCGCGGGCGAGCAGGGCCGGGGCTTTGCCGTGGTGGCGGGCGAGGTGCGCGCGCTGGCGCAGCGCAGCGCCGGCGCCGCCAAGGAAATCAAGGCGCTGATCGATTCGTCGGTGGAACGCGTGGACGCCGGCAGCACCCAGGTGGAGCAGGCCGGCAACACCATCGGCGAGATCGTCGGCGCGGTGCAGCGGCTGGCGGCCACCGTCAACGAGATCTCGGCGGCGTCGCAGGAGCAGTCCAGCGGCATCACGCAGGTCAGCGAGGCGGTGTCCCAGATGGAGCAGGTCAACCAGCAGAACGCCGCACTCGTGGAGCAGGCCGCCGCGGCGGCCGACTCGCTCGAAGCGCAGGCCAACCAGCTGGCGGCGGCCGTGACGGTGTTCCGTCTGGCGGCTTGAAACTGTATTAATTAGCAGGCATTACGCCGCCAGCCGTTCTTCGACGAACAGCAGGCGGTCGTTGCCCCAGAACAGCTCCCCATCGACGATAAAGCTGGGCGCGCCGAAAATGCCGCGCGCCACGGCTTCCTCCGTCACCCGCTTGAGTTCGGCCTTGACTTCGGGGTCATCGAGCATGGCCAGCGCCTGCCGGGGATCCATCCCTGCATCGACCAGCACTTTTCCGATCTCCTGCGGATCGTTGAGGTTGCGGCCGTCCTCCCACATCGCACGGAAGATCGCGTCCACGTAGCGCGCGAAGGCGTCCGGGCCCTGGCGCTGGTAGCCGATGGCGCCGCGCATCAGCGCCAGCGTGTTGATCGGGAAATGGGGGTTGTGGCGGAACGGCACGTCGTAGCGGCGCGCCCAGTGCTCGGTATCCGTCTTCGACCATTGCGACTTGAGCGGGATGTCGGCCGGGCTGTGGTTGCCGGTCGCCTTGAACACGCCGCCCAGCAGCATCGGGCGCCAGACGATGGTGGCACCGGTGCGGGCCGCCACGCGCGGCAGTTCCTTGTACGCCAGGTAGGAATAGGGGCTACCGAAGTCGAAGAAGAACTCCACCTGCTTGGTCATCGCATGTCTCCGTTGTAGTTTGTGACGGTTGTCCGGGGCGGCGGGGTGGGGCTACCAGTGCTCGATCCACGGGCGGATGTCCAGCTCGTGGGTCCAGGCATCGCGCGGCTGCTGGTGCAGCATCCAGTAGGTATCGGCGATGTGGTCGGGATTGACGATGCCGTCGCGCGCCTTGGCCGCGTAGCGGTCTGGAAAGGTCTCGCGGATAAAGGCGGTGTCGATGGCGGCATCGACGATCAGGTGCGCCACGTGAATGCCCTGCGGCCCCAGTTCGCGCGCCATGCTCTGCGCCAGCGCCCGCAACGCGTGCTTGGCGCCGGCGAACGCGGACATCCCATCGCGCCCGCGCACGCTGGCCGTGGCGCCGGTGAAGAAGATCGAGCCCCGCTGGCGCGGCAGCATCGCCCGCGCGGCCTCGCGGCCCATCAGGAAGCCGCCGAAGCAGGCCATCTCCCACACCTTGAAGTAGACGCGCGAGGTGGTCTCCAGGATCGGGAAGTTGACGTTGGCGCCGATGTTGAACACGGCCACTTCCAGCGGGGCGATGTCGCGCTCGATGCGTTCGATCAACGCCACGGTGTCTTCTTCCTTGCGGGCGTCGCAGCCGAATGCGTGGGCCTCGCCGCCTTCGGCGCGGATCTGGTCCACCAGTGGCGCGAGCTTGTCCGCGCTGCGCCGGGTCACGCAGGCGATATAGCCCTCGCGCGCAAAGCGGCGGGCAATGGCCCCCCCTGTGGCGTCTCCGGCACCGACTACCAGGATGGCTTTCTTGTCAGGCATCGCGTCTCCTCCGTGGTTTGCGTCGCATTGTGACAGCAAAGGCAGAATCGCTTTGGGCTTGACTTTATATCGTACGATATATATCTTACGATACGTCGTACGATATATTCGTACCCAGGCAACGGAGTGCAGCATGCGACATCTCTTTGGATTTCCCTTCGGTTCTCCCTTCGGTGACCACCATCATCACCGCGCCCACGACGGCTGCGGCCACCGCTTCGGCAAGCACGCCATGTCCCGCCGGGGCGGCGGTTTCTGGTCCCAGGGCGGCGGCCCGGATTTTGAGGGCGGCGATGGTTTCGATGGCGATAGCTGGCGCCGGGGCCGCAAGTTCAGCGCGGAAGACCTGCAATTGCTGCTGCTGTCGCTGCTCGAGGAAAAGCCGTCGCACGGCTACGAGCTGATCAAGGCGCTGGAGGCGCGCACCGGGGGCTTCTACAAGCCGAGCCCGGGCGTGGTCTATCCCGCGCTGACCTTCCTCGAAGACCTCGGCTACGCCACGGTCATCACCGAAGGCAACAAGAAGCGCTATGAACTGGCCGATGCGGGCCGCGCCTATCTGGCCGAGAACCGCGAGCGGCTCGAGCACATGGTCGCCCGGCTGCGCCACGTGGCGCGCAAGATGGACTTCATGCGCCGCGCCATGAGCGGCGAGCCCCAGCGCGAGCCGGAGCAGGGCGGCTGGCTGCCCGAGTTCGTCGAGGCGCGCCTGCGCATCAAGCGCGCGCTGACCCAGCGCAGCGAGGCCTCCGCCGACGAACAGCGCCGCATCGCCGCCATCCTGGCCCGCGCCGCCGACGAGATCGAAGCCGGCCAGCCCTGAACCCTAATACAAGGTATTCCATGACGATTTCCCGTGACCTGACGGTCCAGCGCGTGCGCCATCCGCTCAAGATGCGCCTGCTCCAGGTGCTGCGCACCCAACTGCTGTCCCCGCAACTGCTGCGCGTGACGCTCGGTGGCGACGATCTGGCCGATTTCACCTCCAGCTCCTTCGACGACCATATCAAGGTGTTCTTCCCCGCGCCCGGCGCCGAGCGCCCGGTGCTGCCGGTGGTGGGCCCGGACGGCATCGTGTTCCCCGAAGGCCAGCCGCGCCCGCAGGCGCGCGACTATACGCCGCGCCGCTACGACCCCGTGGCGCGCGAGCTGGACATCGAATTCGTGCTCCATGGCGATGGCCCCGCTTCCACATGGGCGGCGCAGGCCCGGCCGGGGCAGTATCTGGGCGTGGGCGGCCCGCGCGGCTCGTTCGTGATTCCGACTGAATTCGACTGGCACCTGCTGATCGGCGATGACACGGCGCTGCCGGCCATCGCCCGCCGCGTGGAGGAACTGGGGCCCGATGCCCAGGTGATCGTGGTGGCCGAGGTGCCCAGCGCCAAGGCGCAGATCCCGCTCGCCGTGGGGCCGCGCGCGCAGGTGCTTTGGCTCCATCGGGAAGACCAGCCCGAAGGTAGTCTGCTGGCGCCGGCGCTGCAATCGGTGGACCTGCCGGATGGCGAGGGCTATGTCTGGGCGGCCGGCGAGGGCGCCGCGATGCGCGCCGTGCGCCAACATCTGGTGGGCGAGCGCGGCGTGGACAAGGCCCGCATCCGCGCATCGGCCTACTGGAAGCGTGGCAACGCGGCGGTGCACGAGACGCTCGACGATTAAGCGGGTCGGGTTTGGCCGGGCGGCGGGCCTCGCCTACACTGGCGGCATGCCAACCGCCCGGGATGTGCCATGCCGCTGAAGCGCCCAACCTTGCTGTCGATTGCTGCTGTGGTGTCGATGACCGTGGCCGCCTGCGCCCCAGACGCCGTGCGCAATGTCGAAGCCAAGGGCTTCAACACCTATCTCGATACGGTGCAGAAGGCATGCGCCAATACGCGCCTCGGCTCGCACCCGCTGGGCGAGTGGCTGCGCAGCGGCGGCGACGACAGCGACAGCGACTACGTGTTCTGGCTCGACCAGACCTCGCGGCTCTACTACCAGCGCATCAGCGTGCCGCAGTACCGGAGTTCCATCGCCGGCGCCATGGGTGGCGACAAGGCCAACGCCGCCGCGCTCGACTGCATCGTCCGGCACCTGCCGGCGGATCGTCCCACCAAGGTGCCCGGCGGGCTGCTGTAGTAAAAAAGCCCGTTGTGCAAACGGGCAAGGCTGGATAAGATCGATTCCCGGTGGCCGAGACAACGGCCGCCGACGTCGCTCGGACGGTTCCGGGCGCTTACGTAAAGGACTCCCGCCATGACTGCCGATTCCGGCAAGCGCCGCTTTGCGCGCATCGATCGCCTTCCCCCGTACGTCTTCAACATCACCGCCGAGCTCAAGATGGCCGCCCGCCGCCGTGGCGAGGACATCGTCGACATGAGCATGGGCAACCCCGATGGCGCCACGCCGCCTCATATCGTGGCCAAGCTCGTGGATGCCGCGCAGCGGCCGGACACGCATGGCTATTCGGCCTCGAAGGGCATCCCCCGGCTGCGCCGCGCCATCTCGCACTGGTACCGCGAGCGCTATGACGTGGAGATCGATCCGGACAAGGAGGCGATCGTCACCATCGGCTCGAAGGAGGGCCTCGCCCACCTGATGCTGGCCACGCTGGACCGGGGCGACACCGTGCTGGTGCCGGACCCGAGCTACCCGATCCACATCTACGGCGCGGTGATCGCCGGCGCCGACATCCGCTCGGTGCCGCTGTCGCCCGGCATCGACTTCTTCGCCGAACTGGAACGCGCCATCCGGGGCAGTTATCCCAAGCCCAAGATGATCGTGCTGGGCTTCCCGTCGAACCCGACGGCGGCCTGCGTGGAGCTGGACTTCTTCGAGCGGGTGATCGCGCTGGCGCGCAAGCACGACATCTTCGTGGTCCACGACCTGGCCTACGCCGACATCGTGTTCGACGGCTGGAAGGCCCCGTCGATCATGCAGGTGCCGGGGGCCAAGGACATCGCGGTGGAGTTCTTCACGCTGTCCAAGAGCTACAACATGGCGGGATGGCGTATTGGCTTCATGGTCGGCAACCCGGACCTCGTGGCCGCCTTGACGCGCATCAAGAGTTACCACGACTACGGCACCTTCACGCCGCTCCAGGTGGCGGCAATTGCCGCGCTGGAGGGCGACCAGCAATGCGTGAAGGACATCGCCGCCCAATACCAGTCCCGCCGCGACGTGCTGGCCAAGGGCCTGATCGAAGCCGGCTGGCCGGTGGAGATCCCCAAGGCGTCGATGTACATCTGGGCCCGCATCCCCGAACCCTACCGCGCGCTGGGCTCCCTCGAGTTCGCCAAGCAACTGCTGGCAAAGGCCAAGGTATCGGTATCGCCGGGCATCGGCTTCGGCGACTACGGCGACGAATACGTCCGCTTCGCCCTGATCGAGAATGAATCCCGCATCCGCCAGGCGGTGAGGGGCATCAAGTCGATGTTCCGGGCGGATGGGTTGGTTGGGGTGGGGGGGTAGCCCCGCCAATCAATCGATCCGCGCCCCCGACTGGATCACCACGGGCTTCCACTGTTCGTATTCCGCCAGCACGAATTTGCCGAAGGCTTCCGGGGCCAGTTGCATGGCCTCGGCGCCTTGCTGGGACATCTTCGTGCGCACTTCCGGCTTGTTCAGTGCATCGTTGACCGCCTTGTTGAGCGTGGCGACGATGGCCTTCGGGGTGCCCTTGGGGGCGAACAGCCCGAACCACGCACCGGTGACCAGGTTCGGCACGCCGGCTTCGGCCATGGTCGGGATCTCCGGCAGGGCGGCGGAGCGCTTGCGCGAGGTCACCGCCAGCGGACGCAGCGCGCCGCCGCGGATGTGCGAGATCACCGACGGAATCGTCGCGAACATGAACTGCACGCGGCCGGCCAGCAGGTCGTTCAGGGCATCGGCGCCTTTGTAAGGCACGTGAGTGGTCTTCACGCCAGTGCGTTCGTTGAACAGCACGCCAGAGAGGTGCGCCGCCGTACCCACCCCCGTCGAACTGAAATTCAGGGTGTTGGGGTGGGCCTTGGCGTAGGCCACCAGTTCCTGCACGGTCTTCACCGGCAGCGTGGGGCTGACCACGAGCACATTCGGCACGTCCGCGATGGGCGCCACGGCGGCGAGGTCGGTCTGCGGATTGACCTTGAGCTTGCTGTACAGCGTGGGATTGATCGCCACCGGGCCGACCGAGGTGGCCAGCAGCGTGTAGCCGTCCGGGTCGCTGCGGCCGACGTAGTCCGTGCCGATATTGCCGCCGGCGCCGGGCCGGTTCTCCACCACCACGCTCTGGCCGAGCGTCTGGCCAAGCTGCTGGGCGACTTCGCGCGCCAGGATGTCAGTGGTGCCGCCGGCGGTGAAGGCCACCACCATGCGCACCGGCTTGGACGGGTAGGGTTGCTGGGCGCCCGCCGTGGCGGCGCAGCACAGCAGCAGGCCGGCGGCCGTGCGCCGCAGGATCTTGTTCATGGCTGTCTCCGAATCGTGTCGTTATGTCAGCCATGTTAGGAAGCCGCCAGCCGCCAGCTTTGAAAAAAGAGCAACGCAGCGTTCTTTGCGCGCATGGCGGAAAACCCTGATTGGGCCGCCCGGGGGAATGCCCCCTACCTCGGTTTCTGGAAGTGCTGCTCCATCGCCGCGCACCGGCTCAGGTATTCCAGCAGCCGTCCCACGCCCGCCGGCAGGCAGTCCTTGTCGCGCACGCACACGTAGAAATCCCGCACCGCCCAGGCATCGTTCAGCGTCAGCAGGGACAGGCCCATCATCGCCAGATAGTTTCGGGCGATGCCCTCGGGCACCACGGCGATCCCGAGCCCCTCGCGCACCATGCGGCAGCGCGCCTCGAAGTTCGACACCTGCGTCTTCACGGTCAGCGGCCGGGAGATGGTGCCGGACACCAGCGTCAGGAAGGCATCGAAGGTATGCCGGGGGAAGTAGCCGAGAAAGTCGTAGTCGAGCGCCTCTTCCAGCAGCAGCGCGCCCTTGGCCTCCAGCGGATGCCCGCGCGGCACCACCAGCCCCACACGGTCCTTGCGGTACGGCAGCGAGTACACGCCGGGGCTGGGGCTGCGCGCGTGATAGATGCCGATGTCCACGTCGCCATTGGAGACCATGCGCGGAATATCCATGCTGAAGGACTCCACCAGGTCGATGCGCGCCTCCGGGTCGTGCTTGAGATAGCCGCTGATGTCGGTCGGCAGGAACTGGAGCACTGTGGAACGGTTGGAGGCCAGGCGGATCTTGGCGATGCCGTCGGTGGAGTAGGCCGCCAGCGCATCCTGCGCGAGCTGCACGCTCCGCACGATGGCCTTGGCGCGCTGGTAGAGCATGGCGCCGGCCGGCGTGGGCTCCACGCCCCGGCCATGGCGGCGCAGCAGGGCGGTGCCGGCGCGGCGCTCCAGTTCGGCAATGCGCTTGCTGGCGGCGGAAGTGACGAGGTTCTCGCGCTCCGCGGCGCGCGAGAGGCTTTTTTCCTCGACGGCGGCGATCAGGATGGCGAGCGAGGGGATATCCATGTCCATGGGCGCGGGCGTTCTCCAGACGGAAAGGGTTCCGGGGCGCGCGGCCGGGCGGCGGATCTGGCGATGCGGGTTTTCCCGGAATCGCACGGCATCGGCGCACGGCGCGCCTGCGGAGTATGCACCGGCCCCGCATACCCCGGAATACACGGCGCGGCGCGGGAGCGTTCTCCAAATGTCAAAGCTCGCGCCGGCGGCGTCCCTACCATGTGAGGCATTGAGGCGCCCCGCTTTTCTCCCCTCTCCCGCTTGCGGGAGAGGGGCCGGGGGAGAKGGCAGGAGCGGAATGCGCGGTATCGCATCGACGATACGCCGTCCCTCTCCCCCGACCCCTCTCCCAGAGGGAGAGGGGAGAAAGGCGCCCCGGAACAAGGAGACAACACATGCTGATAGACGAATTCGCCGCCTACGTGAGCCGTGCCGCCACGGCGGAGCTGCCCGCTCCGGTGCTGCATCACGCACGCCGCGCGGTCATCGACTGGTTCGCCGCGCTGCTGGCTGGCGTACCGATGGCGCCGGGGCAGCCGCTGGTGCGGGCCCACAGCGCGGAACTGGGCGTGGGCGCGTCCACGGTGGTCGGCCACGCCACCACGGCGTTTCCGGCGCTGGCGGCGTGGATCAATGGCAGCGCGTCCCACGCGGCCGAATTCGACGACATTTTCCGCGATGCCGTCTATCACCCGGGCTGCCCGACCATCGCGGCGGCGCTGGCCCTGGCCGAGCAGGCCGACGCCAGCGGCACCGATTTCCTGCGCGCCGTGATCGCCGGCTACGAGGTCTCCACGCGCATCGGCGCCGCGATCCAGCCGGCGCACTATCGCTACTTCCACACCACCGGCACGGTGGGTTGCCTGGGCGCGGCGGCGGCCGGCGCGCTGCTGGCGGCGCCGGGCGATGCACGCGTGGCCGCCGACGCCATGGCCACCGCCACGACGTTCGCCTCCGGCCTCCAGCAGGCGTTCCGCTCCGATGCCATGACCAAGGCGCTCCACGCCGGCCACGCCGCGCAGGTGGGCGTGCAGGCAGCCCAGGCCGCCGCGCATGGTGTGAACGGCGTGCACGACATCCTTGAGGGCGACGCCGGTTTTGGCGCCGCGCTGTGCGGCAAGCCCGACTGGCGCGACGTTACCGCCGGCCTCGGCACCGACTTCAATATCACGCGGATCACCCAGAAGAACCACGGCTGCTGCGGCCACACCTTCGCCGCCATCGATGCCGCGATGCAGATCGTGCGCGACCACGGGCTCGATCCGGCTCGCATCGCCGCCGTACGCGTGGCGACCTACCAGGTGGCGCTCGACGTCACCGGCAATTTCCAGCCGACCACCGCCTTCGAGGCCCGCTTCAGCCTGCCCTACGTGGTGGCGCACGGGCTCTTGCACGGCGCCGTGCGGCTCGATGCCTTCCAGCCCCAGCGCATGGCCGACCCCGCCATCCGCGCGCTGATGGCCCGCATCACGCTGACCGCCGACGCCGATCTGACCGCCGCCTTCCCGCGCCAGCGCGCCGCGCGCGTGGAGATCGAGATGGCCGATGGGAGCCGGCACACCCACTTCGCCCCGTACCGCCGGGGCGACCCCGAGGCGCCGCTCGACGACGCCATGCTGACCGACAAATTCATGGAACTCGGCGCGCCCGTGATCGGCGCCGGCCCCGCCGCACGCCTGCTCGACGCGCTCTGGCAACTCGGCGACCGCCCGGTGCGGGCGCTCGGCCTCGGCCAGCTGCGCGCCGGCTGACCCGCAACCCTACAGACAGATACCGATATGACGAGAGTGGACGAACACGTGGCGCCGGACGCGACGGTGACCGGCAGCGCGCTGGCCCGGGCGCTGTTCACGCCAGCCGCCGTGGCGCTGGTGGGCGCCTCGGCCGACGAGAGCAAGAACACCGCCCGGCCGCTGCGCTTCATGCGCAAGCACGGCTATTCGGGCCGCATCTTCCCGATCAACGCGGGCCGCACCGAGGTGATGGGCCTGCCCGCCTACCCGAGCGTGGCCGCGCTGCCGGAGACCATCGACCATGCCTTTGTGATGGTGCCGGGCCGCCACGTGCCCGAGGTGCTGGAGCAATGCGCCGCGCGCGGCGCCAGCGTGGTGACGGTGTTTTCCGATGGCTTTGCCGAACTTGGCGAGGCCGGCATGGCCGCCCAGCAGGCGCTGGCACTGCGCGCCCGGGAGCTGGGCGTGCGGCTGCTCGGCCCGAACAGCATCGGCGTGGTGGACGTGCACAGCGGCGCCATCCTGTCCGTGAACGCCGTGCTGGAGACCGACACCCTGCACGCGGGCGGCATCAGCGTGATTTCGCAGAGCGGGTCGATGCTGGGCGCGCTGCTGTCGCGCGGCGCGGCGCGCGGGCTGGGCTTCGCCAAGCTGGTGTCGGTGGGCAACGAGGCGGACATCGGCGTGGGCGAACTGGTCGACCTGATGGTCGATGACAGCGCCACCGAGGTGATCCTGCTGTTCCTGGAGACTATCCGCGACGCCGCCGTGCTCGGCCCGGCCCTGCGCCGCGCCCGCGCCGCCGGCAAGCCGGTGCTGGTCTACAAGCTGGGCCGCTCCGCGCAGGGCGAGGCGCTGGCGCAGTCCCACACCGGCGCGCTGGCTGGCAACGACGCCGCCGTGGATGCCTTCCTGCGCAAGCACGGCGCGATGCGCGTGGAGATGCTGGAGACGCTGTTCGAGGCCGCACCGCTGGCGCGCCGCTACGCCAGCGCCATCCCGCCGCTGGACCGCAATCCGCGTATCGCGGTGGTCACCACCACGGGCGGCGGCGCGGCCACGGTGGTGGACCGGCTCGGCCTGGCCGATGTGGAGGCCGTGGCGCCGCCCACGGCGTTCATCGAACACATGGCCGCGCGGGGCCTGAAGATCCGCCAGACGCCGATTCTCGACCTGACGCTGGCCGCCTCGCCGGCGCAGTACCGCGACCTCGTGGAGCAGATGCTCCAGAGTGACTGGTGCGATGCGGTGCTGTGCGTGGCGGGTTCGTCGGCGCAGTTCCACCCGGCGTACGCGGTGCGGCCGATCGTCGAGGCCTCCGCGGTGCAGGGCAAGCCGCTGCTGGCCTTCCTGGCCCCGGAGGCCGGACAGTCGCTGACGCTGTTGCAGGAAGCCGGCGTGCCGGCGTTCCGCACGCCCGAATCCTGCGCGGACGCCCTGGCCTGCCTGTTCCGCGCCGCACGCACGCCGCTGGACGCTGGCACGCCG
Source organism: Cupriavidus sp. 10L45 (assembly GCF_056395225.1). Taxonomy (NCBI): domain Bacteria; kingdom Pseudomonadati; phylum Pseudomonadota; class Betaproteobacteria; order Burkholderiales; family Burkholderiaceae; genus Cupriavidus; species Cupriavidus sp. 10L45. The sequence goes on from NZ_JBFTJC010000001.1 coordinate 708,666, forward strand.
CCCGAGCCCGTGGCGTGGCCCGCTAGCTTGCCGACGCATGGCGACCTGTCCGAGTTCGAAGCCGCCGCCGCGTTTGGCGAACTGGGCGTGCCGATCGCCCCGATGGCGCTGGTGCAGCCCAACGCGCTGCAACACGCGGTGCCGTACCCGGTGGTTGCCAAGATCTGCTCGCGCGACATCCTGCACAAGACCGAAATCGGCGGCGTGGAAGTGGGCGTGCGGGACAACGAGGAACTGGCCCGCGCGGCGGCGCGGCTGGTCGACAACGCCGGGCGGGGCGCCCCCGCCGCGCGGCTGGACGGCATTCTGGTCCAGCGCATGGAACACCGGCTGCTGGAACTGATGCTCGGCTATCGGCACGACCCGCTGGTCGGCCCGATGGTCATGCTGAGCGCGGGCGGCATCACGGCGGAATTGCACCGGGACGTGAGCCTGCGGCCGGCGCCGGTCAGCCTTGAAGAAGCCCGCGACATGATCGGCGAGGTGCGTTCCACACGCCTGATCCGTGGCTTCCGGGGCCTGCCCCGCGGCGATGTGGATGCGCTGGCGCGCGCCATCGTCGATTTCTCGCGGCTGGCAGTGGTGCAGGGCGTGCGCATCGACGAAGCCGAGATCAACCCCTTGTTCGTGCGCGCCGAGGGCGTGGTCGGTGTCGACTGCGTGCTGCGGCTCAGCGCCACGCCAGATGCGTCGTAATCATCACAAATTTCTAAAATTCGGAGACTCAACATGAACTTCACCCTCACCCCGGAACAGCAGGAGTTTCAGGACGCCGTCAGCCGCTTCGCCGAGAAGGAACTGCGCCCCGGCGCCCACCAGCGCGCCCATACCGATGCCTACCCCTGGGACGTGGCGAAGAAGATGGCCGCGCAGGGCCTGCTCGGCATCACCATTGCCGAGGCCGACGGCGGGCAGGGTGGCACGCTGATGGACGCCATCATCGCCATCCAGGCCGTGGCGGCGCACTGCCCGCGCAGTGCCGACGTGATCCAGGCCGGCAACTTCGGCGCGATCCGCGTGCTGGCCGAGTACGGCTCGGCGGCGCAGAAGGCCAAGTGGCTGGCCCCGCTGCTGGAAGGTAGCGCGCTGATTTCGGTGGGCATGACCGAGCCGGAGGCCGGCTCCGCCGTGACCGAGCTGAAGACGAGCGCCACGCCGGACGGCGCGGGCTTCCGCATCAACGGCAGCAAGGTCTTCACCACACACGGCCCCCATGCGGACGTGATCCTGGCCTACGTGCGCTTCGGCCCGGGCGTGGGCGGCATCGGCTCGGTGCTGATCGACACCAAGGCGCAGGGCGTACGCATCGGCCAGCGCTCGAAGTTCATGTCGGGCGAGGAGTGGGCACAGATCTATTTCGACGATGTGTACGTGGCGCCCGAGGACGTGCTGCTGGGCGAGGGCGGCTTCAAGAAGCAGATTGCCGGCTTCAACGTGGAGCGGATGGGGAACACGGCGCGCTCGCTGGCGCTGGGCCGCTATGCCTACGAGGAAGCGCGCCAGTGGGCCATGCAGCGCAAGCAGTTCGGACGCCTGCTGTGCGAGTTCCAGGGCCTGCAATGGAAGTTCGCCGAGATGAAGATGAAGCTCGACGCCGGCCAGCTGCTGCTCTACCGTGCCGCCGCCAATGCCGACAGCGGCATCCCGTCCGCCGAGGAAACCGCGATTGCCAAGGCGTTCTGCAACCAGGCTGGCTTCGACATCGCCAATGAGGCCATCCAGGTGATGGGCGGCATGGGCTACAGCCAGGAAGCGCTGGTGGAGTACTGCCAGCGCCGCTGCCGCGGCTGGATGATCGCCGGCGGGTCGATCGAGATCCTCAAGAACCGCATCGCCGAATCGGTGTTCGAGCGGACGTTCTCGCAGCGGCCCGAGAAGGCACGGGCCTGATCGCTTCGTCCGTTCGATCAGAAATAGCCGATAAACCGCGCCATGATTGGCGACAGGGCGCCGGCGCGGTGGGCCATCAGGACCCGGCTGCCGGCGTCCGGGCCGGCCAGCGGCAGGTAGGCCACGCCGGGAATGCCGGTGCGCGCGTAGATCTCGGGCAGCACCGACACCCCGGCGCCGCTGGCCACCAGCCCGATGATGGTCGTGGCCTCGCGCGCCTCCTGCGCGACGTTGGGCGCGTAGCCGGCCCGGTTGCACAGCGTGGTCACATGGTCGAACAGCCCGCAGCCCAGCCCGCGCGGGAATAGCAGGAAGCGCTCGGCGGATAGCTCGGCGATGTCGATACCTGCCGCGCCATCCCGGTCATCGCTCCCTTCGCGCGCCAGCGCATGGCTGACCGGCAGTACGGCCACGAGGCGGTCTGCCAGCACCTCCCGCACCGTGATGCTGGCCGGTGGCCGAAACTGTGGCGACGGCCGCAGGAAGCCGATATCGATCTCGCCCTGCTCAAGCTGCTGCAGTTGCTGCCCGGTCGACATATGCACCAACTGGAGGGTGGCGTTGCGGTGTGCCTCGCGGAACTGATGCACGGCGCGCGGAAAGACGTCATGCATCGGCACGGATGCCGTGAATCCCACCCGAATCTCCCCGGCATCGCCCGATGCCACCTGCTTCACCACCTCGCGCGCCTGATCCAGCGTGGCCAGCGCATCGCGGGCCTTGTCCAGGAACAGCGCCCCGGCGGGCGTCAGCGCCACGTGATGGCGGGAGCGTTCGAGCAGCGCACTGCCCAATTCCTCCTCCAAAGCCTTGATCTGGATGCTGAGTGGCGGCTGGCTCACATGCAGCTTGCGGGCGGCTTCACTGAAGCTCAACGCCTCGGCGACGGCCACGAAATATCGGAGTTGGCGAAAGTCCATGATTCGAAATCGAAATAACAAGCCATCTGAAAACATATTGGACAGTATCACGACGGCTGCACAGAATGGGCGCACTTAAAAGAAACCTGGAGAAGACAATGCGCGGGTCCGCTCGTCGTCGTGTTTCGCAGGGCGCGCGCCGCCCGTTCTTGATCAACTCGCTCGCCACGCTGCTGGCCGCCACCCTTGGCCTGGCCGTCTCGGCCCCGCAGGCCGCCGAGGCGTATCCGGACAAGCCCATCCGTCTGGTCGTGCCGTACGCCGCTGGCGGCGCGGTGGACATCGTGGCGCGCGCCGTCGGCCAGAAGATGAGCCAGGCGCTCAAGCAGCCGATCATCGTCGACAACCGCCCGGGCGCCAGCACCAATATCGGCCTGGACATCGTCGCCAAGTCGCCGGCTGACGGCTACACGATCATGATGGCGTCCAACAGCCTCGCCACCAATTCGGCGCTGTTCGCCAAGCTGTCCTTCAACCCCGCCACCGACTTCGCGCCCGTGGCGCGCGTGGGCGAGGCCTCGCTGGTCGTGGTGGTGCCGGCCAAGTCGAAGATCGACTCGCTGAAGACCCTCGTCGCCCAGGCCAAGGCCCAGCCCGGCAAGCTGGCGTACGCGTCCGCCGGCAACGGCAGTTCCGGCCATCTGGCCGGCGAAATGCTCAAGGACACCGCCGGCATCGACGTGCTGCACGTGCCGTACAAGGGTGGCGCCCCCGCCATCACCGACCTGCTCGGCGAACGGATCACCTTTATGCCGATCAACCCGCTCGAGGTCATCACCCATATCCACGCCGGCACGCTGCGCCCGCTGGCCGTGGCCAGCGCCAAGCGTTCGGCCCTGCTGCCGGACGTGCCGACCTCGCGCGAGGAAGGGTTGCCCAACTTCACCGCTTCGGTCTGGTGGGGCCTCGTGGCGCCCGCCAAGACGCCGCCCGCGATCATCAAGCAGCTCAATGCCGCCGCCAACACCGCGCTGGCCGACGCCGACGTGCGCAAGCAGCTCACCCAACTGGGCGTGACCATCCTGCCCGGCACGCCGGAAGCCTTCGGCCAGTTCGTGCGCACCGAAACCACGACCTGGGCGGGCGTTATCCGCAAGGCCGGTATCACGGCCGACTGAGTCTCACCCTGACTGGTATTAGGTATGTCCCAAAACACTGCTCCTTCCACTGCCACGGCCGCGGCTACCCAGCCGTCCATCCTGGTTGTCAGCGCCCACGCGGCTGACTTCGTCTGGCGCGCCGGCGGCGCCATCGCGCTCTACGCCGAGCGCGGCTACCACGTGCGCATCGTCTGCCTGTCGTTCGGCGAGCGCGGCGAATCGGCCAAGATGTGGCGCCAGCCGGGCATGACGATGGACCGCGTGAAGGCCGCCCGTCATGAAGAGGCGCAGCGCGCCGCCGAGATCCTCGGTGGCACGCTGGAGTGCTTCGACCTCGGCGACTATCCGATGCGCGTGCCCGACGAGGCGCTGCTGCGTCTGGCCGACATCTACCGCGACATCCGTCCCGAACTGGTGCTGAGCCACTCGCGCGAGGACATCTACAACTTCGACCACCCGCTCGCCACGCATGTGGCGCAAGAGGCACGCGTGATCGCCCAGGCCCACGGCTACAAGCCCGAAGTGCCGGTGATCGGCGCGCCGCCGGTGTTCCTGTTCGAGCCGCACCAGCCTGAGCAGTGCAACTGGAAGCCGGACGTGCTGCTGGACATCTCCTCTGTCTGGGAGAAGAAGCAGCGCGCGTTCACGACCATGGCCGCGCAGGAGCACCTGTGGGAGTACTACACCAGGGTGGCGCTCCAGCGCGGGGCGCAGGCCACGCGGAATTCCGATCGCAAGGTGCAGTACGGCGAAGGCTATGCACGCGTGTTTCCCCAAGTTTCGGAGGTGCTGGCATGAAGACGATTGCCTACCGCAATATCCTGCGCGCGGCACCCGCCGCGATCGAGTCGCTCGGCAAGCTGGGCGTGGCCACGGTGCATGAGGCGCAGCGCCGCACCGGCCTGATGAAGCCGTACCTGCGGCCGATCCAGTCCGGCACGGCGATCTCCGGCAGCGCCGTGACCGCGCTGATGCACCCCGGCGACAACTGGATGATCCACGTGGCCGTGGAAATGATCCAGCCGGGCGACGTGCTGGTGGTGGCCCTGACCAGCGACTGCACCGATGGCCTGTTCGGCGACCTGCTGGCCACGTCGCTGAAGGCACGCGGCGCGCGCGGCCTGATCATCGACGGCGGCGTGCGCGATGTCAGCACCCTCAACGCGATGGGCTTCCCGGTCTGGTCCCGCGCCGTGCACGCGCAGGGCGCCGTGAAGGAAACCGTGGGTGCCGTGAACGTGCCGGTGGTCTGCGCCGGCGCCACTGTGCGGCCGGGCGACGTGATCGTGGCGGACGACGACGGCGTGGTCGTGGTGGCGCGCCCGCAGGCGCAGGACATCGCGCAAAAGGCGGCCGAGCGCGAGGCGCTGGAGCTGTCCAAGCGCGACAAACTCGCCTCCGGCGTACTCGGCGTGGACATGTACAACATGCGCCCGGCCCTCGCGGCCAAGGGTCTGGTCTACCTCGACCAGACCGTGGACTGGTACAGCGGCGCCGACGAAGCCTGACGGCGCCCGGGGTGCCCGCGCCACGCGCGGCCCCCGTACATCTGGTATAAGACCCCGGAACAACAGGTCGAATCCCGCCGGCGCGGCAGGGATCCGCGAGAACGGGGGAGACCGATGGAACTGCGCCAGCTTCAGTATTTCGTCCGGGTGGTCGAGCTTGGCAGCATGAGCCGTGCCGCGCTCGAGCTGGACATGGTGCAGTCGGCCGTCAGCCAGCAGATCAGCCGGCTCGAAGGCGAGCTTTCCACCCGGCTGTTGCGCCGAACGCCGCAGGGCGTGACCCCCACCGAGGCCGGCCTGGCCTTTTTCCACGAAGCCCAGCTGACGCTGCGCCATGCCGAGCAGGCGCGGCGCGCGGCCCATCACGCGCGCCTTTCCGGCACCGTGAGCGTGGGGCTGGCGCCGACCACGGCGTCGGTGATCGGCGTGCCGCTGATCCGCGCCATGCGGGAGCGTTACCCCGATGTGCGCCTGCATATCGTCGAAAGCCTGTCCGGCCACCTGACCGCCATGCTCAACGCCCGCCAGCTCGACCTCGCGGTGCTGTTCGACACGCATGCCGCCCGGCGCTGGACCGTGCTGCCGCTGCTGGAGGAGACGCTGTTCCTGATCCAGTCCCGGCAGGCGCTGCCCCAGGGCAAGGCGGAGCCGCCCACCCAGCTTGGCATGGCGGACCTTGCCGAGGTGCCATTGATCATGCCGACCGGCGTGCACGGCCTGCGCAGCACGCTGGACGCCGCGTTCGCCCGCGCCAAGGTGGCGCCGCGCGTGATCCAGGAGGTGGACTCGCTGGCGATGCTGATGTCCGCCGTGGACATGGGCTTCGGCGCCACGCTCCAGCCCTGGGCGGCGGTAGGACGGTACCCGGACGCCGCCACGCGCTTCCACCTCGCCCAGATCGACGACCCGAGCGTGGGCCGACGCAACCTGCTGTGCAGCCTGTCCGACGACGAACTGTCGCCCGCCGCCCTGGCGCTGCGGGTGGTGCTGGCCGACACCGCCCGCGGACTGGTGAAGTCCGGGGGGTGGAGAGGGGCGCGGTTGATCGAGGGGTGACATGCGGCTCAGTCTGGAACGCGGCGGAAGCCAGGCACGCGTGACGCGCGCCTGTCGAACGTGTAGATGAATCTGCATCTCATGCTCTGGCAGCTTTCCCGAATGACGCAATCGCCGAAGTCGATGCCTGTCTTCCCGTAGCGGACCATGGCACGGCATACGGTTGCGTACGATTCCAGGACGATCCAGTGGGATTCGAGGAAGGCCACCAGCACGCGCGTGATGCGCTTGCGGGTGAAGGCGTATCGCTTCTTGAGCACCCGGACGAGTTCAACGAGGGCGGCCAGCGGCACAAAACCGCGGCACCCACTGGAAAACGATGCGATCACGCGGCTGGCGTGTCGAGCCTGAGGGGTATCGTCTTGCGTGAAGTGCCGGACTAGCACACAAGTGTCGAGTCCTATCATTGGCGCTCCTCCGCAGCATATCTCTGCAACACCTTTTCCAGCCGCGCCTCAATGTCCGCGATTTCCTCGGGGCTCAGCGGCCCGTCGTCCGGGTCGTCCTCGTACGGCCCATTGAGTTTCCGGAGCACCGATTCAACAATGGCGTCGCCGATGGCATCGTCTATTTCCTCAATCGTCAAGGGTTTGGGCGGCTCGGGAAGGGTGGCCGGGTCGGTGGGATGTTCGTTCATGGTCTTGGACTCCAAAAGTCGGGGAAGCGGGCACCTGGAAGGTGCCGCCAACGCAACTTTCCCCCACCGCGAGCCCCTTGCCTATGAGACAGCTCTGAAATTTCCCCGGACCCGCCCGGAACTTCCCCGGACCCCCATCACAAATCGTGATACCCCCATGCCCATCAAGGGGTTAGCAGCGGTCCGGCGGGCGGATACAGTCCGGCTCAGACTCCCGAAGCCATAGAAAAAGTCGTGTCCAACCCCACTCAAACTCCCCGCGAGGGCGCCCGGCCATGATCGACGTCCTTGTGATTGGCGGCGGCAACGCTGCCCTGTGCGCTGCGCTGATGGCCCGCGAGGCCGGCGCCAGCGTGATGCTGCTCGAATCCGCCCCGCGCGAATGGCGCGGCGGCAACTCCCAGCACACCCGTAACCTGCGTTGCATGCATGACGCGCCGCAAGACGTGCTGATCGATGCCTACCCCGAGGAGGAGTACTGGCAGGATCTGCTCAAGGTCACCGGCGGGCTGACCGACGAGCGGCTGGCCCGGATGGCCATCCGGGCCTCGTCGAACTGCCGTGACTGGATGCGCAGCCATGGCGTCCACTTCCAGCCGCCGCTCTCGGGCGCGCTGCACGTGGCGCGCACCAATGCCTTCTTCATGGGCGGGGGCAAGGCCCTTGTCAACGCCTACTACCGCAGCGCCGAGCAGCTCGGCGTGCAGATCCGCTACAACGCGCCGGTCGATGCCATCGAGCTGGATGGCGGCCGCTTCGTGGCGGCGCGCATCGGCGCCGAGCGGATCGAGGCCCGCGCCTGCGTGCTGGCCGCCGGCGGCTTCGAGTCGAACCGCGAATGGCTGCGCGAGGCCTGGGGCCAGAACGAGCGCGGCGAATGGCCGGCGGACAACTTCCTGATCCGTGGTACGCGCTTCAACATGGGTGTGCTGCTGAAATACATGATCGAGGCGGGCGCGGATGCCATCGGCGATCCGTCCCAGTCGCACTGCGTGGCCATCGACGCCCGCGCGCCGCTCTACGACGGCGGCATCTGCACGCGGATCGACTGCGTGTCCCTGGGCGTGGTGCTGAACGCCAATGCCGAGCGCTTCTACGACGAAGGCGAGGACTTCTGGCCCAAGCGCTATGCGATCTGGGGCCGGCTGGTGGCCCAGCAGCCGCAGCAGATCGGCTACTCGATCATCGACGCCAAGGCCGTGGGCCGCTTCATGCCGCCAGTGTTCCCGGGCGTGAAGGCCGACACGCTGCCGGAACTCGCGCGCAAGCTCGGCCTCGACGAAGCCACCTTCATGCGCACGATCAACGACTACAACGCCGCCTGCCGCGTGGGCAAGTTCGACCACACCGTGCTCGACGACTGCCACACCGAGGGCGTGACCCCGTCCAAGACCCACTGGGCCCGCCCGCTGGATACCGCGCCGTTCTACGGCTACGCGCTGCGCCCCGGCATCACCTTCACCTACCTGGGTTTGAAGGTGAACGAGGATTCGGCCGTGCATTTCGGCGGCCAGCCCAGCGACAACCTGTTCGTGGCCGGCGAGATGATGGCCGGCAACGTGCTCGGCAAGGGCTATACGGCCGGCGTGGGGATGGCCATCGGCACGGCGTTCGGCCGCATCGCCGGCACGCAGGCAGCCAAGGCGGCACTCGCCCCGGCAAAGGGCCAACGCGCCCGTGCATCACAGGAATTCGACCATGCAACATCTTGAAGCGCTGACGCGCGAGGCGGCGGCGCTGGCACAGGGCGTGCTGCCGCTGACCGCCGACGAGGGCGAAGTCGCCCGGACCCTGCAGATCTGCAACGCCTGCCGCTATTGCGAGGGCTTCTGCGCCGTGTTCCCGGCCATGACGCGCCGGCTGGAATTCCCGAAGGCGGACATCCACTACCTGGCCAACCTCTGCCACAACTGCGGCGCCTGCTACCACGCCTGCCAGTACGCGCCGCCGCACGAGTTCGCGGTGAACATCCCCCAGGCGATGGCCAAGGTGCGCGTGCAGACCTATGGCGACTACGCGTTCCCGGCTGCGCTGGGCGGGCTGTACCGCCGCGCCGGCCTGACCACGGCGCTGGCGCTGTCCGGCGGGCTGGCGCTGTTCCTGCTGATGGTGCTCGCCATGCGCGGCAGCCTGCTGCATGCACCGCTGGCCGGCAATTTCTACGCGATCTTCCCGCACAACCTGCTGGCGGCGATGTTCGGCGTGGTGTTCCTGTTCGCGATCGGCGCGCTGGGCGTGGGTGTCACGCGCTTCTGGCGGCAGGTCTCGCCGGGCACGCGGCCGGGCGAGTCACGCGGTTCGGCTGTTGGCGGCGCCGCGCACGACGCGCTGCGGCTCAAGTACCTCGACGGCGGTCATGGCCAGGGCTGCAACAATGCCGACGATGCCTTCACGCTGGCGCGCCGCCGCTTCCACCATTTCACGTTCTACGGCTTCATGCTGTGCTTCGCCGCCACCACGGTGGCCACGCTGTACCACTACCTGCTGGACTACCACGCGCCGTACCCGGTGACGAGCCTGCCGGTGCTGCTGGGCATCGCGGGCGGCATCGGGCTGCTGGTCGGCCCGGCCGGCCTGCTGTGGCTGAACCTGCGCCGCGACCCCAACACGGGCGATGCCAGCCAGCGCCCGATGGACCGTGGCTTCATCGCGCTGCTGTTCCTGACCAGCGCCAGCGGCCTGGCGCTGCTGGCCTGGCGCGACACATCCGCCATGGCCGCGCTGCTGGCCGTGCACCTGGGCATCGTGATGGCGCTGTTCCTGACGCTGCCGTATGGCAAGTTCGCCCACGGCATCTTCCGCAGCGCGGCATTGCTGAAGTGGAATATCGAGAAGCGTCGGCCTAGCGATCTCGCGCTCGGCGCAGACTGACAAGCTCGCACAGAATCCAACCATCCCCAAAGGAGACTCATCATGACAAAGCCCGGTGTGCTGAACATTCCGTCGATGCGCGGCCAGTGCAGCGAGGCGGAGTGGCAGGCCCGCGTGGACCTGGCCGCCTGCTACCGCCTCGTGGAGTTGTATGGCATGGCAGACATGATGGCCAACCATATCTCCGTCCGCGTGCCGGACGAGGAGAACGCCTTCCTGATCAACGCCTACGGCATGATGTACGAGGAGATCACCGCGTCCAGCCTGATCAAGGTGGACCACGACGGCAAGATCCTCGCCAAGCCGGACTTCGGCGACCTCGGCTACGGCATCAACAAGGCCGGCTACGTGATCCACAGCGCCGTCCACCACGCGCGCCCGGAAGTGGCGTGTGTCATCCACACCCATAGCTGGGCATCGATGGCCATTTCCTCGCTCGACTGCGGGCTGCTGCCGATCACCCAGACCGCCATGCGCTTCCTGAAGATCGGCTATCACGAGTACCAGGGCGTGGTGCTCGACACCGCCGAGCAGGAATCGCTGATTGCCGACCTGGGCACGGGCGAGGCGCTGATCCTGCGCAACCACGGCGCGATGACCGTGGGCAACACCGTGGGCGAAGCCTTCAACTGGATGCACCGCCTGGAGCTGGCCTGCCGCTCGCAGGTGGCCGCGATGTCGTGCAGCACGCCGCTGCGCGATGTGCCGGCAGACGTGCTGCAGGAAACCTGGAACAACTACCAGCCCGGCACGCGCCGTCCGTACGGCGTGATGGAATGGCCGGCGCTGCTGCGCAAGCTCGATCGCCTGGACCCCAGCTACCGCGACTAAGACGTAAATCAGACGGCGGCGGAGTCCCCCAGGGGCCGCATGGAACGGGATTGCAGGGCGGCCTCGCCTTGAACGATGAATCAGGTCAGAAGAAAGCCCTGAACGGAGTGAGATGTATGAAACGCAGAACCCTGCTGGCGCAAATGCTTGCGCTCGGCGTCGCCCCCTATGTCATGTCGGCCCGCGCGCAAGGCGGCCTGCCCAACAAGCCGATCACGCTGGTCGTGCCGTTCGCCCCGGGCGGCAACCTGGACGTGGTGGCCCGCGCCATCGCCCCGGCGCTGGAGCAGAGCCTCGGCCGCAACGTCATCGTCGATAACCGGCCCGGCGCTGGCGGCGTGATCGGCGCGACGGCGGTCTCCCGCGCCGAGCCGGACGGCAGCACGCTGCTGGTGACCACGCCCAACGCCATCGTGGTGCTGCCGAAGATGACGCGCACCAGCTTCAAGCTGGCCAGCTTCAGCCCGGTGGGGCTGGTGTCCACCACGGCGCTGGTGATCGTGGTGAAGGGCAACGACACGCGTTTCAAGGACATCGGCGCGCTGCTGGCCCACGCGCGTGCCAACCCCGGCAAGACCACCACCGGCCACGCCGGCCCCGGCACCACCAACCACATGGCCACGCTCCAGCTCGAGGACGCCGCCAGGATCCAGTTGAACGAGGTGCCCTACAAAGGCTCCGCGCCGGCGCTGATCGACCTCATGGGCGGCCAGATCGACATGGTGGTGGACCAGCTCACCAGCTCGGCACCGCATATCCAGTCCGGCGCCCTGCGTGCGCTGGCCGTGATGTCGCGCGAGCGCGATGCCGCGCTGCCGAAGGTGCCCACGCTGCGCGAATCCGGGCTGGCCAACTTCGAGGCGACCACGGCCACGGGCCTGCTGGCCCCGGCCGGCACGCCGGCAGCGGTCATCGAGACGCTGAACAGCGCGCTGCGCAAGGTGCTGGCCGAAGGCGCCGTCAAGAGCCGCCTGCTGACCGTGGGCAGCGTGGCGCAGGCCTCGTCGCCGCAGGAACTGCTGGCCTCGCTGCAACGCGAGGATGCCCGCGCGCAGACGCTGGCCGCCGCCGGGCGCCTGAAGGCCCCGGAATAACGCCGAACGTATCGACCGGACGCCATCGACCATGACCCGCCCCTGCCTGCCCCCGCTCCAGACCCTCACCGCACCGGTGTTCCGCGCGCCCGCCGGCGCCTGTGACAGCCATGCCCACGTGTTCGGCCCGTTCGCGCGCTATCCGCTCGCGATGGACCGCAGCTACACGCCGGCCGAGCATCCCGCCGACGCCTTTATCGCCCATCTGGACGAACTCGGGCTCACGCGCGGCGTGCTCGTCACGGCCAGCGCCAGCGGCACCGACAACAGCGTGGTGACCGACGCCCTGCGCCAGTACCCCACGCGCCTGCGCGGCATCGTGGTGCCGTCGCCGGACACCACGGACGCCGAGCTGGACGCCTGGCACGCCGCCGGCGTGCGCGGCGTGCGCATCAACCTGTATCAGGTGGATGGCCACGCCGTGTATCGCAACGGCGTGGGCATCGAGGTGCTCGAAGCGCTGGCCCCGCGCCTCGCCGCGCGTGGCTGGCACGCGCAGATCTGGATCCATGCGCCGGACCTCGTCACGCTGGGCCCGCGCCTCAAGGCGCTGGGCCTGCCGCTGGTGATCGACCACATGGGCCGCATGGCCACCTCGCGCGGGGTAGCGGACCCCGGCTTCCAGGCGCTCTGCGCGCTGCTGGCGGAAGGGGTGGCCTGGACCAAGATCTCGGGCGCTGACCGGCTCCAGCCCGCCGGCGCGCCGTACGAACAGGTCGATCCCTTCGTCGCGGCGCTGATGCAGGCCAACCCGGAGCAGGTGGTGTGGGGCTCCGACTGGCCGCACATCAACTACTTCGAGTCCGCCCAGATGCCTGACGACGGCGTGCTGTTCAACCTGCTGGCGCGCTGGCTGCCGGACGCCGCCAGCCGCGAGCGCGTGCTGGTGCACAACCCGGCACGGCTGTACGACTTCGGCTAAGCATTGATTTTTGCGTCTTATCACCACGACGGCGGCCGCGAAGACGGCTGCCGCATCAACAGGAGAACCAACATGCCTCGATTCGCCCCCGGTCGATGGTTGACCCCCTACCTGAGCGCGGCACTGGCTGCCGGCGCCGCGCTGGTCACCCTGGCCGCCCCCGCCCAGGCCGCCGACGAATACCCGACCAAGCCCGTGCGCGTGGTGGTGGCCTTCACCGCCGGCGGTACCACCGACATGCTGGCCCGCAGCGTGAGCCAGCACCTGGGCCAGCGCTTCAAGCAATCGTTCGTGGTGGAAAACCGCCCCGGCGCGGGCGGCAACATCGGCACCGAGTACGTGGTGCGCGCCCCGGCGGACGGCTACACGCTGCTGGTGGACTCGGTCGGCCCGATCTCGATCAACCAGACGCTCTACAAGAAGCTGAACTACGACCCGCTGGCGGACCTCGTGCCGGTGGTGCAGATCGCCGACGTGCCGAACGTGCTGGTGGTGCATCCCTCGGTGCCGGCCAAGACCTTCGAGGAGTTCGTCGCCTACATCAAGGCCAATCCGGGCAAGCTGAACTATGGCTCGACGGGCGTGGGCACCTCGTCGCACCTGTCCGGCTTCATGCTGTCGGAGCGCATCGGCGCGCCGGCCACGCACGTGCCCTACAAGGGCGCCGATGCCCTGAACGACCTGCTGTCCGGCCGCATCCAGTTCATGTTCGCGACGATTCCGTCGGTGATCTCGCACATCCAGGCCGGCAAGCTGCGCGCGCTGGCGGTGACCAGCGCCAAGCGCTCGCGCTCGCTGCCGGAGGTGCCGGCAGTGGCCGAGAAGGGCTTCCCGGGCTTCGAGGCCGGCTCGTGGTTCGGCATCTTCGCGCCCAAGGGCACGCCGAAGACCGTCATCACGCAGGTGAATCAGGCCGTGAACGAGGTGCTGCCGTCGCTGCAGGCGCAGATGATCCGCGAGGGCGCCGACCCGGTGGGCGGCACGCCCGAGCAGTTCGGCAAGTTCACGCGCAAGGAGTATGACAAGTGGAAGGTGGTCGTCAAAGCCTCGGGAGCGACGGTAGACTGACGCCATGACTGCATCCGCTGCCTCCTCCGCCTCCGCTGCGCCCGTGCGCATCCTGCTCTCCGAAGCGGCGCTGCGCGCCCATGGCGACGCGATCACCGCCACCATCGCCGCCGCCATGGCAGGCCGGGACTGGGTTCCCGTGGCCCCGCCGGCCGTGGACGACGCCCGGCCCATCGACGCCGACATCGCCTTCGTCTCGCGCGATGTGACGGGGCGCTCGACCAAGCACGAGGTGCAACCGGCCACGCGGCGCTTCTACACCGCGATGCTGGAGGCGCCCTCGCTGCGCTGGACCCACACGCACTCGGCCGGCGCCGACCGCCCGGTGTTCGGCGAACTGCGCCAGCAGGGGGTGACGGTGACGACTTCGTCGGGTGCCAATGCCAGCGTGGTGGCGCAGACGGCGCTGGCCGGGCTGCTGGCGCTGGCGCGGCACCTGCCGCAGATGCTGGCCACCCAGCGTGAACGCCGCTGGGCCCCGCTGATGGGCGCCGACATGCCGCGCGACCTGCACGGCCAGACGGCGACCATCGTCGGCTGGGGGCCGATCGGCCAGCAGATCGGCGCGGTGCTGCGCCTGTTCGGGATGTCGGTGGTGGTGGTGCGCCAGCGCGCCACGCCGGCGGGGGAGGGCTTCGAGACCGTGACCTTCGCCGATGTGCCGGCGGTGCTGCCGCGCACGGACTGGCTGGTGCTGGCCTGCCCGCTGACGGATGAAACGCGCGGGCTGCTGAGCGCCGCCGCGCTGGACAGCCTGCCGAAGGGCGCGCGGCTGGTCAACGTGTCGCGTGGCGAGGTGGTGGACGAGCCGGCGTTGATCGCCGCGCTGCAGGGCGGCCGGCTGGCGGGTGCCTATCTCGATGTCTTCGCCCACGAGCCGCTGCCTGCGGATTCGCCGCTCTGGACGCTGCCCAACGTCATCGCCACGCCGCACAGCGCCGGCTTTTCCGATGGCAACGCGGCGCGCGTGGTCGAGATCTTCCTCGACAACCTGGGCCGCTGGATCACGCAGACGCCGCTCCGCAACGCGGTGTCGTAACAAATCGGACACCATCTTCGGAAATTTCCGCAGCCATTTGCAGAAATTTCCGCACCTCTGCGGCGACTTCCGCAGGCAGGATGACAGCATGTTCTGCCACCTGCCTGCCGCCGCCGTGCCTGCCCCCTCCCAGTCTTCCCAGCTACCCGTTCCCCGCATCGTCGTGGCCGAGGACCATCCGGTCAGCCTGCTGGTGCTGGAGGACCAGCTCGCCGGCATCGGCGGCTGCGTGGCCCAGCCCTGCCGTTCCGGCGAGGAAGCGTGGGCCGCCGTGCAGCAGGACCCACGGCCCGCCTTGCTGCTGACGGACCTGGGCCTGCCGGGGCTGGACGGACTGGCGCTGGCCCGCCGGATCCGGGCGGCGGAGGGCGGCAAGCGCGCCGGGCGGCTGCCCATCGTCGCCATCACGGCCACGGCCGGCCCGGAGGCGCGCCTGGCCTGCCTCCGGGCCGGCATCGATACGGTGCTGTCCAAGCCGGTCAGCTTCCAGACCCTCCGCGCCGTGGTGAGCCGCTATCTCTCTATATAGATATAGAGAGCGGGGGGCGCGCGGGCCTCAGCCGTGCCAGTGCGAGCAGCGGATCACGCTGCAGAAATTGCCGCGATGGAAGTGCGGGTCCTTGTCGGCCAGCACATCCGCCTTCACGTTGCCGAACGTGGTGTCCGGCTTGTGGCGAATGCCATCGTAAAACGCTTGAATAATGTCTTCCTTGAAGTGCGGGGTGCGCGGATACGCCTGCACCACGCGCTCGCGGTCTTCATCGGCAAACGTCTCGTAGCGGATGCCCAGCACGTCCATCTCCACGCCAGCCGTCACCAGCGCCACCACCGGGTCCATGAACTCGGGAATGCCGGGCGTGGTGTGCAGCGCGATACCTGTCCAGACTTTGTCGATGTCCGCCTGCGCGATGCCACGGCTGCGCAGGAAGTCCGCCGCCGCGTTGGCACCATCCACCTCGAAGCGCTTGTCCGGGCTGCTGTGCGCCGGCGTCAGGCCCATGTCGTGGAACATCGTGCCCGCGTAGAGCAGTTCGGGGTCGTATGGCAGGCCACGCTGCTTGCCGGCCAGCGCCGCGAAGTAGTACACGCGGCTCGAGTGGTTGAACAGCAGCGTGGATTCGGTGTCGCGGACCAGTTGCGTGATGTCGCGGGCCAATTGGCTGTCAGGGATGGCGATGTCGCCCAGGGTGAATTGCATGGCTGGCTCCTTTCGTTTGGGGTTGAAACGAGTGTAGGAGCGGGAGTACCATGTCTTCAATCGTCGTAGTGCGACGTTTTGGGCCAAACCGGACGGATCGCGACGCGACAGCAATGCTCAGGGATTTTTCACCATGACCACCCCCCGCACCATCGTGCTGCTGGCCATCGAAGGCGTGCAGTTGCTGGATGTCTCCGGGCCCCTCGACGTCTTCGCGGAAGCCAATGCCCAGGCCGGCCGGCAGGTCTATGCACTCCAGGTGGTTGGCGTGCGGCGCGGGCCGATCCGGGCCTCGTCAGGCGTCCGGCTGCTGGCGGATCTGCTGGTCGAGGAAGACCCGCTCGGGGCGGCGCTGTCCCGTCCCCATACCGTGCTGGTGGCGGGTGCGCCACATGCGGGCGAGACCCCGACCGAACCGATCGTGCTGGACTGGATTCGCGCCGTGGCGCCGCGCGCGCGCCGCTACGGCTCGGTGTGCAGCGGCGCCTTTCTGCTGGCCGATGCCGGCCTGCTGGAGGGGCGGCGCGTAACCACGCACTGGGCGGGCGCGGACCGGCTGGCGGCGCGTTTCCCGGGCGTGACCGTGGATGCCGACGCCATCCACGTGCGCGACGGCAAGCTGCGCACGGCGGCCGGCGTGACGGCGGGGCTGGACCTTGCGCTGGCGCTGGTCGAAGAGGATCTCGGGCGCGAACTCGCCATGCGCGTGGCCAGCCAGTTGGTGATGTTCTTCAAGCGGCCCGGCGGGCAGGCGCAGTTCCGCCGCAGTGCGGCGCCCGCGCTGGCCAACCGCTCGGCCTTGCAGGAACTCCAGCGCTGGGTGGCCGCGCATCCGGCGGATTCCCACGATGTGCCCAGCCTCGCCGCGCGCGTCGGCGTGAGTCCGCGCCACCTGACGCGGCTGTTCCGCGAGGAAGTCGGCGTCACGCCGGCCAGCTGGGTAGAAGCAGCACGCGTGACTGCCGCGCGGCAACTGCTGGAGGCCGGCCACCTCGCGCCCAAGCAGGTAGCGGGTGAGTGCGGCTTTTCGAGTGTCGATACGCTGCGCCGCGCGTTCATGCGCGTGGTGGGGGTGACGCCTGCGGACTATCGCAAGCGTCACGCCTCGACCGCCGATTGACGGCAGGCGCGGTCGGTCGCCCCAGCAACCGCCACGCCAGCACCGCCGACCCCGCCACCACGACTGCCGCCGCCACGCCGATCCATGCGATGCCGGGCCCGTCGATCACGCGCCCGCCCAGGATGGCCCCGATGCCGATGCCCGCGTTCGCGCCCGAGATATTGAGCGCGGAGCCCAGCGCCTGCGCCGAGGGTGCCGCCTGCATCAGCCGGACGTTATTGACGATAAACAGCGCCGATTGCGCGATGCCCCAGACCGCCAGCACCGCGAACAGGGCGGGCGACCACGGCGCGGCCCACGCCACCAGCGCCAGGCTGAGTGCCAGCCAGCCGCTGAACACCAGCGTCGCGCGCAGGGCGCTGCGGTCCACCAGCCGGYCGCCGAAATGGTTGCCGACCAGCCCCATCGCGCCGAACGCCATCAGCGTCCAGCCCACCGCCGGCCCGGACAGCCCGCCCAGCCGCTCCAGGAAATCGGCCAGATAGGTGTAGGCGATGAACATCCCCGTGAACGACAGCACCGACAGCGCCACGTGCCCGAGGATGGCCGGCTGCCGCGCCAGCCGTAGCTGCGCCGCGAACGGCAGCGGCGGGGTGGCGGCGGTGGGCGGCAGGCGCGTCAGCAGCAGCGCCTTGACCAGCGCCAGCGCGGCCAGCACGCCGAAGGCGGTGCGCCAGCCGAAGGCATCGCCGATCAGCGTGCCGAGCGGAATGCCGAACACGGTGGCACCGACCATGCCATAGGCCATGATCGACAACGCCCGCCCGGCCCGGGCCGCGCCGAGCGCCGCCACGGCGGTCTCGCAGGCGAGCGACCAGAACACGGCCACGCCGAGCGCCGGCACCAGCCGCGCGATGGCCAGCACGCCGAGGTTCGGCGCCATCGCCGCCAGCGCGTTCGAGAGCGCGGTCAGCACGAGGATGACCACGAACACGCGCCGCCGCGCGTGCGGGCCGGTGTGTGGGCCGATGTGCGCCGCCACGCGCGCGGTCAGCAGCGGGCCGGTGACGGCCACCGTGAAGGCGAACAGCGAGACCAGCAGCCCGGCCTGCGCCACGCTGACGTGGAGGTCGCGCGCAAGCCCGGGCAGCAGGCCCACGATCAGGAATTCCGTGGTCAGCACGGTAAAGCCGGCCGCAGCCAGCAGCAGAATCGGCAACAACATGGGGGAGGAAACTCCTGAGGGGGATGGCGGCGTCAGTCGGTGAAGCCGCCATCGGTAAGGATCGACCGCCCGGTGACCCAGGCCATGTCCGGAGACGCCAGCGCCACGATCACACGGGCAACGTCCTCCGGCTCGGCCAGTCGGCCCAGCGGGGTTTCGGCGGCGAGGTGCCGCCGTTCGTCGTCGGGAATGCCCGCGGTCATGTCCGTGCGCGTGATAAACGGGGCGACGGCATTGACGCGGATGCGGCGCGCGCCAAGCTCCATGGCGAAGGCGCGGGTGAGGGCGTCCACGGCGGCCTTGCTGGCCGAGTAGACACTGGTCGGCGCGGTGGGCGCGTGCGCGAGGTTGCTCGACACGTTGACGATGCTGCCGCCATGATCCCCAAACAGCGGGGCGAAGGCTTGCGTCGTCAGCATCACGCTGAGCGCGTTGTTGTCGAACTGTTCGGCAAAGAATGCCGCGTCGAGTTCCGCCAGCGGGCGGGCGCCGAACACGCCGGCGTTGTTGACCAGCACGTCGATGCGCCCGTGCTGTTGCCCCACCGCCTGCGCCAGCGCGCGCACCGAGGCCGGATCGGCCACATCGGCCTGGAAGGCGTCCGCCTGCCCACCGGCGGCCCGGATCGCGGCCACCACGGCCTCCGCCGCCGCGCGTTGCGCCTTGTAGACCACCGCCACGTGGGCGCCGCGCGCCGCCAGCGCCAGCGCCGTGGCCTTGCCGATGCCGCGCGAGGCGCCCGTGACCACCGCTACCTTGTCTTGCAGGGACATGATTGTTGCTCCGTTACCAGGTTGTCGATGACGGACAAGGTAGCGGGGCGCCCCCGGTGCGGGAAGCTGGAAGACTGGAACGTCGCGTTCCGATTCTGGAACGGGTGGGCGAGGGAGTCAGCCCTCGTCGGGCCACTGCTCCCGGAGTAGGGCCAGCAGGGCGCGCACGGCGGAGGTCATGCCGCGCCGGCTCGGGTACATCGCGTAGATCGTGGCATCGCGCGAGCGTACCGCGCCGAGCACCGGCACCAGCGTGCCGGCTTCGATGGCGTCCCGGCACATCGTCATCGGCAACTGCGCCAGCCCGGCGCCGCGCATCGCCAGTTCGCGCATTGCCATCAGGTTGTCCACGGCAATCGCAGGCGTGATCGGCCAGTCGAACGGCTCGCCGGCATCGTCGACGAACTGCCACGGGCGCGGCTGCGCCAGCGTGCCTTGCGCCAGGCAGGGGTAGCCGGCCAGGGCGTCGAGCGAGGCGGGCAGGCCGGCGTCGCGGAACAGGTCAGGATGGCCGACCACCAGCGAGCGCGACGTGGCGACCGGCGTCGCCACCACGTCCTCCGAGGCCAGCGGCACCACCGCCGCGCGGATCACGAGGTCGAGCCGCTCCTCGGTCAGGTCCACGAAGCGGTTGGACAGCGTGAGCTGCACGCGCACCTGCGGATGCGCCCGCGCGAACGCGGCCAGGATCGGCGCGAGCGTGGTCTCGGCAATCAGTACGGAGGTGTGGAGGTGGATCACGCCGGACGGCTCGGCCAGCGACTGGCGCGTCAGCGCGCCAATCTCGGCCACATGGGCCGCCGCCTGGCGCGCATGGCCGGCCACGGCCTCGCCCACGGGCGTCAGCCCGAACGCCTGCGTGGATCGGTGCAGCAGCCGCACGCCCAGCGCGCGCTC
Organism: Cupriavidus sp. 10L45; assembly: GCF_056395225.1. Taxonomy (NCBI): domain Bacteria; kingdom Pseudomonadati; phylum Pseudomonadota; class Betaproteobacteria; order Burkholderiales; family Burkholderiaceae; genus Cupriavidus; species Cupriavidus sp. 10L45. The sequence goes on from NZ_JBFTJC010000001.1 coordinate 728,755, forward strand.
CAGCTCGGCCACGCGGCGCGAGAGGCGGGATTTGGCGATGCCGGTCTGGCGCTCGGCCGCGCTGAAGCCGCCGGCCTCCACTACGTGGAGGAACAGCAGCAGGTCGTCGAGGTGGGTGGCTGGGGGCGGCGGAGCGGTCTTGGCGTCCATGCCCCGCAGCTTATCACCGGGCCGCTACATGTTCAGCGCACGCTTCTGCACCGCCAGCGCGGCCTCGCGCATCACCTCGGACAGCGACGGATGCGGATGGCTGATCATGCCGATGTCCTCGGACGCCGCCTTGAACTCCATCGCCACCACGCCCTCCGCGATCAGGTCGGACGCATTGGCGGCGATGATATGCACCCCCAGCAGCTCGTCCGTCTTCGCGTCGGCAATCATCTTGATAAAGCCGTCCGGCCGGCCCATGCCCAGCGCGCGCCCGTTGGCCGACATCGGGAACTGGCCGGTGCGGATCTCGCGGCCCTCGGCCTTGAGCTGCGCCTCCGACTTGCCCACCCAGGCAATCTCCGGCTCGGTGTAGATCACCCACGGAATGCAGTTGTAGTCGATATGCGGCTTCTGGCCGTCGATCACCTCGGCCACCATCACGCCCTCGTCCTCGGCCTTGTGGGCCAGCATCGGGCCGCGCACCACGTCGCCAATCGCGTAGATGCCGGCCACCGACGTGCGGCAGTGATCGTCCACGGGGACGAAGCCGCGCGCGTCGGCGGCCAGCCCCGCGGCCTCCAGCCCGAGGTTGTCCGTGTTCGGCACCCGGCCGATGGAGACGATCAGCCGGTCCGCGTCCAGTGTCTGCGCTTTGCCGTCCTGGTCGGTGTAGGCGATGCTCACGCCCTTGCCGCTGCGCTTGATCTCGCCGATCTGCACGCCGAGGTGGATGGCGAGCCCCTGCTTCTTGAACTGCTTGGCGGCCTCCCGGGCGATGGCTTCGTCCACGGTGCCGAGGAAGGTCGGCAGCGCCTCAAGAATGGTCACTTCCGAACCCAGCCGGCGCCACACCGAGCCCAGTTCCAGCCCGATCACCCCGGCGCCGATCACGGCGAGCTTCTTGGGCACCGCATCGAAGGACAGGGCCCCCTCGTTGTCGGAGACGATGACGTTGTCTACCGGCACGTTGGGCAAGTGGCGCGCCCGGGAGCCGGTGGCGATGATCACGTTGCGCGCGGTGTAGGTCTTGGCCTTGGCCGCCCCCCCGCCCCCGCCCCCGCCCCCGCCCCCATCTTCACTGGCTTCCACGGTGACCACGCCGTTGTCCGCGCGGCTCTGCAACTTTCCGTGGCCCTTGATCCAGGTGACCTTGTTCTTGCGGAACAGGAACTCCACGCCGCCTGTGAACTTGTCCACGATGGCGGCCTTGCGCGCGATCATCGTGCCAAGGTCCAGCGTCACGCCCTTGACCTGCACGCCGTGCTCGGCCAGCCCGTGCTGGGCCTGCTCGAAGTGCTCGGACGAGGCCAGCAGCGCCTTCGACGGAATGCAGCCCACGTTCAGGCAGGTGCCGCCCAGCCGGGGCTTGCCGGCCGGGTCCTTCCATTCCTCGATGCAGGCCACGGTCTTGCCGAGCTGCGCGGCGCGGATGGCGGCGATGTAGCCGCCGGGGCCGGAGCCGATCACGATCACGTCGAAGTCAGCGGTGGCGGAAGCGGCAGCACCGGCGCCGCCGCCCTGCACGGCCGGGGCGGAGGCCGCAGCGGGAGCGGGTGCGGCCTTGGGCGGCGCTGCGGCGGTAGCCGGGGCCGAAGTCACCCCCGGCTTGCCTTCCGTATCGATGGTCGCAATCACCTCGTCGGCGTGCACGGTCGCGCCGTCCGGGTGGACGATGCTGGCCAGCACGCCGCTGGCGGGCGCAGGCACCTCCAGCGTGACCTTGTCCGTCTCCAGTTCCACCAGGATCTCGTCGCGGGTCACGGCCTCGCCGGCCTGCTTTTTCCATTGGATCAGCGTGGCTTCGGAAACGGATTCGGAGAGCTGCGGCACCTTCACTTCGATCGCGGCCATGGTCTTCCTTTTCTAGATGGAGTGACAAAGACCTTCAGTCTAGGAGAGACGCGAGACAGACATGTCGCCGACGCGGCGAGCGTTGCTAGGGGTTTACCCTGGATCAAGCCGCGAACTTGTCCACGAGGAAATCGACGAAAGCCCGCACCCGGCGCGAGACGTGGCGCGCGTGCGGGTAGAGCAGCATGAAGGGCCGCGTGCAGCCACCGTAGGCCTGCAGCACCTCCACCAGCGTGCCGTCGCGCAGGTCCTGCTCCACCACGAAGCGGTAGGTCTGGAACAGGCCGGCACCGGCGCGGGCCAGCGTGGCGCCGCCCAGTGCGTCCTCGGCCGTGCCATAGGCGCCGGCGGTCACCATCTCCAGGGTCTCGCCCTCCTGCTGGAAGATCCATGGCAGGCGCCGGCCGCTGCTCGGGACATCGAACTGGATGCATTCGTGCGCCGGCAGGTCGTCCGGCGTGGCCGGCGTGCCGTGCTTGCGCAGGTAGGCGGGCGTGGCCACCACCACCATCTCGGCGTCTTCCAGCTTGCGGGCGATCAGCGTGGAGTCGTCGGGCGCCCGGCCGCGCACGGAGAGGTCGAAGGTGTCATCGGCAAAGTCCACATTGCGGTTGCTGATATGGATCTCGACGTCCACCTCGGGATAGCGCTCGCGGAAGGCCGGCAGCACCGGCAGCACGCGATAGTGGGCGTAGGGCGTGGGCAGGCTGATGCGCAGCCGCCCGGCGGGCGTGCCGTGCTGGCCGCTGATCTGGCGCTCGGCGTCCACCAGCTGCGCCAGCGCCGGCCGGCTCTGCTCGAAATAGACCCGCCCCTCGTCCGTGAGCCGGATCTGCCGCGTGGTCCGCACGAACAGCCGCACGCCCAGGCGCTCCTCCAGCCGCGACACACTGCGGCTCACCGCCGCCGGCGTGACCCCCGCCGCCACCGCCGCCGCGGTGAAACTGCTCAGTTCCGCGGCCAGGCAGAACAGTTCGATGCTGCCGAGCTGGAGGTCGTCGAATTGGCGCTTCATAGGGCAAAGAGGGAGGGGGTTAGCGGCGAATTAGCGAGCCAGCACGTCGAGAATCCGTTGGCCGATGTGCTGGCCATGCGTCTCCAGCGCGAAGTGGCCGGTGTCCAGCAATTCCACCACGGCGGTCGGGTTGTCGCGGCGGAACGCCTCGGCGCCGGGCGGGATGAAGAACGGATCGTTGCGGCCCCAGATTACCAGTGTAGGCACCTGCGCCTGGCGGAAGAACGCCTGGAAATCGGGGTAGCGCTTCAGGTTGTTGGCGTAGTCGAGGAACAGGTCGAGCTGGATGTCCTTGTTGCCGGGCCGTTCCAGCAGCGCCGCGTCCAGCGTGTACGACTCGGGCGCCACGCTGTCCGGGTCGGCCACGCCGTGCACGTACTGCCACTTCGTGCCTTCCAGATGGAGCATGGCGTCGTGCAGCACCTGCCGGTTGGCCGCGCTGGGCTCGGCCCAGTACTGGCGGACCGGCGCCCACGCATCGCCCAGCCCATCGAGATAGGCGTTGCCGTTCTGCGAGACGATGCCCGTCACGCGCTCGGGGTGGGCCACGGCCAGCCGGAAGCCGGTGGGCGCGCCGTAGTCGAACACGTACATCGCATAGCGCTCCAGCCCGAGGGCATCGACAAAGGCGCCGAGCGTGGTGGCGAGGTTGTCGAAGGTGTAGCGGTACTGGCGCGCGGCCGGCACCTCGGTAAAGCCGAAGCCGGGCAGGTCTGGGGCGATCACCCGGAAATGGCTCGCCAGTTGCGGAATCAGGTGACGGAACTGGTGGGACGAGGTCGGAAAGCCGTGCAGCAGCAGCATCACGGGCGCCTGCGGGTCGCCGGCTTCACGGTAGAAGACGCGCACGCCGTCGGCGTCGGCGTAGCGGATGTGGACCTGAGGGCTGGCAGTCATGGCAATTCTCCGGAAGCGAAAGCGGAAGCGGGAACGAGGGCCGTCATCGGCTTGGTTCCGAAGTGTATGCCAATTTTGTAACCTGTCAAACTTAATTTTAACGGTTACCAACGAATGCCCGATGGCATGGCGTCATGCAGCGTCCTCATCGGCAGCCGCCTCGCGCTTGCGAAAGGCGGCGACCTTGTGGCGATTGCCGCAGACCGCCATGCTGCACCAGCGGCGCCGGTGCGACTTGGTGCGGTCATAGAACCAGAGCGTGCATTCGTCGCTCTCGCATTGGCGGACCCGCCCGAAGTCGCCGTGGGCGAGCAGGTCGGCGGCGGCTTCCGCCAGCGGCACCAGGCATTGCGCGGCGTTACCGGCGGCGTGGATGCGGGCGATGCGGACGCCGCCGTCGGGCAGCGGATGCACGGCCAGATGGCTGCCGCCGGCCGCCAGCGCGTCATTCAGCGGCGCCAGATCCGGTTTGCCGCCGGCCTTGCCGTCAGCCTTGCAGGCCACAATCAGCCGGACGGCCTCGCGCAGCGCGCGTGCCGCCGTCGCCAGCCCCTTGGGCGGCGCGGCGCGATCGTCGCCGGGCCAGAGCGCCACCTGTTTCAGCCAGGCGAGCACATCGGCATCGGTCTGCCAGTGGTCGCGCGGCGTGGTGTCGGCCCGTTCGATGGTATTGAGCAGGTCCAGCGCAACGTGATCGGCCAGCAGGCGGGGGCCGGTTTCCGGGGTGGCCGCGGGATTGGCAGGTTTGGGGGGAGGGGTGTTCGAGGCGGGCATGGCGTTCTCCTGTGCCGATCCAATGTAACCGATTAAAAGCCGGCTTCCAAGTTACGCTTATTTGGGGGCTGAACCGTTCAGCGCCAGCAGGCGCCGTCGTGCCGTGTCGAAGGCGGCACCTTCGGCCAGCAGCCAGGCTTCGACATCCGCCACCTGTGCGGAATGAGTCGGCGTGTGGGCGCGCACCAGGTGGTAGGCGGCCTCGCTGCGCACATGCAGGCCCCACAGGTCCACCAGCCGGCCCGAGGCCAGTTCGTCGAGGACCAGCGCCGTGCGGCCCATGGCCACGCCCTGGCCGGCCAGTGCCGCGCCGATGGCCAGTTGGGACAGGTTGAAGTGCTGGCCGCCCGCCATGTCGGGCAGCGTCACGCCCGCGTGCCGCAGCCAGACCTGCCATTCGTGGCTCTCGCCGGCGCCTTCCCACGGGCTGGCGTCGTGCAGCAGCATCGAGGCGCGCAGGCCGTCCGGCGAACGGAGTGCCGGGTTGGCCGCCAGATAGGCCGGGCTGGCCACCGGCAGCAGCCATTCGTCGAGGAAGGGCGTGGCGCGGAGGTCGGGGTAGTGGCCGGGGTCGAAGCGCACGGCGGCGTCGATGCCCTCGCGCAGCATCCGCGAACGATCCAGCGCGTGGAACTCGCCATGCACGCGCAGGCCGATCTCCGGGTGCTGGCGGAAGAAGTCGCCCAGGCGCGGCGTGAGCCAGACCATGGCGAACGAGGGCGAGCAGGACAGCGCCACCGGCGGGCGATGCCCGGGTTTGCGCAGTTGCGCCAGCGTGCTATCCAGCGCCTGGAACGACTCGCGCGCCACACCGCGCAGCCGCTCGCCCTCGGGCGTCAGCACCAGCGCACGCGGCGTGCGCACGAACAGTGGCCGTTCGAGCCACTGTTCCAGCTTGTTCACCTGCTGGCTGACCGCGCCCTGCGTCACGCACAGCTCCCGGGCGGCCAGCGTGAAGCTGCCATGGCGCGCCGCCGCCTCGAAGCAGCGCAGCCAGCTCAGGACGGAGGCGTTGAGGGTGTTTGTCATCAGCAAAACTAATGGATGGATCAGTACAAATCGTTTGTCGGGCGGGGCGGGGGCGTCAACAATGAGTGGTCTCCTTCTCGTCCGCCTGCCATGACGCTCCATCTGTCCTCGATTTCGGCTGCATTGCTGGCCGACCTGCAAGCCGCCCGACCGCTGATGTGGACGAATCCGCACCGCAGCGCGGAGGCCGACGTCCAGACCGTGGTGGATGGGCGGCGCATTAGTCTAGCTGATATGCGTGCAGCACAGGCGCGGTTCGCCCGCTTCGCGCCGCTGCTGGTGCGGCTGTTCCCGGAGCTGGAGGCCAGCGCGGGGCGGATCGAATCCGATCTGCTGGGCGCGCCGGACATGCAACAGGCGCTCGGCCTGCCCACCCGCCACGGCTCGCTGTGGATCAAGGCCGACCACAGCCTGCCCATCGCCGGGTCGATCAAGGCGCGCGGCGGCATTCATGAGGTGCTCGAGTTCGCCGAGTCGCTGGCGCTGCGCCACGGGCTGGTCGATGTGGATGGCGACTACGGCGTGCTGGCCGACGCCCCGGCGCGCGCGCTGTTCGGCCGCTATCAGGTGGCGGTGGGGTCCACCGGCAACCTGGGCCTGAGCATCGGCGTGATGGCCTCGGCGCTGGGTTTCCGGGCGGCGGTGCATATGTCCGCCGACGCCAAGGCATGGAAAAAAGCGCGCCTGCGCGCGCGGGGCGTGGAGGTGGTCGAGCACACGGGCGACTACGCGGCGGCGGTGGCCGCTGGCCGGCGCGAGGCGGAGGGCGATCCGCACTGCTACTTCGTCGATGACGAGCGCTCGCTCTCGCTGCTGCTCGGCTACAGCGCTGCGGCGCTGCATCTGCACGATCAGCTCGAAGCGGCCGGCCTGCGCGTGGACGCGGACCATCCGCTGTTCGTCTACCTGCCGTGCGGCGTGGGCGGCGCGCCGGCTGGCATCGCCTTCGGGCTCTGGCAGTTGTATGGCCCGCACGTGCATGCGTGCTTTGTCGAGCCGACCCAGTCGCCGTGTTTCCTCGTGGAGATGCTGGCGCCCGGCGCCTCGGTCTATGACGTGGGCCTGACCAATCGCACCGAGGCCGATGGGCTGGCCGTGCCGCGCGCCTCCGAGCTGGCCGCGGAGGCCATGGGCCCGCTGCTGGCCGGGGTGTGCACGGTGCCGGACGAACGGCTGTTCCTGGACCTGCACCGGGTGCGCGAGACGGAAGGGCTGCGGATCGAGCCATCCGCCGCCGCCGGCTTCAGCGGGCCGCGCATGCTGACGGACAGCGCAGCCGGCCGCGCCTACCTCGCCCGGCACGCCCTGGACACGGTGATGCCGCAGGCCACCCATCTGGTGTGGACGACCGGCGGCCTGTTCGTGCCGCCGGACGAGTACGCCCGATTCGCCGAACGCGGCGCCGCCTACTCGGGCTGAATCCCCGCCAGCTTGATCATGCGCTGCCAGCTGCCTTGATCCTCGACGATGGCGCGGGCCAGCTGCGCGCCTGGCGCCGGGTAGGCATTGGTGCCGCGCTGGGCGTGGTGGGCGGCGGCTTCCGGCGAATTGACGAATTCGAGCGTCCAGGCCTGCAGCTTGTCCAGCACCTCGGGCGGCGTGCCCTTGGGCGCGAACAGGCCGGTCCAGCTCACCACGGTGATGGCCGGCAGGCCCGCTTCGGCCATGGTCGGCACATCGCCCATGATCGGCACGCGGCGGTCGCTCATCACGGCCAGCGCGCGCATCTTGCGTGATTCGATCATCGGCACGGCGGCGGAGATCTCCAGCACGGTGAAGTCCAGCGTGCCGCCGAGCAGGTCGGGCAGCAGGTTGGCCATGCCCTTGTAGGGCACGTCCTGGGTGCGGATGCCGGCGGCATCGTTGAAGGCGGCCAGCATCACGCGATAACCGGCGCTGCTGGTGCCGTAGTTGAGCGTGCCCGGCTTGGCGCGCGCGGCGGCGGTCAGGTCGGCCACGGTGCGGTAGGGCGAGTTTGCCGATACCACCAGCGCCACGGGCACGGTGGAGAGGCGCGCCACGGGCACGAAGTCGCGCGGGCTGTACGGCATCGACTTGAACAGGTAGGGGTTGGCCGCCATGGTGGAGGCCGACGCGAACAGCAGCGTGTAGCCGTCCGGTGCGGACTTGGCGACGTAGTCCGCCGCGATGATGGTGTTGGCGCCGGGCTTGTTCTCGACGATAAAGCTGCGCCCGGCCTTCTTGTGCAGGTATTTGGCGAGCAGGCGGGTGTAGTCGTCGATGCCGGTGCCGGCGCTGGTCACCGAGACGATCTTGACCGGCCGCTCGGGGTAAGCCTCGGCATGGGCGGGGGTGGGTGCCGTGGCGGGTAGGGCACCCAGCAGGATGGCGGCGGCCAGCCACCGCGTCGGGAAGGTATTGCGTAGCATTCCGGTCTCCGTGTCAGTGCAGTCGAGCGATGCGCGATCATGGCGCCGGAGGCCAGCTTCAGACCTCCCCGAGGCGGGGGGGCAGGGTCTGCCCGTGGTTTTGATCCTCGCCGTCATTCTCTTCCTTCCTCTCTCCCTTCCTGTTTCCCTTCCTCTTTCCCTTCAGGCCGTCAGCACCCGCAGGCCCGCAGGCGGCACGCTCGCGCGGAGTGCCCGGGCCGGCACGGTGCGCAGGCTATCGGTGGCGGTCTGGCGCACGCTGTCGTCGGCAGCCCAGACCATCAGCGGTGGCAGGGCGGTCTGCGCCACCACGCGCCGCCACATCGCCTCGGGAATCCAGTCCTCGCGCCGCTGCGCCGCCGTCACCAGCAGCTTCCAGCTCCGCTGGAACATCGGCGGGCCGGTCAGCGGGCCGAAGCGCCGCAGGCTCGCCGTCGCGCATTGCTGGCCGAGCGCGGCGACATCGGGATGGTGATCGCCCACCAGCTTGCGCAGGCGCGTCACCACCACATCGAGCCCGGACATGTCACGGCCCGGGTCGCGCTCCCGCTCCACCAGCAGCAGATGGCCGCCGATCATCCCGGCAATCGGGTTGGTGCAGTTGCGCAGCAGGATGTCCTCCAGCTCGGGGCTCAGGATGCGCCGCTCATCGGCCAGCGCCAGCCGGGCGGTCTCGATGATCTTCTCCAGCGTGGCATCGGGCTGCTGGTCTGGCCGCCGCATCATCAGCGACACCCGGGGCCGCGCGCTGGGCGCATGCTCGCCGGGCTGCGTGCGGCGCAGGACGTAGGCTTCCAGCCCCCACGATTCGCAGGCGATCAGGCTTTGTTCGATGACCGGGCCGTTGTCCACCTTCTGCCGCAGGTAGTAGGCGCCGGGCGTCACCGCCTGCACGGCGCAGGCGTGGGAGTCCGCATCGGTGTTGCGCGCGCTGCCGCGCTCCATGCTGATGACGAGGTTGTCGTCGGCATCCACCACCTGCACGTCCCGCCAGGGCGCGATGTTCTGCTGGGGCACCTCGGCGCTGCTCGCCGCGCGCGCCATGACCATCAGCGTGGCCTGTTTGCCGTCGCCCTCGCTCTGCAGGCGCAGTGCGGTGGCCAGCGCCACCTGCCGGTCGCGCTCCTGGGCGCCGTCCTCCGGCAGGCCCACCGGCGGCAGCACCGACGAGGCGGGTTTGGCGATCTGCGCGACGGCCAGCGGCGGGCGGTCACTGTCGAGCAGGATCACGTGCTGCGCCAGGCTGCGCCCGATCCGCGTCTTGATCTTGAACAGCCCGAACGGCAGCGGCGTGGAGAGCTTCGACATGCCGTTGTCGACCAGCGAGAAGCGGCTGTCGATGACGAAGATCTCGGCGGCGGGGTCGGCCGGGTCGATGTCGAGCGGGAACATCGTGCCGTCGGCGGCCTGCGTGACGGGCGGGCCGGATGCCGTGATGGCAATCGACACATCGTTGGTCACGTCGAATCCCTGCCGCAGGCCGGCTTCGGCCACCTCCACCACGTACAGGCCCGGCGACAGGGGCAAGGTCATGGCGGGCTGCGCGGTCATCGCCTCCGCGCGGGGCGGCGTGCCAGACCACAGCCGCAGCGGCTTGCCGGCGGCCTCGGGCGGCAGGGTGAGCGTGACCGTGTAGCGCGGCGGCGCCACGCCGCGCGCGAAGATCAGGCCGGCATCTTCCTGCACGATCTCCGGCTCCTTGGCCACGTCGCCATCGCGCAGATGCGCCGGCGTCATGCGGGCGCAGAGGGCGTTGCGCAGCCAGTCCGCCAGGCTGCGCCCGGTGACGCGTCCGTTGGCGTCGGATGCCGCGCCGCGCAGCCCTTGCAGCAGCGCCCAGGTAAAGGCGCCGTGGATCTTGTCGCCATCTTCGGGAATGCCGATCTCGATGGCCTTGAGCGGGCGCTGCGCGGCGAAGGCGACGAACGTGGCCGCCGGCGGGTCCGTGGCCTGTACCGGGGAGAGCTGCGGGTCGCGCGGCTGCAGGAAGGAGACCCGGTTCATGCAGCAGTCCATCCACAGCACGAACTCGCGGAAGTAGCCGGCGTCCTGCAGCCAGCTCAGCCAGCCCGTGGCGTGTACGTTGAAGGTGCCGAGCGTGGCGCTGGCGTTGGCCGCGAACAGGCAGCCGCGCTCGCGGCCCGGCGAGAAGCCGTGGCCGGAGACGAAGATATACAGCCGGCGGCCCACCCGCAGCCCGCGCCGTTTGGCCTGGTTCTCCCGGGCGATGGCGTTGAGCCGGCCAAAGGCGGTTTCGATTTCGTCGGTGGTCGGCAGCGCGGTGTCGCCCGCCTCGGTCAGGCGGGACTTGATCACCTGGATCTGGTCCTCGCTGGCGAAGGCGCCGCCGTTGGGGTCCATCAGCCACGCCTTCACCGCATCGACATCGTTCGCGGGCCCGTGGAGATTCGCGTCCGCGCCCGGCTCGCCGAGCTGCGGGTAATGATTGATCCCGATCAGGATGGCTTGGTCGTCGGCATTCATGGCGCGGCGGGCAGGCCCTACTGCGGATAGGCCTGGCGGATGAAGTCCTTGTCCGACTCGGACAACGCCGAGTTCATGCCGGCCGTCACGCCGTTCAGCGTCCAGGCGGGGGGGATCGGATACATCATGATCGAGCTCGGGTCCACCGCCGTGCCGGCCACGTCAGCGGCATTGAACGCCGCGAACATATTGTTTTCGATGGTGGCCTTGTCCCAGTTGTTCGGGGGGCCGGACAGATCCTTGATCACCTGCTCGCGGTTCCACTGGATGGCATTGAGCGGGTTCTGGTGCTCGTGGATCAGCCCGATGGCGTGGCCGAACTCGTGCAGCGTCACGCGCAGGATTTCGTCTTCCTCGGTGTCGTCGGTGAACCAGCCGTAGTTCATGGTTGGCTGCGGCGCCTGGATCAGGCGGGCGTCGGTGCCGATGAACGACCACGAGCCCTTGCCCTCCAGGAAGTCGATGCGGATGTCGGTCGGGCCGCTGTCCCGGACATCGAACTGGAGGTTGGCGAATTGCAGCCAGATATTGGCGGCGTTCATCACGCGGTCCTGGAGCGCGCGGGAGCCGGACAGGAAGCTGATGGTGAGTACCGTACCCGGCTGCCACCGTTTGCCGGTCAACATGGCAATCTTGCCGGGCACGCCGTTCGTCATCGGGAAGCCGGCGCAGAAACGCTTGTCGTTGCTCATGGTGCATGCTCCATTTTTGACTACAAAATCCCACCCACAAGGTTTGTGATAACCCCCACCGCCTTGGTGGCACGGTCGATCAGTTGCGACGCCTTGGTCAGGACGTCCGTGGCCTGGCGCATTTCGCCCGCCGTGCGCGTGAGGTCGCTGGTGATGCCCTCCAGCGTTTTCAGGCTGGCGCGCACTTCGTCCGATTCCAGGATGTCTTTCAGCCGCAGTTGCGCCAGCGTGTCGAGCTGATCGGTGATGTCGACCAGACTGGCCTGGAGGCTGTTGCGCTCGGCGTCCGTGGACGCGAGGCCGATGCGGCGCAGCAGCTCGCGCTGCGCCACGGTCAACGCGGTCAGGGTCTGGTCGCGGGCGGCGTTCAGGCGCGCGCGGGGGGATTCGGTGGATGGGCCGACCGGCTCGGGCGCGCCGAAGGCCATCGGGGCGGCGGCACTCGGCCCGGGGCGCTGGGGCGCCATGGGGGCGGTCGTCGCGCGCACGTCGCCCGGGATGACCCAGCCATCGGGCAGCGCCTTGCGGCGCCCGTCGAGGAACCAGGTGGCGTCGAACTGGTCCGAGCGCGCCACCATCAACACCAGCACCAGAAAGTAGGCGAAGAAGCCCACCGCGAGGCCCACGCCGTAGTAGCCGAACAGCGTGCCGCTGGCGCCGCCGAACAGCGCCGTCACGGCTGCGCCGCCAATCACGCCCAGCAGCGCGATGAGGTCGCTGAACTGCACATCCCCCTTGCGGTAGCGATTGGTGAAGTACACGAACCAGCCCAGCACCACCCCAAACGCGAAGGCTCCACATTCGGCCATGTCTGTCTCCGATCAGCTCGCAAAGGCTTCCTGAACCGCGCGGGCTTTCTCGCGGAACGTCTTCAGGGCGGTGACCACGGCGGCCACCTGCCGGGTGTCGTCGTTGAGCGCCTGCGCCAGCGCCGCATGCGCCTTGACCATGTCGTCAGCCGCCGCGCGCGCGTTGGTGCGCCGGAGCGTTTCGATGGCATCCGTCTTCGCCTGCAAGGTCGTGAGGGCGGCCGTGTAGTCGTCCGGGCTCATCTTGGCGTTGATCTGGCCGGCCAGGGTCGTGCCTGCCAGCAGCAGCCCGTCGGCACGCGCCTTGCGCAGGGTGTCCAGCGCCTGCCCCATGGCATCGCCCAGCACGGCAACCGGCTCGTTGGCGGCGGTCACGCCGCGCTTGAGCATGTCGAAGCGCCGCTGGTTCAGCGTGGCCACGCCCACGCTGAACGCCAGCCCGGCAATCGCGCCGAACTCGTTCGGCAGCCCCACCTTGGCCGTGTTGGCCAGCCCGGCGAGCGAGCCGGTCAGCTTGGAATTCGCGGCCTCCAGCGCCTCCTGGTCCTGGGCGTTGGTGATGGCGGCGAGGGCATCGGCGTAGTCGCGCAGCGCGTGGATCAGCGGCGCGGCGGAGGTGGACTCGCGCGGGGCCGACTGGCGCGGCGCCATTGCCGGGTCGGCCGGCTGCAGGGCACAGGGCAGCGCGTTATCCGCCGCTGGGGCGGCCGAGACCGTGGCAGGCAGCGCGCAGCCGGGGCTCAGCGCCACGCGCGTGCGCGTTGGCGTCAGTTGTGTCTGCTGGATGACAGCCCGCTCCGCCGCCACGCCCTTGGTGCCGGACTGGTAGGCCGTGGCGAGGTCATTGACCCCGGCGCGGAAGCTCTCGACTTCGGACTTGTAGAGATAGGGCGAGCAGGCGGCGAGGCCGGCGCACAGGCAGGCGGCCAGCATGCCAAGCGGCGTGGATCTGCGCATGCTGGCTCCTTTGGCCGGGAATCTCATCAGGGATAGATGATAAAAATGCCAAAGGAAACATTTCTGTGTTCGGTGGCGAACGGAAGCAAATCGGCATGTGCGCTTTGCGGGGCCGGCCCGTGCGGACTTGTTCCGCCGTGTATCAATTCAAGTTCTGCCCAGCGGGTTTATCGGCACATGGCGCGCTCCTATAGTGGCTTCCAAGGAACCGCTGTATCGATATAGGAGCTTGATCATGACCGTCGAATCCAGACTCGCCGCGCGCGGCCTGACGCTGCCGCCGCCCCCGCAGCCGCTGGGCAGCTATACCGCCGTCAGCCGTGCCGGCGACCTGCTGTTCATTTCCGGCCAGCTGCCGTTGCAGGACGGCAAGGTGGTCTGGCAGGGCCAGGTCGGCAAGGACCTGACCGTGGCGCAGGGCCGGCAGGCGGCCGAGCTGGCCGCCCTGAACGTGCTGGCGCAGATCCACGCCCATCTGGGCGGGTTCGACCGGCTCGATCACATCGTCCGGCTGGAAGGGCATGTGACGAGCGCGCCGGGGTCGTTCGACCAGCCGGCGGTGCTCGACGGCGCGTCCGACCTCTTCGCCGAGGTGCTGGGCGAACGCGCCGGCCATGCCCGCGCCGCCTATTCCCAGACCCAGCAGCCTGGCAATGCGGCGGTGATCCTGGTGGTGATCGCGCAGGTCAAGGGCGCCTGACCGGGGATTTTGTCGGCGTGCCGCTACACCACGCCCCTGGCCCGCAGCGCGGCCACGTCCTGCGGGGCGAGTTGCAGGTAGTCGCGCAGGACCTCATCCGTATGCTGGCCCAGCGCCGGTGGCGCGTAGCGCAGCGTGGTGGGCGTGTCCGAGAGCCGCAGCGGGCTGGCGGTGGTGCGCACGCGGCTGACCGGGTCGCCGGCACGCGGTTCGTCGGCCCGATAGCGTTCCTGCTCGATCTGCAGGCCACGGTGCTGCACGTGCGGATCGGCGAACGCCTGCTCGACGTTGTTGATGGGGCCGCACGGCACGGACTTGGCTTCCAGCAGGCGGATCCAGTCGTTCGTGGGCTTGCCGCGCGTGACGGCGACCATCATCGGGATCAGCGTCTTGCGGTGGGTCACGCGGGCGCTGTTGGTGGCGAAGCGCGCGTCCGTCGCCCAGTCGACCTCGGCGGCCTCGCAGAAGCGGGCGAACTGGCCGTCGTTGCCGATGGCGAGCAGCATGTTGCCATCGGCCGTCGGGAAGTCCTGATAGGGCACCACGCTCGGATGCACATTGCCCTGCCGCGTGGGCACGTTGCCGGCGTTCAGGAAGCCGGCGCCCTGGTTGGCCAGCACCGCCATGGCGACGTCCAGCAGCGCCACGTCGATGCACTGGCCGCGCCCGGTGTGGTGGCGGGCTTCCAGCGCGCCGAGGATGGCCGTGGTGGCGTACATGCCGGTGAACAGGTCGATCACGGCCACGCCCACCTTCATCGGGCCGCCGCCGGGCTCGCCGTCCGCATGGCCGGTGATGCTCATCAGCCCGCTCATGGCCTGCACCAGCAGGTCGTAGCCGGGGCGGGCCGCGTACGGGCCGGTCTGGCCGAAGCCGGTRATCGAGCAGTAGATCAGGCGCGGATTCAGCGCGCTGAGCGTCTCGTAGTCGAGCCCGTAGCGCTTGAGGCCGCCGGTCTTGAAGTTCTCGACCACCACGTCGCTCTGCTTGGCCAGCTCGCGGATCATGGCCTGCCCGTCGGGCGTGGACATATCCACGGTCACCGAGCGCTTGTTGCGGTTGCACGCCGCGAAGTAGCTGGCCTGGGCGGTCGGGCCGTCATCGCCGGTAAGGTAGGGCGGGCCCCAGAGGCGGGTGTCGTCGCCTTCGGCCGGCTTCTCGATCTTGATGACGTCGGCGCCCATGTCGGCCAGGTTCTGGGTGCACCAGGGGCCGGCGAGCACGCGCGAGAGGTCCAGCACGCGCAGGTGGCTGAGGGCGCCGGTCTGCGGGGACGGGTGGGGTAGGTCGGGGTGGATCTGGGCTTGGGGTGTGGTCATGGGGCTCAGCCGTTGCGCGCGTCGCGGATCATGTTGCGGGCGATGATGACCTGCTGGATCTGCGTCGTGCCTTCGTAGAGGCGGAACAGGCGCACGTCGCGGTAGAAGCGCTCGATGCCGTACTCGGCGATATAGCCCGCGCCGCCCAGAATCTGCACCGCGCGGTCCGCCACGCGGCCGACCATTTCAGTGGCGAACAGCTTGCAGCAGGAGGCTTCGGTGGAGACGTTGCGGCCTTCGTCGCGGCGGCGTGCGGCGTCGATCACCATGCACTCGGCGGCGTAGAGTTCGGCCTGGCTGTCTGCCAGCATGGCCTGGATCAGCTGGAAGTCGCAGATCGGCTGGCCGAACTGCTGGCGCTCGACGGCGTAGTTGAGCGCATCCCGCAGCACGCGCTTTGCCACGCCCACGCTGACGGCCGAGATATGCAGGCGGCCCTTGTCCAGCACCTTCATGGCGGTCTTGAAGCCCTGGCCTTCCTTGAGCCCGATCAGGTTGGCAGCCGGCACGCGCACGTTCTCGAAGATCACGTCGCAGGTATGGGCGCCTTTCTGGCCCATCTTCACGTCGCGCTTGCCGAAGCTGATGCCCGCCGACTTCGCATCGACGATAAAGGCCGAGACGCCGGCCGAGCCCTTGATCGACGGATCGGTGCGCGCCATCAGCGTGAACATGCCGGCCTGCGGCGCATTGGTGATGAAGCGCTTGGTGCCGTTGACGACGTAGTCGTCGCCATCCCGCACGGCGGAGGTGCGCAGCGAGCCGGCGTCCGAGCCGGCGTCCGGCTCGGTCAGCGCGAACGAGGCGAGGATCTCGCCCGTGGCCAGCCGGGGCAGCCAGGCGGCCTGCTGCTCGGGCGTGCCATCCATCAGAATGCCCTGCGAGCCGATGCCGACCGTGGTGCCCAGCAGCGAGCGGAAGGCCGGCGCGGTCTGGCACAGCTCCATCACCACGCGGGCCTCTTCCTCCATGGTCAGTTCCAGGCCGCCGAAGCGCTCGGGAATGGTCATGCCGAACAGGCCCATCTCGCGCATGTCCTGCACGATGTCCTGGGGGATTTCGTCGGTCTCGGCCACGAGTGCCTCGGCCGGGACCAGCCGCTCGCGCACAAAGCGGCGCACGCTGTCGAGCAGGGCTTCGAGGGTGTCGTTATCGCGGATCATGGTTGGTCGTCCTTTGCTTCGTCTCGGTCAGTCAAGTGTCACGCCCTGCAGCACGCTGGCCCATTGGGTGCGTTCGCGTGCGGCGGTGTTGACGAGATCCTCGGTGGTGCCGTTCCACTGCTCGTAGCCCAGTTCGGCGTAGCGCTTGCGCAGGTCCGGGTCGGCCACGGCGTGCTTCACGGCGACGGTCAGCTTCTGGGTGACCTCGGGCGTCAGGCCCTTGGGCGCGTAGACGGCGTACCAGCCGCCGGCCTCGTAGTCCTTCAGGCCGGCAATGCCGGATTCGCGGAAGGTGGGCACGTTGGGCAGCGCCGGGCTGCGGTTGGGCGAGCCCACGGCGATGGCGCGGACCTTGCCGCCGTTCACGTAGCCGCTGGCGGTGCTGATGATGTCGAACAGCATGTCGATCTGGCCGCCGATGGTGTCCGTCATGGCCGGCGCGTTGCCCTTGTACGGGATGTGGTTCAGCTCGACATTGGCCTGCCGGGCGAACAGCGCGGCGGCCACGTGGTTGGAGCTGCCCACGCCCGACGACCCGTAGCTGAGCTTGCCCGGATGGGCCTTGGCGTAGCTGACCAGTTCCTTGGTGGAGGTGAACGGCTCGCTGTTGTTGACCACTAGCATGTTGTAGTAGCGCGCCACCGGGGCGATCGGCGTGAGGTCCTTGGCCGGATCGAACGGCATGCGCTTCATGATGTTGGGGGCGACCGTGATGCCGGCGCTGGCCGCGAACCACAGCGTGTTGCCGTCGGCCTTGGCGCGCACGACCTCGTGGCCGGCCAGCGTGGCGTTAGCGCCGGGCTTGTTGTCCACCACCACCGTGGCGTTGAGGGCCTTGCCGAGCGCGGCGGCGAACAGCCGCGCGCCCTGGTCAGCCGGGCCGCCGGCCGCGTAGCCCACCACGAGGCGGACCGGCGGGTTGGACTGGGCCATGGCAGCGCCCGCGCCCAGCACGGCGGCGCCAACGATCAGGCCCGAAAGCAAGGTCCGTCGAAATGATGTGTGCATGGTTGTCTCCTTCATCCTTCTTGTTGTCAGTAGCGCTCGAAAACGGCCGCAATGCCCTGGCCGCCGCCGATGCACATGGTTTCCAGGCCGTAGCGGCCGCCCCGGCGTTGCAGTTCGTGCAGCAGCGTGGTCAGGATGCGCACGCCCGTGGCGCCAATCGGATGGCCGAGCGAAATGCCCGAGCCGTTGACGTTGAGCTTGCTGTCGATCTCGCCCTGGTCCTGCCAGTTCCAGCCCTTCAGCACGGCCAGCACCTGGCAGGCGAAGGCTTCGTTGAGTTCGACCAGATCCATCTGGTCCAGCCGCAGGTTCAGGCGGGCCAGCAGCTTCTTCACGGCCGGCACCGGGCCGATGCCCATGTGCGAGGGCTCGCAGCCGGCGGCGGCCCAGCCCACCAGCGTGGCCATCGGCGTCAGGCCCAGTTCGGCCAGCTTGTCTTCGGCCACGATCAGGCAGGCGGCGGAGGCGTCGTTCTGCTGGCTGGCATTGCCGGCGGTCACCGTGCCGCCCGGCATCAGCGCGCGCAGCTTGCCGAGGGATTCGGTGGTGGATTCGGGGCGATAGCCCTCGTCACGGGCGAAGCGCAGGGCCTCGCCCTTGCGCTGCGGCACGGAGACGGGAACGATCTCGGCGTCGAAGCGGCCGGCTTCCCACGCGGCGGCGGCGCGCTGGTGGCTGCGCAGCGCGAAGGCGTCCGCGGCTTCGCGGCTGATGCCGTAGTCGCGCGCCAGGTTCTCGGCGGTTTCGATCATCCCGGAGATTTCGCCGAAGCGGGACACCGGCTGGGAGCGTTCGCGGCCCCGGTCGAGCCGGTCGTAGAAGCGGACGTTGCCCGAGCGCGCGCCCCAGCGCATGTCGGTGGTGTAGTACTCGATATTGCTCATGCTCTCCACGCCGCCCGCGATGACCACGTCGGCGGCGCCGCTCTGCACCATCATCGACGCCGTGACCACGGCCTGCAAGCCGCCCCCGCAGCGGCGGTCGAGCTGCATGCCCGGCACCTCCACCGGCAGGCCGGCCTGCAGCGCGGCCCAGCGGCCCACGCAGGGGACTTCGCTGTTGGCGTAGGACTGGGCGAACACCACATCGTCGATGCGCGCGGGGTCGATGCCGCTGCGCTCCACCACGGCACGCACGGTGGTGGCGGCCAGTTCCTCGACGGGCACCGGGCGCAGGCTGCCGCCGAAGGTGCCAACCGGGGTGCGGACGGGGGTAACGATTGCGGCTCTGCGCATGGTGGGTCTCCTGTGGATCTGGTCTGGGATGGAAATCGGTGGGAATCGATAGGAATCGATAGCAATCAGGCGGCGGCCGGCACGGTGACGAACGCGGCGCCGCACTGGCGCAGCAGTGCGTGGGCCTGGCGGTCCAGCGCCTCGCGGTGTTCCGGCGCGGCGATGTCGATCATGCGGCGCACGCGCTGCGACAGCGGCAGCCCGCGCAGGTCGGCCACGCCGTATTCGGTGACGATGAGCCCGGCGTCCGATCTGGCCGTGCTGACCGGTCCGGATAGCTGCGCGACGATGCGGCTGGCGCCCTTCGCGGTCGCCGGCAGCGCGATGATCGGCAGGCCGCCGTGGCTGCGCGCGGCACCGCGCAGGAAGTCCGCGGCGCCGCCCACGGCGCCCATGTAGACGCCGCCGGCCACCTCGGCATTGATCTGGCCGGTCAGGTCCACCTCGATGGCGCCGTTGATGGCCGCCAGCTTGTGCTGGCGCGCCAGTACCTCGGGATCGTGGGTGTAGGTGGTTTCGCGCAGCTGCAGCAGCGGGTTGCGATGTGCCCAGCGGCGCAGGCGCTCGCTGCCCATCAGGATGCCGCCGATGCCGACGCCGGTATCGACAGTCTTGCGTGCGTGCGTCAGCGCCCCGGACTCGGCCAGCGCCACCACGCCATCGCCCACGGCGCCGCTGTGCAGGCCCAGGTCACGGTGGCCGTGCAGCGCCGCCAGCACCGCTTCGGGCAGGTTGCCGATGCCCATCTGCAGCGTGGTGCCGTCCTCGATCCGGCCGGCGATGTGGCGGGCAATCGCCAGTTCCACCTCGGAGGGCGCGCCGCGTTCGAGGTCGATTGGCGCATATTGCGCATCGACGGTCAGGGCGATGTCGTCGGCGGTCAGGGAGCGGCTGCCATGGGTCCACGGGACGTCCGGGTTGACCTCGGCGATGATCACGCGTGCCCGATCCAGCACGGCGGGGAGGTATTCGTGCACCAGCCCGAGGCTATGGCGGCCCTCCGCATCGGCGGGGGAGACCTGCACCAGCGCCACGTCCACCGGCAGCGTGCCGGACCGGATCAGCCCGGGCAGGTGGGAGTAATGGCACGGCACGATGTCCAGCAGGCCGGCGCGGGCCAGTTGGCGGTGCGGGCCGCTGGCGGCGTAGCCGAAGAAGTCGATCACATCGGACTGGTCCGGCCGGAGCGTGTCTGACTGGCCGATGCCGACGAAGACACCCAGCCGCCCACCCTGGGCGATGGCGTGCCGATGGGCCACCAGCGCCCGCGTGAGCGTCAGCGGCTCGGCGGTGGCCTGGCCCCACCAGATGCGGTCGCCGGGGCGGATCAGGGCGCGCAGCGCGGCGGCCAGCGAGTGGGCATCCGAGTGGGCATCCATTTCCGGCGTGTCTCCTGTTTGTCATTTTTTGGTATGGGCTGGAGCATGTTGGCATTTGCGCGCCGGCGCTATTTGAGAATGCCAATGGCGGACTTCGCCTGTTGCGAAATCAGCGTGCCGGCGCGGGTTGGCGGGCTGCCTGGCGGGCTGCCTTCTGCTCCGGCAAAGGCCCGGTTCCGCAAACGTTGATTGCGCCACACGCCAAACCTCGCGAGCATGGCAACGCCAACAAAAGCGGGAGACGCGCCATGATCGAACAGACCCAATCGAATAACTTCCAGGAAATCCGGGACGCCGTGCGCAGCCTCTGCGCGGAGTTCCCCGACGAGTACTTCCGCAAGATCGACGAGCAGCGGGCCTACCCGGAAGCCTTCGTCAACGCGCTGACCGACGCCGGCTGGCTGGCGGCGCTGATTCCGCAGGAATATGGCGGCTCGGGGCTTGGCCTGACGGAAGCGTCGGTGATCATGGAGGAGATCAACCGATGCGGCGGCAACTCGGGCGCCTGCCACGGCCAGATGTACAACATGGGCACGCTGCTGCGCCACGGCTCGGACGCGCAGAAGCAGAAGTACCTGCCGAAGATCGCCTCGGGCGAGTGGCGCCTGCAGTCCATGGGCGTGACCGAGCCGACTACCGGCACCGACACCACCAAGATCAAGACCCGGGCCATCAAGAAGGACGGCCGCTACGTGGTCAATGGCCAGAAGGTGTGGATCAGCCGCGTGCAGCACAGCGACTTCATGATCCTGCTGGCGCGCACCACGCCGCTGGACGAGGTGAAGAAGAAGAGCGAAGGCATGTCGATCTTCCTGGTGGACCTGCACGAGGCCCAGAAGAAGGGCATGGTGGTGCGCCCGATCCCGAACATGGTCAACCACGAGACCAACGAGCTGTTCTTCGAGGACCTGGAGATCCCCGAGGAGAACCTGATCGGCGAGGAAGGCAAGGGCTTCAAGTACATCCTCGACGGCCTGAACGCCGAGCGTACGCTGATCGCCGCCGAGTGCATCGGCGACGGCTACTGGTTCATGGACCGCGTGACCAAGTACGTGACCGAGCGCCAGGTCTTCGACCGGCCCATCGGGCGGAATCAGGGCGTGCAGTTCCCGATTGCCGAGTCGTTCATCGAACTGGAAGCCGCCAACCTGATGCGCTGGAAGGCCTGCGAACTGTACGACGCGCACGCGGCGATGGGCGCGCAGGCCAATATGGCCAAGTACCTGGCCGCCAAGGCGAGCTGGGAGGCGGCCAATGTCTGCCTGCAGTTCCACGGCGGCTTCGGCTTCGCCTGCGAGTACGACATCGAGCGCAAGTTCCGCGAGACGCGCCTCTATCAGGTGGCGCCGATCTCCACGAACCTGATCTACTCCTATGTGGCGGAGCACATCCTGGGCCTGCCGCGCTCGTTCTGAGCGGCAATCGACCTTGTCCGTTGCACGCCAGATGCACCGCCCCTACACTGGCGGCACTCAAGCCAAAGCCAGCCTTCATTGATCGAGGAAGACCCAGACATGTGTTCGGACCGAACCCCCGCCCAACGCATCAGCGACATCCCCCGTCACTGGGCGCTCGCCACGCCTGACCGCCCGGCGGTGGTGGAGGAAGGGCGCGCCGTGTCTTATGGCGAACTCTGGGCCGATATCGAGGCCGCGCAGCAGTATCTGCGCACGCAGGGCGTGGCCGGCGGCGACCGGGTGATGATCGTCGCGGAGAACTCGCTGTCCGTGGTGACGCTGCTGTTCGCGCTGTCGGAGATCGGCGCGTGGCCGGTGGTGGTCAATGCGCGGCTGTCCGAGCGGGAGGTGGAGGTCATCCGCGCGCATTGCCGGCCCCGGCTGATGCTGTTCACCCATGGCGCCTCGCCCGATGCCCTGCGGCACGGCGTGACCTACCGCGCCCGGGAAACCGCGCCGCCGGGCCTGGGCCCGCTGATGGCCGGCGCGGTGGACCCGACCAGCGAGCGCGTGCCTGAGGCACTGGCGCAGGAAGTGGCGGCGCTGATCTACACCTCGGGCACCACCGGCCAGCCGAAGGGGGTGATGGTGTCGCATCGCGGCCTGCTGCACTTCGCGCGGGTCACCGTGGCGTCGCGGCGCATGGTGCCGGACGACTGCGCCTACGCGGTCATGCCGATGTCGCACATCTTCGGCATGGGCACGGTGCTGCTCGCCACCTTCCAGGCGGGCGCCAGCCTGTACCTGTCGTCCCGCTTCAATGCGGCCGATGTGACGCAGGCCATCGAAGCCGGGTCGATTTCGATCCTGCAAGGCGTGCCGACGATGTTCCACCGCATCCTCGCCCATCTGCGGGCGGCCGGGGTGCAACGGCTGGCCTCCACCCGGCTGCGCTATTTGTATACCGGCGGCGGGCCGCTCGACCCCACGCTCAAGCAGGAAGTGGAGGGCATGTTCGGCCAGCCGCTGCATCACGGCTACGGCATGACCGAGTACGCCGGCTCGCTGTTCGTCACCCATATGGATCGCCCGCGCACCGATTGCGCGGCGGGGGAGATCGTGGAAGGGGCCGAAGTGCGGTTGATCGGCGCGGATGGCCAGCCGGTGGAGACGGGCACGCCGGGCGAAATCTGGGTCCGGGGGCCGGGCGTCATGCTTGGCTACTATCTCGCGCCGGAACTGACCAGGCAGGTCATCAGCGAGGACGGCTGGCTCAATACCGGCGATATCGGCCGGCTCGGGCCGGACGGCGCGCTATACATCGTCGGCCGGACCAAGGACCTGATCATCCGCTCGGGCTTCAACGTCTATCCGATCGAGGTGGAGTCGGTGCTGAACGCCCATCCGGCGGTGCTGGTGTCGGCGGTGGTCGGCGTGCCGACGTCGGACGGCAACGAGGAAGTGGTGGCCTTCGTCGAGATCAAGGAGGGGGAGAGCTTCGACGCGGACGCGCTGCGTGCCTTCGTGATGGATCGGCTGTCGCCCTACAAGCGGCCGGAGCGCTACCTGCGCCTGGGCGCGATTCCGAAGACAGCCAGCGGCAAGCTGCTCAAGCACCAGCTAAGGGAAATGCTGGCCGTGCAGGGGTAGGCGCCCGCCGCCACGTTAGTCCTGGCGGCCCTGGCCGTCCTCGACCAGCAGATCGACCAGCTTGCGGGCGAACAGCGGCAGCGCGGCCAGGTCCGCCACGCAGATCTGGAGGCGGCGCTCCGCCCAGTCGTCCTCAAGCTGGACGATGCTCAGCGCCATCGACTTGGCGTGCCGGACGGCCGTGCTCTCCGGCAGCACGCCAATGCCCACGTTCGCCTCGATCATCCGGCAGGCCGTCTCGAAATTGCTGACCTGCACCCGCCAGCGCAGCGAGCGCTGGAGGTCAGCGGCGGCGCCTTGCAGGAAGGTATGGATGGCGCTGGCCTCGGGCAGGCCGATGATGTCGAACTTCAGCGCCTCGATGAAGCCCACGCGCTTGCGCTGCGCCAGCGGGCGGCTGAGTGCCACCGCCAGCACGAGGCGGTCATTCCGGTAGGGCATCATCTCCACCCCTTCGGCACGGAGATTCCCCGCGACGATGCCGATATCGACGGCGCCTTCCTGCACCGCACGCAGAATGTGCGGACTGAGGCGCTCCTGCATGTCGATCGTCACATCAGGATGATTCACCAGATAGGTCCGCAGCACGGCGGGCAGGTACTCGCTCATCGCCGTGGTATTGGCGAACACGCGCACATGGCCCTTCACGCCGGACGCGTACTCCTGAAGGTCGCCACTGAGCTGTTCGAGCTGGCGAATCACGCGCCGCGCATGGGCCAGCAGCGTCTCCCCGGCGCCGGTGACCTTCACCCCATGGCTGCTCCGGCTCAGCAGCTTCACGCCTACGTGTTCCTCCAGATTCTTGATCCGGGTACTGGCCGCCGCGAGCGAGAGGTGGGAGCGTTCGGCGCCGCGAGTGAGGCTGCTGGCCTCCGCGATATGGGTGAAAAGCTTCAGGTCAACGAGATCAAAGCGCACGAGCGGGTCCCTGGCGGCGGGGCCGCGTCCAGGATCGAAATATGAAGTGGGGGGATTTTGCGCTTGCATCCCGCCCAATGCAAAGGCGCGGAATGCCTGTTCTGCCTTGCAGTATGTCGCGCCGAGCCCCCGCAACCTTTGTAGCGAATCAGGCACCTTTCGCGGAGGCGCCTGCTGCAAAAGGCGCTTCAGCGCATCGCGCGGCGGATTCCGGTAGCATCCGGCTCGCTGTGGATCGGGCACTGCGGATGCGGGGAGCCGAGCCTTTGTATCGGCATGTATCCGGGCTGTCCGCCGATACATCCGCATACCCATCCATGCATTCATCACACGGGGGCGATACATGGGCGCGATTCAATGCATGCATGGCAGACGGCAGCCACGCAACGCCGCCGCCTGTGTCCCATCACCCATTGAAAGGATCGACATGTTGACTCGCACGCTTGCATCGCTGGCCGTCGCGGCCCTCGCTTTCTCGGCCGGTTCGGCCGCCTACGCAGCAGAGAAGGCCCCCACCTCGGTCGTGATCGTGCACGGCGCGTTTGCCGATGGCTCCGACTGGGCCAAGGTCATTCCGCTGCTGCAGGCCAAGGGTGTCAGGGTGCAGGCCGTGCAGAACGGGCTCAACTCGCTGGCGGACGACGTGGCGGCCACGCGCCGCGCCATCAACAACCAACCCGGCAAAGTCGTGCTGGTCGGCCATTCGTGGGGCGGTACGGTGATTACCGAGGCGGGCGCCGTCGACAAGGTGTCCGCGCTCGTCTACGTGGCCGCCTTCGCACCGGATGCGGGCCAGTCCACGGAGGAAGCGGGCAAGGCTCACCCGCCCGCGCCGGGTATCGGCAAGATCGTCGCCGATGCGGAGGGCTACCTCTCGCTGCCGCCCGAGGCGCTGGCCAGCGATTTCGCGCAGGACGTGCCGGCCGCCCAGGCGCGCGTCATGGCCGCCACGCAGGGCCCGATCCAGGCGAAGGCGTTTGGCGAGAAGACCACCGTCGCCGCATGGACCACGCGGCCCTCCTGGTACATCGTCAGCCAGAACGACCGGATGATCCCGCCCGCGCTCGAACGTGAAATGGCCAAGAAGATCGGCGCGAAGGTGACGACGCTGCCGACCAGCCACGTGCCGCAGCAGTCCCGGCCGGCCGATGTGGCGAAGGTCATTCTCGACGCCGTGCAGACGGTGCAGAAGCAGTAAGACAGGTTGCAGTAAGGCAGGCGGCAGGGCAGTCCGCTGCGCAGGCATTCCCAAACCATGCGAGGAACGACACATGAAAATCGCGGTGATTGGCGCAGGTGCGGTGGGCTGCTTCTATGGCGGGATGCTGGCGCGGGCCGGTCAGGATGTGGTGCTGATTGGCAGGCCGCGGCATGTCGATGCCATCCGGGCGCGTGGCCTGCGATTCGAATCCAGGCTGTTCGATGAACAGGTGACCATCGCGGCAAGCGCCAACGCGGCGTCCGTGGAGGACGCCGATATCGTGCTGGTCTGCGTGAAATCCGTCGACACCGAGCAGGTTGCCGACGAGATCCGCAGCCACTTGAAGCGCGAAGCGCTGGTCGTGTCCCTGCAGAATGGCATCGACAACGCAGGGCAGTTGGAGCAGGTGCTGGCACGCCCAGTGATACCCGCCGCCGTCTACGTCGCCAGCGAGATGGCCGGCGATGGGCACCTCCGGCATCACGGCCGGGGTGACCTGGTGATCGGGCAGGAGCAGGGCAGCGAGCTGGTGGCGCGCCTGTTCCACGACGCCGGCGTGCCCACAGTGGTCTCGGCCAATGTGGCGCGCGCACTCTGGGAGAAGCTGATCCTGAACTGCGCCTACAACGCGCTGTCCGCGATCGTCAACCTGCCCTACGGCGAGATTCGCGGCGTGGCGTCCGCCGAGGAAGCGATGCGCAACCTCATCGCGGAGTGTCTTGCGGTAGCGCACGCCGAAGGCGTCGACATCGACCTCGATGCGGATGGCCAGCTTGAACGGATTCGCCGCACCATCCCTCTTGGCCAGTACTCGTCGATGGCGCAGGACTTCGCCCGGGGCCGCGCCAGCGAGATCGCGGCCCTGAACGGCGCCATCGTCCGGCGCGGCAACGCGCGGGGCGTGCCGACACCGGTCAACCAGATCATCGTGGCATTGGTGGAACTGCTGGAAAGCCAGCACCCCCAGAAGTGACAAACGCGGACAGCGCCTGACGGCCTGTCCGCGTTCGCGTTTACTCCTCCTGGAATGCCTCCTCGCGCTTGGCCTTGATCGCGGGCAGCGCCACGACTGCCACCAGCGCCGCGGCCGCTATCAACAGCCCGAGCGACAACGGACGCGTCGTGAACACCGTGTAGTCGCCGCGCGACAGCAGCAAGGTGCGCCGGAAATTCTCCTCCATCATCGGCCCGAGCACAAAGCCGAGCAGCAGCGGCGCCGGCTCGCACTTCAGCTTATGGAACACATAGCCGATGAGGCCGCAAGCCGCTGCGGCGAAGACATCGAACACCGTGTTGTTGACCGAGTACACGCCGATGCTGCAGAACACGAGGATGGCCGGATAAAGGAAACGATACGGCACCGTCAGGAGCTTGACCCAGACGCCGATCAGCGGCAGGTTCAGCACCACCAGCATCAGGTTGCCGATCCACATGGAAGCAATCAGGCCCCAGAACAGCGCCGGGTTGCTGGTCATCACCTGCGGGCCGGGCTGGATGTTGTGGATCGTCATCGCGCCCACCATCAGCGCCATCACGGCGTTGGGCGGAATACCCAGCGTCAGCAGCGGGATGAAGGACGTCTGCGCCGCAGCGTTGTTAGCCGATTCCGGACCCGCCACGCCTTCGATCGCGCCCTTGCCGAACTCATGGGCGTACTTCGATGTCTTCTTCTCCAGCGAGTACGCCGCAAACGAGGCCAGCGAAGCACCGCCGCCCGGCAGGATGCCCAGCGCCGAGCCCAGCAGGGTGCCGCGCAACACCGCCGGGATCATGCGCCGGAAATCCTCCCTGCTCGGGAAGAGTCCGGTGACGCGGTCCGTGAAGGTCTCGCGGTGTTCCTTCTGCTCCAGGTTGGCGATAATCTCGGCAAAGCCGAACAGTCCCATCGCCAGCGCGGTGATGCTGATGCCATCGGTCAGCTCGGGCACATCGAACGAAAACCGCGCGGCGCCGGAGTTCACGTCGGTGCCCACGAGGCCGAGCAGCAGGCCAAGGACGATCATGGCCACTGCCTTGACGAGCGAGCCCGATGCCAATACCACCGCACCGATCAAACCGAGCACCATCAGCGAGAAGTACTCCGCCGGCCCGAACTTGAACGCCAGCTCGGAGAGCGGCGTGGCAAACGCGGCCAGGATCAGCGTGGCGACGCTGCCCGCGAAGAACGAACCCAGCCCGGCGGTGGCCAGCGCCACGCCGGCACGGCCGCGGCGCGCCATCTGGTAGCCGTCCAGCGTGGTCACCACGGCGGACGACTCGCCCGGCAGGTTGACCAGGATGGCCGTGGTGGAACCGCCGTACTGCGCGCCGTAGTAGATGCCGGCCAGCATGATCAGCGCGGCCACCGGGGGGAGCGTGTACGTGATGGGCAACAGCATGGCGATGGTCGCCAGCGGCCCCAGACCCGGCAGCACGCCGATCAGCGTGCCCAGCACGCAGCCCAGGAAGGCATAGGCCACGTTCTGTAGCGAGAGCGCCGTGGAAAAGCCGAGCGCGAGATGACTGAGCAACTCCATTCCATGGCTCCTAGTTGATCAGGAACGCCGGCCACACCGGCATCTGCAGGTTGATGCCGTAGACGAATGCCACGGTACTGATCACCACGAGCACCACGGCATTGAGCGCGGCACCCTTCCACGTGAATTCATGGCTGGCCATCGACGAGACGAGCACCAGCGCCAGCACCGACAGCACCATGCCGAGCGGCTTCAGCAGCAGGCCGAACAGGACCACGGAGCCCAGGATCCACAGCAGCGTCTTGATGTCCCAGCGCGCCATGCGATCCGCTTCACCTTCGCGGGACATGGACCCGGCCGCCACCACGGCGCCGAGCAAGGCCAGCACGATGCCGAGCCAGAACGGGAAGTAGCCCGGCCCCATCTTGGCGGCTGTGCCCATGGAGTAGCCACGGGCAACGAAGGAAAAGCTGAGTCCGACGATGACGAACATCAGCCCGGAAAGTAGGTCTGTCTGCCTGCGTATGCGCATGCGAGGTCTCCTTGGGGGCGCGCGGATCGGACGACGCGCAACGCGCCGACACAACCGACTCTGTTTTTGGAGTTCCGAAAGATACATCATGTTGTGATGTATTTTGGTGAAGACAAGGGTTATTCCCTAGAAATCCGTGGGGCCGGTTCCTGCGGTGGTGCCCGGGGCGCCACAATGAAAAAAGCCCGGCAGCCTGATGGGCTGCCGGGCTTTTGGCCGGGCTTTTGGGGGGGTGGCCGCATGGGGCGGCCAGGTCTGTCAGTCCGCCGTCGCCCCCGACCGCTTCACCACCGTCGACCACTTGCGGATCTCGCTGTCCACGAACTTGCCGGTCTCGGCCGGGGTCATCGGCATCGGCTCGGAGCCGCGGTCGGTGATGAATTTGCGCAGTTCTGGCGATTGCAGCGCTTTCACCGTCTCCGTGTTGAGCTGGTTGACGATGGCCGGCGGCGTGGCTGCCGGCGCCATCATCACCGCCCAGCCCAGCGCCTCGAAGCCCGGCACGCCTTCTTCTCGCACGGTCGGCACCTGCTGCAGCTGGGGCACGCGTTTCGCCGTGGTCACGGCCAGCGGCACGGCCTTGCCGGACTGGATCAGGGGCATGGCGGCGGTCACGGAATCGACCATCAGCGGGATCTGGTTGCCGAGGAAATCCGCCTGCGCCGGGCCGCTGCCTTTGTAGGGAATATGCACGATGAACACGCCGGTCTGCGCCTTGAGCATCTCGGCGGACAGGTGCTGCGTGCCGCCGATGCCGGCGCTGGCATAGCTGTACTTGCCCGGGGCCGCCTTGGCCTTGGCGATCAGTTCATGCAAGGACTGGAAGCCCGACTGCGGCGTGGCCAGGAAGACCAGCGGCACCGAAAACACCCCGGAGATCGGCGCGAAATCCTGGCGCGGATCGTAGTTGATCTTCTTGTAGAGCGTCTGGTTGATGGCCATCGCACTGCCGCCCATGACCAGCGTGTAGCCATCGGCCGTGGCTTTCGCGGCCACTTCCATGCCGATATTGCCGCCGGCGCCGGCGCGGTTTTCCACCACGATGGACTGGCCGAGCTGCTTGCCGAGCTTCTCGGCCAGGGCACGCGCGAAGATGTCGGTGGCCTGTCCGGGCGGGAAGGGCACGATCAGCTTGATGGGACGGTCCGGGTAGGCGGCGTGGGCGGTGCTGGCGATGCTGAGCAGCAAGGCGAGAAGGGTAGTGTGCGGGGTAGTGCGCGACGGCTTCAACGGAATCTCCTCAAATGATGGGCAATGACGTGACGTCTCTCGGTGGCGTCTACGGGCGAGATTCTACGCTCCCGTGCCCGCTCCGTGCCCGCTACCAGTCGACCCAATTTCGGGAAGCCACTGCCCGGGACGATTAGAATGCCGCTCCAACCGTCCACATCGTTGTATCCGAACACATGGCAGTCACGCATAGCAGAAAACAGGCCACGCTGATCGGGCTGCTCGCAATCCTCCTCTGGAGTTCGATCGTTGGCCTGATCCGGGGCGTCAGCCAGAGCTTTGGCGCCACCGGCGGGGCGGCGCTGATCTACACGGTGGCCTCGGCCCTGCTCTGGCTGTCCGTCGGCGCCGTCAAAATCCGGACGCTGCCGCGCGCCTACCTGATCTGGGGCAGCCTGCTGTTCGTGTCCTACGAGCTGTGCCTGTCGCTGTCCATCGGCTACGCCAACAGCGGCAGGCAGGCCATCGAGGTCGGCATGGTCAACTACCTTTGGCCAAGCTTCACGATGCTGGCCGCCATCGTCTTCAACCGGCAGCGCGCCAACTGGCCGATCGTACCGGGCTTCCTGATGGCGATCCTGGGGATTGCATGGGTGCTCGGCGGCGAGCAGGGCTGGGATCTGGGCGAGATGGCGCGCAACGTGCAGGACAACCCGCTCAGCTACGGCCTGGCGTTCGTCGGCGCCGTGATCTGGGCCGGCTATTGCACGGTGACCAGCCGCATCGCGCAAGGCAAGAACGCCATCACGCTGTTCTTCATGCTCACGGCGCTCGCCCTGTGGGGCAAGTACCTGTTCACCCATGGGGAGACGATGGTGTTCAGCTATGCCGGCCTGATCTACCTGGCGCTGGCGGCCTGCGCGATGGGCTTCGGCTATGCGGCGTGGAACGTCGGCATCCTGCATGGCAACGTGACTGTGCTGGCCGGCGCCTCGTACTTTATTCCGGTGCTCTCTGCGGCGCTGGCGGCGGCGCTGTTGCAGACGCCGCTGTCCCTCGCGTTCTGGAAGGGCGCGTCGATGGTCTGTGGCGGGTCCATCCTCTGTTGGCTGGCCACGCGACGCGTGGACCAGCCTAAGTAGCCCCGACAGCGCCCTTACTCCAGCACAATCCCCCGCGCCTTCACCAGCGCGCCCCACTTGGCCACTTCGCTGTCGATGAATCCGGCAAAGTCGGCGCTGGTGCCGGGCGCCGGCTGCAGCCCGAGCGCCAGCAGCCGCTTGGTGACCTCCGGGTCGCCCAGCGCCTGCGTCGCATCCCGGTTCACCTGCTGGACGATGGCCGCCGGCGTGCGCGCCGGGGCGACGATTCCGAACCAGCCGTGCCCCACCACGCCGGGCACGCCCTGCTCGGCGAATGTCGGCGCATCCCGATAGACCGGCGTGCGGGCCTCCGCCGCCACGGCAATCACGCGCAGCTTGCCGGCCTGGATGAACGGCAGTGCCGTGGTGATCGCGGTGAGGGTGGCATCGACGCGGCCGGCCAGCAGTTCCGTGTAGGCGGTGGCGTCGCCCCGATAGTGCACGTTCAACGCCTTGAACCTGGCCTGCTGCGCGAACAGTTCCGCCGTCAGGTGCGGGCCGGAGCCGATGCCGGGCGAGGCGAACGTCACGCCATCGGGCTTCTTCTGGGCCAGTTTCACRAAGTCCGCCACCGTCTTGACGGGCGAGCTGGCGTTGACGATCAGGAAGATCGGCCCGAGCACACGCGGCCCCACGGCGACGAAGTCCTTGTGGATGTCGAACCGCTGCGACAGCCCCGCGCCCGTGTTGATCGCGAACGGCGCGGCGGCCCAGAGCAGGGTGTAGCCGTCAGGCGCGGCATGGGCCACCGTCTCGCTGGCCAGCCGCGTGCCGGCGCCGGGCTTGTTCTCCACGACCACCTGCTGGCCATACTTGCGGCTCAACGCCTCGGCCAGCACGCGCGCCGAGGTGTCGTTGGACCCGCCGGCCCCGTAGGGCGAAATCAGCCGCACCGGCTTGGCGGGGTAGGTCTCCCCGAACGCAGCGGGCGCCACGCCCGCCAGGGCCATGGCGCCGAGCAGGCGGCGGCGCGTCAGTTGTCGTGGCGTCACGCGGCACCTCCCGTGCGCTGGATGACCGGATACCGGTAGGCCTTGTCGAGGTGGGCGGCCTGCGGCACGTAGAGCCGCAGCGCCACGTAGAACGGCCCCGGCGGTGCCGGCAGCCAGTTGCCGTGCCGCGCCGGATCGGCCGGCGGCTGCGCGGAGAGCCACAGCGTGAGGCCCCCATCGGCACCGCGCTGGAGCGATGCCGAACGGTCCCCGAGCGAATAGCGGCCGATCGCGTTCGGCACCAGCATGCAGTCCTGTTTGTCGTACATCGTCAGCGACCAGAAGGCGCCGACCTGCGGCGGATTGTCGGCGGGGAAGTCGAGCCGGTATCCGTGCCGGCCGTCGAGCGGCTCGCCATCGCCGCTGCGGTCCGCAATCACGTACATCGCCTCCTGCACGCCCAATGCGCCGATATAGTTGCGCGCCACGTGCGCACGCTGTGCGAAGTTGTCGCCATACGAGTCGCGGACTTCGACCGACATCGCCCAGCCGCCGCCCATGTCCGAAGACTGGGGCACGGCCAGCGCCTCAAGCACGTTGTGCAGCGCCGCGCCCAGCCCATCGCGCTGGCTGGCATTGGGCACGACATCCGGACCGAGGCCGACGCTGGCGAAGCTTGCCACCAGCCCCGCCTCGGCAGCCGGGGGAGGATTCTCGCGCAGCGCCCGCGCGACGACTTCGGCGAAGCGTTGCGGATCCCCGAGCTGCTCGGCCGGATGCATGCCGGTATCGAACGGCTGCGCGGCGTCGGCGCCATCGAGCGTGGTCAGGTGCATGGCGTCCTGCAGCGCGTGCACCACCGGCAGGTCCGCATCGCCATCCACCAACAGGCGGCCGATCATCCAGACGCCATCGGTCGGGCAGGGCACGGCCTGCATGTCCGCCGGCACCTCGCCACGCCACGACGGCCCGTGCAGCAGGAAGCGTCCCGCCGCCGTGCCCGTGGTGCGGCTGCCGATATAGCCGAACGGGTTCGTGTAGAAGTCGAGCAGGCCAAGCACGTAGTAGCGCCCGTTGAAGTCCGGCACATGCAGCACAACGGGCCCCTGCGAGAGATCGAGCCACGCGTTGGTGTAGAGCGTGTCGTTGTTCGGCGTGACGACTTGCCGGTGCTGCGGGCCCAGCAGCTCGCGCGTGTGGATCACGTGGTTGATCCAGCGCAGCGTGGATTCGGGGCCGTCGCCAGCGAACTTGCCGGCGCGGTTGCGTCGCGGACACGTGGCCGCACGCATGCGCGCCATCTCGTACAGCGGCAGCGTGTAGATCACGGCATCGCGCGCCAGCGCGGGTGTGCCGGTTACCTCTTGGGGCATGGTGTCTCCTGTCTTGTTCTGATGGACTGCTCAGCCGGCGCGGCGCACGGCGGGAATCGTGTACTGGCCTTCCATGAATGCCTGAGCCGGATGATAGAGCCGCAGGATCAGGTAGAACGGGCCTGCCGGCGCCGGCAGCCAGTTGTCATCCTGCGTGGGCCGCGCGTGGCCCACCGGTATCACCAGCGTGCCATCGGCCTCCATGCGCAGGCCCGGCGTGCGGTCGCCCACGGCATAGCGGCCGATGGCGTTGGCAGTGAAGAAACGGTCCTCGCCATAGAGGGACACCGACCAGAACGCATCGGCCGGCGGCAGCATGCCCGGCGCAAAGCGCAGCTCGTAGGCGTTGCGGCCATCGAGCCGCTCGCCATCGGCGTCGAAGTCTGCCATGGCATAGACCGCTTCGTCCGCGCGCAGCGCGCCCAGCCCCTTCATGGCCGTGCAGGCGCGCAACAGCCAGTCGTCGCCATAGGTGCCGAGCCGCATGCTGTAGCCCCAGGCCTTGTGGCCCTGGCTGCGCGTGTGTGCCTCGATGATGGCCAGGCCCTGCTGGTAGGCGCTGCGCAGGCCGGCGACGACCCACGCCCGCAGCGAGGCGAAGTCGACATCCTCCCCGAGCCGCAGCCCCGCCTTGCGCAGCAGCGTGAACAGTCCCTGTTCGGCCGGCGCGGGCGGGAAATCGCCCATCGCGCGGTACAGGTTCTGGAAGAAGTCGATGGCCGCGTCGCCGCTGTCCTGCCATTGCTGAACGCTTGCGGGGCGCGCCGGCCCCGCGCTGCGCAGGATCTCGAAGCCCTGTTCGAACGCATAGGCGCGCGGGAGGTCGTCGGGGCCCTGCACCAGCGCGCGGCCGATCAGCCAGACCAGCGAGGTCGGCGCGTGTACGACCTGCGCGTGCGCGCCCGAAGGCTGCTGTCCGGGCCCGAGCAGTTGCACGTCCGCACCGGTGAGCGGCACGTTGCGCGGCCCGAGGTTCGTGAAGTTGTTGGTGTGGGCGTCGAGCAGTTCGATGACGTAGTAGCGGTCGGCATCAGGGAGCGGCGGCACGCGCAGCGTGACGGGACCATCGGCCAGATTCAGCCAGCCGCAGAAGTAGAGCAGGTCATTGGCGGGCGTCACGATGTCGCGGTCTTCGTGCGTCCACAGCCGCGCGCTGGCGGAGAGCGTGTTCATCGGCGCGCGGCCATAGCGCGTGGGCGCATCGACGGAAGTTTGCAGGCGGCAGGTGCGCAGCGTTTCGATCAGCGGATAGCCGTAGATCACGAGCGGCAGCGCGGCGGCGGCGACCAGGGCCTCCTGCGGGCTGGCATGGACGGGCGCGGCGAAGACGGGCGGTGCGGGATGGTTCATGTCGTTGGGCAAGGGGGAATGGAGTCAGCCGGGTTGGCGGAGCGTGATGACGGCGTCGGCGGCGCAGAGGCCATCGGCGCCGACGATGAATGGGTTGATCTCCAGCGTATCGAGCCGGTCCCCGAGGGCGGCAGCGGCGCGGGAGACCTTGACGAGCACCTCCGCCACCGCGTCGAGATCGAGGGGCGGGTGGCCCCGATGCCCGGTGCAGAGCGCCTCCGCCCGGCTCTGTGCGAGCATGGCGCGCGCGCGGGCGCGGCTCAGCGGGGCGAGTCCGAACGCCATCTGCCGGAAAATCTCGACGGCCGTGCCGCCGATGCCGGCCAGTGCGACGAGGCCGAACACGGGATCGCGCCGCACGCCGACCATGATCTCGCCCCAGCCGCGCACCATGCGGGCGATGATGGCGCCTTCGAAGTGCGCGGGCTGGCCATCGGCATCGCGCGACTGCAGCACGGCGGCTTGCACGCGCGCGAAGGCGTCGCGCACGGCGGCTGCGTCCTTGAGGTTGAGCACCACGCCGCCAATGTCGCTCTTGTGCAGGATGGTGCGCGAGCACAGCTTCACGGCCACCGGATAGCCGAGCGATTCCGCGATGCGCACGGCTTCGTCGGTGTCGTGCGCCACGCCATGCGCGGCCACCGGTACGCCGGCTTCGGCCAGCCACGCCATCGCTTCGGCTTCTGACAGCGCGGTAGCGTCATCGGGGAAATCGGGCGGGGCGATGGCAGCGGGCTTCGAGCTGTCCTCAGCCGGGACGCCAGCCAACGCTTCCATTGCCGCCGCCTTTGCGAGCGTAGCCACCGCTTCCATCGTGTGAGCCGGTTCGCGGAACACCAAACATCCACGGGATTCGAGCCAGGCGCGCTTCTCGTCGTCCATCACGCCCGATACCAGCAGCGGGGCGGACTCCGCTTCCGTGGCCAGCGTGGCCACGGTCTGCTGCAACTCGGTCCACAGGCGGGGCGCGTTGGCGCCGCCGGCCAGGAACGCCGCCACGCTGCCGTACTCGCCGCAACGCGCCACGCCGGCCAGCGCATCGAGAAAGATCTTCGGCTGCGACACGACCTGTCCGGTCACGTCGATCGGATTGGCGGTACTGGCGAACGGAATCGCGGTGCGCAACGCGTGGGCGGCTGCGTCGGGCATGGGCGGCAGCGGTAGCCCCAGCGACTCGGCGCTGTCCGCCATCATGATGCCGACGCCACCGGAGACCGTGACGATGGCCACCGGCGCCACGGCATCGGCCGGCAAGCCGCCGCGCGCGTGCCAGCGCGCAGGCCGGCGCCCACGCGCCAGCGTGTAGCCGAGGCGGAAGAACGCTTCCAGCGTTGGCGCGCGGTGCACGCCGTATTCGTCGAACACGGCCTGATAGACCGCATCCTCTCCCGCCAGACTGGCGGTGTGAGATTGCGCGGCGCTGGCGCCGGCAGCTGTGGTGCCGACCTTGGTCATCACCACCGGCTTGCCGGCGTCACGCGCGGCTGCCAGCGCGCGGCGCAGCCGTGCGCCGTCGCGGGCGCCTTCCATATAGGTCAGGATCACCCGGGTGTCGGGGTCGTGCGCCAGCCATTCGATCACATCGGCTACCTGCACGCCGGCTTCGTTGCCGGTGGTGACCCAGTGGCTCAGGCCAAGCCCGGCCTCGCGCGCCAGCGCAAACGCATACGCGCCGAACGCGCCGCTCTGGCTGACCAGACCGACTTCGCCCACGGGCGGCACGCCGGTCAGCGGGATGGGCGAGAACGTGGCGAACATGCGCGCGCGCAGGTTCATCGCCCCGAGGCAGTTGGGGCCGAGCAGTTGCACGCCGTGCGCCCGGGCGTTCGCCGCCAGCGTTTCTTGCAGCGCCGCGCCGCCGGCGACTTCCGCGAAGCCGGAGGTGAACACCACGGCAGCGCGGGTGCCGGCGCGGCCAAGCTGCGTCATCACGTCCGCCGCGCTGGCGGCGGGCACGGCCACGATGGCGAGGTCCACCGGCTCGCCGATGGCGTCGATGGTGGGATAGGCGCGCAGCCCCTGCACCGTGTCCGCGCCGGGATTCACCGGATAGACGCGGCCGGCATAGCCGAGTTCGCCGAGCAGGCGGATGGGCATGCCGCCCACCTTCTCGGGTTGTGTGGAGGCGCCGATGACCGCAATCGAGCGTGGACGCAGCAAGGGTTCCAGATCCAGCATGTTGTCTCCGTATGGCGCGGCGTGGGGCACCGCTTTTGCAGAAATATAGACCGATCGCCGGCGTTCCGATACCGGCCCGCCGACGTGCCTGCCGCTGGCGTCAGAAGCGGTGCCGCAGGCCCACGCTGATCGAGCGCGCGTCATCGCCGCTGCCCGGATCGATCGCGATGCTGTTGTTGGAGACGCTGCCGCCCGGGCTGTTGTGGACGTAGACCGCGCGCAGGTAGGCGGTGGTGCGCTTGCTCAGGTCGTGGTCCCAGCCGATGGTCATCGACCATGGCCGCTCGCCGCCGCCGAGCACCTGCCGCTTGAGCGCGGCGGCCTTGAAGGTGTCGCTCGCGGTGACGTTCCAGTTGAACGTGACGCCATAGTGGCGTGCCACGCGGGTATTGGGCAGGCGGCTGTTGGCGGTGCTGAACAGCACGCCGACTTCCACCGGCTTGAAGCGGTAGGAGCCGCCGACGAAGTGGTTGGACGTCAGCGCCGTCTCCACCTGCGGCGTGGCCGCGCCGGTGTACATCCCCTGATAGCTGTAGAACGCGTAGGCGTTGCCGGCCTCATAGGCCACGTTCATGCCGAAGTTCGTGCCGGAGCGCGGGGCGCCGGGTACTTCCCCCGGCGCCACCGCGGCGCCGAACGAGAACCCGCCCCAGGTGGGCGAGAAGTACTGCACGGCATTGTCGAAGCGCGCGCCATAGGCCACCTGGCCCGTGCCCTGCGACGCCGTGGCGCTGAGCAGGTTGAACGGCGACACCATGCCGTTGAGCAGGAACGGGTCCAGCCGCAGCAGCGCGTAGAACGATGGCGTGTACTGGCGGCCCAGCCGGAACTCGCCCCACGTCTCGTTGGACAGTCCCATCCACGACTGGCGGCCGAACAGGCGGCCATTGCCGAAGAACTCGACGCCGGTGTCGATATTGAAGCCCGATTCGACCAGGAAGTTGGCCTTGGTGCCGCCGCCCAGATCCTCGATGCCGCGCAGGCCCCAGCGCGACGCGGCCTGCTGGCCCTCGCGCATGCGCACCACGCTCTCCGACCCCTTGGCGTACTCGATCGATGCATCGACCACACCGAACAACTGCACGGTCACCGCAGATGCGCTGCCGCATCCCACGGCCAGCCCCATGCCGATGGCACGTTGCACGCTTCGCCAGCGGCTCGACTTCTCTCTCATTGCTGTCTCCCGTTCTTTGTTTTGGATGTTGTGCTTTGACGTTCGGTTACTGAGGCGTTACGCCGGACACCTTCACCACCTCGCCCCAAGCCCCAAGGTCGGCGCGCACCAGCTCACCGAGTTCGCCGGGCGTGGAGGGCTTGCCCGGCTTCAGGTACATCGCGGCAAAGCGCTGCTGTTCCTCGGGGGACTGGAGGATGCGGTTCACCTCGGCGTTGAGGCGATTGACGATCGGCGCCGGCAGGTTCTTCGGGCCGAACAGCGCTAGCCAGCTGGCCTGATTGAAGGGCGTGCCCTGTTCGCCCATGGTGGGCACGTCCGGCGTGGTCAGCCCCCGCTCCGGGCCGGAGGCGGCCACGGCCCGGATGCGGCCCGATTTCAGGTGCGGCACGGCAGAGAGCGAATCGGTGAAGGCAATCGTCACGTGCCCGGCCGCCAGGTCGTTGGTGCACTGGACGGCGCTCTTGTAGGGCACGTGCCGGAGGCGCATGCCGGTCTTGGCCTTCAGGTACTCCATGGTGAGGTGGCCGCCCGAGCCCACGCCCCAGGAGCAGTACGCCAGCTCCGTGGGGCTGGCCTTGACGTAGGCGATCAGCTCCTTGAGGTTGTGCACGGGCAGGGTGGACGTGACGACGAGCAGGTTGCCCCCGGGGGCGCTGGGCCGGGCGATCGGCGTGAAGTCCTTGAGCGGATCGTAGGGCAGGTTGGCCGTGATCCACGGGTTCACGGTCAGCGTGGCCGAGTAGGTGAAGAGCAGCGTGTAGCCGTCGGGCTCGGCGCGGGAAACCATCTCGCTGGCGATGATGCCGTTGGCGCCCGGGCGGTTATCCACCACCACCGGCTTCTTCAGCGCAATCGACAGTCGCTCGGCCACGAGACGTGCGGTCTGGTCCGTCACACTGCCGGCCGCAGACGGCAGGATCATGCGAATGGGCCGATTGGGGTAGGGCGCCGTTTCGGCATGGCCCAGCGCGGGGCCCAGGCCGGACAACGTGGCGAGCGTGGCGAACGTTGAGGCAAGGGTCGGTAACACCCCGCGCGTGCCAGTGTGCTGGCTTTTCATCATGCTGTCTCCGTCGCGGCGCATTGGCCGCGCAAGCCGGTACGTTGCCGGCATGTCGTGGTTGGGCCCACATGCAGTGGGCCCGGGTGAATGCCGCTCAGGCGGATGCCGGGGCGGCGGATTCGAGTGCGTCCAGCCGGGCGAGGTGCCAGTCGGCATCGCCGAACAGGTTTGCGTGCGCGGCCAGCCGCTTGTAGCAGTGGCCGACCTCCATCTCGTCGGTCATGCCCACAGCGCCATGGAGTTGCACCGCGTCTTCGCCGAGCGCGCGCCCGGCCGTGGAAACGAACGCCTTCGCGCAGGACACCGCGCGCATGCGCGTGGCGTCATCGGCCTGCAAGGTGGCGGCGGCGGCTTCCGTGATGGCGCGGGCCTGCTCGATGCTGACGAACAGGTCGACCAGCCGGTGCCGGATCACCTGATTGGCGCTGAGCGGGCGGCCGAACTGCTGGCGCGTCATCACGTACTCCCGTGTCAGGGCGAAGGCCCGCGTCATCGCGCCCACCGCTTCGGCGCAGGCCATGACGGTGGCGCGGTCGATGGCGGCCTGCACCATCGGCCAGGCCGCGCCGACCGGGCCGATGCGCGTGTCGTCCGCCACCAGCACGCGTCGCAGCGTCCCGGTGGCGGTCTGGCGGCCGTCGTAGGTGGGTAACGCCTGCACGCTGACGCCGCGCGCGCTGGCCGGCACCGCGAACAGGGTCAGCCCCTGGCGGTCGCGGCGTGTGCCTTCGGTACGGGCCAGGACCAGCAGCACATCGGCACATCCGCCCCCGAGCACGAGCGTCTTGCTGCCGTCGAGCACCCACTGCGCCGCGCCGCGCGGTTCGGCCTGCGTGGTGACGTCGAAGGCGTCGTGGCGGCCCTGCACCTCGAAGGCGGCCAGCGCGGCGAAGCTCTCACCGGCGGCGATGGCCTCGGCCATGGCGAGATGCGCCGCGCTGCCGGCGTTCGCCAGCAGCGGCGCGCACAGGGCGACGTTGGCCAGCCACGGCTCGGCCGGCATGGCCTGTCCCAGCGCCTCGGCCAGCAGGGCCTGATCCATGTCGTCACCGAGTCCGCCACAGGCTTCCGGCAGGCCGAGCGCCAGCCAGCCCATCTCGGCGAAGGTGCGCCAA
Source organism: Cupriavidus sp. 10L45 (assembly GCF_056395225.1). Lineage (NCBI taxonomy): Bacteria > Pseudomonadati > Pseudomonadota > Betaproteobacteria > Burkholderiales > Burkholderiaceae > Cupriavidus > Cupriavidus sp. 10L45. The sequence continues at coordinate 768,261 of NZ_JBFTJC010000001.1, forward strand.
TGCTTGCGCGAGAATCCATCGGGCTCTGCCAGCGCGGCCCGGCGCTGCGCGAAGTCATAGCCGCGCGCCACAAAGCGCTCCACGCTTTCCTGCAGCATGCGGCGCTCTTCGATGCGCGCGTCGTCGCGGTCTTCCATGCTTGAGTGTCCTGTCATGTCGTGTGGAGGTGCCGTCCCTCAGAGTCCGAGTACCTGCTTGGCGAGCAATTCGTGCTGAATCTCGCTCGATCCGCCGGCGATGGTGTAGCCACGCGTCACGAAGCGGCGCGCCGAGGCGGCGGGCGCGTACTGCGAACGATCCGGCTGCGTGGCGGGCGGTTCGAAGTGCGCGGCGCGGTCATAGGCCAGCGTGTCCGGGCCGAGCGCATCCACCGCAAGGTTCTCGATGTCCTGGATCAGCCGGCTGCCGATCAGCTTGAGCATGCCGGTCTCCGGGCCGAGTGCGCCGCCGGCCCGTTCGAGCCGCCGGAAGCGCAGCACCGTGGCGGCCAGCGTTTCCAGCCGCACTTCGAGTTCCCGCAGCCGCCGCGCGAACCACGGGCGGCGCATCAGCGGTTCGCCGGCTTCCTCCACCTCGGCGCCAATCGCCCGCACCTTGGCCAGCCGCCGGCGATTCTCGGCCACGCGGGCGAGGTTCAGCCGCTCATGTTCCAGCAGGGACTTGGCGATCGACCAGCCCGCGTTCTCCTCGCCGACGCGCATGTCCACCGGCACTTCCACGTCATCGAGAAACACCTGATTGAACAGGTGCCAGCCGTGAATGCCGATCAGCGGCCGTACGCTGACGCCGGGGCTGCGCATGTCGATCAGCAGGAAGCTGATGCCCTGCTGGGCGCGCGCCTCGGTGTCGGTGCGCACGAGGCAGAACATCCAGTCCGCGTACTGGGCGTAGGACGTCCAGATCTTGCTGCCGTTGACCACGTAGACCTCGGTGCCGTCCGGGCGCGTGCGGCGCACCGCGCGGGTGCCCAGCGAGGCGAGATCCGAGCCGGCATTCGGCTCCGAGTAGCCCTGGCACCACCAGTGTTCGAGATTGAGGATGCGCGGCAGGAAATGCTGCTGCTGCGCGGGCGTGCCGTAGCGGATCAGGATTGGGCCGATCATTTCGATCGAGATGCCACCGGTCTCCGGCGCGTGGGCCAGCACCAGCTCTTCCTGCAGCACGGCGCGCTGCGCGGCGCTCCAGTCAGCCCCTTGCCAGGCTTGGGGCCAGTGGGGCGCGAGCCAGCCGCGCGCGGCCAGCCGGCGCTGCCAGTCGATCATCTCGTCCTTGCTGACTTCCAGCCCGAGGCGCACTTTCTCGCGCACGGGCGGGGGCAGGGCTTCCGCCACGAAGGCGCGGACCTCGTGACGCAGTGCTTCGAACTCAGCCATGAGGGGTCTCCTTGTCGGCGCAGGCATCGAACCATTCGGCCGGCGGTCGGCGCGTGCTGGCGGCGCGCAGGCTGCCCTTGATGGCGGCCACCGCTTCGGCGGGGAAGCCGGCAATCGTGGTGGCCAAGGTCTGGGCGCGAGCGACGACGTCCGCGTCGGCAATGACTTCCGTCGCGATGCCCAGCCGCAGCAGGTCGCTGGCCGGCACGCGCTCGCCCAGCAGGCACAGCCGGGCCGCCACGGCCTCGCTGTGCCGCAGGGCCAGCCACGCGATATTGCGCGGCGCATTCATGCCGATGCGCACCTCCGCGATCTGCAGGAATGCGCGCTCCCCGCAGACGAGCAGATCGCCAGCCAGCGCCAGCGCGGCGCCGCCGTTCACCGCGTGCCGTTCGAGCGCCACGATCCACGCCTTGCGGCTGCGCATCAGGCCGCCATGCACGCGGTCCCAGCGTGCTGCGAAGCCGTTCATGCCGGCCGGATGGGCCTGCAACGCTTTCAAGTCGAGGCCGGAGCAGAACGCGCCATTGGCGCCGCGCAGCACCACCGCCCGCAAGCCGGGCTCGCGTTCGAGCGTTTCGATGGCCTCGCCGAGCGCTTCGGCGGTGGCCATGTCGATGGCGTTGCGGGTTTCCGGCCGGTTCAGCGTGATCTCGGCCCAGCCCTCGTGCCGGTCGATCAGGATGGGGGTGTCGGCTGTCATGCGCTGGCCTCCGTGGTGTCGAGCGATTCAATGGCGATGGCGCGTGCCTGCGCCATCGTGCGGATCGCGACGTCGTCATAGCCGAGTTCGCGCAGCACCGCTGCGGTGTGCTCGCCCAGCCGCGGCACGGCGGGCGTGGCGGCGGGAGGCAGGCTGGCCATCGTGAAGGGCAGGCCCGGGAGGGCGATCTCGCCCCCAAGGCCGTCGCCGACGCGCATCAGCAGGCCGCTCGCCAGCACATCGGCGCTGCGTTCCACCTGCTGGTAGTCGCGCACCACGCCCACCACCACCTGATGGCGTTCCAGCAGCGCGCGCGCTTGTTCACCGGTGTAGCCGCGCAGGGCGGCGTGCAGCACGTCCAGCAGGGCAGGGCGGTTTTTCACCCGCAGCGGGTTGCTCGCGAAACGCGGATCCTGGGCCAGCGCGGGTTGTCCGATGGCATCGCACAGCCGCGCCCAGTGTTCGTCGAGATAGGCCGACAGCACGATATGGCCATCGGCCACGGCGATAACATCCGCCGCCGGCGCCGCCTTCGGCTGGCTGTTGCCGCTGCGCACCGGCAGGGCGCCCGAGCACTGGTATTCGGACCAGAGTTGCGCCTGGAGCTGGATGCCCACGGTCAGCAGCGAGGTCTCGATGGTTTCGCCCTGGCCGGTGCGCAGGCGCCGGAACAGCGCGGCGAGGATGGCGTTCGAGGTGGCGAGCGCCGTGGCGGCGTCGATCAGGGCGAAGCCGGCCTTCAGGGGCTGGCCGCCCGCTTCGCCTGTCACCGACATCATGCCGCTTTCGGCTTGGGCCGCGATGTCGAGCCCGGGCCGCAGGCGCGACGGACCGCGCGTGCCAAAGCCGGTGACGGAGGCATGGATCAGCGCCGGTTTCGCGGTGCGCAGCGTGGCGGCGTCGAGGCCGATCGATTCCATCGTCCCCGGCCGCGCGTTGTGAAGCACCACGTCGCAAGACAAGGCGAGCCGGCGGGCGGCTTCCGCGCCCGCCGGCTGGCGCAGGTCCAGCGCCATGCCGCGCTTGCCACGGTTGTAGGCCAGGAACATCGGGCTTTGCGAGCTGGTACCGTCGAAGCGCCGCGCGCTGTCTCCGCGCAGCGGTTCCACCTTGATCACATCGGCGCCCAGGTCGGCCAGCATCATCGCGGCGCCGGGGGCGGCAATGAACTGGCCGAACTCGGCCACGCGGATGCCTGCCAGGGGCAGGTCTTCTGGAATTGCCATCGATCTCTCGTTTCATGACGATGCGGGGCATCGATGGAAGGGGATGATGGGCCACGCATTGCAATGCCAATAGCCTCCGCAACACGCGGTGTGTGAACCCACGGTTAGCACCTCGGGTTATCACTGATGCCCGCAAATCCCGCTATGCTCGCGGAGCAGGGCGTTATCACACGGTCTTTCGGGAGGAGGCGAGTCATGCGTCTGAGCCAATTGCAGGATTTCATTGCCGTGGCGGAAAGCGGCAGCATTCGCGCCGGCGCCAAGGTGCGCGACGTGTCGGCGCCGGCCATCACCAAGAGCATCCGGCAGCTCGAGGAAGAGCTGCACGTGCCACTTCTGACGCGCACCACGCGCGGCGTGGTGCTGTCCCGCTTTGGCGATGCGTTCCTGCGCCGGGCGCGCCTGATCGCCACCGAGGCGCGCAAGGCCACGGACGAGATGACCCAGATGCTGGGCACGCGCAACGGCACGGTGCGCATCGGCGCCACGGGCGGGCCGGCCAACCTGCTGCTGCCGGCGGTGCTGAAGCGCTTCCGCACCCAGCATCCGGACGTGCAGGTCTGCATCGACAGCGGCGTTTATCCCGAGCATCTGGCCGACCTGCGCGCCGGCGTGATGGACATGGCGGTGAGCCCGATTCCCGATGAAGGCATCGAACGCGAATTTGTCTGCGAGACGCTGTACCACAACGATTCGGTGGTGGTGGCGCATCAGGAGCATCCGCTGCGCCATGCGCGGACGTTGCGCGAGCTGGTCAATTCCGACTGGGTGCTGACCGGTCGGCGCATGCAGGGCCCGGGCGCGGCGATCCTGGACGCCTTCCGCGCGCTCGACCTGCCGCTGCCCCGCGTGGCGGTGCGCTGCGACACCATCGGCATGATCCAGACGCTGCTGCAGGACCGCTCGCTGCTGTGCCTGCTGCCGCGCCAACTGGTGCCGGGGCGCCTGGCCACGGCTGGTCTGGTGGCGTTGCCGATCGAAGACCCGCTGCCGAGCCATGCGGTCAGCCTGATCTACCGCGCCGATTCGCCGATGACGCCGGTGGCGGAGCAGTTCGCCACCCTGCTGCGCCGCGAGGTGCATTACATGAGCAAGATGCCGGACAGCCCGCTGCGGCGACAGGTGCCGCACCCGGCACCTGCGGCCCGCGCCACCCCGGCCCCGATCGCCCCGATCGCCCCGATGGCGGCTGGCTAGCGCAGCCACCGCGCGCCGGGAACTCCCTGCGCCACGCAGGTGATAACCGGCGGTTCACAGCGAATATTTCCGATCCACCGCCAGGGCGCGCTGTTGCTGGCGCCGCAGGCTGCGCGCCGTGCCGGCCGGGGACTTTCCCCACTGACGATAGTGCGCCGTCTGCGCGTGAATATCCCTTCGCCAAACTGGGAGGGATGCCATGAACGAGATCGAGGATCGTCCGGCCGCACTGATCACCGGCAAGGGGATCGACCGCATTGCCGAGGGTGTCTGGCTGCTGCATGGACAGGGCCAGACCTTCGTCGCTGACGTCGGCGACGGCCTGCTGGTGGTGGACAGCGGCCCCGGCGGGTCCGTGACGGCCGGCATGATCGAGGCGCTGCGCACGCAGACCGAACTGCCGGTGATCGCGCTCTGCTACAGCCACGGCCACCTCGGCTACAACGCCGGCGTGCAGCAGTGGATCGACCATGCCGCGCAGCGCGGCGAACCGGCCCCGCGTGTGCTGGCCCATGTGAACGTGCTGGCGCGCCAGAGCCGCTACCGCGAAACGCAGCGGCTGCAGGAGCGCATGGCCGAGATCCAGTTCCGGCATCGCGCCGGGGCACTCGCTGGCAAGCTGCGGCATACCACGCCGTCCGAGACGTTCCGGGACGGCATGACCGTGGGCCATGGCGAACAGCGCGCGGAGATTCTTTGGGCACCCTCCGAGACCGACGACGCCGTGGCGGTCTGGCTGCCCGGCCGGCGGCTGCTCTATGGCGGCCCGGCCATCATCGATTCCATTCCCAATATCGGCACCCCGTTCCGCACCATGCGCGACACCGTGCGCTGGGCCGAGACGCTGGAGCGGCTGGCCGGCCTGCGCCCGCAGACCGTGGTGCGCGAGTTCGGCGCCACGCTGGAAGGGGAGGACATCTGCCAGCACGTGCTGCTGCACACGGCGCGGGCCTTGCGCTGGATGCGCCAGGAAGTCGTCCGCCTGATGAACGCCGGCTGCAACGAGCGGGAGATGCTGGCCGCGCTGCGGCCGCCGCCGGACCTGTTCGAGCAGCCGTGGATGCGGCCGACCTACGGCGACCCGAGCTATATCGCCCGCGATATCTATCGCTCCGAAAATGGCTGGTGGGACCGCAACGCCACCACGCTGCATCCAGCCCCGCCGCAGCAGGTGGCCAGCGAGATCGCGGCGGCCATCGACAACCATGGCGCGGTGGTGCGCCATGCCCAGGCGCTGGCCGCGCGTGGCGACCTGCAACTGGCGCTGCATGTGATCGACCTGCTGGCGCTGGCGCCCGGCGATGCGCCGCACGTGGTCGAGGCGCGCCAGCTCAAGGCGGAATGGCTGCGCGCACGGGCCAAACAGGTGCAGAGCTACGTGTCGCGCAGCCTGTACGTGGCTGCGGCCACGGTGCTGGAGGCGGGCGCGACGGCTGTGGATGACAACTTCGGCATGCATTGAGGGATGGCGATGACACGACTCCTTTCCCTTCCCGATGACGACGACACAGACGCCGGGCGCCGCAGGCTGCTGAAGTCGATGGCGATGCTTGGGCTCGCCGCCGCCGTGAATCCGATCCGAGCGACCCGTGCCGCCAACCCGTGGCCGTCCCGCCCGGTGCGGCTGGTGGTGCCGGGGTCCGCCGGCAGCGGTCCGGACCTGTTCGCCCGGCCTATCGCCGACCAGCTCGGCAAGGTCCTCGGCCAGTCCTTCGTGATCGACAACAAGCCCGGCGCCACCGGCATCATCGGCAATGACATCGTGGCCAAGGCCGCGCCGGACGGCCATACGCTGCTGTTCACCTACGCGGCGACGGTGGTCATCAACCAGACCCTGCAGCCGAAGATGCCGTATGACGGGCTGCGCGACCTGATCCCCGTGGTGCAGGTCGGCGGCGGCGGCAACTTCCTGGCGGTAACGCCGGACTTCCCCGCGCGCGACCTGAAGTCCTTCGTCGAGCACGTGCGCTCGCGGCCGGACGCCTACGACTACGCGTCGTGGGGCATCGGCTCCGGCGGCCATCTGACCATGGAGGCCCTGAAGATGCAGACGGGCATCCGCCTCCGGCATGTGCCGTACAAGACCGTGCCGCAGATCCTGAACGACATGCAGGGTGGCATCGTGCGGGTGGCCTTTGTCGATACCTCCTCGTCGGTGCCGCTGATCCGTGCCGGCAAGCTGCGCGCGCTGGCCATCAGCGGCACCCGGCGCGGGCCGGCCACGCCCGAGGTGCGGACCATGACCGAGCAGGGCTATCCATTCGAGACGAATAGCTGGTACGGCATGTTCGCGCCGGCGGGCACTAGCGCCGCCATCGTGCAGCGGCTGAACGCGGAGGTGAACCGGATCCTGACCAGCCCGGCCATGCGCGAGCGCTTCCTGCTGCTGAATATGGCGATGCCGCCGGTCAAGACGCCGGAGCAGTTCGCGCAGACCGTGCGCGACGATGTCTCGGTCTGGGGCAACGTGATCCGCACCAACCACATCACCGTCGACTGACCAACAAAAAGGGCGGGTGGGCGATGAGAGCAAGACCGCGCGGACCGATAATCTGCGCTTAAGGAAATCGCGGTAGGCTGTGGTCCCCACAACTGTGCCGACGCTCACCCGTGCGCCCGATGGACGGTCATCTTCATATCCACAACCTGACCGGCCATGGCCGGGGTCCCTATACCTTCGACGTGCCGCCGGGCAAGTGCACGGTGCTGTCTGGCGCGTCCGGCAGCGGCAAGAGCCTTTTGCTGCGCATGATTGCCGACCTCGACCCCAATGACGGCGACGTGCGGCTCGGCAATCTGTCGCGCGAGGCCCTGAGCGGACCGGCCTGGCGGCGCGAGGTCATCTATGTGGCCGCCGAGTCGGGCTGGTGGGCCGACGATGTGCGCGCCCATTTCGGCGAAGAGGACGCGATCGACCCCCGGCTCGACCAACTGGCCCGGCATCTTTGCCTGCGCGCGGACATCCTCGCGGCCCCCGTCAGCCATCTCTCCACCGGCGAGCGGCAACGCCTGGCGTTGCTGCGGGCTGTCATGCGCCGGCCGCGCTTCCTGCTGCTCGATGAGCCCACGTCCGCGCTGGACCGCGATACCACGCTCGCCGTGGAAGCGGTGCTGAAGCGGGTGATGACCGAAGGCATCGGCCTCCTGGTGGTCTCCCATAACGAGGAACAGGCGGCCCGGCTGCGCAATGCGCAGTTCCGGCTGTGCCAGAACGGGCTGGAGGCCGTGTCCCCATGAGTCCGATCCTGTTGACCACGGGCGATCTGGTGCTCGCCAGCCTGCTGATCGTGGCGGGCGCCGCGCTGTCGCTGGTGATGTCCCTGCACATCCATCGCACCCTGCTGTGGGCGGCGGTGCGCATGGTGGTGCAGCTGATGCTGGTGGGGTTGATCCTGCGGGCGGTATTTGAGCTGTCGTCGCCGTGGGTGACGCTGGTGGTGGTGCTGGCCATGATCCTGGCCGCCGCGCGCGAGGCCGGCAGCCGGCAGGAGCGCCGCTTCGATGCGCGCTGGCAGTTCATCATYGGGCTGGCCACGGTGAGCGTGCCCACGCTGGTCATCACGGTGCTGGCGCTGGTCACGGCGCTGCGGCCTTCACCGTGGTACGACGCCCGCCACGCCATCCCGCTGGCCGGCATCATCCTCGGGAATGCGATGAATGCCGCCAGCCTGACGCTGCAGGCCACCTTCACGGCCGCCTGGCACCAGCGCCAGGCCATCGACGCGCGGCTGGCACTGGGCGACGACCGCCACACGGCCCTGCGCCCCATCCTTCGCCAGGCCGTGCGCAGCGGGTTGCTGCCGACCGTGAACACCATGGCGGCGGCCGGCATCATCACGCTGCCCGGCATCATGACCGGCCAGATCCTCGCGGGGATGGACCCGATCGACGCCGCACGCTACCAGATCCTGCTGATGTTCCTGCTGGCCGGCGGCAGCCTGCTGGCGGTGGTGCTGGCCGCCTGGCTGGCCGCGTGGCGGCTGACCGACGCCCGGCATCGGCTGCGGCTGGACCGCCTGCAGGTGCGGTGAAGCCTGCCGCGCCGGCTTACCAGCGCGTGCTCACCGTGGCAATCACCGTGGCAATCACCGTGCGGCCGTTGCCGTAGTAGCACTGGATCGTCGAGGCGCTAGCGCGAGGCGCCGGCCACCCGCGCGGCAGGTTCGGCCAGGGTCTGCTCGAGTACCCGCAGGACTTCCTTCGCGGTATTTTCGGAATGCTCGCGCAGGATCTGCGGCAGTCGTGGGCGGCCCGCTTCGCGCAGGGCGGCCATGATGGCCTCGTGTTCCTCGTGCGATTCCTGCCAGCGCAGCATTTCGGTGTTGGCCGCGCCCCGGGCGCGATGCACCTTGCTCATCAGCGTGGCGTAGATGCCGGACAGCACGGCGTTGTCCGCGCTATCGACGATCAGCTGGTGGATTTCCTGGTTGATGCGGAAGTAATCCGTGCGCCGGCCGGCCGCATGCGCGTCGATCATGGACTGGTGCTTGCGCTCGATCTTCGCCAGCGCCGCATCGCTCATGCGCCGCGCCACCAGTCCCCCGGCGTGGGCTTCCAGCCCGTGCAGGGTTTCAAAGGTTTCGCGCAGTTCCTCGAGGTCCAGCGGCGCCACGCGATAGCCGATGTATTGGCGATGCAGCACCAGCCCTTCGGACACCAGCACCTTCAGCGCCTCACGCAGGGGCGTCTTCGACACGTCGAACGCTTCGCAGAACGCTTTCTCGTCCATGCGGACCCCGGGCGGCAGCTCGCCCTCCTGAATCATCGTGCGCAGCCGCGCCGCGATTTCGGCGGACATGCCAAGTGTGCGGAGTCGGGCAGTTTTGGGCAGCGCTTGTGTCACGGACATCACCAGAATGGGGAAATTGCACTGAAGCGAAGCGTATCACACCCGGAATTGGTGCTTACCCTATGCATATAAATCAATGACTTACGCGCGTTGTAATTACAGATTACGTATCCTATACTCCGTCACAGTTGCGCGACACCCGGATTAGAAACGCCTCGACAACGCAGCACCAAGGAGCAAGGAGACCCCCGTCATGCCATCCACGAGCCAGGCCGCCGCCACCATGCCGGCCCCGCGCAGCACCGTCCGCTGGAAGATCTTCCTGATGATGCTGTTCCTGATCGCGATCAACTACATCGACCGCGCGTCGTTGTCCGTGGCCATGCCGCTGATCGCGAAGGAGTTTGACCTCAGTCCCACCATGCAGGGCCTGATCCTCAGTTCGTTCTTCTGGACTTACGCCCTGATGCAGGTGCCGGGCGGCATGCTGGCGGACAAGTACAAGCCGCGCATCGTGATTGCCTGCGCCACCGTGTTCTGGGGCGCGTTCCAGGCCATGGCCGCCGTGTGCACCAGCGCCACGACGTTGCTGCTGACCCGCCTGGGCCTCGGTGCCGCCGAGGCGCCGATCTATCCGGCCGGCGGCAAGCTCAACGCCATCTGGATGACGCAGAACGAACGCGGCCGTGGTGCCACGCTGCTTGATGGCGGCGCGCCGCTCGGTGCCGCGCTGGGCGCCATCATCATCACCTGGCTGATTGCCGCGCTCGACTCCTGGCGCCTGGCCTTCGTCGTCGCCGGCGTGGGCACCGTCATCGCCGGCGCCGTGGCCTGGTGGTACATCCGCAATTCCCCGCGCCAGCACCCGGGCGTCAACGAACTCGAGGCCCGCTATATCGAGGAAGCCCAGGCCAGCGAGCATCGCGCCGAGCCGGCCAACCTGTCGGGCCGCTCGCTCGATTTCTTCAAGTACCGCTCGGTCTGGTGCATGGCCATCGGCTGGATGTGCTTCAACACCGTGTTCTACGGCCTGCTGACGTGGATGCCCAACTACCTGAACAAGGTGCACGGGTTCGACATCAAGGCGATGGGCGGTGCCAGCTTCATCATTTTCTTCAGCGGCTTCGTCGGCGAACTGATCGGCGGCTGGATCGCGGACAAGTGGAAGGAGGCCGGCGGCCGCCCCAACGTGGTGATGCGTACGCTGTTCGGCATCGCCGCCGTGGTCGCCACCGTGTCGATTTTCTCCGTGGCCTATGTCACCAACGCCACCGTGGTCGTGGCCCTGCTGTCCTCCACGCTGTTCTTCCTGCGCTGGTGCGGCCTGTTCTGGTGCATCCCGTCGATCCTGGGTACCCGTGACAAGATCGGCTTCCTGGGCGGCGTGATGAACCTCGGTGGCAATATCGGCGGCATCTGCGTGCCGATCATCGTCGGCATGATCGTGCAGTTCACCGGCTCGTACTTCCTGGCGCTGATGTTCTTTGCCGCCGCCGGCGTGGGCCTGCTGCTGTCGTCCACGGCTATCGACTACGAAAAGAAGATCCCGGTCTGACGGGCATCGGTCTGGAGGAGACCATCATGCAACGATTCCACCCTGTCGTGGCGGCGCTGCTGGCCGCTGGCGCCTTGCTGGCCCAGCCGGCCATGGCCGGCACCGCCACTGCCACCGTCGAAGGCATTCCCACGGCACAGCCCGAGTCGGTCGGCGTGGATTCCACGCGGCTCGTCGCCTTGTCCGAATGGATCCGGCGCGACAAGCTCGACGTGCGCAGCCTGCTCGTCATCAAGGACGGCAAGATTGTGTTCGAGCGCTACGGCGACGGCCTCTCGCGGGACTACAACCACGAGCTTTACTCCGTCACCAAGTTCATCAGCGCGCTGCTGGTGGGCACGCTGGTCGGCGACGGCAAGCTCAGCGCGAGCGACGCGCCGGCCCCCAGGCTGGCCGCCGCGCGCCCCGACCTGGCCCCGTCACTGGCGGACAAGCAGCAGATCCAGCTCCGGCACCTGATGTCGATGTCGAGCGGGCTGTCGTACAAGCTGGTGGAGGGCACCGACACGCTGTACTACGGCGTGCCGGACCGCCTCAAGGTGGCCGCCTCGGCCAGTGTGCGCGCCAGGCCCGGCACGGAGTTCGACTACATCGACGTCAACCCGGTGCTGGTCGGCGCCACGATCAGCCAGGTCACGGGCATGCCGGAGCAGCAGTACGCCGCGCAGCGCCTGTTCAAGCCGCTGGGGATGTCGCACTACCGCTGGGACGGTGCCGACGGCAAAGGCGCGGTGTCCGGTGGCTGGGGGCTGCGCCTGCGCTCGCTCGACATGGCCCGGCTCGGCATGCTGATGCTGAACCAGGGCAGCTGGAACGGCCAGCAGATCGTGCCCGCCTCGTGGGTGGCCCAGATGACCACGCCGTCCGGCCCCGCCGGGGACTATGGCTACTACTGCTGGGTCAACAACATCGTCAAGAGCGAGCGCGAGTTCAGCGCGATGGGCTACAAGGGCCAGTTCATCACGGTGCTGCCCAAGCAGAACGCGGTGATCGTCATGAACAGCATCATGTCGACGCAGGGCGGCCTGCGCGATGCGAAGTACCTGGACCTCTATCGCCAGATGGTTAACGACTACGTGCTTCCCGCGCTGCAGGCCGGCAACACCGTTAAGCCGGACGCCGCGCGACAAGCCGCGTTGAAGCGGGAACTGGAGCTGGCGCGTACCAGCCAGGGCGTGCCCGGCACGCAGCTCGCCTTCAACGACAAGCCCGAACAATAAAACCAATACAACCCGCAGAGGCGCCGCTCCCAGACGGTGCCCGCAAACTCCTGAGAACCAACCATGAGCAAACAGATTCGCCTTGGCATGCTGACGCCGTCTTCCAACACCGCGCTGGAGCCTATTACCAGCGCGATGGTCAGCGGCTTGCCCAACGTCAGCGCGCATTTCTCGCGCTTCACTGTCACCGAGATTTCGTTGCGTGACCAGGCGCTGGGTCAGTTCGACCTGGAGAAGATCCTCGCGGCGGCCCGCCTGCTGGCCGATGCCCGTGTCGACGTGATTGCGTGGAACGGCACGTCGTCCGGCTGGCTCGGCTTCGACCGTGACCAGGCGCTGTGCAAGCAGATCACCGAAGCCACCGGCATTCCCGCCACTACCTCGGTCCTGGCCCTGAACGAAATCCTCGAGAAGACCGGCGCGCGCCGCTTCGGCCTGGCCACGCCCTATCTCGATGATGTGCAGCAGCGCATCATCGCCAACTACCAGCGCAGCGGCATCGACTGCTCGGCGGAGCGCCACCTGGACCTCCACGTGAACTACAGCTTCGCCGAGGTCGAGGAAGACACCATCCGCACGATGGTGCGCGCGCTGGCGAAGGAGAACGTGCAGGCCATCTCCACGTTCTGCACCAACCTGCACGCCGCCCATCTGGCGGAGGAACTGGAAGCCGAGACGGGCATCCCGCTCTACGACACGATCTCCACGGTCGTGTGGAAGTCGCTGCGCCTGGCCGGCGTGGACACCCGCGCCCTGAAGGGCTGGGGCCGGTTGTTCCGCGAAGTCGAGTAATGAAGGACGCGTAACGGAGGGATGACCATGCCTGCAGACAACATTCTTGACCTCGTGATCCGCAATGCGGACGTGGTCACCGCTTCGGACCGCTTCCGCTGTGACATCGGCGTGCGCCACGGCCGCATCGTGGCGCTCGGGCACGACCTGCCCGCCGCCGCAACGGAAGTCGACGCCACGGGCCTGCTGGCCTTGCCCGGCGGCGTCGACGGCCATTGCCACCTGGACCAGCCCATGCCGGAAGGCATGCGCATGGCCGACGATTTCTTCACCGGCACGCGCGCGGCGGTGTGCGGCGGCACCACCACGGTGATCCCGTTCGCCGCGCAGGAGAAGGGCCATTCGCTGCGTGCGGCGGTGGCCGACTACCATCGCCGCGCCGAGGGCCGCGCGGTGATCGACTACGCCTTCCACCTGATCGTGGCGGACCCGACGCCCGCCGTGCTGCAGGACGAGCTGCCGGCGCTGATCCGCCAGGGCTACAGCTCGTTCAAGGTCTACATGACCTACGACGACCTGAAGCTGTCGGACCGCGAAATGCTGGAAGTGCTGGACGTGGCCCGCCAGAACAAGGCGCTGGTGATGGTGCATGCCGAGAATGCCGATTGCATCTCGTGGCTGACCGACAAGCTGGTGGGAGAAGGCCGCATCGCGCCGCGCTTCCACGGGCTGGCGCGCCCCGCCGTGGTGGAGCGGGAAGCCACGCATCGCGCGATCTCGTTCGCGGAACTGGTCGATGTGCCGATCCTGATCGTGCACGTGTCCGGCAAGGAAGCCATCGAGCAGATCCGCTGGGCGCAGGGCCGTGGCATGAAGATCCTCGCCGAGACCTGCCCGCAATACCTGTACCTGACCGCCGAAGACATGGGCCTGCCCGGCGACGACGGCTACGAAGGCGCCAAGTGCGTGTGCAGCCCGCCGCCGCGCGACCCGGAGAACCAGGCCGCCGTGTGGCGCGCGCTGGCCAACGGCGTGTTCAGCGTGTTCTCGTCCGACCACGCCCCGTTCAACTACGACGATCCCGAGGGCAAGAAGCTCGGCGGGACGGCGCAACCGTTCGACCACATCCCCAACGGCGTGCCAGGCATTGAGACCCGCCTGCCGCTGCTGTTCGATGGCGTGGCGCGCGGCAAGCTGTCCCTGCACCAGTTCGTCGAACTGACGGCGTACCGGCCAGCCAAGCTGTACGGGCTCTATCCGCGCAAGGGCACCATCGCGATTGGCGCCGATGCCGACATCGTGCTGTGGGACCCGGCGCGCCAGGTGCGCATCGCCAACAGCAACCTGCACCACGCCGTGGACTACACGCCGTACGAGGGCATCGAGGTGACCGGCTGGCCGATGACCACGTTCTCGCGGGGCGAGATGATCGTGCGCAATGGCGAATACCTGGAACCGACGGCCGGCCGTGGCCGGTTCCTCGAAGCGGGCCAACCCGAGATCTGATGGCGCAAACCATGAACCTGTTGATCGTCAATCCCAATATCAGCGCGTCGGTGACCGACCTGATCCACGCGGAGGCGCAGCGTACCGCCGCGCCGGACACCCGCATCACGATGGCCACGGCGGCGTTTGGCGTGGCCTATATCGAAACCCGCTTCGAGGCGCTGGTGGGCGGCTATGCCACCGCGTGCGCGGCGGCCGAGCATGCCGGCCAGTTCGACGGGCTGGTGGTCGCCGCCTTCGGCGATCCCGGTCTGGCCGGCCTGAAGGAGCTGTTCGATGTGCCGGTCGTCGGCATGACCGAAGCCGCGCTGGCCAGCGCCTGCCTGCTGGGGCAGCGCTTCTCGATCATCGCGATTTCGCATCGCATTGAAGCGTGGTATCGGGAGTGCGTGGCCGCCAATGGCCTGACGTCGCGCCTGGCCAGCATCCGCTCCTTGCAGTCGCCGCTGCGCGATATCGGCAGCGTGCAGGAGGACCATGCGGAACGGCTGGAGGCGATGAGCCTGCAAGCGGTGCGCGAGGACGGCGCCGATGTGATCATCGTGGCCGGTGCGCCGCTGGCCGGGCTGGCGCGCTCGCTCAAGGGGAAGATTCCGGTGCCCGTGGTGGATGGCGTGAGCAGCGCCGTGCGGCACTGCGAGTCGCTGGTGGCCCTGCAGGCCGGCAGCGCGCGGGAGGGCAGCTTCGCGCGGCCCCCGCAGAAGCCCAACACGGGCTTGCCACCGGCGCTGGCGCGGCTGCTGGCAGAGGGCCGTTAGAGCACGCTGGAAGGGCCGATGGCTGCGAGCGTGGGGCAACCCGCCAGCGCCATGGCCACTTCCAGTTCGGCTTGTAGCAACGTCAGCATATGGGCCACGCCGGGCATGCCGCCCACGGCCAGCGCATGCAGTACGGGCTGTCCGACCAGGACGGCCGAAGCCCCGAGTGCGATGGCCTTGACGATATTCGTCCCACGCCGCACGCCGCCGTCGAGCAGCACCGGCACGCGGCCGGCCACCGCCGTGGCGACGGCGGGCAGGCAGTCGATGGTCGCGGGAACGGTGTCCAGCGTCCGGCCCCCATGGTTGGAGACGATGATGCCCGAGACGCCGGCGTCCAACGCCGGGCCGACATCGGCCGGATTGAGCAGCCCCTTGACCAGCACCGGCAACGCCGTCTGCCGGCACAGCGCCTCGACATCGGCCCAGGTGGGCGCGTGGTCCAGCATGCCCTGGAAGACCGGGCTGCCGTGCGTGGCCCGGGCGGGCGGATTCGGCGGAAAGGCGTCCAGGTTCACCGGCCGGACATCGTCCGGCAGGCGGAATCCCGCACGCTGCTCGATATTGCGGATGCCGCTGACAGCGGCGTCGATGGTCAGGACGATCGCCTTGTAGCCGGCCTGTTCGGCCCGGCGCACCAGCGCCTGCGTGTCCTGCGGCCGGGTCTGGAAATAGAGCTGGAACCAGAGCGGCACCGTCGCGGCACGCGCGACTTCCTCCAGCGTCACGCTGGCCTGCGTGCTGACCGTCATCCACGTGCGCGTCAGCGAGGCCGCCTGCACCGTGGCCAGTTCGCCGTCCGGGTGCACCAGCTTGTGGTACGCGGTGGGGGCCATCAGGATCGGATAGGCGAGGGCTTCACCGAACAGGGTCTGCTGCGCGGACGCTCCCGACAGTTCGACAAGCGCCCGTGGCATCAGCCGCAGGCGCTGGAATGCGGCGCCGTTCTCGCGCTGCGTGATGCCATCCGCCGCCGCCCCGGCGATGTAGGCCCGGATCGACGGCTCCACCCGTGCGTGGAAGTGGCGCTCATAGTCGCCCAGCGACACGGTGTCCGGGGGAATCTGCATCGCGCTCACAGCTCGGACCAGCGCCTGAGCAGGTTGTGATAGTGGTTGACGAGGGACAGCACGGCAGGCTTGTCATCGCCCAGTTCCTTGCGGATCTCGATGATCGCCAGGTCCAGTTCGTAGAGCATGCTGCGCTGGCCCTCGTCCTTGACCAGCGACTGAGCCCAGAAGAACGACGCCCAGCGCGCGCCGCGCGTGACGGGCGTCACGGCATGCAGCGAGGACGCCGGATAGACCACCAGATGCCCCGCCGGCAGCTTCACCGAGTGGGAGCCGTAGAGATCCTGGATCACCAGTTCGCCGCCATCGTATTCGTCCGGATCGGACAGGAACAGCGTGCTGGACACATCGGCGCGAATCCGCATGCCGCCCGTGCCGGGCACGGTGCGGATGGCGTTGTCGACGTGGTTGCCGAAGGTCATGTCGCTTTCGTAGCGATTGAACATCGGCGGCAGCACTCGCAGCGGCAGCGCGGCGGAGTGATAGCGCTCGCTGCGGCCCAGGGCATTGAGAACGAGTTCGCCGAGTTCCTGCGCCTCGGCGCTCTCGACGGGAATCTGCAGGTTGCGCTTGGCCCTGGCGGCGAGGTCACCGGCCGACACGCGCCCGTCGATCCATTGCGATTGCTCGAGGCGGCCTCGGCAATACTGGATCTCGGCAGGGGTCAGCACATCGGGAATCTGGACAAGCATGGCGTTTGAGACGATGAAACGGTGAGGGCCGGCTGTCCGGCCGGCCCGGTACTTCAGCTTAGAACGTCATGCCGACGTTCAGCAGGAACGTGCGGCGCGAGGTCGGCACGGCACGCACGGCACCAAACGACGACTGGTAGTTCAGGTGGTTCGTGAGATTGTAGCCGTTCAGGGAGATGCGGTACTTGCCCTGCTTGTAGCCGATCATGGCATCCAGCGAGAAGTTGTCCGGCATCTTGGTGGTATTCGCCGAATCGGCCCAATAGCCGGTGGCGTACTGCAGGCCGCCGCCGATGGTCAGTTGGCCCGGCACCGGCAGGATCGAGTGGGGGATGTCGTACGCGGTCCACAGCGTGACGTTGTGACGTGCCACGCCCGGCGCCACGTTGCCCACCGTGGAAGCGGTGGAGGCCGACGTGACCTCGCCGTTCAGGTAGGCGTAGGCCACGTTGGCCGTCCAGCCGCCGACGATGCGCCCGCTCAGGCCCAGTTCCAGGCCACGGATGCGGCGGCCTTCGCCTGTATCGGAGAAGCCGTTGGTGATGTCGCCGGTGGTCGGGTCCACCGTGTAGGCGTTGGTCTTCTTCGTCTGGAAGAGGGCACCGGTCACGCCCAGGCGCTTGTCCAGGAAGTCGAGCTTGGCGCCCACTTCGATGGTGTCCGCGCGTTCCGGCTCGCTGTTGACGCCGTTCTGCGGCACTTCCGAGGCCACGCCGCCTACCGCCACGGCGATGTCCGTGCCGACCGGGCGATACGTGCGCGAGAACGACGTGTAGAACATGTAGTCCTTGGTCGGCTCCCAGATCGCGCTGATGGCCGGGCTCAGCTTCTTCGAGTCGGCGGCGCCGCCCAGCGACGAGGCGCTCGTGGCGTACTCGCTGCGGAAGTAATCCCAGCGCAGGCTGCCGAGCACCGAGATCTGTTCGGTCAGCCAGACGCGATCGTTCATGAACACGCCGACGTCGATGGCGTTGGCATCGCGCGTGCTGTTGTAGGCCACCGTGGCGTTCGGGCTGTTGTAGAAGACCGGGTTCACCACCGTCTGGTTGTTCATGCGGCCGGTCCACGTGCCCTGGTCGCGGTGATCGCGCTGGTACATGGTGTCCAGGCCGACCATCGCCTTGTGGCGGAAGCTGCCGGTATGGAACTCGCCCTTGGCGCTCAGCACGTTCTGGACGCCCCAGCCGCGCTGCAGGTAGCTCGAGCCGCCGCCGGCACCGTAGGACAGGGCCACGTTGCGGCCTGCCATCAGGGACTGGAGGTTGGCGTAGGACAGGGCGGCCGGGGCGGTCGACGAGAAGTCGCGCTCGTAGAAGCTGAAGCGCGTGTCGTTGCTGATGGTGATGCCGTTGTCGAGGCGCGTGAAGAAGTTCGACGAGACGATGTGCGCGTCGGTGGTGTCGCGGTCGGTGTTGCGGATGTACGAGGTGGAGGACGAGATGCCCGGCACGCCGTACTGCGTCAGCGGGCGATAGATGCCGTCGGCACCGGCCGCGACGGGCACGCCGTAGTCCGGCGCGCCGCTGCGGTGCAGGTAGGAGTAGTTAAGGTGCCATTCGGTGCTGGTGCCCAGACCCGTGCCGAAGTCGATGGCCACGCCGCGACGGTCGTCGTCCACGTGATCGCGATCGGCCACGCGGCCGTTCTGGAACACGCCGTTCACGCGCAGCGCCGTCGTATCGTTCAGGCGGAAGTTGCTGTCCAGCGTGGTGCGATAGGTCGCGTCCGTGGCGAAGCCCTGGTCGATGCTGGTGCTGGTGTTCAGGTTGGCTTTCTTGGTGGTCTGGTTGATCAGGCCACCGATGTTGCCCACGCCGAAGCTCTCGCCGGACGGGCCCTTGATGACTTCCACGCTCTCGGTATTGAACGCGTCGCGCTTGTAGGCGCCGAAGTCGCGCAGGCCATCGACGTAGATATCGCCCTTGGCCGACAGGCCGCGAATGCGGAACTGGTCGCCGTTCTGGCCGCCGTTGCCTTCCCCGGTGGAGATGGTGATGCCCGGCACGTTCTTCAGGATCTGCTCCAGCGACGTGGCGTGCTGCTGCTCGATGATCTCCTGCGGCACCACGTTGATGGTCTTCGGCGTTTCCTTGACCGTGTCCTGCAGGCGGGAGATGCCCAGCGTCGCCTCGTTGGTGTTGCGCGAGGACTGGCCGACCACGGTGACCGGGGGCAGGACGTTGCTGGGCTTGGCCGTGCCGGCGGGCGCGTCTTCCTTGCCTGCCGTCTGGGCGTGGACGGCCAGCGGCAGGGTGGTGGCGGTCATGACCAGGCCTGCGGAGGCGCCCGAGACCAGCAGGCGGATCGCGCCCGATATTGCTTTTTGTTGCACTGTGACTCCAGCTTGATTGACAACGGACTTGACGTTCTGCCGTGCCCAAACTGGACCAGAGACCTTCCCCGTCAGAAGGTGGAATGCACATCGCCGCCGATAAGGCGGGCACTAGTCATCACGTCAAAATGAGAATGATTAGCATTTAATGTTGTCCGAGTTTGTTCGATTGTGGCGAAATGTTGCAGCGCTGTGAAAAGCGAYGGCGGCGGGCCGGCGCCTAGTTCGGCAGTTCGATCACCGCACGCAGGCCGCCTTCCCGGCGATTTTGCAATGTGACGTCTCCGCCATGTGCGCGAATGCAGGAGCGGGCG
The DNA here is from genome assembly GCF_056395225.1 of Cupriavidus sp. 10L45. Taxonomy (NCBI): domain Bacteria; kingdom Pseudomonadati; phylum Pseudomonadota; class Betaproteobacteria; order Burkholderiales; family Burkholderiaceae; genus Cupriavidus; species Cupriavidus sp. 10L45. The sequence continues at coordinate 787,728 of NZ_JBFTJC010000001.1, forward strand.
ATGGCCAGCCCGAGGCCCAGTCCGCCCCCCATGCCACCCGTGTCCATGCTGCGTGCGGAGTCCAGCCGGGCAAACGGCTCGAAGACCCGGCCCAGATGTTCCGGCGAGATGCCGGGGCCGCTGTCGTCGACCTCGATCCGCAAGGTCTGGCCCAGCGTGTCCGCCAGGACCGTGACGCACACGGCGCCGTAGCGCGCGGCGTTGTCGATCAGGTTGTTCAGCGCGCGCTTCAGATGCACGGGGCGGCAGCGGTAGAACGCCGCCGTATCCACGTGCGCGCTCCAGGCGACGTCGCGGCCCTGGATGCGGTGGCTGTCCACCACGTCGCCAACCAGTTCCCCGATCGGCACGTCCTGCGTGGCCTCCTGCAGGGCATCGTCGCGGGCAAACTGCAACGTTTCCTCCACCATTACGCTCATTTCCTCGAGCGTCTGGATCATGGCCTCGCGCAGTTCGGCATCGTCGATCAGCTCTACCCGGATGCGCAGCGAGGTCAGCGGCGTCCGCAGGTCATGGCCGATGGCGGCAATCATCTGCGTGCGCCCGTTGACGAAGCGCACCAGGTTCTCCTGCATGTCGTTGAATGCCTGGGTGATCTCGCGCACGCCGCTCAGCCCGTCCGGCCGGGGCAGCACCACCTGTTCGCCCCGGCTGACGCGTCGGGAGGCTTCCGTGAGCAGCCGGAGCGGCCGCATGATGCGCCGCCCGAACAGCAGCGCAATGAGCGCCGTGGGCAGCATGCCCACCAGCAGCGAGAAGGTCAGCACCCGGCTCCAGTGGGCGGGCAGCATGGTGGGCCAGTGCCGGCTCTCCAGCCATTGCCCGTCGGCGAGTTTGAGATCGACATCGAGCGCCCACGCGTGCGTGCCGCGGAATTCCCGCTCCAGCCAGTTGCTGTTGCCGGCCACGCGCTGGGCGGATTCCACCTGCCGCAGATGGACCTTGACCGATCCATCGGCCGGCAGCTTGAGCAGGGTGCGCAGCCGCTGCGCCAGCGCGCGTTCCTGGTCGCTCGGCTCGGCGATATCGGCATGATCGGCATGATCGGCATGATCGGGGCGCGGCGCGGTGGCCAGCCGGAACGTGGAATCCGGCAGGCTGATGTCCTCCAGCAGCATGTCCGGATCGGCCGAACGGCCCACCGCGCGGTAGGCGGACTGGATCCGCGTCTCGATCGAGCGGACGTACAAGGGGTGGATGGTCTCGTTGTCGGCACGCCACCAGGACAGCACCAGCACGGCGATGACATGGGCGGCCAGCATCGCCAGCAACCACAACGCCACGAGTTGCCCGGACAGGCTGCGCGGCAACCACTTCATGATTTTTCGACCGTGACCCGGGTGGCGAGCAGGTAGCCGTCGCCGCGCACGGTTTTCAGCATGGCCGGGCGCCGGGGGTCGCATTCCAGCTTCTTGCGCAGCCGGCTGATCTGGCTGTCGATGCTGCGATCGAAGGCCACCGTGTCGGTACGCTGGGTCAGGTCCAGGATCTGGCTGCGGCTCAGCACGCGGTTGGGGTGCTCCAGCAGGGTGCGCAGCAGGTGATATTCGGCGGTGCTGAGCGGCACTTCCTCGTCGGAGGGATTGCGCAGTTCGCGGGCGCGGGTATCGAGAGTCCACCCGCTGAAGAGGAAGCGGACTTCGGAAGGCGCCGGCGCGCGCCAGGCATCGGCGGGCAGTACGGGGGCCTGGTTACGGCGCAGCACGCTGCGGATCCGGGCCACCAGTTCGCGGGGGTCGAAGGGCTTGACCACGTAGTCGTCCGCGCCAATTTCCAGTCCGGCGATGCGATCCGCCTGATCGGTCACGGCGGTCAGCAGGATCACCGGGGTGCGCAGATGTTCGGACACATAACGGCACAGCGACAGGCCGTTCTCGCCGGGCAGCATCACATCGAGCACGATGAGACTGAAACTGCGCGCCTCCAGCCGTTCGCGCATGGCCCGGCCATCCTCCACTGCCTCGACTTCAAAGTCGAAGCGGCGCATATAGGTGGCTAATGGGTCACGTATGTTCTTGTGGTCGTCGACCAGGAGGATGCTGGGGCGTACATCCATGGCAGGGCAGTACTAAATAAGAATCATTCTATTTTACCGCAAAGCCGCTTGCGTTCCCGGAATCGCCCACGCCAAAGCGTTGTTTGTGCGCGAAGCGGCGGCGGCGCGCTTGCCGGGGGCTTGCCCATCTTTTAAGATTGGAACAATTCTCATTTGTGTTTGGCTGCGCCAGGCATTTCACTCCAGAGGGCGCATGGCTGCCGCCGCTGAACCCGCAATCCAGGAACACGTCGACGCGCTCTACCAGGGCCACCACCGGTGGCTGCAGGGATGGCTCGGTCGCAAGCTTGGCAATGCCTGCGATGCGGCCGACCTCGCGCAGGACGTTTTCGTGCGCCTGCTGTGCCGGCAGCCCTGCAAGGTGCAGGAGCCGCGCACCTACCTGAGCGCCATCGCCAACGGTCTGGTGATCGACCTGTGGCGGCGCCGGGAACTCGAGACCGCCTGGCTCGAGACCCTCGCCCAACTGCCGGAGGCCCACGCGCCATCCCCGGAAAGCCGGCTCCAGTTCCTCGAAGCCCTGATCGCCATCGACCGCATGCTCGATTCGCTGAAGCCCAAGGTGCGCACCGCGTTCCTGTGGGCGCAGCTCGAAGGGCTGACTTGCCGGCAGATCGGGGAGCGCATGGGCGTCTCGCTGGCCACCGCCGAGCGCTACGTCGCGGCGGCGCTGCGGCAGTGCTACGCCATGCGTTTCGATGTCTGAGGCCGACGCGCCATCCATTCCCCTGCCTATCGTCGATCGCGCGATCGACTGGGCAGTCAAGCTCAACTTTGGCGAGCCCGACCCCGCCGCGCAGCGGGCGTTCGAGCAATGGCTGCAGGCGGACCCGCTCCACGGTCAGGCATGGCGGCGCATCCAGTCGATGCGGGCGGAGTTTTCCGGCGTGCCGTCCCGGCTGGCCCTCGATACCCTCCAGTCCGCCGATGCCCTCCGGGCCGCGCGCGCCCGCAAGCGCCGCCAGGTACTCCGCGTGATGGCGCTGGCAGGCGTGAGCGTCGTTGCCGCGTCCGGCGTGCGCGAGCTGGCGCCCTGGCAGCGCTGGGTGGCGGACGCGAGTACCGCCACGGGTGAGCAACGAACGCTGCGGCTGGCGGACGGCACCACGCTGGTCTTGAACACGGATACCGCCGTCGGCATCGCGCTGGAGGCGGACCGCCGCGTGATCACGCTGCGCCGGGGCGAAATCCTCGTCACGACGGGGCACGACGACCGCCCATTCTGGGTCCGCACGCCATCCGGCAGCATGCGTGCGCTGGGCACGCGGTTCATGGTCCGGCTCGACGGCGACCGCTCCCGCGTCAGCGTGCAGGAGGGCGCCGTGGCGCTGCATCCGGGTGGCGGCGGGGCCGGCGACATCGCCCGGCCGGGCACCACGTGGTGGCTGGCCGAGGACAGCGTCGCGCTGGCCCCGGCCCAGCCGTTCGCGGCCGATGGGTGGGCGGAAGGAGTGATCGCCGGCAACGACATGCGCCTTGCCGATGTGCTCGCCGAACTCGCGCGCTACCGGACCGGGCGCCTCGTCTGCGATCCACGGGTGGCCAACCTGCGGGTGTCCGGCGCCTATCACGTCGACGATACCGATAGGGCGCTGGCCTTCCTGTCCCAGACTTTGCCGGTCAGGGTGTCCTATCGCACCCGCTTCTGGGTCGTGGTGGGGCCGCAAGATGGCAGTGGCGGCTAGCCGTGGCCGTCTCGCTAAAAAAATCAAGAAATGTTGAGGGGATCTGGATTCTCGTCCGGCCTGTTCTTCAGGAACTCCATTCATACCGGAACAGGGAATCATGCTCGTCAACCGTCTTGCCACTATCGCCCGTACCCCCCGCCTTGGCAGCGCGCCGCAGCTCACGCCGCTGACACTGGCCGTGCACGGCGCCGTCCTGTGTCTTGGCCTGATCGCCGGGGCCGCGCAGGCTCAATCGCCGGCCGCCGCTCCAACAACCGCGCCGACCACCGCGCCGGCCGCCGCCCCGGACGCGCCGACGCTGCCGGCCGTCACGGTCTCCGCCACCACCGAGGGCGACCTGCCGCCGGCCTACGCGGGCGGTCAGGTGGCGCGCGGCGGGCGCATGGGCATGCTGGGCAACAAGGACGTGCTGGACACGCCGTTCGCCACCACCAACTACACGTCCCAGCGCATCGAGGATCAACAGGCCGTGACGCTGGCTGACGTGCTGAACAGCGACCCTTCGGTCCGCTTCACCGGGCAGACCGGTGGCGTCACGGACTCGTTCTTCATTCGCGGATTCCCGATCAACGAGGGCAATCTGTCCGAGATTGCGTTCGATGGCGTCTATGGCGTGTCGCCGAACTACCACCTGTTCACCGAATACATCGAACGCGTGGAAGTGCTGAAGGGCCCCGGCGCGCTGCTGTATGGCATGTCGCCGAACAGCGGTGTGGGCGGCGTGGTGAACATCGTGCCCAAGCGCCCGCTGGCCACCGACCTGACGCGCTTCACGCTCGATTACGCCTCCGACGCCCAGGTGGGCGGCGCGGTGGACCTGAGCCGCCGCTTTGGCGAAGAGAAGCAGTGGGGCATCCGCTTCAACGGCCTGCACCGCCAGGGCCCGACCGCGCTGGACAACCAGAAGTCCCGTGCCGAGGTGGCCGCGCTCTCGCTCGACTACAAGAGCGACCGCCTGCGCGCCTCGCTCGACGTGATCGAGCAGTACCAGTGGATCGACGCGCCGACGCGTCCGTTCCTGGTCGCCGCCGGCATTCAGGTGCCCGACGCCCCGGACGGCCGCCGCAACGTGACGCAGCCCTGGGGATGGTGGAAGTCCAACGACATCTCCACGTTGCTGCACGCCGAGTACGACGTGACCGACAACGTGACGATCTTTGCCGACGCCGGCGGCACCCGTTCCGACGTGGCGCGCCTGTCCGACCAGACGCCGACCATCCTGAACAGCAGCGGCGCGACCTCGGCCGTGCCGCAGAACTGGAAGTTCCAGGTCAACCGGTCGACCTTCGATACCGGCGTGCGCACCAAGTTCGAGACCGGCCCGGTCCGCCACGCGCTGGCGCTGCAGGCCAACCTCTATATGGACCGGATTGCCAACGCCAACGTGGCCGGCACGCCGGTGCTGTCCAATATCTACGCGCCGGTCGACCGCCCCGAGCAGCACATCGCCACGCCGCAACGGGTGCCGAAGGTATCGGACTCCACGCTCTCCGGCGTGGCGCTGGCTGACACGCTGAGCGCGCTCGATGACCGCGTCTCCCTGACCCTCGGCCTGCGCTACCAGCAGGTGAAGTCGGGCAACTACAACGCCAGCGGCGTGAAGACCGCTGACTACGACGAGAGCGCGGTCACCCCGCTGGCCGGCATCGTGTTCCGTCCGTGGCAGCAGGTGTCCTTCTACGCGAACTACGTGGAAGGGCTGAGCAAGGGCGACGTCGCCCCGGCCACGGCTGCCAACGCCGGGCAGGTGTTCTCGCCCTACAAGACCAAGCAGAAGGAGGTGGGTGTCAAGGTCGACACCGGCAAGATGATGGCCACGCTGGCCGCGTTCCGCATGAACAAGCCCAGCGGCCAGCTCACCGGCACGATCTACAACGTCGACAGCGAGCAGCGCAACCAGGGCCTGGAGCTGACCCTGTCCGGCGAGGTGGTCAAGCACGTGCGCCTGCTGGGCGGCGTGACCTGGCTCGATGCCGAGCTGACCCGCACCAACAGCGCCGCCACGCTCGGCAACCGTCCGGTGGGCGTGCCTACCGTGATGGCCAATGTCGGCGCGGAATGGGACCTGCCCTGGGTGCCCGGCCTGACGCTGACCAGCGCGGTCAACTACACCGGCGGCGAGTACGTCAACCAGGCCAATACGCAGCGCGTGCCGTCCTGGACCACGGTGGACTTCGGGGCGCGCTACCGCACCTCGGTGTATGGCAAGCACACGACCTTCCGGGCCGGCCTGTTCAACGCCTTCAATCGCAACTACTGGTCCGGTGTTGCATCTTATGGAACCATTTCCCTCGGTGCGCCGCGTACCTTCCTGGCTTCGGTTTCCGTGGACTTCTGACGCATCGCCGGGGTGGTCGCTGACCGCCCTCGGCCTGGCCGTCTCCTCCGCGATGTCACTGTCGGCGTATGCCGAGGTGGCGCAGGTGGTCGGGCTGGCTGGCCAGGCCGGAACCTTCTCCATCGCGCCGGGCCCGCTGCACGCCACGCTGCTGCGGTTCGCGCGCGAGACCGGCATCGATCTTTCCTACGACACGGCCCTGCTCGGCGATTTGACGAGCCCGGGCCTGCACGGCACCTACACGATTCCCGATGGCCTGCGTGCGCTGCTCGAAGGCAGCGGCCTGCAGGCCGTGGCGCTGCCCGGCGGCGGATTTGCCGTGCGACGCGTGCCGACGCTGCCGACCGTGACCGTGACGGACGCGGCGCTGCACCCGGGGCAGCCGGCGCCCGGGTTTGCCGGCGACCAGATTGCGCGGACGGCGCGCCTCGGCATGCTGGGCGATACGGATGTGATGGACGCGCCGGTGCAGGTCCTCAGCTACACCGACACTGCCATCCGCGACCAGCAGGCGCAAACCGTGGGCGACATGGTGGCGAACGACGCCTCCGTGCGCTTCGCCAGCCAGCCCGGTGGCATCCTTGACGCCTTCACGATCCGCGGCTTCCCCGTGAACAGCGGCAACTTCGGCGAGGTGGCGCTGGACGGCATGTATGGCGTGGCGTCCAACTACCGCGTCTCCACCGGCTATATCGAACGCATCGAACTGATCAAGGGGCCGACCGGCCTGCTGACGGGCATGGCGCCGGGTGGCAGCGTCGGGGGCAGTCTCAACATCGTTCCCAAACGGGCCACGGACGCCGACCTGACCCGCGTGACGCTGGACTACGCCACGGCCGCGCAGCTGGGCGGCAATCTCGATCTGGGCCGGCGCTTCGGCCCGGGCGGCGCCTTCGGCGTGCGGGTGAACGGCAACTACCGGGCGGGCGAGACGGGGCTGGACAACCAGTCGCGCAATGCCGGCGCCGGCGCACTGGCGCTGGACTATCGCGGCCAGCGCCTGCGCGCGACGCTCGATGTCATCGACCAGTACGAGAAGATCCGCGCGCCGTCGCGGCTGCTGCATATCGTGCCGGGCATCGAGGTGCCCGAGGCGCCCAATGGCCGGCGCAACATCACGCAATCGTGGGAAAACTCGCGTATCCACGACCAGTCGCTGCTGGCCCGGGTGGAATATGACGTGGCCGACCACGTCACGTGGTTCGCCGTCGCGGGGGGCGGGCGGACCCGCGTGGCCCGGCTGTTCGCCATCACGCCGACCATCGTCAACGCAGCCGGGGACGTGCTGGCGTCGGACTCGAACTATCGCTTCAACGTGGCCCGATCCAGCGCGGAGACCGGGCTGCGCGCCCGCTTCGATACCGGCCCGGTGCGCCACCGGCTCAGCGTGGTGGTGAATGCCTACCGGGATCAGCTCGACCGCAATCTGGTGAGCAGCGCCACGATCTCGCAGACGAACATGTACAACCCGGTGCCGCTGCCGGCCCAGGCCATCGACGCCCCGGCGAACGTGCCGAAGGTCTCGGAGAACTGGCTCTCGGGTGTGGCGCTGGCCGATACGCTGTCCATGTGGGATGAGCGCGCGCAGCTGACGCTCGGCCTGCGCCACCAGCGCGTGCGGTCGGAAAACTTCCTGCCGACCGGCGGCACGGCGTCCAGCTATGACCAGACCGCGCTGACGCCGATGGTGGGGCTGGTGGTGAAGCCGGCGGATCATGTGTCGCTGTACGCGAACCGGATCGAAGGGCTGAGCCGGGGCGACACTGCGCCCAACAGCGCCAGCAACGCCGGCGAGGTCTTCGCGCCCTACAAGTCGCGCCAGTACGAGGTGGGGGTCAAGGTCGAGGGGCGGCAGATCATCGGCACGATCAGCGCGTTCCAGATCACCAAACCGGGCGGCCAGATAACGGGGGCGGTGTTCACGGCCGATGGGGCGCAGCGCAACCGGGGGCTGGAGTTCGCCCTGTACGGCACCCCGGTGACGGGGCTGCGCCTGCTGGCCAGCGCCATGGTGCTGGACGCCACGGTCACGGGCAGCACCGCGCCCGGCACGCAAGGCAAGGCGCCGATCGGCGTGGCGCCGCTACAGGCCAATTTCGGGGCGGAATGGGATACCGGCATGCTGCCGGGGCTGACGCTGACCGGCGCGGTGGCCTACACGGGCCACCAGTATGTGGATGCGGAAAACATCCAGCGCATTCCGCACTGGACCCGCCTCGACCTCGGCCTGCGCTATCGGACCACGGCGCAGCGCAAGCCGGTGGTGCTGCGGCTCAATGTCCGCAATGTGCTGAACACGCGCGGCTGGGCGGCGGTGGATGCCTACGGTGGCCTGGCTATCGCAGACCCACGGACCGTGCAGGTGTCGGTCTCGATGGACTTCTGAGGACGCTAGCGACGACGGCGACGTAGGCGGCAAACCGGGCCGGGGCGTTGCCGCCCGGGCCCGGTTGCGCGTGTCGGAGGTACTGTCAGTGTCCTCGGTGATTCAGTGCGGCTTGGAAGCCTGCCAGGACGCCGGCGTGCGCCTTTTCATCCACTTGGAGGCCCGCTTCGCGGATGGGGTTCGTCTCGTCTTTTCTTCAAAACGAGAAACAGTTACATTTCAATTCACCCGTTCCCACCCCGGCTCCGGCGCCATGCCGCGAGCCCGACATCTGCCCTCCATGCCGCCGAAGTTTCTGTTCCTGCTTGCTGTGTTTCCCGCCTATCAGATCTGGGACATCTGGCAACTGCATGGCGCGGTCGGCGTCAACTACCACCTCTTGGCCGAGACGGCAGCTACCGTCGTGTTCCTGTGGATCCTCACCGTCGTCTGGCGCGAGCGTCGCCGGACCGCGCGGGAGTTGGCCGAGCTGAAGACCTCGCGGCTGGCCGGGGAGCGCGCGGCGCAGGAGCGCGATGCCACGGCGCGCCAGTCGACCCGGGACTTCCTGAAGCAGATGCAGGCCCAGTTCGAGGCATGGCGGCTGACGCCAGCCGAGAAGGAGGTGGCGCTGCTGCTGGTGAAGGGGCTGTCGCTGGAAGCGATTGCGGGGCTGCGGGAGAGCGGCGCCAAGACGGTGCGCCAGCATGCCGCGAACATCTATGCGAAGGCCAAGCTGGAAGGGCGCCATCAGCTGGCGGCTTACTTCCTGGAAGACTTGATGGCGCCAGTCACGGTGGACTGAGCCAGCCGCCAGCCAACTACCTTAGCGGGCGCTGATATCGATGGCGCCATCAGCCTGGCACGCCGCGCAAAGGCCGACCCAGGCGGTCTGGACCAGCGCGTTGGGCGTCAGCCCGTGGCGCAGCAGGCGCCGGTTTTGCAGCGAGATCAGCGGGTCGTCGTGGATTTCCTCGATCCGCCGGCATTCGGTGCAATAGAAGTGGGCGTGCGCGGAATGGTCGGGCAGTTCGTAGAAGTTGATGCCGCTGCCCGAGCTGGGCACGAAGATCCGGGCCAGCAGGTTCAGGTGGGCCAGTTCATGGATGGCGCGCCGGAAGGTCGAGATGCCGGTGGCATCCGGCAGCCGCGTCATCGCGGCGCAGAGCTGCTCCGGGCTCATATGCCGGACGGGATGCTTGCGCAGCAACAGCAGGACCAGCCGGCGGGAGATCGTCGCAGGCAGGCCGGCGCGCCGCAGTGTCTCGTGGATCCACGCCGCATCTTCCCGCGAGCAGGTGACAGGGAGGGCGCGACCGTCCTCGGTCGGGGTGGACGGCGTCACCTCGTGCTGGAGTTCGGTTCTTCGCGCGGCAGAAACTTTCATCCTCGGGCTACGTGGCATGTCAGGGCGGCCGCGTGGGAACGCGACCAGATCGAGAATGCTAATAAGAACCGCCGCACGCTCGGGGCGGCCGCGGGGCCTTCAGGCACAAATGTCCCGTGGCTGGAGGCCGAAATCCGACGGTACGGGACAAATAGCCCGGACGATCTGTGACTTAAGAGGCATTTATCGTACCGCGCCCGATGGCGTGGTACTCGATGCCGGCGGCCGTCATGGCTTCCGGGTCGTACAGATTCCGGCCGTCGACGATGACCGGCGCCTTCAGGCTGGCGCGGATGGCGCGGAAGTCCGGGCTGCGGAAGACCTTCCACTCGGTGGCGATCACCAGCGCGTCGGCGCCCTGCAGGGCGTCCATCTGGGCATCGCAGAAATGCACCCGGGCGAAGCCGCCGGGGATGTCCGCAAGATCCGTCTCGATCACACGGCGCGCTTCGGGCATCGCCACCGGGTCGTGCACGCGCAGCGCGGCGCCGCGCGACACCAGCTCGCGCGCCAGCACCCGCGACGGCGCTTCCCGCATGTCATCGGTATTCGGCTTGAAGGCGAGGCCCCAGATTGCGAAGGTCTTGCCCGTCAGGTCTTCCCCAAAGCGCTTGATGACCTTGTTGGCCAAGACCTGCTTCTGGGCGTCGTTGACGGCCTCCACGGCTTCCAGCACCCGCATCGGCTTGCCGTACGAGGTGGCCGTGCGCATCAGCGCCTGCACGTCCTTCGGGAAGCACGAGCCGCCGTAGCCGGCGCCGGCGTACAGGAAGCTGTAGCCGATGCGCGGGTCCGAGCCGATGCCGAGTCGGACAAGTTCGATGTCCGCACCGACCTCGTCAGCCAGGTTGGCCAGCTCGTTCATGAAGGAAATACGCGTCGCCAGCATCGAATTGGCCGCGTATTTGGTGAACTCGGCCGAGCGCACATCCATATAGAAGGTGCGCTCGTGGTTGCGGTTGAACG